>NZ_LZJP01000134.1:0-60039 GCF_001667865.1 Mycobacterium mantenii | reverse complement strand
GGCGAAACCCAATGGATCCCACCACCACACCTCGACCGCGGCCAACCCCGCACCAACACCTTCCACCACCCCGAAAAAGTGCTCGGCACCGGCGACGGTGATGACCACGAGGGTGACGAGCACGAGGGTGACGACCACGCGACGTAGCAATCTTGCTACCGCACTGATTAATCTGATTTCTCGTGACTGGCCAGCGCACCTTGCTGTTGATGCGGCACGCGAAGTCCGATTACCCACCGGGTGTCGCCGACCATGATCGGCCGCTGGCCCCCCGCGGCATCAAACAGGCCGGGCTCGCCGGCGACTGGCTACGTTCCCACGCGCCCGCCATCGACGGCGTGCTGTGCTCCACGGCGACGCGCACCCGGGAGACGTTGCGGAACACCCGCATCGACGCGCCGGTGCGATACAGCGAGCGTCTCTATGCCACCACGCCCGGCGCGATGATCGACGAGATCAACACCGTCGACGACGGCGTCAGCACGCTGCTTGTGATCGGGCACGAGCCGACGATGTCGGGCCTTGCGCTGATGCTCGGTGGCGCTGGTGATACGAATATCACTGCAGCCGAACGCATTTCGAATAAGTTTCCGACGTCGGCGATCGCGGTGCTCACCGTGCCCTGCGCGTGGAAAGAGCTGGAACTCGGGGTGGCGACGCTGGTCGACTTCGAGGTGCCGCGGTAGGAGTGCACTGCGCGCTAGGAGTTCGATTGCCCGACTCCTCCGCACCCGGCTCCGCCGGCCGCATCGTCGCCGCGCTAGGAGTTCGTCGCCAGCGTCAGCTCCATCAGCTTGATCGCCTGTCCGCACGCATCGATGCCGGGCGCCTGCGGATTGATCCACCATCCGACCACCCCGGCGGCATCGCTGGCCACGCCGCACGCACCGTTCGCGTCGTCGGGCCGCATCACGATCGAATCGATGCCGGCGATCGAACGCGTCTCGACCTTGTACTTCAAGAATTCCGCGACCTTGCGCTCGTTGCTGAGGCTGCCCTGCTCGAACCAGAACCGGGTGATGTCGATCAGACCGGCCGGGTTGGCCGCCTGCCAGCGGCAGATCGCACCGACGAACGTGCTCTGGATGTCGAGCGGGTCCGCGCCCACGGTCTTGGCGAGGATGTCGCTGGTCAACACTTCACATTCCTTGAGCAGGTTCGGGTACTGCTGCTGGGAGTTGTTGTTGCGGGGCACGTTGCCGCCCGCCTTGACCGCGTTGCCCCCAATCGAGCGGGAACAGCCCGTCAACACCACGAGCGCGGCGATCAATATGGTCGCTGCGACGCGGACAGTCCGTCTGCTCCGCGATCCGGCGCGCATGGCGGCCATCATTTCGAGTTCGCAATCGATTGGCGAGCCAGCTCTTTCGCTATGTCGCACGGTGGCGGGAACGGCTTCTGGCTGAAACTGATTGACCATTCAATAAAGTCGTCCTGGAACTGAATGCCCACCTCACACAGCGAGTCACCCAGGTTGGGCTCGTTGCCGACGGCGATGAAACCGCCGTGGCCGTCGATGTTGATGTCATCGACGCTGGCACGGGAGAGCTCCTCGGTTTTGCGCTCGCGTCCGATGGGGCTACCGCGATACCAGGAGAAGGAGAAGTGCGGCCCGAGGATGCCACCGCCAGCGAGCCACTGGCAGCCGACGGAGTTGCGGGCGGTATTGATCAGCCCGGTGACCTTGGTGAGTTCGGCTACGGTCTGGTCGCTGATGCCGCCGCATTGCGGGAACATCGCGCCGTGGCTGCCCTGGCCGCTCTGCGGCGTCGACGACGCCGTCGCTCCCGGCTTGTTGCCGCCGGAATCGGAGCAGGCCGCAACCGCGGGGATCAGGATCGTCAATGCTGACGCCACAAGAGCCAGCGCCCTCGTGTCACGCCGCACCGCTACCCTGCTTCCGTTCCGCCCGCTGCTGGTCCACACGATGCACTGTAGCGGCAGCCCAGCGGGTCAACCACCGACGCGCCTGAGCAGGTATTTCGGCGCCGCCAACAAGTGCGGCGCCGAGCTTGACCGTCCGGCGGTTGGCGGGGACGGTCGGGCGGACGATATGCGACAGTTACCCAATGCTCCTGGCACTGCTGCGCCAGTACATCCAGCCGTACCGGCGGCTGGTGGCGGTGCTGATGGTGCTGCAGTTGATCGGCAATCTCGCATCGCTGTACCTGCCGACGGTCAACGCCGCCATCATCGACGAGGGCGTGGCCAAGGGCGACACCAGCACAATCGTTCGGCTCGGCATGGTGATGCTCGGGGTCACCGCCCTGCAGGTGTTGTGCTCGGTCGGGGCGATCTATTTCGGTTCGCGCACCGGGATGGGCTTCGGCCGCGACCTGCGCGCTGCGATGTTCGACCACGTCACCACCTTTTCCGAGCGCGAAACCGCCGGATTCGGAGCGCCGACGCTGCTGACGCGCAGCACCAACGACGTCCGGCAGATCCAGTACCTGGTCCAGATATCCGGCACCGTGCTGGTGACGGCCCCGATCATGTGCCTCGGCGGGATCTTCATGGCCATCCGCCAGGAGGCCGCGCTGACGTGGCTGCTGTTGGTCAGCGTGCCGATCATGGCGGTCGCCAACTACTGGGTGATGTCGCACATGTTGCCCCTGTTCCGCCGGATGCAGGGCCTCATCGACGGCATCAACCGGGTGATGCGCGATCAGCTGGCCGGCGTCCGGGTGGTCCGGGCGTTCGCCCGCGAGGATTTCGAGCGCGACCGCTTCGCGCGCGCCAACACGGCGCTGTCGAATACCGCGCTGACCGCGGGCAACTGGCAAGCGTTGATGCTGCCGGTGACCACGCTGACCATCAACGTGTCCAGCGTCGCGCTGATCTGGTTCGGCGGCCTGCGCATCGACCGCGGCCAGATGCAGGTCGGCTCGTTGACCGCCTTTCTGGCCTACTTCACCCAGATCCTGATGGCGGTGTTGATGGCGACGATGACGTTGGTGGTGTTGCCGCGAGCCTCCGTGTGCGCCGAACGGATCGCCGAGGTGCTCGGCACCCGCCCCGCCGTCACCGATCCCCCGAATCCGCGATCCCCACGCGGCGCGATTACCGGGACGGTGCGTTTGGACGGCGCGACGTTCACCTATCCGGGTGCCGATCGACCGGTGCTGCAAAGCATTTCGCTGAGCGCGCTGCCCGGAACCACCACCGCCATCGTCGGCAGCACCGGTTCGGGGAAGTCGACGCTGGTCTCGCTGATCTGCCGGCTCTACGACGTGACCGGCGGCGCCGTCTCGGTCGACGGCATCGACGTCCGGGATTACCAGACCGAACGGTTGTGGTCGGCGATCGGGCTGGTCCCCCAGCGCGGTTACCTGTTTTCCGGGACCGTCGCGGACAACCTGCGCTACGGCGCCGCTCCACACCAAACGGTCACCGACGAACAGATGTGGGAAGCGTTACGGGTGGCCGCCGCCGACGATTTCGTGCGAGCCCACGATGACGGGCTGCACATGCGGGTGGCGCAGGGCGGTATCAACTTCTCCGGCGGGCAGCGGCAACGACTCGCCATCGCCCGGGCGGTCATCCGCCGCCCGGCCATCTATTTGTTCGACGACTCGTTCGCCGCGCTCGATGCGCACACCGACGCGCGAGTCCGCGCCTCGCTCCGGGAGATCTCCGGAGACGCCACCGTCATCGTTGTCACACAACGTATCTCGATCGCGTCCAAAGCCGATCAGGTGATCGTGATCGACAACGGGAATCTGGTGGGCGCGGGCACCCACGAATCGCTGCTGGCCGATTGCGCCATTTACGCCGAATTCGCCGATTCGCAGTCGGTCGACGCCGTGCGATCGGGCCAGGCCGGGGGGTCGCCGTGACCCCCGCGCCCACCAAGCCGGCCAACCGGCCGACCCCCGCAACCCGTTCCCGCGACTTCTGGGGTTCGGCCGCCCGCCTGGTGAAACGTCTTGCGCCGCAACGACGGCTGTGCATCGCGGTGATCACGTTCGGTGTCATCGGCACGGCGATCGGGGTGGTCGTCCCGCGGATCCTGGGACATGCCACGGACTTGCTGTTCAACGGTGTCATCGGGCGCCAGCTCCCCGCCGGGCTCACCAAGGCGCAGGCCGTCGACGCCGCGCGCAGCCGGGGTGCCAGCACGTTCGCCGACCTGCTGTCCGGGATGAATGTGGTGCCGGGTCACGGCGTGGATTTCGGGGCGGTCGCCCGAACGCTGGCGCTGGCGCTGTCGCTGTATCTCGTTTCCGCGCTGCTGATTTGGGTACAGGCGCGGCTGCTCAACATCACCGTGCAGCGCACCATGGTGGCGCTGCGTTCCGATGTCGAGGACAAGATCCACCGGTTGCCGTTGTCCTACTTCGACGGCCGGCAGCGTGGTGAACTGCTGAGCCGCGTCACCAACGACGTCGACAACATCCAATCCTCGCTGTCGATGACGATCAGCCAGCTGCTGACAGCGGTTCTGACCGTGCTGGCGGTGCTGGCGATGATGCTGTCGATCTCACCGCTGCTGGTGGTGATCACCGTACTGACCGTGCCGTTGTCGCTGTTGGCCACACGGGCGATCGCTCGACGTTCCCGGCGACTGTTCGTCGCTCAGTGGACCAGCATCGGACGCCTCAACGCGCACATCGAGGAGACCTACAGCGGTTTCACGGTGGTCAAGACGTTCGGCCACCAGGCGGCGTCGCGCGAGCGATTCCGCACCCTCAACGACGAGGTCTACCACGCCAGCTTCGGCGCTCAATGCTTCTCCGGGCTGGTGGCGCCCGCGACCACCTTCATCGGCAACCTCGGCTACGTCGCCGTCGCCGTGGTGGGCGGCCTGCAGGTGGCCACCGGCCGCATCACCCTGGGCAACATCCAGGCGTTCATTCAGTATGTGCGGCAGTTCAACTCACCACTGAGCCAATTGGCCGGGATGTACAACACCCTGCAATCCGGGCTGGCCAGCGCCGAGCGTGTCTTCACACTGCTCGACGAACCCGAAGAATCGCCGGATCACGCGCCCGCCCGACCCGCCGCGACCCCGCGGCCGGGCGGGCGCGTCGAGTTCGCGCACGTGAGCTTTGCCTACCATCCCGGCACACCGGTGATCGAAGACCTGTCGATGGTGGCCGAACCGGGGAGCACGGTGGCGATCGTCGGGCCGACCGGGGCGGGCAAAACGACGCTGGTGAACCTGCTGATGCGGTTCTACGACGTCGATGCGGGCCAGATCCTGCTCGACGGGATCGACATCACCACGATGGACCGGCAGGCGCTGCGGTCGCGGATCGGCATGGTGCTGCAGGACACCTGGCTCTTCGAAGGGACGATCGCGGAGAACATCGCCTACGGACGTCCCGACGCCGGCGAAGACGAGGTGCTCGAAGCCGCCAGGGCAGCCCACGTCGATCCGTTCGTGCGGACATTGCCGGCCGGCTACCAGACCCGAATCAGCGGCGACGGCGGCAACATCAGTGCCGGCGAGAAGCAGCTCATCACCATTGCACGCGCGTTTCTTGCCCGCCCACAGTTGTTGATCCTGGACGAGGCGACCAGCTCGGTCGATACCCGCACCGAGGCCCTCATCCAGCACGCCATGTGCGAACTGCGCCGCGATCGCACGAGTTTCATCATCGCGCACCGCCTTTCGACGATCCGCGATGCCGAGCGCATCTTGGTGGTCGAGGCCGGCCGGATCGTCGAACAGGGTAATCACGCCGAGTTGCTGGCCCGGCGCGGCGCCTACTACGCGATGACCCAGGCCTGACGGCCACCCGTCGCGCAGGGCTCGGCGCCGAAGCCGCCGCGCTGTTACCAAGAACTCATTGAGAAAGCGTGAAGGAACAAACGAGACGCTGAAACCGTCCTACTCAGACAGATCACCTGAAAGGGGTGGCAGCAATGTTCTCACTCCGCATCACGACGATGGCTACCACCGCGATCGGCACCGCCGCCATCGGACTTGCCTCCGTTGGCTTGGCCGGCACCGCCGCGGCGAGCGCCGTGCAAACCGCCGACGCGGCGTTCCTCTCCCAGATGCAAAGCCTCGGCATCACTTTCCCGTCAACTCAAGCGGCCGTGCAGGCCGGCCACCAGGTGTGCACCGAACTGGCCACCGGCAAAAACCCGACCGCGGTCACCGTCCAGATCTTCCGTCACACCAACCTGACTCCCCCGCAGGCGGCCAACCTGGTGATGGCGGCGACCAAGGCCTACTGCCCGCAGTTCTCCGGTCAGCCCGCCTAGGCGACCGACGGCCCACGATGGGGGATTTCGACGATCGAAATCCCCCATCGACCGTTGCAGCAAACAACACGCCAGGCGACGCCGCAACCCCGAGTCGGGCCCGGGAGCAAACACGGCGGACATCCCCGAACTGCTCGCCCAGTACAAGATCGGTGCCGTCGTCAGCGACCAGGACGACGCCGCACAGGCCGGCACCCCTTCGGGACTGGTGGCAATCGAGCGGGCTTTGGGCGGCGTGGTCCACCTCAACGACAGCGGCACACCGGAAGGTCGCAACGAGCAAATCCCGTCCAGCTCTTCGTCGAGTCCTGGGAGACCGGCAACGAATTGATGGTCGTCGCCACCTGAACCGCCGCCCGCGTGCGGGTATATCTCGACGGTGCAAGTCAATTCGTGCGCGGCACCCACTATCGCGGTGGGAACGAACACATTTCAGCCATCCGGTATCGCCGCGTAGTGCCGCAGCGGGTTGATGATGGCGACGACATGCCGTCGGAGCTCGGCGGTTTGCCGGGATTCTCAACGAATCCGCCTGCTTGCCGTCACAATCACCACTGTGACCTCATGGCGTGTGACCTCATGGCACCCGACACGGCGGACGCGGAAAGGCTGGTAGGCCCGATGGCGGACAAACGTCTCGAATTCGGTCTGCTCGGACCGTTGGAGATGAGCGTTGACGGTGCCCTGGTGCCGCTGGGCACGCCCAAACAGCGGGCGGTGCTGGCCATGCTGCTGGTGAACCGCAACAGCCCGGTCGGCGTCGATCGGCTTATCACGGCGCTGTGGGACGAGTCGCCACCGTCCGGGGCGCGGGCCAGCATCCACTCCTACGTCTCCAACCTGCGCAAGCTGCTGACCGGCAGCGGTGTCGATCCGCGCACGGTGCTGGTCGCGGCGCCACCGGGTTACCGGCTCAACATCTCCAATGACACTTGCGATCTCGGCCGGTTCATCGCCGAAAAGACCGCCGGCATGCATGCGGCGGCCGCGGGCCGGTTCGAACAGGCCAGCCAGCACCTGTCGACCGCCTTGGCCGAATGGCGCGGCCCGGTGCTCGAGGACCTGGAGGGTTTTCGGTTCGTCGACACCTTCAACACCTCCCTCGTCGAAGAGAAGATCCTGGCCCACACGGCGCAGGCCGAGGCCGAAATCGCCTGCGGACGTGCCTTTACCGTGATCACCGAACTGGAAGCCCTGACGGCCGAACATCCCTACCGCGAGCAACTGTGGGCTCAGTTGATGACCGCCTACTACCTCAGCGACCGCCAATCCGACGCGCTCGCGGCCTACCGCCGCGTCCAGAAATCGCTCGCCGATGACCTCGGGATCGACCCGGGCCAAAATCTGCGTGCCCTCAACGACCGCATCCTGCGCCAAGAACCGCTGGACGCCAAGAAGAACGCGATGACGACCGCGGCGGTCGCGATCACAGTGCTCGAGCAGTACACGCTGTCATCGGACACGAAAGCGGTCGCCTATCTGCACGAGGTGAACGGGCGCAGTTTTCCGCTTCGCGGGTCGACAACGATTGGGCGGCTTAGCGACAACGACATCGTTCTCGACTCCCCCAAAGTCAGCCGGCACCATGCCGTCATCGTCGACACCGGAACCAGCTACATCATCGACGACCTTCGCTCCTCCAACGGCGTACACGTGCAGGACCAACGAATCCGTTCGGCCGCGACCTTGCACGACGGCGACCGCGTTCGGATCGGCGACCACGAATTCACCTTCCAGATCGCCGGTAACGCCGACGACGAGGGCTAGGACCTCGGCGAGCCGACCCGCGCTGACACCCGCGGCAATTGTTCCCGTTATCGTGCGGTGGGACGCCTGCGCGCTTACCGTCATGATTGCTCAGTCACGGGTTGCAATCGTGTGTCTGTCCGCAAAGTCTTCCAAGAGGACCGGCGGGCCAGGGGTTGGGTTGGAAGGATGAGGAATGAGTGACGAGCAGTCCTCACGAGCGGGGTCGATGTTTGGCCCCTACCACCTAAAACGGCTGCTGGGCCGCGGTGGGATGGGTGAGGTCTACGAGGCCGAACACACGGTCAAAGAGTGGACGGTCGCGGTCAAACTTCTCTCCGAAAGCTTTAGCAGAGACCCGGTGTTTCGCGAGCGGTTGAAGCGCGAAGCGCGCACCGCCGGTCGTTTGCAGGAGCCCCACGTGGTGCCGGTGCACGACTACGGCGAGATCGACGGCCAGATGTTTCTGGAGATGCGCTTGGTCGAGGGCACCGACCTCGACAGCGTGCTCAAGCGCTTCGGCCCGCTGACCCCGCCCCGCGCGGTCGCCATCATCACCCAGATCGCCTCCGCGCTCGATGCCGCGCACGCCGCCGGGGTGATGCACCGCGACATCAAACCGCAGAACATTCTGGTGACCCGGGACGACTTCGCCTACCTGGTCGACTTCGGCATCGCCAGCGCCACCACCGATGAGAAGCTCACGCAGCTCGGCACCGCGGTCGGCACCTGGAAATACATGGCGCCAGAACGGTTTTCCGACGCCGAAGTCACCTACCGCGCCGACATCTACGCGCTGGCCTGCGTGCTGTTCGAGTGCTTGACCGGCTCCCCGCCCTATCGGGCCGACAGCGCCGGGGTGCTGGTGTCCGCCCATATGATGGACCCCATTCCCGCGCCCAGCGAGCAGCGCCCGGGCGTCCCCAAGGCTTTCGACGCGGTGATCGCGCGCGGCATGGCCAAAAGGCCCGAGGACCGCTACGCCAGCGCCGGCGACCTGGCCCTGGCCGCCAAGGAAGCGCTCAGCAACCCCGACCAGGACCGCGCCGACACCATCTTGCGCCGCAGCCAGGAATCCGCCCTGCCCACCGTCGAACACCCCGGCCTGCACGCCGCTGCCGCGCCTCCGCAGCCGTATCAGCCCACGTTCAACACGCCGCCACCGTCGCCATTCGACCCACCGCCGGCCCCGAATTCCGGGCCGATACCGTCGCAGAGCGGTCCGGCGTGGGCCCCCGCCAGTGGCCCGATCCCGACGGCCGGCCAACCCGCGCCGCCCTATTACCAAGGCGGCAACGCCAACTGGGGCGGACCGCCACAGTTCACCAGCTCAACACCCTGGGGCCAGGCCCCGCCCAAGCCGCACCGCAATGTCTGGCCCATCATCGCTGCCGTCGCGGTGGTGCTCGTTCTCATCGCGAGCGGAGTGGGCATCTGGCTTGTCGTTCGGCCCAAGCCGGAACCGCCGCAGGCCGCCCCGCTGGGACCCGAACGCCTCAGCGCCCTACTGCTCGGTCCGGCGGACGTCAACACCGTGATGGGCTCGTCCTCGATGCAGCCGGGCAAACCGATCACGTCGACGGACAGCTCGTCGGTGACGGTGTCCGCGCCCGACTGCCAGGGCGCGCTCTACACCACCCAGGATCCGGTGTACGCGGGCACCGGCTATTCGGCGGTCAGCGGACTGGTGTCGTCGGAGCCGGGCGACAACTACGACCACTGGGTCAACCAGGCCGTGGTGCTGTTTCCGTCCGCCGATAAGGCCAAGAGCTTCGTGCAGAACTCCGCGGAGAAGTGGAAAGGCTGCGCCGGCAAGACGGTGACCGTCACGAACAAGAGCAAGACCTATCGGTGGACGTTCGCCCAGGTGCAGGGCAGCCCACCGAAGGTCACGCTGATGGACACGCAGGAGGGCGCCGACGGCTGGGAGTGCCAGCGTGCGCTCAGCACGGCCAACAACGTGGTCGTCGACATCAACGCGTGCGGGTACCACATCAGCGATCAGGGTGCCCAGATCGCCGACAAGATCGTCGGCAAAATCGACAGCGAAAAGCCCGAGGGCTAACGGGCCAGGCCGCTAAGGCGCGGCGGCCCTGTCACGACTGAAAGGTCACGACTGAAGGTCGGGGCCCTGCGCGCGCAGGTCGTCGACCGCCGACATCGCACCCCGCAATTTCGCCAACCACTCCTCGGCGTGTTCACCGACCAGCTTCACCGACCACGCGAGAGCGTCGGCGCGGGAACGGGCGACACCGGCATCGACCAACGTGTCGAGCACTTGGCGTTCGGGTTGCTTCAGCCGCGTCATGACAGGTACTGCGATGTGCGTGAACAGAATTCGCTCGATGCCTGTCGTGGAGCCGACCTCGACGCCCCAGGACACCTTGCGCCCGTAGCGATCCTGCGCCTCGTCGGCGATATGCATTCGCTCCGACCGGGTGTCTTCGCGGAATCGTGAAGCTCGCCCGGCCGCGCGGGCCTCGCTCGCTTCGCCTTCCCCACTCGCCGGCTCCGGGAGCTTCCCGATGACGGTGATCTCTTCGCGGTCGACGACCACCGTGGGGTCGCCGTCGAACCAGTTCTCCGGGAGGCGTCCGGCGAACCACTCCGCGGCGTCGCTGGCGTCGGGTTGCTGGGCTTGCTGCCAACCTCCGGGGCGGCCGTACCGGCGCCCGTGTGTGTGATGAGCCTTCATGATTACATGATTACACCGTTGCAGACATTAGGGAACAGCCGTTCACCGGCAGCGAAACGACGTCCCGGCGCGGAGCTGTCTTCGGGGGCGGCCAACCCCGGGCCTATAAGGTGTCGAGGACGCGGGCCGACCGGGAAAACCCGTTGATCTGGGCTGCTCGACGGCGTATTTTGGGTAACGAAGCAGGCCCGGAAGCGACCAATTCGAAGTGCCGGAACACGGGGTAGGAATCCGGCCGCGTAGGACACGCATAAGACGGAGTCAGACGCCCCCTGGAGTCGCGCCGGGCCTGCCCTTGTGTCGATACCTCTTCCCTGCTGGGCAGAGTGGGCATCAGTCGCCGTCGCAGCGTGGGCGTCAGTCGCCGTCGCCCCGCCGGACGCGGAAGAGTTTCACCTCGCCCTTGATGCCCTTGAGGCGGCGGGCGCCGGCGAACGATCCGGAGAACTCGCCACTGTCGCCGATGACGTCCCAGACCGAATCCGCGGCCAGGATGGTGCCCGGGCGCGCCACGCTGGTGACCCGGCTCGCCACGTTGACCGGACTGCCGAACCAATCGCCGGCCCGGCTCACTGCCATGCCGGAGGCCACGCCCGCCCGCAACCGCGGATAGTCGTTATCGGTATCGACGGCTTCGACGAGTTTCACGACGACGTCGAGCAACGGCAGTGGATCGGGACAGACGAACATCACCGCATCACCGATGGTCTTGATGAAGCGCACGGGGGGCACGGTCATGTCCCGGGCGAGGATGGCCAGCCGGTTGGCCAGATGCCCCAACTCCTCGGGCGACACCGCCTCGCCGATCTTCGTGAAGCCGACCAGGTCCGCGAAGGCAACGGAGACTTGGCGCGCACCCGGGAGTGGCTTGCCGGCGGCGCGCTCCGCGGCATTGATCGCCTCGGTCTCCATCATGTGGCGCAGCTGCATGAACAGCATGTGCTCAATCATCGGGCCGAGCATGGGCGCGATCTTGGTCACCAAAGCCTTGGAGCCCTGGGCGATTTCGAGCTCGCTGGCCCCGGGCCGCATGATCGCCGACAGCGCCGAGTACCGCATGACCTCGGCGGCTCGCGACAACCCCTCGGCGAGCACTTGAACCACGAGAACCACCTGTTCGGGATCCAGCCCCGCATCCACGAACCGCTGGGAGAAGGCGGCGGCCTCGCCGTCGGCGCGCATGTGCACGACCGCGTCGGGGTCGTCCACGCGAACCAGACCGATCGCGCGCTGCACGCGCTGCAACAGCCCCAGGTCGATGCCGTGGGTCTCGCTGATCTCGCGGGTGGACACGTAGGTGCCGTCGTCGCCGATGAGGTGGCGGGTGGCCAGCAGCAAGGGCGGATTGGTGGTGCGGATCTCCTCGGTGCTGACGCCCTGCTCGAGCAGCCACTTCACGAGTTCGGCACGCTCCCTGCGCGCGGTTCCCTCCAGCCCCTCGAGCAGATCGTCGATGTCGTCGTCGGCCCCGTCCTGCACGTCGCCAACCTACAACGCGGGCCAGCCATGATGTGAGGTGATGAGCACACCGCTGCTGCGGGGATTCCCGCCGGTCGTCGATCAGCGCTCCAGGACGCTGATCCTGGGCTCGTTTCCCAGCGCGCAGTCGCTGGCGGCGGGCCAGTACTACGCCAATCCGCGCAACGCCTTCTGGACGATCACCGGTGAACTGTTCGGCTTCGCTTCATCCGCGCCCTACGACAGCCGGCTGGCGGCATTGCTGTCCCACGGCGTCGCGCTCTGGGATGTGCTCCACGCGTGCCGCCGTGTCGGCAGCTCCGACTCGGCGATCGAGCCAAACAGCGTGGTGGTCAACGAGTTTGACGAACTCTTCGCCCACCACCCCGCCATCACGGCGGTGTACTTCAACGGCGCCAAGGCCGCCGAGCTGTTCCGGAGGCTGACGATTGCGCCCGACCGGATCCAGTATCGGCGCCTGCCGTCGACCAGCCCGGCCCACGCGGTGCGGCCGGGCGCCAAACTCGCGGCCTGGCGGGTGATCGCGAGCGCGGCGCAGCCGGGCGGACGCTAGGACCTACGAGACCGGCGGCCGCCGCAGGGCCCACGGCCGGGCGGCCTCGATCTGCGCCGACAGCGACAGCAGGGTCGCTTCGTCATATGGCCTGCCGACGAGTTGGACCGACATCGGCAGGCCATGTCTGTCGAAGTCCCACGGCACCACCGCTGCGGGCTGTCCGGTCAGGTTCCAAATCTGTTGGTAGGGAACGTATCGACCGACCCGCAGCAGGGTCGATACGGCGCCGCGGCGTTGATAGGCGCCGATGCGCGACGGACCCGTCGCGGTGCCAGGGGTGATGACGACGTCGACGTCGTCGAAGATCGACTGAATCCGCGAGATCACGGCACCCTCGTTCGCCCGGATGGCCTCCATCCGCCGATCGGAGAAGAACGACCCCAGGCGGGCCATGTTGCGGGTGCGCGTTTCCAGACGCTCCGGGTGGGCCAGCGAGTCCGCGTCGTC
Organism: Mycobacterium mantenii; assembly: GCF_001667865.1. GTDB lineage: Bacteria > Actinomycetota > Actinomycetes > Mycobacteriales > Mycobacteriaceae > Mycobacterium > Mycobacterium mantenii_A. Next base: position 46,903 of record NZ_LZJP01000134.1, on the reverse strand, counting down.
GCAGATACCGCGCAAATAGCGGGGCAGATAGTTGGCGAGTATCGCCGAAACCGGATATTCGGGGTCGGCGGTGATGACGTCATGGCCGAGGTCGCGAAGCAACGCGCCGGCCTGGTCGACCGCCGCCAACTCCGCCTTGCCGACCCTGACCGGAAGCGGGGTCGGGACCTTGGTGCTCAACGCAATTCGCAACCGGCCGGGACCGCGTTCAGCCGCCGTGACGAACTCCCCCTCGGGGCCGGGCACCGTCGACGTCGCGTCCAGGAACACGGCCGCGTCCAGCACCGTCCGCGCGATCGGGCCGTTGACGCTCAGCCCGTACCAGGCGTCGTCGTGCGGCTCCAGCGACACCCGGTCCCGCTGCGGCTTCAGCCCGAACAGGCCACACCACGTCGCCGGGATGCGGATCGAGCCGCCGCCGTCGGATCCCAACGCCAGCGGGGCCAGGCCGGCCGCCACCGCGGCCGCACTTCCCCCGCTGCTGCCGCCCGGGGTGCGGGTCGGATTCCACGGATTACGGGTGGCCCCGAAGGTCATCGACTCGGTGTAGGGCAGCATCATCAGTTCGGGCACATTGGTTTTGCCGATGATCACCGCACCCGCGGCGCGCAGCCGGCGCACCACCTCCGCGTCGGACGTGACGGCGGGCCGGTGTCCGCCGCTGCCGAAGGTCGTCACCTCGCCGGCGACGTCGACATCGTCTTTGATCGCGATCGGCACGCCGAGCAGCGGTAGCCGTTCGCCCGCGTCCAGGCGCTCCTGCGCCACGGCGGCCTGGTAACGAGCTTGATCGGCGAGCACCACGCGGTAGCAACGCAGTTGGCTGTCCAGCCGCGCGATCCGGTCCAGGTAGACCTCGAGCAACTCCGGCGCGGTCAGTTCACCGCCGGCCAGCATGCGCGCTTGTGCCGCCGCGCCGGCGAAGGCGAGATCGTCCACCGCGGCAGCGTATCCCGAAGCAACAAGTACCGTGGGCGACATGTCCTGCGTGTTCTGTGCGATCGTCGCCGGCGAAGCCCCGGCCATCCGGATCTACGAAGACGACGACTACCTGGCCATCCTCGACATCCGCCCGTTCACCCGCGGCCACACCTTGGTGCTGCCCAAACGGCACAGCGTCGATCTCACCGACACCGCACCGGAGACGCTGGCCGGGATGATCACCCTGGGCCAACGCATCGCCCGGGCCGCGCGCTCCACCGAACTGGCCGACGCGACCAACATCGCCGTCAACGACGGCAGCGCCGCTTTCCAGACCGTGTTCCATATTCACCTGCACGTTTTGCCCCGGCGCAACGGGGACAAGCTGTCGGTGGCCAAGGGATTGCTGCTGCGCCGCGATCCCGACCGGGACGCCACCGGCGAGATTCTGCGCACCGCGCTGGCCCGCATCGATGCAAGTCAGCCGGATTGAGCCCAGCGGCGGTCGCCCAACGTTGCTGCACGGCCCCGCACCAACCTGGCAAAAGCCACACGTCGCGAACATCAGCGGCGGTTTAATCCCCTGTAACTCGTGGTGAAGTTGCTTGTTTCTTCACCACACAGCAGAGGATCGGCTGGTGCGGTGATGAAACGCTGGGCGGTAAATCCGTGGCGGCGGTCGGGGGTGCCCGCGCGCGCCTGCTGGCCGCTCGCCGCCGCCTACAGCGTCGCCGCGTTGTTGCTGTTGCTGTCGTCGTTCCAGGGTTGGCATGGCCCCTACGGGACGCGGCCGGTCAACGAATTCGTCATCGCTGTGTGTTTGGTGCTCGCGGCGGCATGCGCGGGGGGCGCGGCCCGCCGGACGTCCGGACGACAGCGATACGGCTGGCTGGCGATGGTGACGGCACTGCTCGGCTGGGCGGCCGGCGAGGTCATCTGGGCGGTCTACGACGTGCGCCCGGAATTCGACCACGCCGCCCACCCGGCGGTGGCCGAGGTCGTGCTGCTGTTGTGGCCGGTCGGCGCCATGACGTCGTTGGTACTGCTGTCCAAGCTGTCTCGCCACAGCCCCCGGCGGCTGCTGCTCGACGGTCTCATCGTGGCGACCTCGCTGTTCGTCATCGCGTGGGTGTTCGTGGTCGAAGCCCAGCTGCGCGAGCACACCGGCGCACGACTGGCGACGCTGGTCGAGGTGTTCGCCGACATCGTCCAGCTGACGGCGGCGATCCTGATGTTGTCCCGGGCTCGCCCCGGCGAACGGCCGAGCCGCAGCCTGGTTGCCGCCGGGATTGCGACGATCAGCGTTGCCGACCTGGTGCTGGTTTTCCATACCGGTATCGGCAGCTATCACACCGGCGATGTCGGTGACCTGATCCGGTTGGCCGGACTGGCGTTGCTGGCGCTGGCCGCGCGGGCCGCGGTGCACGAGCATCCGGTGCCGGCATCGCCGGATGTAATCGAGTTCCGCGCCCGGCTGTGGTTGCCTTACCTGCCGCTGGTTGTGGCGTCCGCGGTGGGCTGGGTGCACGCGGCGGGCAATTCGATACACGACCCGGTGCTCGCCGCACTGGGCATACTCGTCGCCGCCGTGTTGGCCCGGCAATTCGTCGTGCTCGTGGAGAACCAGAATCTGTTGTCGGAAGTCGCGCGTGAGGCGTTCCGCGACCATCTGACCGGTCTGGCCAATCGGGCCCTTTTCCTGCATCGGCTGGACCAGGCCGTAGCGCGTCGACATCCCGACGGCACGCCCGTCGCGGTGTTGTGTCTGGACCTCGACAACTTCAAGGCGGTCAACGACGCCCTGGGGCATCCCGCCGGCGACGAACTGCTCGTACGGGTGGCCGGCCGGCTCACCGCCGCGCTGGGGGAACAGGGGACTATTGCGCGGCTCGGTGGCGACGAATTCGCGGCGGTCATCGAAGCTTCCGTCGAAGAATCGCAGGCGGCCGCGCATCGCATCCTCGACGCCTTCACCGGCGCCATCCTGATCGACGGCATTCCGATCACGGTGCGGCCGAGCATCGGATTCACGGTGGCCGCCGGCGGGGCGAACTGCACGGTCGATCAGCTGCTGCGGCACGCCGATTTGGCCATGTACGCCGCCAAACGCGAAGGGGGGCAATGCATCCGCAGCTTCATGCCCGACCGGCCGCTGCCGTATGCGTTTCCGCCGGCGCCGGACGCGACCAGAGCCTCCGTCGCGACTCATGCGTTCACCGGCGACGGCGAAACGGGGCGGGATTCTCGGCGCGTCCCCGACGTCACGACCGCAACACCGGGACCGCCCGAGGATGCGCCCGAGGCTACCTGGCCGCCACGGGACATCCGGGCCGCCATCGCGCTGCTGGTGATCGGAGTGGTCGCCTTCACCGTGTCCAGCGTCGTCCATCCCAACGCCGGGCACGGCATCTTGTCGGCCGCCGCGCTGTATACCGCGCTGACGGTGGTCGCGGCCGGGCTGATTGCCCTTCGCGCGTACCGCGTCCCGGCTGACCGATTGGCGTGGGCGCTGATCGCCGCGGGTATGGCGTGCTCGGCCGTGGGTGACGTTGTCTATGCCCTCTGGGTGCCCAACGGCCGATCCCCGTCGGTGGCCGATCCGGAGTACCTCGCGTACTACCCCTTCGTCTTCGCGGGGCTGTTGCTGCTCATGCGGGCACGGCTCAAACGGCTGCCGATCCCGGTACAGCTCGATTCGTTCATCTGCGCCCTGACGCTGGCGGCGGTGGCCGCGGCGTTGATGTCGGGTCCGATCCGGGCGGCGGCGGTACGCGCCCCGGTGACCGTCTGGGTGGGCCTGGCGTATCCGTGGAGCGATCTGGTGCTTTTGACCCTGGCCGCCGGCATGCTGCCAATCCTTGGATGGCGCAACGAGATTCGCTGGGCACTGCTGGTGGCCGGATTGGTCCTGTTCGCGGTCGCGGACGCGGCGTATCTCTTCCAGACATCCGCCGGTGTTTATCGGGTCGGCTCCCTGCTGGATGCCTGCTGGGCCGCGTCGTCGTTACTCATCGCGATGGCGGCCTGGGCCAGATCGTCGTCGATCATGCCACAACCCCGAAACCGGTTCGGGCCCTATATCACCCCGGTGGCGTCCGCCCTCGTGGCGCTGGGTGTGATTGTGCTGGCACATCATTCGCGACTCGCTGCGACGCTGGCGGCGCTGAGCCTCGTCGTGGCGGCCGGGCGGTTCGCGCTGACCTTCCGGGACGTGAGCCTGCTGGAGACCAACGGCAAACTCGCCATGACCGACGAGTTGACGGCGCTGCCCAACCGGCGCTCACTGGCGACGGCCCTGACCGGGCTGCCCGCTTCGCCGCCACCGGGAACTCCGTCGATGCCGGGCAGGTCACAACAACGTCGGGCGCTGTTGTTGTTGAGCCTGAGCGATTTTCGCGAAATCACCGACTCGATCGGCAGCCAGTTCGGCGACGAGCTGCTGTGCCATATCGCAAACCGCTTGGCTGGCTGCGTGCGTCGTGACGATCTGCTCGCACGAGTGGGCGACGACCAATTCGCCGTGTTGCTGTCGGACGGGGCCGACCTCACCGCAGCCGGCGCTTCGGCGGGTCGGCTGCTCGAAGCCTTGGCTGAACCAATCGCTTTGGACCCCATCACCGTACAGGTGGAGGCCCGCATCGCCATCGCGCTCTATCCCGACCACTGCGACTCTCCGCAAGAACTGTTGGAGCGCGCCGAAACCGCCATGGCGCACGCCAAATCCGCCCGCAGCAAGATCGCGGTCTACGACTCCTCGTTCGAGGTTTACCGCGACAACGACCCCAGCCTCATCGAGGAATTGCGCACCGCGCTGTTCGATACCGACGAGCTGAGATTGCACTACCAGCCCAAGATCGACGGCCGCGACGGCAGCGTCCACAGCGTCGAGGCGGTGCTGCGCTGGCAGCACCCCAGCCGCGGAACCCTGCTGCCCGAGGAGTTTCTGTCCGTCGCCGAACGCGCCGGGCTGATGCGCAAAATCTCCAACCGCACCCTCAGCATGGCTCTCGCACAGGTCCGGTCCTGGCGTGAGCAAGGCATGCCGCTGACCGTCGCGGTGAACCTGTCGACGACCAACCTGCTGGACATCGAACTCGTCGGCACCGTCGAGCGGCTGCTCGCCGAATACGGTCTGCCCGCCGAGGCGCTCATCCTCGAGATCACCGAGAGCGCACTGGTGGATTCCGTGCGATCCCGCAACACCGTTGCCGCGCTGCAGGACCTGGGCATCCGCATCTCGCTCGACGACTACGGCACCGGATGGTCGTCATTGGCTCGCTTGCAAGAGGTTTCGGTGGACGAGCTGAAGCTCGACCGAATCTTCGTGGCGCGCCTGGCCCACGACGCGCGGTCGGTCGCCATCGTGCGGTCGACGGTGGCGCTGGCGTCCAACCTGGGCGCCGACCTGGTCGCCGAGGGAGTCGAAAACGAGGCCACCCTGGACGCCCTTCGACGGTATGGCTGCAACATCACCCAGGGCTTCGTACACAGCCCGCCGCTGCCGCCCGACGACCTGCGGGACTGGATCGCCAGTCACACACCGGATCCGCAGCCCAACGGGCTGTCGTGAGCGCCGGGTTAGAACAGCTCTTTGGCCAGTAGTTCCAGCGTCGCGACCCGTCCCGGTGCGGTGTCCGCGTCGGTGCCGCGGCGGGCCGAGGCCACCGGGTTCACCATCACTTCGTCGACGCCGAACCGGTCGGCCAGCGTGCGGATCTGGTCGGCGGCCTCCGCCGGCGCCCCCAGCACGGCGCGTTGCAGCCCGCTCTCCACGATCCGCTGTTGCTGTCCGGTCAACTCGGCGACCGCGGCCTCCTCGACCAGCGGCACCGGCCCGAGCGGCTGCCCCGTCCGGAGCCGGGCCATCATCTGCAGGTTGGGCAACATCAATGCCGTTGCCTCTTCCCGGGTTTCGGCCACCGCGGCGTTCACCGTCAAGAATGTCAACGGCTCGGCGGTCAGCGCGCTGGGCCGGAATCGCGACCGGTAGACTCCGAGCGCCTCTTCGGTTCCGTTGCCGGAGAAGTGATGTGCGAACACGTACGGCAGCCCCTTGGCGGCGGCCAGCTGCGCCGAGTACATCGACGAGCCCAGCAACCACAGGCGCGGTTCGCCCGCCGCGGCCGGGGTGGCCCGCAGCAGGTAATCACCCGAGCGCAACGGGACCCGCACGCCGCGCGCGCTCATCAGCGCCGCCACGTCGTCGAGGTATTCGGGGAAGTTCTCGATGTCACGATCGTCCCGGCCGCCGCGCAGCGCATACGAGGTCACCGGATCCGAGCCGGGCGCCCGGCCGATGCCGAGGTCGATCCGGCCGGGGGCGGCGGCCTCCAGCAGCGCGAACTGCTCGGCCACCGCCAGCGGGGCGTGATTGGGCAGCATCACACCGCCCGAGCCGAGCCGTAGCTGCGAGGTCTGTGCGGCCAGGTAGCCGATCACCACCGGCGGGCTGGTGGCCCCCACCGACGGCATGTTGTGGTGCTCGGCGACCCAGTAGCGGGTGAACCCCAGCCGATCCGCGGCCTGCGCCAGTTGCACGGTGGCCGCCAGCGCATCGGCCGTCGTCTGGTCGGTGCGCACCGGGATGAGATCAAGGACGGAAAGACGCACGATGGCGTCAACGCGCACGGACCGGCAAACGTTCCCGCTCCCGGTGACCGTGCCCAGTAGTCCTCGTGCTCGGTAGTCCTCGTGCTCAGTAGTGCTTGAGGGTGATCGAGGTGACGATGCGGTCGAACACCTCTTGCGGTATCGGCGCGCCGCCGGGGATGTTGTCCACGACCAGCCATTGGTTGCGCTTGACGTAGTCACTGAACTCGCGGTGATAGTTGGCGAAGCCGAGCTCGTGATCGAGCACACCGTCGGTGGTGGCCTCCTTCAGCTCCCCGGCCAGCACGTAGGCGCCCAGCAGCGCGACGCTGGTCCCCTGGCCGGACAGGGGCGAGCAGCAGTACCCGGCGTCCCCGACCAGCGCCACCCGGCCCCGCGACCAGCGGTCCATCTTGATCTGCGACATCTCGTCGAAGTAGAAGTCCGGCGCGGTCCGCATGTACTCCAGCAGTTGCGGGCGGACCCAGCCGTCGCCGGCCATCCGCCGTTCCAGTTCGGCCAATTGCGCCTGAGTGTCGCGGTAGTCGATCCGCAGATCGGCATCCATGAAACCCACCATGGCCCGGGCCTCGGAGTTGTTGCGCGCGCTGTAGACACCGACCATGGTGGCGTCGCCGTAGTGCCACCGCTGCCAGTAGTCCAGGTCGAGGAAGTTGGGCACGGTGAAGATCGCCGCGTGCGTGCCCAGCCGCTCGATGAAATTCTCTTCCGGCCCGAAAACCAGGCGCCGCACATTGGAGTGCAACCCATCGGCGCCGATGACGATGTCGAAACTCCGCGGCGCGGCACGTTCGAAGGTGACGCGGACCGCCGCGCCATCGTCCTGTATGGCGGTGATGGTGTCGTCGAAGAGGTACTCGGTGGTCCATTGGCTTGCGCCGTAAAGCAATTCAAGCAAGTCGTCGCGCAACAGCTCGATGTCGGGACTCTCGATGGGCCCACCGGTCGGCGTCGATTCGGTGTCCCGGGACAATTCGCTGCCGTCACGGTCGACGACGGAGGAGCCCTGGATTTGCGTCTTGCGCTTCTGGGCGGCGGCCAACAGCCCCATGCGTTCGAGCACCGTCAGCGCCGGTCCCCGCACGTCGATCGCCTGACCACCCGGTCGCGGCCCCTGATGGCGCTCGACCACGGTCACCGAAAAGCCATGCCGCCCAAGCCAAAACGCCGCTGTCGCACCCGCCACACTAGCGCCGGACACCAAAACGTCGGTCACTTGATTCCCGCCAGTTCCTTTGCGTCACGAAAGACGTCGTCGAGCATTGCTGGTGTCAACCTACCCGTGAACATGTTTTGCTGGCTCGGGTGGTAACACCCGAGCAATCGCACCCCGGGCGCCAGGTCGGCAACCACGCCGTGGCCGAATCGGGGCTTGCGCCCCGTGGCGGCGCCCGGCAGCCGCAGCGCGATCTGCCAGCCGAACCCGCCCAGTGCCACCACCACCCGGACATTCTCCGACACCAACCGCCATTCGGCCTGCAGCCAGGGCCAGCAGGTGTCCCGCTCCTGCGGGGTCGGGGCGTTGGCGGGTGGCGCGCACCGCACCGGCGCGACGATGCGAATCTCTTTGGTCTGCAACCCATCCGCGGCGTCCACACTGGTCGGTTGGTTCACCAGGCCGGCCCGGTACAGCGCCGCGTACAACTGATCGCCCGAGCGGTCGCCGGTGAACATCCGTCCGGTGCGGTTGGCGCCGTGCGCCGCGGGCGCCAATCCGACGATCAGCAGCCGGGGCCGCGCCGACCCCCAGCTGGGCACCGGCCGCCCCCAATACGGCTGGTCGGCGAAGGCCCGGCGTTTGACGACGGCGACGTCCTCGCGCCAGCTGACCAACCGCGGGCAGGCGCGGCAGACGCTGACCAGAGCGTCGACTTCGGGAATCGAACCGGCGGCCTCGGCGAGCCCGACGACCGCCGCGGCGTCGGCCGCCACCGGGGTCTGCGGTGTGGCCGGATCGCCCGGCCATCCGGTGCCGGCACCGACGGGAGAGTCGAACGCCTGGCCGGTACGTGGGTGGGCGCGCACATGAACATCCTGCATGAGTCGCAAAATTCGTTCGCCGCGATCACCGCTTTGGCATAAATTCAGCGGCGATATTCCATGAAGAGCGGCGGCCCAGCGTTTCTGATCCTGTTCGCCACGCTGATGGCGACGGCGGGCACCGGCATCTCGATCGTCGCGTTCCCGTGGCTGGCGTTGCAGCACCACGACAGCGCCAAGGACGCATCGGTCGTCGCCGCTGCCATGACGTTGCCCCTGGTGCTGTCCACACTCGTCGCGGGCACCGCAGTCGACTTGTTCGGCCGCCGCCGGGTGTCGCTCATCTCGGATTCGCTGTCGGGCACCGCGGTGGCGACCGTCCCGCTGATCGCCTGGTTGTTCGGTGCGGACGCGATCAACGTCGCCGAACTGGCCGGACTGGCATTCTTCTCGGCCGCCTTCGATCCGGCCGGGACCACCGCGCGCCAGTCGATGCTGCCCGAGGCGGCCGCCCGGGCCGGCTGGTCGCTGGACCGCACCAACAGCGTCTACGAAGCGATTCTCAACCTGGCCTACATCGTGGGTCCGGGCATCGGCGGTTTGATGATCGCCACGGTTGGCGGCATCAACACGATGTGGGTCACGTCCGGTTGTTTCGGGTTGTCCTTCCTTGCTATCGGGGCGCTGCGGCTCGAAGGCGCCGGCAAGCCCCACCACGCGACGCGACCCGGCGGATTGGTGTCCGGCGTCGTCGAAGGAATGCGATTCGTCTGGAACCTGCGGGTGCTACGGACCCTGGGGCTGATCGACCTGGTCGTCACGGCGCTCTACCTGCCGATGGAAAGCGTGCTGTTCCCGAAATACTTCAGCGACCACCACCAACCCGCGCAGTTGGGTTGGGCGCTGATGGCACTCGGGGTGGGGGGCGTGGTGGGAGCGCTTGGCTACGCCGTCCTGTCGAAACACACGCGGCGGCGCACGGCCGTGTTGACCGCGACGCTGACCTTCGGCGCCGCGACGGCCGGCCTCGCATTCCTTCCGCCGTTGCCGGTGATCCTGGTGCTGTGCGCGGTGACCGGGTTGGTCTACGGACCGATCCAGCCGATCTACAACTACGTGATGCAGACCCGGGCCCCGCACCATCTGCGCGGCCGAGTGGTCGGGGTGATGACGGGGCTGATGTACGCCGCGGGCCCGTTGGGATTGCTGGTGGCCGGCCCGTTGGCCGACGCGGCCGGGCTCAGGGTCGCGTTCCTGGCCCTGGCGGTGCCGATCGTGCAGATCGGTCTCGTCGCCTGCCGGCTCCCGTCCCTGCGTGAGCTGGACGGCGCACCGCAGTTCGCCGAAGACCCGGGCCCGTGACACGGGCTTAGTATCGGGCCGTGAGCTCCGACGCCCTGGCCAGCCTGATCGCCGACCTGCCCGATGGGATGGTCGTCACCGACCCGACCGTGACCGAGGGCTACCGCCAGGACCGCGCCTTCGACCCGTCGGCCGGCAAGCCGCTGGCCGTGGTGCGGCCGCGGCGCACCGAGGACGTGCAGACCGTGCTGCGCTGGGCCGCCGCGCACCGGGTGCCCGTCGTGACGCGCGGCGCCGGCAGCGGCCTGTCCGGCGGGGCGACCGCCCTGGACAACGGCATCGTGCTCTCCACCGAGAAGATGCGCGACATCGCCATCGACCCGGTGACCCGCACCGCGGTGTGTCAGCCCGGGCTGTTCAACGCCGAGGTGAAGAAGGCGGCCGCCGAACACGGCCTGTGGTATCCGCCGGATCCGTCGTCGTTCGAGATCTGCAGCATCGGCGGCAATATCGCCACCAACGCCGGCGGCCTGTGCTGCGTGAAGTACGGCGTCACCACCGACTACGTGCTGGGGATGCAGGTGGTGCTGGCCGACGGCACCGCGGTGCGGCTGGGGGGTCCGCGGTTGAAAGACGTCGCGGGCCTTTCGCTGACGAAGCTGTTCGTCGGGAGCGAGGGCACGCTCGGCGTCGTCACCGAGGTGACGCTGCGCCTGGTGCCCAAACAGAACGCGTCGAGCATCGTGGTGGCCAGCTTCGCGACCGTCGAGGACGCGGTCGAGGCGGTGCTCGGCGTCACCGCGCGGCTGCGCCCCTCGATGCTGGAATTCATGGATTCGGCGGCGATCAACGCCGTCGAGGACACCCTGCGCATGGATTTGGACCGCGGGGCGGCCGCCATGCTGGTGGCAGGGTCCGACGAGCGCGGCCGCGCCGGTAGCGAGGACGCCGAAATCATGGCCGAGGTGTTCGCGGAAAACGCTGCCACGGAGGTGTTTTCGACGGACGATCCGGACGAGGGCGAGGCGTTCGTCGTCGCCCGGCGAATGTGCATCCCGGCCGTGGAGGCCAAGGGATCGTTGCTGCTCGAGGACGTCGGGGTGCCGCTTCCGGCGCTGGGCAAGTTGGTCACCGGCATCGCGCGCATCGCCTCCGAACGCGACCTGATGATCTCGGTGATCGCGCACGCCGGCGACGGCAACACCCACCCGTTGATCGTCTACGACCCCGCCGATGCCGACATGACCGAACGCGCCCACCTGGCGTTCGGCGAGATCATGGATCTGGCCGTCGGGCTGGGCGGCACCATCACCGGCGAACATGGCGTCGGCCGGTTGAAGCGGCCCTGGCTGGCCGGCTATCTGGGACCCGATGTGATGGATCTCAATCGGCGCATCAAGCAGGCGCTGGATCCCGACGGCATCCTCAACCCGGGGTCGGGTATTTAGGTTCGCGCGCTCGAGTGCCCGGCCGGCGGGGCGCTCGGTGCCCCGGGGCGGGGCGTCCTTCGCCGTTACTCCATATCGGTGTGAAGTTCCCAGGGCTTCATGCCGAGGAGAGCCGCCAGGTGCCCCTGCATCTGGACGCCGGAGGGTAGCGGGCGCCACCAAATGGTCACCTCGGCGATCTTGCCGTCCGCGTCGAGCAGGATGTAGTCCATCCCGTCGACCACGGTGTCTTCGATCTGCAGCCGGAAGTGCGCGGCGTGGTGCGTCTCACCGCTGAGCACTTCCTTGTAGGTGAGGTCGGCCGCTACCGTGCCGACGGTCCGGATGGCTTCTAGGACTGTTTCGCGGCCGAGGAGTGGCTCATCGGCCAGCGGGCCGTACAGCACCACGTCCTCGGCGAGGATTGCGGAAAGAGCGTCTTTGTCTGCGCCGCCGTGCATGCAGTCGACGAAGGATTCCACGGCGTCGCGGTGCGCGGCGAACGTGGTCATGGCTACTCCTTGTGTCCTGGTTGCCTGTGGTGTTTGAGACCTGGTCGGTGTGCCAGTACCGTTGTCTCTCAATCAGATTGCCGACATTCCGCCGTCGACAACCAGTTCCATGCCGTTGACATAGCTCGAGTCGTCCGAGGCGAGGAACAACGCGGCCGATGCGATCTCCTCGGGGCGGCCCATCCCTCCTCGCGGGATCAGGGATTCGAACTGCGCCTTCTCCTCTTCAGTTAGCACCTGCTCCTGAAGCGGAGTGATAACCGCGCCGGGGGTCAGGACATTGACCCGGATCTTCCTGTCCTTCAACTCGGACACCCACACCCGTGCGTAGGCGGGCAGCACGGCCTTGCTCGCCGCGTACACGCTCCACCCGGGGTAGCCCTTGAGCGACGCGTTTGACCCGGTCATGAAAATCGAGCCGCCATCGTTGAACAGCGGCAGCGCCTTTTGGACCGTGAACAGCGTGCCGCGCGCGTTGAGCCAGAAGGCGTCATGGAAGTCCGCCTCGGTGATGTCGCCGAGTCTGCGCGCCTCGCCCGTGCCGGCACTTGCCCACAACACGTCGATTGCGCCCGCATCCCGCCTGACCGTGTCGAACAGAAGGTCCAGGTCGTCGAGGATCGACGAATCACCCTGCACGCCAGTCGCATTCCGGCCGATCAGCCTGACGGCTTCGTCCAGTGCATCCTTCCGCCGGCCCGAAATGAAGACGTGCGCTCCTTCGTCAACGAACAACTTGGCGCCGGCCAGCGCCATGCCGCTTGTCGCGCCGGTGATTACCGCGACCTTGCCATCGAGTTTTCCCATGATCCCTCCATTCGTTTGCGCGTCATCGTCTGTCGTGAACACTTGGACCGTCAGTTGGCGGGGAAGTAATTGCCGTTGTCCAAATCGGCGAACAGGCCGGGCTGAGCGGGTTCCCAGCCGAGGGTCTGGCGAGTGATGAGGTTGGATGCCGGGAGGTCCATCGTGACCGGATACGCCAGGGCGCCAAAGTACCCCGGCAGCATGAGGACGTCTGCGGGGATGCTCACGACGGGCAGGCCCAGACGGTTGCCGATGGCTTCGGCGATCGCGCGGAACGGAGTGCCCTCGTCCTCTGCCGCGTGCCACGACTTGCCGGCCGGACTCTTCTCCAGCGCCAAGCGGAACAACGAGGCGGCGTCGCGGATGTGCACGGTGACCCACCGGTTTGTACCGTCTCCGGGGTAGCCGGCGACGCCCTTGTCCTTTGCGAGTGCGATCAACCCTGGGAGGAAGCCGGCAGTATCGGCGGTGCTGTGCGCGATGAGCGGAAGCCGTACGACCGACGACCGGACACCTTGCTCGGCGAGGCCGAGTACGGCTGCCTCCACGGCGTTTCGAAACCGCAAGGTGCCCTTGTACTTTTGGCCGCCGGGCAGGACCGGGTCGTTCTCGGTGGCCGGTCGGCCGAGGTCCTCCCCGGGGCTGCCTATGCTGCCCGCGGTGACTAATGGCTTTCCTGTTCCCGCAAGTGCTTCGCCGAGCGCCGCGACTTGCTCGAACTCCACGGCGGCGACGGCATCGATCCCGCCGGTTGCGAGCTGGTCGCGCCGGAACGCGACGTGGATGACACCGTCGGATTCCGCGGCCGCCTCCTTGAGCCCGTCGAGGTCCTCGATGTTGCCGCGGCGCACCTTGGCGCCGAGCGCGGACAGGGCCGCCGCGGCGTCGTCCGACCGGGCCAGTCCGGTGACCTCGTGCCCGGCGCCGATCAGCTCGGGGATGATGTGCGAGCCGGCATGGCCGGTCCCGCCGGTAACGAAAACGTGCATGTGACAGTCCTTCTCAGGTAGGTGGTACGAGCGTGCTCAGCTGAAAACGCTGATGCCGAGAGCGAAATTTGTGTGCTTCACGGCGTGCGACATGAGGCCCATCTGCAGCAGCCCGGCGTTCTCCAGGACCCGCGCCATCGGCAACAGCCCGACGTCGAGAGGGCGCAGCCCTAGGCTCTCGATAAACACCGACATGCTCGCCTTGGCCTGCGCGTCGTCGCCGGCGATGAAGACATCCAGTGGGCCGCCCGCGGCCAGGACGTCGCGGAACAGGGTGTTGAACGCCTTGATGACATGGGCGCTTGTGGGAGCGGCCTTCGCGATCATTTCCGCGACGGAGGTGTCGTCGGGTACGGCCCGCCCGGTGCCGGTGGAGTTGAACGGGTTGGTGATGTCGACGATGATCTTTCCGGCCAGCGCATCCCCGTACTGGGTGACGACCGGCACTGCGCTGGCGTACGGCACGGCGAGGATCACGATGTCGCCGGCCGGGGCGGCGGCCCAGGTTCCGGCCGTGGCGCCGTTGCCGAGCGCACTGGCCAGTGCCGCGGCCTTGTCCGCATCGCGGCTTACAAATTCGACGGCGTTGCCGCCCTTGGCGGCCAGGGCGCCGATGGCGCTGGCCATGTTCCCCGAACCGATGACGCTGATGCTGTTCATGAAGTGTCCCGTCCCGACTTGTAGAGAATGGTTGACTCATCAACCTTAACCGGTTTTTGGATGATGCGTCAACCAACCGGGGTAGCATGGGCGCTGATGGAACCGAACTGGCTCAACCCCCGCGAAGACCGCGCCTGGCGCGCCTTCATGCACGCACATCATCGGCTCGTCGCGCACCTGAATCGAAGCCTGCAGGAATCGGCGCTATCCGGAGCTGACTACGAAGTCCTGGCCGTGCTCTCAGCTCACGACGGGGACCGCATGCCCGCCCGCGAACTATGCAACGCACTGGGCTGGGAAAAGAGCCGCGTCTCCCACCAGGTGCGGCGCATGGAAAAGGACGGGTTGATCGGCCGTGAGCCCAATCCCGACGACGCCCGCAGCACCATGGTCTGCCTGCTGCCGGCCGGCCGCGCCGCCATCGAGAAGGCGGCACCCCGGCACGTGCAGGACGTCCGCCGCAACTTCGTCGACCTGCTCACCCCTGCCGAGCTCGACACGCTCGCCACCCTCAACGAACGAATTGTGGACCACCTGGCCGCACACCACGACTCCGCCGCCGAAGACGAGCCTTCGTAACCTTCATCAGCCTCGAGCGTTTCGGCCCATCCGGACCGCGACATGGTTGGGATTCGTCGACACACCACAGCCTTCGCGCCCGCGCCCTCGACGCGGGCAACGATTGACATAGTGCCGTCACTGTCGTACGAATGAGACATGGCTGCCGTGATGTCTCACAACGCACCGGTCGAATTCCAGCTCGCCACCGCTGCCACCTGGCCGAACCCGTGGCCGATGTACCGCGCGTTGCGCGATCACGACCCGGTGCACCACGTGGTGCCGGCGAAACATCCCGAGGATGACTACTACGTGCTCTCGCGGCACGCCGACGTGTGGACCGCGGCCCGCGACCACGAGACCTACTCCTCCGCGCAGGGGCTGACCGTCAACTACCACGACCTGGAAATGATTGGGCTGCAAGATAATCCACCGTTTGTGATGCAGGATCCGCCGGTGCACACGCAGTTCCGCAAGCTGGTGTCGCGCGGCTTCACGCCTCGGCAGGTCGAAGCGGTGGAGCCCAAGGTCCAAGAGTTCGTCGTTGAGCGCATCGAGGGGTTGCGCGCGGCCGGCGGCGGCGACATCGTCGCCGAGCTGTTCAAACCACTGCCGTCGATGGTGGTCGCCCATTATCTCGGCGTGCCCGAAGAGGATTGGGCCCAATTCGACGGCTGGACCCAGGCGATCGTCGCGGCCAACACCGCCGAGGGCGGCGTCGCCGGCGCGCTGGAAACCGTCGGCGACGCGGTCGGGTCGATGATGGCCTACTTCACCGGGCTGATCGAGCGGCGCCGGACCGAGCCCGAGGACGACACCATCTCGCACCTGGTAGCTGCCGGAGTGGGCACCGACGGCGACGTCGCCGGCACGCTGTCGATCCTGGCCTTCACCTTCACGATGGTCACCGGCGGCAACGACACCGTCACCGGCATGCTCGGCGGCTCGATGCCGCTGCTGCACCAACGACCCGACCAACGCCGGCTGCTGGTGGACGACCCGGACCGCATTCCCGATGCGGTCGAGGAATTGCTGCGGATGACCTCGCCGGTGCAGGGATTGGCCCGCACCGTCACCCGCGACGTGACCGTCGGCGAGACCACCATCCCGGCCGGGCGTCGGGTGCTGCTGCTGTACGGCTCGGCCAACCACGATGAACGCCAATACGGTTCGGACGCTGACCAACTCGACGTGACCCGCTGCCCACGCAACATAATGACGTTCAGCCACGGCGCACACCACTGCCTGGGCGCCGCCGCGGCGCGGATGCAATCCCGCGTTGCGCTGACCGAACTGCTGGCCCGCTGCCCCGACTTCGACGTGGACGAATCCGGCATCGTCTGGGCCGGCGGCAGTTATGTGCGGCGCCCGCTGTCGGTGCCGATTCGAGTGAAGTCCTGATGCCGGGCAACGACTGGCTGGGTGCGCACCGGACCGAAGCGGCCGCCGACCGGATACTCGACGCGGCCGAGCGACTCTACACGGAGCGCGACTCGGATTCCATCGGGATGAACGAAATCGCTAGGGCGGCAGGCTGTTCCCGCGCGACGCTGTACCGCTACTTCGAGAATCGCGAGGCGCTGCGCACCGCCTACGTCCACCGCGAAACCCGTCGGCTGGGCCGCGAGATCGTCGCGCGCACCGGCGACATCGAGGACCCGCGCGACCGGCTGGTGGCGAGCATCCTCGTCACGTTGGAAATGGTTCGCGACAGCCCGGCTCTGGCATCCTGGTTCGCCACCACCCGCCCGCCGGTGGGTGGCGAATTGGCCGGGCAGTCCGAGGTGATCGCGGCTTTGGCGGTGGCGTTCCTGCACTCGCTGGGGGCCGACGATCCCGCCGTCGTCGAACGCCGGGCTCGCTGGACGGTGCGGGTGATCGTCTCGCTGCTGACGTATCCGGGCCGCGACGAAGACGAGGAACGGGCGATGATCGAGGAATTCGTCGTGCCGATTGTGACGCCGGCAGGCGCCCGTCGCTAACCGGCTTGGTGGCTTAGTCCCGGACGCGGGTGAAACGGTGCAGCAGCCACGCCAGCGGGATCGTCACGACGATCGTCGCCACGTACAGGTAGAGCATCGAGCCGGTGTAGACCCGCGCGCGGACCACGTAGTCCATCGCGAATTCCATGGTGATCAGGTGGATCAGGAAGATCTCATAGGAGATCTCCCCCAGCCACACCATCGGGCGGCTGGCCAGGATTTGCGAATACCAGCCGTGATCACCCAGGGCCAGCGGCGCCACCGCGAGCGCGGCGATGACGGCATAGAAACACGTCTTGAACAATGCCTCGCTCAGCGTCGCCGGGGAGGTCGTGGGCGCGCCGGCGATGGGCGTGGACACGATGAAATAACTGATCACCGCCAGCGGAATGGCCACGAATCCGTAACCGCGAACCCCCATCTCCTGCAGCACGGTCAGGATCATGCCGGCGAGGAACCACGCCAAATAGGTGGGCAGCCACAGCCGCGCGCCGTCGGGAAACCAGTGATCGGTATGTACCAGCACCAGCCAGGCCGGGCTGATCAACACCATCCCCGCCAGGGCGCCCAGCACCAATTTCGGCTGCCACTGTCGTCGGCAGATGACCACCAGCAGCAGGTATGCCAGCAGTGGCAGCAACACGTAGAACGAGGCTTCCACCGCCAGGCTCCACATCTGGGTCAGCCCCTGATGCAGATACTTGCCCAGGTAGCCGTTGCAGTAGATCTGGGTCAGCGTCAGGTTGCGCGCCAGCCCCAGCCAGCTGTGCCCGGGATTCGGCCCGGCATCGCGGAAGTGATACAGGACGTAGGCGAACAACACGGTGATGACGTAGGCGGGCATGATGCGCCGAACCCGGTGCCACGCATAGCGACTCAGCGACGGCGGTGGACCGTTTCGCGCCGCCGACTTCACCCACGGGCGGAACAGCAGGTAGCCGGAGAGGACGAAGAAGATCGGCACCCCGATCTCCATCCGGGAACCGACCAGGCCCCAATAGCCGTGCGTGTACTTGCCGGTGGTGTAGGCCGCGTGGGTGCCGACGACGAGGAGCGCGGCGACCGCGCGGACCCCCGTCAGCGAGGCGATCCGGTCGACGCGAGAGGTCTGCTCGAGCCCGCCCTGGGCGTCTTGCTCTTCGGACAGCGTCATCCGCCGGGTTTCCTGCGCGGCTTCCCACCGTCGCGGCCGCGGGGCTTGTTGGCGGATGCGCGCTCCGGCTGCAGGTTGATCAGCACCCCCGAAATACGGGTGTTCTCAAGCCTTTTCACTGTCGACTTGGGCAACTTGGCCGGCAGTTCCACCAACGAGAAATCCGGCCCGATCGCGATATGGCCAAAATCGCTGCGATGCAGCCCGCCCTCGTTGGCGATGGCGCCGACGATCGCGCCCGGGCCGATCTTATGCCGCTTGCCCACCGCGATGCGATAGGTGGCGAAGGGCTTTGCATTCCTTGGTCTTTCGGGGCGGTCACGCCGTTCGGTGCGACGCTCGCGCCGCTCCGGCGGCGGTTCGGGCGCCATCAAGAATTCCTCGCCGTCGCGGGATTGCAGTGCCAGCGCGGCGGCGATGTCGGCCATCGGGGTGTCGTGCTCGCGTTCGTAGTCCTGCACCAACTTGCGGAACAAATCGATTCCGGGGGCACCGAGCGCACTGGTGATCGAATCGGCGAACTTGGCCACCCGCTGGGCGTTGACGTCCTCGACGGTGGGCAGTTCGATTTCGGTGAGCGTTTGCCGGGTGGCCTTTTCGATTGCCTTGAGCAGGTGCCGCTCGCGCGGGGAGACGAACAGCAACGCGGTTCCCGAACGTCCGGCGCGGCCGGTGCGCCCGATCCGGTGCACGTAAGACTCGGTGTCATGCGGGATGTCGTAGTTGAGCACGTGCGATATCCGCTCGACGTCGAGCCCGCGTGCGGCCACGTCGGTGGCGACCAGAATGTCGATGCTGCCGTCCTTCAGGGCGGCGACGGTCCGCTCGCGCTGGCCCTGCGGGATGTCACCGTTGATGGCCGCCGCGGAAAAGCCTCGGGCCCTGAGCCTTTCGGCGACCTCCTCGGTGGCCTGTTTGGTCCTGACGAAGACGATCATCGCCTCGAACGACTCGACTTCGAGAACCCGGGTCAGCGCGTCCATCTTGCGGGGGCCGGCGACCTGGATGTAGCGCTGCGAAATGTTCTCGGCGGTAGCGGTTTTCGCCTTGGTGCTGACCTCGAGCGGATCGTGCAGATACTTGGTGGTGATCTTGCGGATGGCGGGCGGCATGGTCGCGGAGAACAACGCCACCTGTTTGTATTCCGGGGTTTCGGACAGGATGCGATCGACTTCTTCGGCGAAGCCCATGGTGAGCATCTCGTCGGCCTCGTCGAGCACCAGGTAGTCGACGTGGGACAGGTCCAGCGTCCCGCGCTCGAGGTGGTCGATGACCCGGCCCGGGGTGCCGACCACCACATGGGCGCCGCGTCGCAGCCCGGCCAGCTGCACGCTGTAGGAGGAGCCGCCGTAGATGGGCAGGACGTTGATCTTGGGCAGATGGGCCCCGTACCGGCTGAAGGCCTCGGCCACCTGCAGGGCCAGCTCCCGGGTGGGGGCGAGTACCAGCGCCTGGGTGGCGGTGCTGGTGACGTCGATCTTGGACAGGATCGGGATCGCGAAGGCGGCGGTCTTGCCGGTGCCGGTCTGGGCCAGCCCGACGACGTCGGAGCCCGCCATCAGCGCCGGGATCGTCGCGGCCTGAATGCCGGTGGGCGATTCGTAGCCGACGTCGGCGATCGCCCGCAAGACCGAGGGGTTGATCTGCAGGTCGGCAAACGTCGTTGAGGCAGCTTCAGTCGAGCTGTCCGAGAGGGTCATCGTCCAAGGAGTCTAGTGGTGACCGCGAGATCAGCGGAGCTGAGCGCTGCGGGTCACCACCCGAAGGCCCCGCGGTGACCGCGAGATCAGCGGAGCTGACCGCTGCGGGTCACCCACCCGAAGGCCCCGCGGTGACCGCGAGATCAGCGGAGCTGAGCGCTGCGGGTAACGGCCAATCGGCCGATCCGGTGATCATCAGCACACCCGGCCGTGCCTGCCACAACCCCGGACCCGATGACGGTACGGTGCCCGGTGTGTGGTCGCTACCGTGTCGTACCGAGCCACTGGCCGGCTCGGCGGCTGTCGCTCTGCTCACCTTGACGTTGACCGGCTGCGGCTCGGGAGACTCCACCGCCGCTAAGACGCCGCAGGCCAGGACGACTTCGGAGACGGCGTCGATCACGGCCCCGGCCACACCGCCGGCGGCCGCCCAGCCTCCCAACGCCCCGCCGGCCGATCCCTGCGCGGTCAACCTCGCCTCGCCCACCATCGCCAAGGTGGTCTCCGAGCTGCCACGCGACCCGCGCAGTCAGCAGCCCTGGAACCCCGAACCGCTGGCCGGCAACTACAACCAGTGCGCGCAGCTGTCGGCGATCATCATCAAGGCCAACACCAACGCGGTCAGCCCGACCACCCGTGCGGTCCTGTTCCACCTGGGCCAATTCATCCCGCAGGGTGTGCCCGATACCTACGGATTCAACGGCGTGGACCCGGCGCAAACCACGGGTGACACGGTGGCGCTGACGTATCCCAGCGGGATCAACGGCCTGAACACCAACGTGAAGTTCCACTGGAACGGCAACGCGGTCGAACTCATCGGCAATACACCCGCCCACTGATCCGGCACACGCCCGTCCGACACGGCGCTGGTGTCGGAGGGCTGCCCTACAGTGGCTCCAGTGTTGGTCTCCGGCGACAGCATCGTTTACAGCGCATCGGATCTTGCCGCCGCCGCCCGCTGCGAATTCGCGCTGCTACGGGACTTCGACGCGAGGCTTGGCCGCGGGCCCGCCGTCACCGTCGAGGACGGGCTGCTGGCGCGGACGGCCGAGCTCGGTAGCGAACACGAGCGACGCGAACTCGCCTCGCTGCGCGACCGGTTCGGCCAGGCCGTCGCGATCATCGGCCGCCCCGCCTACACGCCCGCCGGCCTGACTGCGGCCGCCGACGCGACCCGGCGGGCCGTCGCCGACCGCGCGCCCGTGGTGTACCAGGCCGCCATGTTCGACGGCCGCTTCGTCGGCTTCGCCGATTTCCTGGTGCGCGACGGTGATCGGTACCGCGTCGTCGACACCAAACTGGCCCGCTCGGCCAAGGTGACCGCGCTGTTGCAGCTGGCCGCCTACGCCGACGCGTTGGCCGCCTCCGGCATCCCGGTCGCGCCGGAGGCCGAACTGCGGCTGGGCGACGGAACCGCGGTGCGCCACCGCGTGTGCGACCTGATTCCGGTGTACCGCTCCCAGCGGGCACGCCTGCAGCGCCTGCTCGATGAGCACTACGCAAGGGGCGCCGCGGTTCGCTGGGACGACGAGGGCGTGTCCGCCTGCTTTCGCTGCCCGGTGTGCCTCGACCAGCTGCGGGGGGCCGACGACGTGCTGCTGGTCGCCGGCATGCGAGTAGACCAGCGGGACAAGCTCTTTGACGCCGGCATCAGGACGGTCGGGGAGCTGGCCGATCATCGCGGCCCGGTGCCCGATCTGGCCGCCGGCGTGCTGAGCAAGTTGACCATCCAGGCGAAACTGCAAGTCCGCCAACGTGAAACCGGTATCCCTCAGGTCGAGGTGATTGACCCGCAGCCGCTGGCCCTGCTGCCCGAACCCGACCCGGGCGACCTGTTCTTCGACTTCGAAGGCGATCCGCTGTGGACCATCGATGGTCGCGACTGGGGCCTGGAATACCTGTTCGGCGTTCTGGAGGCGGGGCCGACGGGGAGATTCCGACCACTGTGGGCACACAACCGGGCCGACGAACGCAAGGCGCTGATCGATTTCCTGGCGCTGGTGTCCAAGCGCCGCAAGCGCCGCCCGAATATGCACATCTACCACTACGCGCCGTACGAGAAGACCGCGTTGTTGCGGCTCGCCGGGCGCTATGGGGTGGGCGAGGACGAGGTCGACGAACTACTGCGCAGCGGCACGCTGGTCGACCTTTACCC
Organism: Mycobacterium mantenii; assembly: GCF_001667865.1. Lineage (GTDB taxonomy): Bacteria > Actinomycetota > Actinomycetes > Mycobacteriales > Mycobacteriaceae > Mycobacterium > Mycobacterium mantenii_A. The sequence goes on along the minus strand of NZ_LZJP01000134.1, from coordinate 25,147 downwards.
CTTGGTGCGCAGGAGCATTCGCGTGGGCGCGGAGTCGTTCAGCCTCAAGGCGCTGGAGCCGCTCTACATGGGAGCCCAACTGCGCGCGGGTGACGTGACCACGGCCACCGGTTCGATCACCTCCTACGCACGGTACTGCGAGCTGCAGGCGGACGGCAGCGGCGACGAGGCCGCGTCCGTGCTCAAGGAGATCGAGGACTACAACCACTACGACTGCCGGTCGACTCAGCAGCTGCGTAACTGGCTGATGTTGCGCGCCTACGAATCCGGCGTCGTACCGATCGGCGCCCAGCCCGTGGCCGACGGCAACACCGTCGACGACCGCGACCAGCTGGCGGTGACGTTGTCGACGTTCAGCGGAGCGGCCGGCATCGACGACCGCACCCCGCAGCAGACGGCCGTGGCGCTGCTGGCCGCGGCGCGCGGCTACCACCGGCGCGAGGACAAACCCTTCTGGTGGGCGCATTTCGACCGGCTGAACTTCCCCATCGACGAGTGGGCGGACAACACCGATGTGTTCGTAGCCGAGCACGCCTCGGTCAGTGTCGACTGGCACACGCCTCCCCGCGCCCGCAAACCGCAGCGACGGCTTGCGCTACGCGGCGTGCTGGCGCGCGGGGACCTGAAGAGTGACGTCTTTGCGCTCTACAACCCACCGGCGCCGCCCGGCATGTCCGACAATCCGGACCGACGGGCGGCCGGCCGGGCCTCGGTCATCGAGGCCGACGATCCGGCGGTCCCCACCGAATTGGTCGTGCTTGAACGAGTTGGCAGTGACGGCAAGACTTTTCAACAATTGCCGTTCGCGCTGACCCCCGGTGCGCCCATTCCGACGACGGCCCTGCGCGAGTCGATCGAGGCGACCGCCGCCGCGGTGGCCACCGGATTGCCGCAACTGCCCCGCAGCGCGATCGTCGACGTGCTGCTGCGCCGGCCGCCCCGCGCGCGGAGCGGCGCTCCCCTGCCGCGCAGCGACGACACCGTCGCCGACATCACCGCGGCGCTGCTCGATCTGGATTCGTCGTACCTGGCGGTGCACGGACCGCCCGGTACCGGCAAGACGCACACCGCCGCCCGGGTGATCCACGGCCTGGTCACCAAACACGGCTGGCGCGTCGGTGTCGTCGCGCAATCGCATGCCACCGTGGAGAACCTGCTGGACTGTCTGATCGACGCCGGCCTGGATCCGCAACGGATCGCGAAGAAGCGCTACGACCGCCAGGCCCCGCGCTGGCGCGAGATCGACGGCGGCGCGTACGCAGCGTTCCTGGCCGACACGCCGGGATGCGTGATCGGCGGCACGGCATGGGATTTCGCCAACGTTAACCGGATACCGCCGGGAAGCCTGGATCTGCTGGTGATCGACGAAGCCGGCCAATTCTGTTTGGCCAACACCGTTGCGGTGGCCCCGGCCGCCGCCAACCTGCTGCTGCTCGGCGACCCTCAGCAGTTGCCGCAGGTCAGCCAGGGCACTCATCCGGAGCCGGTGGACACCTCCGCGCTGGAGTGGCTGGTCGACGGTCAGCGCACGCTGCCCGACGAACGCGGCTACTTCCTGGACCTGTCCTATCGGATGCATCCGGCCGTCTGCGCCGCGGTGTCGGCGCTCTCCTACGAGGACAGGCTGCATTCCCACGACTGCACCGCCGCCCGCCACCTCGACGGGTATGGGCCCGGCGTGCAGCTGCTTTCGGTTGAGCACCAGGGCAACTCGACCGAAAGCCCCGAGGAGGCCGACGCGATAGTCGCCGAGATCGGCAAGCGGCTGGGCGCGTCGTGGACCGACGAGCACGGCACCCGCCCGTTGACCCCCGCCGATGTGATGGTGCTGGCGCCCTACAACGCCCAGGTGGCACTGCTGCGCCAGCGGTTGACCGCCGCGGGACTCGGCGGGGTGCGGGTGGGGACGGTCGACAAGTTCCAGGGCGGGCAGGCGCCGGTCGTCTTCATCTCGATGACGGTGTCGTCCATGGATGTGGTGCCGCGCGGAATCTCGTTCCTGCTCAACAGGAATCGGCTCAACGTCGCGGTGAGCCGGGCCCAGTACGCGGCCGTGATCGTGCGCTCGCCGTCACTGACGGAGTACCTGCCTGCCACACCCGCGGGCCTGATCGACCTGGGCGCCTTCCTGGCGCTCACCCAGCCCGATCTGCGGTAACCGCCTAGCCGGCCGACGAGTGCCGCCCCGAACCGGTGGGGTCGTCGTCCGGATCGGAACGGTGGTGCTGGCCCCGCAGCGATTCACCCTCGGTGAAATGCCGTCCGGCCGAGCCGTTGTGTTGGCGGCGCGGCGGGCGGGTGAGCCGATCGCCCGGCGGGATTGACTTCGGCGGGCGCCGCACCGCCACCTGGCGAAGGCGTTTGCCGCTGTCCACATGAGAACCGTTGTGGGCGTGGCCGATCGGCTGGGCCTGCCCGGCCGGATCGTCGAGCACGGTGTGCCGCGAATCGGCGGGGCCGCGGCGCGCCACGTCGGTGGGCGCCGGCCGCGCACGATCGACCCGCCCCGGCTCGGGGCCCTCGGGCTCGCGCACCAGGACGAACTCGACGTACGCGTCGTCGTCATAGTCCTCATCGACGACGTCGCCGTCGTCGGCGGGCGCGAGCAGATCGTCGCCGCCCCTGCCGTCGCCGTTGTGCGACCAGGGCGCATAGCCCGCCAAGAACAGTGCGGCGACGATCCCGAACAGCGCGATGAACGCGGGCAACAGCACCGATTGCGACATCGCGGCGGCGAACGGTTCCCGCAGGAACGCGGGCAGCTGCAAGGTCAGCGTCTCCTCGCCGCCGCCGGACGGCGGGCGCGGCATTTCGGCGGTGATCCGCCACGTCATGAACGCGGCCATGCCGGCGCTGCCGAGCACCGCGCCGAGCTGGCGCACGGAGTTGTACACCGCAGAGCCCGCGCCGGCCAGGTGCGGCGGCAGGTTACGTGTCGCCGTCGCGGTCAGCGGTGACCACACGAACGCCATCCCGACACCCATCGCGAAGAACGGCAACACCAGCCGCCAGATCGGCGTCGTCGGCGACATCTCGAAGGTCAGCCACGTCAGCGCGATCGCCAGCACCGAAAAGCCGAACCCGAGCACCGGTTGGGGGTGGTATTTGTCGACGAGCCTGCCGACGAACGGCGCAAAGACACCGTTCGCGATCGCCATCGGCGCGATCAGCAACGCCGATCGCGTCGGCGACAGCCCGCACACGGCCTGCGCGTAGAACGTCAGCGGCAGCATCATGGCCGTCGCGGTGAACGAGATGATGGCGACCCCGACGTTGCACAGGCTGAAATCGCGGTCCCCGAAAATCACCAACGGAATCAGCGGCTCGTGGGCGTTCAGCGACTGCCAGAACGCGAAGGCCGTCATGAATCCGACGCCCGCGACGATCATTGCCCAAATCCAGGGCTGCCAGTGCGCGGCCTGCCCCTGTTGCAGCCCGAACACGATCAGGAAGATGCCCACCCCGGACAGCCCGACCCCGATCAGGTCAAAGCGGTGCGACTGGGTGGGCAGCACCGGAATCAGCCAATACGCCAGCCCCAGCCCGATCACGCCGATGGGGACGTTGACGAAGAAGATCCACTGCCACCCCAGCCCGTCGACCAGCACACCGCCGGCCAGCGGGCCCACCAGGCTGGCGACACCGGCGGTGGCACCCCACAGGCTCACGGCGACGCCGCGCCGCTCGGCCGGGAAGATCCGGGTGATGGTCGACAGGGTCTGCGGGGTGAGCAGCCCCGCGCCGACGCCCTGCACGACGCGCGCGGCGATCAGCATGGCGGCGCTACCGGCCAGTCCGCACCACACCGAGGAGACGGTGAACACCACCAGGCCGATCAGGTACAGGTTCTTGGGGCCGAACCGGTCACCCAACCGCCCGGCCACCAGCAACACCACCGCGTAGCCCAGCAGGTAAGCGCTGGTCACCCAGACCACGGTGTCGTAGCCGATGCGCAGACTGGCCATGATGGTCGGGTTCGCGATTGCGACGATGGTCGAGTCGACCATGATCATGAAGAAGCCGATCATCATCGCCCACAGCGGGTTCCAGGGGTTCTCTGACTGCGGCGAGCTCCGGGTGAGAAAGTCCCAGCGTCGGGCGGCCCGCGCCGGGCCCGAGCCCGCGCGCCGCGCTTCCCCTGGTGTGCGGGGCGTAGCCGTGGTCATCCACTAACCTCGTTTCGCTCCCGACGATGCTGTTCAGCCGTATCGGTCCGTCTGGTCTGCCGGCCCCAACCACGCAGGTCAACGCCACGCGTGCGGCGCGGTGAACGGCATGAGGACCGCCGAACGGCGCTGACCGTCGCAGACATCCAGCCTGCATTATTCCCGGTGAGGCAATCGGCCGGCAGCCAAGGATCCGGTCAGAGTGCACAACGCGTCAGGATTTGCCCACCGGCGCGTTAGCCTGGGGGGACGCCATCTGCAGGAGAGACAATATGCGGGCTCGACGGAAAAGGTCGCCGAACCGGTTTTTCACCATGTCCGACGCTGGACAGCCACAGACTGAGAGCAACGGTCGACCCAAGATGTCCGCGCGAGCGTTGGCGCAGGTCATCGAGCGGGGCTCGCGGTTACAGGGGCCGGCCGCCGAGGCCTATGTCACCCGGCTGCGCAACGCGCACCCCAAAGCCAGCCCGGCGGAGATCCTCGCCAAGCTGCAGAAGCGATACCTGGGCATCGTGACGGCCGGCGGCATTGCCGTCGGGGCCGCGGCGACCGTCCCCGGCATCGGCACGATCAGTGCCCTGTCCGCGGCGGCCGCGGAAACGGTGACGTTCCTGGAGGCCACCGCGTTCTTCGTCCTGGCGGTGGCGGTGGTCCACGACATTCCGGCCGACCACTACGAAAGGCGCCGCGCGCTGGTGCTGGCCGTCCTCGCCGGTGACAACAGCGAGCACGCCGTCAGGCAACTGATCGGACCGGGGCGCACCAACGGCGGCTGGATCTCCGAGAGCCTGGCCGCCCTGCCGCTGTCGTCGATGTCGCGGTTGAACTCGCGGCTGCTCAAGTCCTGGGTCAGGAAGTACACCTTGCGGCGCGGCGCCCTGTTGTTCGGCAAACTGCTACCGGTGGGAATCGGCGTCGTGGTCGGCGCCATCGGCAACTACCTTGCCGGCAAGAAGACGATTCGCAACGCCAACAGGGCGTTCGGCACGCCGCCCGCACGCTGGCCACGCGCGCTGCATCTGGTGCCACCCATCCACGAAGCCGGTTAGCGGCGATCGCAGGCGCGGCCGCGGGCGCAGCGGGTCGCCGCGTAGTCCAAGCCGGGCGCAGCGTGCCCCCGGTCAACCTGGCGGATCGGCGGCGAAAGGTTAGCCTTTATAGGGCGGAACAATGGGTACCGCCATGGGTGTGAAGTGCTCGGTCATCCGGGGCCGGCAAGGCGGCAGGCGCCGCGGCAATGCGCCTGCGGAACAGAAGGATTGAGGCGAACTGCGGTCGTGAGCAACATAAGTTCACCATTCGGGCAAAACGAATGGCTGGTCGAGGAGATGTACCGCAAGTTCCGCGACGACCCCTCGTCAGTCGATCCGAGCTGGCACGAGTTCCTGGTCGACTACAACCCCGAGCCGGCCGGCGAACCCGCGCCGACCGCTACGACCAGCGGTGATGGCTCGCCCACCGCGGCTGCGGCACCCGCGACACCGGCTCCGGCGCCGGGGGCCCCGCAGACCCCCGAACCCGCCAAGCCCACGCCCCCCGTCAGCCCGGCCGCCGGCAATGGGGTCCCGGCGCGACCGGCGAAGTCCCCGACTCCCCCGCCGGCCGAAGGCGACGAGCTGCAGACGCTGCGCGGCGCCGCGGCGGCCGTCGTCAAGAACATGTCGGCGTCGCTGGACGTGCCGACCGCGACCAGCGTCCGCGCCGTCCCGGCCAAGCTGATGATCGACAACCGGATCGTCATCAACAACCAGCTCAAGCGCACCCGCGGCGGCAAGATCTCGTTCACCCACCTGCTCGGGTACGCGCTGGTGCAGGCGATCAAGAAGTTCCCGAACATGAATCGGCACTACGCCGAGGTCGACGGCAAGCCGACCGCCGTCACACCGGCGCATACCAACCTGGGCCTGGCCATCGACCTGCAGGGCAAAGATGGCAAGCGTTCCCTGGTGGTCGCCGGCATCAAGGGCTGCGAAGCCATGCGCTTCGCGCAGTTCGTCACCGCCTACGAAGACATCGTGCGGCGCGCCCGTGACGGCAAGCTGACCGCCGAAGACTTTGCCGGAGTGACCATTTCGCTGACCAATCCGGGCACCATCGGCACCGTGCACTCGGTGCCGCGGCTGATGAGCGGCCAGGGCGCCATCATCGGTGTCGGCGCCATGGAGTACCCCGCGGAGTTCCAGGGCGCCAGCGAGGAACGCATCGCCGAACTGGGCATCGGCAAGCTGATCACGCTGACCTCGACCTACGACCACCGCATCATTCAGGGCGCGGAGTCGGGCGACTTCTTGCGCACCATCCACGAGATGCTGCTGTCGGACGCCTTCTGGGACGAGATCTTCCGCGAGCTGGGCAACCCGTACCTGCCGGTGCGCTGGAGCACCGACAACCCGGACTCGATCGTCGACAAGAACGCCCGGGTGATGGAGTTGATCGCGGCCTACCGCAATCGCGGTCACCTGATGGCCGACATCGATCCGCTGCGGTTGGACGGCAGCCGATTCCGCAGCCACCCCGACCTCGAGATCCTCAACCACGGCCTGACGCTGTGGGACCTCGACCGGGTGTTCAAGGTCAACGGCTTCGCCGGTTGCGAGTACAAGAAGCTGCGCGACGTGCTGGGCCTGCTGCGCGACGCCTACTGCCGCCACATCGGCGTGGAGTACACCCACATTCTCGAACCGTCGCAGCAGGAATGGCTGCAGCAGCGCGTCGAGACCAAGCACGTCAAACCGACGGTGGCCGAGCAGAAGTTCATCCTGAGCAAGCTGAACGCGGCCGAGGCCTTCGAAACCTTCCTGCAGACCAAATATGTTGGGCAGAAACGGTTTTCACTGGAAGGCGCGGAAAGCATCATTCCGATGATGGACGCGGCGATCGATCAGTGCGCCGAGCACGGCCTCGACGAGGTGGTCATCGGCATGCCGCACCGGGGCAGGCTCAACGTGCTGGCCAACATCGTCGGCAAGCCGTACTCCCAGATCTTCAGCGAGTTCGAGGGCAACCTCAACCCGGCGCAGGCGCACGGCTCCGGAGACGTCAAGTACCACCTGGGCGCCACCGGTGTGTACCTACAGATGTTCGGCGACAACGACATTCAGGTATCGCTGACCGCCAACCCGTCGCACCTGGAAGCCGTCGACCCGGTGCTGGAGGGTTTGGTCCGGGCGAAGCAGGACCTGCTGGACCGGGGCGCGGAAGACCACGGGGACGAGAAGGCCTTCTCGGTGGTGCCGATGATGCTGCACGGCGACGCCGCGTTCGCCGGTCAGGGCGTGGTCGCCGAGACCCTGAACCTGGCCAACCTGCCCGGTTACCGCGTCGGCGGCACCATCCACATCATCGCCAACAACCAGATCGGCTTCACCACCGCGCCGGAGTATTCGCGGTCCAGCGAATACTGCACCGACGTCGCGAAAATGATCGGGGCGCCGATCTTTCACGTCAACGGCGATGACCCGGAAGCGTGCGCGTGGGTGGCCAAGCTGGCCGTCGACTTCCGGCAGGAGTTCAAGAAGGACGTCGTCATCGACATGCTGTGCTACCGCAAGCGCGGGCACAACGAGGGCGACGACCCGTCGATGACCAACCCCGCGATGTACGACGTCGTCGACATCAAGCGCGGAGTCCGCAAGAGCTACACCGAAGCCCTGATCGGCCGCGGTGACATCTCGATGAAAGAGGCCGAGGACGCGCTGCGCGACTACCAGGGCCAGCTGGAGCGGGTGTTCAACGAGGTTCGCGAGCTGGAGAAACACGGCGCGCTGCCGAGCGCCTCGGTCGAGGCCGACCAGATGCTGCCGGCGGGCCTTGCCACCGCGGTGGACAAGGCGTTGCTCGCCCGCATCGGTGACGCGTTCCTGGGCGTGCCCGACGGCTTCACCGCGCACCCGCGGGTGCAGCCGGTGCTGGAGAAGCGCCGCGAGATGGCCTACGAGGGCAAGATCGACTGGGCCTTCGGCGAACTGCTGGCGCTGGGCTCGCTGGTGGCCGAGGGCAAACTGGTGCGGCTGTCCGGCCAGGACACCAAGCGCGGCACCTTCTCCCAGCGGCACTCGGTGATCATCGACCGCAACACCGGCGAAGAGTTCACGCCGCTGCAGCTGCTGGCGACGAACGCCGACGGCACCCCCACCGGCGGCAAGTTCCTGGTCTACGACTCGCCGCTGTCGGAGTACGCCGCCGTCGGCTTCGAGTACGGCTACACCGTGGGCAACCCGGACGCCCTGGTGCTGTGGGAGGCGCAGTTCGGCGACTTCGTCAACGGCGCGCAGTCGATCATCGACGAATTCATCAGTTCCGGTGAGGCCAAGTGGGGCCAGCTGTCCAACGTCGTGCTGCTGCTGCCGCACGGCCACGAGGGCCAGGGCCCCGACCACACCTCGGCCCGCATCGAGCGCTTCCTGCAGCTCTGGGCGGAGGGGTCGATGACGATCGCGATGCCCTCGACGCCGTCGAACTACTTCCACCTGTTGCGGCGGCACGCCCTCGACGGTGTGCAGCGCCCGCTGATCGTGTTCACGCCGAAATCGATGCTGCGCAACAAGGCGGCGGTCAGCGACGTCAGGGACTTCACCGAGATCAAGTTCCGCTCGGTGCTCGAGGAGCCGACCTACGAGGAGGGCATCGGCGATCGCAGCAAGGTCACCCGGGTCCTGCTGACCAGCGGCAAGCTCTACTACGAGTTGGTCGCCCGCAAGGCCAAGGACAACCGGGAGGACGTGGCGATCGTGCGGATCGAGCAACTCGCCCCGCTGCCGAAGCGGCGGCTGGGCGAAACGCTGGACCGCTACCCGAACGCCGCGCAGTATTTCTGGGTCCAGGAGGAGCCCGCCAACCAGGGTGCCTGGCCGCGATTCGGACTGGAGCTGCCCGAGCTGTTGCCCGCCAAGCTGACCGGGCTCAAGCGAATCTCGCGCCGGGCGATGTCGGCGCCATCGTCGGGCTCGTCGAAGGTGCATGCCGTCGAGCAGCAGGAGATCATCGACACGGCGTTCGGCTGACCGCTGACGATGCGCGACGCGCAGCGACGTGAGGAGGAAGCGGTCAATCGAGGCCTGAGGATGCCACCGAGCCGAACCGCGCGCCGGATTCGGCGACCCGCAAATATCAGGGACCGCTGGTACCGGCTAGCCTCGACGCAAACGTGCCGATAAGGAAGGGTGCTCATGCAAGGGTTCGCCGGCAAGGTCGCGGTGGTGACGGGCGCGGGTTCAGGTATCGGGCAGGCGTTGGCCGTGGAATTGGCCCGCTCGGGCGCCAAGGTGGCGATCAGCGACGTCGACCTCGAGGGTCTGGCCCACACCGAGGAGCAGTTGAAGGCGATCGGCGCGGTGTTCAAGTCGGATCGGCTCGACGTGACCGAGCGCGAGGCGTTCCTGGCCTACGCCGACGAGGTCAAAGAGCACTTCGGCAAGGTCAACCAGGTCTACAACAACGCCGGCATCGCCTTCACGGGCGACGTCGAAGTCAGCCAGTTCAAGGACATCGAACGGGTGATGGACGTCGACTTCTGGGGCGTCGTCAACGGCACCAAGGCGTTCCTTCCGCACCTGATCGCGTCGGGCGACGGACACGTCGTCAACGTGTCCAGCGTGTTCGGGCTCTTCTCGGTGCCCGGGCAGGCGGCCTACAACTCGGCCAAGTTCGCCGTGCGGGGTTTCACCGAAGCGCTGCGACAGGAAATGGTGGCCGCTGGCCACCCGGTGGCGGTGACCACGGTGCACCCCGGCGGCATCAAGACCGCGATCGCGCGCAACGCCACCGCCGCCGAAGGGCTCGACCAGGCCGAGCTGGCCAAATTGTTCGACAAGCGGCTGGCCAAGACCACCCCACACCGCGCCGCCCAGATCATCCTGGACGCGGTGCGCAGGAAGAAGGCGCGGGTGCTGGTCGGCTCCGACGCCAAGATCCTGGACATCTTGGTGCGGCTGGCGGGCCCGGGTTACCAGCAGCTGTTCGGGCCGGTCATGGGCCGGTTGCTACCGAAGCAGTGATCGATGTCTCAAGGCGGCGCGATCGCCCAATCAGCATTTCGCCCTGCTGTAGTCGGCATCGCTGGTAACGATTAACGTCAAGCGGTCAATCCGCCCACGAGGAGTGTTGCATGGATACGTTCGCCGGCAAGGTCGCCGTCGTCACCGGCGCGGGTTCGGGCATCGGCCAGGCGCTGGCGGTTGAGCTGGGCCGGGCGGGCGCCAAGGTGGCGATCAGCGACGTCGACACCGACGGGCTGGCGCAGACCGCGGAGCAGTTGCGGGCGATCGGGGCGCCGTTCAAGTCGGATCGGCTCGACGTGACCGAGCGTGGGGCCTTCCTGGCCTACGCCGATGCGGTCAACGAGCACTTCGGCAAGGTCAACCAGATCTACAACAACGCCGGCATCACGTTCATCGGATCTATCGAGGACAGCCGGTTCAAGGACATCGAGCGGGTGATCGACGTCGACTATTGGGGCGTCGTCAACGGCACCAAGGCGTTCCTTCCGCACCTGATCGCCTCCGGCGACGGACACGTCATCAACATCTCGAGCGCGCTAGGGCTGTTTTCGGCGCCCGGCCAGGCGGCCTACGTCTCGGCCAAGTTCGCCGTCCGGGGATTCACCGAGGCGCTGCATCAGGAGATGGCGCGCGCCGGTCACCCGGTGCGGGTGACGACCGTGCATCCGGGTGGCATCAAGACCGCGTTCGCCCGCAACGCCAACGGCGTCGAGGGGCTCGACCATGCGGAGCTGGCCAGCCTGTTCGAGGAGCAGCAGGCCAAGACCAGCCCGCAGCGAGCCGCGCAGCTCATCCTCGAGGGCGTGCGCAAGAACAAGCCGCGGGTCCTGGTCGGCCCCGACGTCAAGGCGATGGACCTGTTGGTGCGGGCTGCCGGACCGAACTACGAGCGCCTGCTGGGCGGGCCCGTGATGAGCCGCCTGCAGCAGTTCGTACACCGGTTACTGCCCAAGCGCTGACCGTCGGCCCTGGGTGCTAGCGGCCGAGCGGATGCTCGGTCAGCCAGCCGTCCGCCACCGCCTGTGGGTCGGCACCGCCACGCACCTGCCGGCGCATCTCGACCAGGGCCGCGGTGTCCAACACGCCGGCCACTTCGTTGATCGCCAGCAACTGCCGATCGCTGAGCGCGTTGCGGCGATACAGCGGCACCACGTTCTCCGCGCGGATCAGGGCGGGTTTGCCGTCGGCCAGCGCGACCAGGTCACCGGGAGTGCCGGGGTCGGCGGTGGTGGTCCATCCCGCGGTCAGCCGCCCGGCCCGAATGGCATCGAACAGCGTTGCGGCATCCGCGAATTCGCGCGGTACGGGCAGCCGGCAGGAGCCGACCGTCGACGGTTCCTGGTGCCCGGCGACAGTCCCGACGACGAGGCCGCCGCAATGTTGGGGCAGCGTGCTCAGGTCCGCGCTGACATCGCTGCCGCCCCACGCCTTAGCGGTGGACTGACTTACCAGCAACGCCGGTTTGTCTTCGGCGGCCGTCGCGTAGTCGCCCGCGACGACGCCCTCGGGCAGCGCCGCGATCATCGCGCGGTAGACGTCCTTGTCCGACATCGCCGTCGCGCCGGGCTGCAGGGCCTGCAACGTGCGGCCGGTGAAAGCGGGCACGACGGTGAACGCGCCGGAATCCAACTGCGGCTTCGGGTCGGCCGCGGTCGCGGCCCGCGCACCGAACCCGTATGACCGCAGGGCGGCGACGTAGACGCCGGCCAACAACGCCGAATCGGCGTCGGGCCGGGATCCGACCACCACCTCGGCACGGGCGCGACGGTCACCGGTGTCGGTGGCGCAACCGGCCACGGCGAGTACGGCGGCGAGCAGCGGCACCGCCAGCCTGCCGATTCTCACCCCCCGGAAACGGGAGTGTCTGAGGCTTCTGTGGCCAGCGCCACCGCGGTGGCGACCGCTTCCCTGACCCGGGTGTCCAACGGGCTGGGGACGATCCGGTCGAGCGCCAGGTCGTCGCTGACGACGGAGAAGATCGCCTCGGCCGCGGCGACCATCATCTTCTCGGTGATCCGGCGGGCGCCGGCGTCCAGCGCACCGCGGAACACCCCGGGGAAGGCCAGCACGTTGTTGATCTGGTTCGGGAAATCGCTGCGGCCGGTGGCCACCACCGCCGCGTACTTGGCGGCGATGTGCGGGTGGATCTCCGGATCGGGGTTGGACAGCGCGAACACGATGCCGCCGGGTGCCATGGTGGCGATCATCTCCTCGGGGACCACGCCGCCCGACAGCCCGAGGAACACGTCGGCGCCCCGGATGGCTTCGGCCAGGCTGCCGGTCAGGCCCGCGGGGTTGGTGCGCTGCGCCAGAGCCACCTTGACGTCGTTCATGTCGTCGCGACCGGTGTGCAGAATCCCGCGCGAGTCGAGCACGGTGATATCCGAAACACCCATCACCATAAGGAGATTGGTGCACGCGACACCGGCCGCGCCTGCTCCGGACACCACCACCTTCAGCGAGGTCATGTCGCGGCCGAGCAGCTTGCCGGCACCCATCAGCGCGGCCAGCACCACGATCGCCGTGCCGTGCTGGTCGTCGTGCATCACCGGGCAGTCCAGCGCCTCGATGAGGCGACGCTCGATCTCGAAGCAGCGCGGTGCCGAGATGTCCTCCAGGTTGACGGCGCCGAACGTCGGGCGCAGGCGCACCAGGGTCTCGACGATCTCGTCGGGATCCTTGGTGGCCAGCACGAGGGGGATGGCGTTCAGGCCGCCGTACGCCTGGAACAGGGCGCACTTGCCCTCCATCACCGGCAGCGACGCCGCGGGCCCGATGTCGCCGAGGCCCAGCACCGCACTGCCGTCGCTGACCACGGCCACCAGCCGGTTCGCCCACGTGTAGCGCGCGGCCTGGGCGTGGTCGGCGGCGATCGCACGGCTGACCTGAGCCACACCGGGCGTGTAGGCGATCGACAACGCGCGCTGGGTGTCCAGCGGGGACGTCAGGCCCACGGAAAGCTTGCCGCCTACGTGTGCCTCGAAGATCTCCGCGTCGGTGATCTCTGCGTGCGTCTGTATCGATTCAAGCAATTCGGACACGCGCTTCAGGGTACTGACTACCCATTAGTAGGCCTAATTGGTGAGGTAGGTCTCAGTGCCGACCCGGCAGCCGCTAGATCGATGGCGACGACCCGCTGCGCCCGGGGCCGCCGCGCTTGCGGTCGTCGCTAGATCAGCTTGAGCTCGGTGACGGCGGCGCGCTCGTCGACCAGCTCGGCGGTGGTCTTGTCGATGCGGCCGCGGGAGAATTCGTCGATCTCCAGCCCCTGCACGATCGACCAGTTCCCGTCCTTGGTGGTGACCGGGAACGACGACACGATGCCCTCGGGCACGCCGTAGGAGCCGTCGGAGAAGACCGCCATCGAAACCCAGTCGCCTTCAGGGCTGCCCAGCAGCCAGGAACGCGCGGCATCGACGGTGGCCGAGGCCGCCGAGGCGGCCGAGGAGGCGCCGCGCGCGTCGATGATCGCCGCACCGCGCTTGGCGACCGTCGGGATGAAGTCGTTCTCGATCCAGTTCTGGTCGTTGACCACTTCGGCCGCGTTCTTGCCGCCGACCTCGGCGTGGAAGATGTCGGGGTACTGGGTGGCCGAGTGGTTGCCCCAGATGGTCATCTTCTTGATGTCGGTGACCGCCGCGCCGGTCTTGCGGGCCAGCTGCGAGATCGCCCGGTTGTGGTCCAGGCGGGTCAGCGCCGAGAACCGCTCCTTGGGGATGTCGGGGGCGTTGCTCAGCGCGATCAGCGCGTTCGTGTTGGCCGGGTTGCCGGTCACGCCGATGCGGACGTCGTCGGCGGCGACGGAGTTCAGGGCCTTGCCCTGCGCGGTGAAGATCGCGCCGTTGGCCTCCAGCAGGTCGCTGCGCTCCATGCCCGGGCCACGGGGCCGCGCGCCGACCAGCAGCGCCAGGTTGACACCGTCGAAGATCTTGTTGGCGTCCGCGCCGATCTGGACGCCGGACAGCAACGGGAACGCGCAGTCGTCCAGCTCCATCACGACGCCCTCCAGCGCCTTGAGCGCGGGCTCGATCTCAAGGAGGCGCAGCTCGATCGGGCGGTCGGGGCCCAGCAACGAGCCACTAGCCAGGCGGAACAACAGGCTGTAGCCGATCTGGCCGGCGGCGCCGGTGACAGCGACCTTGAGAGGACTTGCGCTCACGTCGATTTACTCCTTGTGGAGAAGTTCGTGCAGATTCGGGTTCGGCTCGAAACTAGCGCACTCTGATCGGTCCTCGATCTCCGGTCCGCTACCAGGGCTTTCCCGACACCGGATCGTCATGCCCGCAACAGGCGGGACGCGTAGCATGGAGCACCGCCCGGTCGGACCTGCGTTTGGTGGGAGGTGGCTGTGTTCCAAGGATTCGACGCGTTACCCGAAGCCCTGCGACCCCTTGCGCACGAACCGCAACCCAAGCCGAGCCCGGCACCGCAACCGCCCACAGAGACGCTGGTTGACTGCGCCGTCTACGCCGACGGCCAGCGGTTGCCCGGCAAATTCGGCTACGCCGCCGCACTGGCCAAGGTCCGCGAGGTCGAATCGCTGGGACACGAGGGATTCGTCTGGGTCGGCCTGCGCGAACCCAGCCAATCCGAGATGCAGGAAGTCGCCGACGTGTTCGGGCTGCACGCGCTGGCCGTGGAGGACGCGGTCTGCGCCCATCAGCGACCCAAGGTGGAGCGCTACGACGACACCCTGTTTCTCGTCCTCAAGACCGTCAATTACGTGCCTCACGAATCGGTGGTGCTGGCCCGCGAGATCGTCGAGACAGGCGAGATCATGATCTTCGTCGGCACGGATTTCGTGGTCACGGTCCGCCACGGTGAGCACGGCGGGCTGTCCGATGTGCGCAAGCGAATGGATGCCGACCCCGAGCAGATGCGGTTGGGGCCCTACGCGGTGATGCACGCGATCGCCGACCATGTGGTGGACCACTACCTCGAGGTGAGCAGTTTCATGCTGTCCGACATCGACAGCATCGAGGGGCTGGCGTTCGCCCCGGGCAGCAAGATCGACGTCGAACCGATCTACCTGCTCAAGCGTGAGGTGGTCGAGTTGCGCCGGTGCGTCACGCCGCTGTCGGCGGCGTTTCACCGGATCCAGATGGACAACAAGGACGTCATCTCCAAAGAAGTGCGGCGCTATCTGCGCGACGTCGCCGACCACCACTCCGAGGCCGCGGACCAGATCGCCAGCTACGACGACATGCTCAACTCGTTGATCCAGGCGGCCTTGGCGCGGGTCGGGATGCAGCAGAACAACGACATGCGCAAGATGGCGGCCTGGGCCGGTATTTTGGCGGTGCCCACCATGGTGGCCGCCATCTACGGAATGAACTTCCATTTCATGCCCGAGCTGAACTGGACGTGGGGGTACCCGGGGATCATGGCCCTTATGACCGTCGCCTGCGTGGGCCTGTACTTCCAGTTCCGGCGCAACAACTGGCTCTAGCGCTCGAGGGAATCGGCCCCGAGGCCTCAATTAGGTTGTGCAGCAGGGCGATTCGGGTCCAGCACGTCGACGCCGTCGTTGTCCCACGCCTGTCGCATCGCCTCGGCACCCTTGAGCCGCACCCACGCCGCTTCTGTTGCGGTGATGGGGGTCGCCGACAGGAACTGGACCGGGTCGCGAGGCGGGTCCAGCGGCAGATCGCCGATCTCGCTGCGGCCCAACAGCACAGCGGTGAACGGCACCCGCGACGTCGTTGACGCCCACAGCGGCGAACCGAGATCGACCAGCGCGTCGGCGCTCAGCACCACACCGTCGACGGCCGGCGCCGCCGCCAGGATCGCCAGGCTGCGCGCGATCCCGGAGATCGGGCCGGGATCGCGCAGCTGCAGCACGATTTCGGCTCGCGGACCGCGCAACGGGTCGGCAATATCCAGCGTTGGCTCCGTCATGGGGTGGCGCGAGCAGCCCAACGTGGCGTAGTGCACCGTCGCGTCCGGCTCGCGGAAACGCAGCACCTCGATGGTCTCGGTGCCCAGAAATGTCACGCTCGCCGCGTCGGGCTCGGGGTCGGTGAAGTGATCCCGCAGATGCGCGCGCACCCGATCCAAGTCGTCTGTCATGGTGTCCCGGAGGGCGCGATGGTCAGGTTGGCCCCGGAGTCGGCATCGAAGACCACCAGCTTGGAGGTGTCGAACGCCAACTCGATCGACTGCCCGATCGCCGCTTTCGATTCGGCGGGAACCCTTGCCACGAACTGGTTTTCGTGGGCGTCCGACTCGGCGGCCAGCTCGTCCAACTGCGCCGAGTGCGCCGCCCACGCCGCGGTGGAGAAGTAGACGTACTTGTCCGCGCCCAGCGACTCGACCAAGTCGACCTTTACCTCGAAGGTCAGCGCCCTGATGCGCTGGTAGCCGTCGATCAGTGCGGCGTCGGACAGATGCTCGGGCCGTACGCCGACGATGACGTTCGCCGGCTCCGGATGCCGGCCGATCACCTCGTGCACTTCCGGTGCCAGCATCACCTCGCCGAACGGCAGTTTGAGTCCCACGGGCGTCAGCGTGCCAGGGAAAAAGTTCATCGCCGGCGAACCGATGAATCCGGCGACGAACAGGTTGGCCGGGTGCTCGTACAGCTCATCCGGCGTGCCGACCTGTTGCGCAACCCCGGAAAGCATCACCACCACACGGTCGCCCAGGGTCATGGCCTCGGTCTGGTCGTGGGTCACGTAAACCGTCGTGGTACCAAGCCTCTTCTGCAGTCTGGCGATCTCGCCGCGCATCTGCACCCGCAATTTGGCGTCGAGATTCGACAGCGGCTCGTCCATCAGAAATGCCCTGGGATGCCGCACGATTGCGCGACCCATCGCCACCCGCTGCCGCTGCCCACCGGACAACTGCGACGGCTTGCGATCCAGAAAATCGGTCAGGTCAAGGGTTTTCGCCGTCTCCTCGACTTTCTGAGCGATCTCCGACTTTTTCATCTTGGCCAGCGTCAAGGGAAAGGCGATGTTCTGGCGCACCGTCATGTGCGGGTACAGCGCATAGGACTGGAACACCATCGCGATATCGCGGTCTTTGGGGGCCTTCTCATTCACCCGCTCACCGCCGATGCGCAGCTCACCGGATGAGATGTCCTCAAGCCCGGCAATCATATTCAACGTCGTGGTCTTGCCGCAGCCCGACGGGCCTACCAGGATCAGGAATTCGCCGTCGGCGACGGTGAGGTTCAGGTCGTGCACAGCGGTCGCGCCGTCGGGGTAACTCTTGCTGACATGGTCCAGCACAATCTCGGCCATCGAGTTATCCCTTCACCGCGCCAGAGGTCAACCCGGCGACGATTCGTCGTTGGAAGATTAGAACAAAAACGATGATGGGCACCGTGATCACCACGGCGCCGGCTGCGATCGAGCCGGTCGGCTCCTCGAACTGGGAACTACCGCTGAAGTTCACGATCGCCACCGGTGCGGTGATGGCCGCCTTGGTGGCCGTCAGTGTCAATGCCAACAGCAGGTCGTTCCAGGCGAAGATGAACACCAGGATCGCCGCGGTCACCACACCGGGCGCCGCCAGCGGCACGATGACCTTGCGGAAGGCCTGAGCCGGTGTCGCACCGTCCATCTTCGCCGCCTTCTCCAGATCCCAGGGAATCTCCCGAAAGAAGGCGGACAGCGTGTAGATCGCGAGCGGCAGTGCGAACGTGATGTAGGGCAGGATCAAGCCCGGCCAGGTGTCGAACAACCCGATGAACCGTTCGATGTTGAACAGCGGTGTCACCAGCGAGATCGCGGGGAACATCGTGATCAACAGCGTGGCCCCGACGAGCAACCGCTTGCCGGGAAAGTCCAGCCGGGCAATCGCGTACGCCGCCATCGCACCGAGCACCACTGCGATCGCGGTGGTGATCAAACCGATCCCGATGGAGTTGATCAGCGCCGAACTGAAGAAGTCGCCGCGGAAGATGCCGCGATAGTTGTCCAGAGATACCGACGACGGAATCAGCTTGCCGTCCTTGACCGTTGAGCTCGGCTTCAGGGACAGACTGAAAATCCACAGCACCGGTAGGAGCGCATACACCACTACCAGGGTGTCGATGATGGCCCAGATCGCGGTGCGCCGCGCACCCGTCGAAAGGCCCGCCGGATCAGCGGCCATCGACGTCACCCCCGGGTGCTGCCGCGCCGAACACTCTGATGAAGAGCAGCGCGATGAGACCCACACAGACGAAGATCAGCACGCTGATCGCCGAGCCGAGCCCGACGTTGAAGCCCTTGAACAGGTTGTCGTAGCCCAGCATCGACACCGATCCGGTGTTGTTGGCGCCGTTGGTGATCACGTAGATATTGTCGAAAATGCGGAACGCGTCCAGGGTCCGGAACAACAACGCGACCACCACCGCCGGCTTGATGATCGGCAGGGTGACTCCGGTCAGCCGCCGCCACGCGCCGGCGCCGTCGACTTGGGCTGCTTTCAGCAGATCCTCCGGGACCAGCGCCAGGCCGGCCAGCAGCAGCAGCGACATGAACGGTGTGGTTTTCCAGACCTCGGCCACGACGACGATCGCCAGCGACGGGATCTGTTCGGTCAGTGGCGCACTGCCCTGCGGCAGCAGGTTGGCCAGGTAGCCGGTGCCCGGCGTCCACGCGTAATACCAGCTGTACGACGCGACCACGGTCACGATGCCGTACGGGATGAGGACCGCGGTGCGCACCAGGCCTTTGCCGACCAAGGTGCGGTGCATCACCAGCGCCAGCGCCAGGCCCAGCACGAATTCCAGGGACACCGAGACCACCGTGATGCCCAGCGTCACCGCCAGTGCGGTCCACCAATAACGGTCGGTCAGGATCGTCACGTAATTGTTCAGGCCGACGAACGCGGTGTCATCGGGTACGGCAAGATTGTTGCGCTGCAGGCTCAACCACACGGCGTAGCCGATCGGGTATGCCGTCACCGCCAGCATCAGGATCGCCGCCGGTGCGACCAGAAACAACGCAAGTCGCCGTTCGGCGGGCCGGCCGCGCAACCGTGGCGCCACGGAAGTCCTTCGCGCGCTGCGGGTCACGGCAACAACCCCTTGCCGTCGACCGCCTTCTGCACCTGGGTGCTGAGCTCGTCGGCGGTCCGCTCGGGATCGATCTGGTTGATCGGGCTGAGTGTCGCGGCGAGCCGAATGGCCACACCCTGGTAGACCGGCGTCGCCGGGCGCACCGCCGCGTCGGTGAGTTGCCGGCGAATGATCGTGTACATCGGATATTTGGCCTGAAACTGCGAATCGGAGTACAGCGAGGTGCGCACCGGGGGCAGGCCGCCTTCGATCGCCACGTACTTCTGGTGCTGCAAGTTGCGCAGGCAGCGGATGGCCTCGAAGGCCTCGGCGCGGTGGCGGGTGGTGCTGGCCACCGCCAGGTTCGCCCCGCCGATCGTCACCTTGGCCGGACGGCCGGGCGCCACACCCGGATACGGCGCGAAGCCGAAAACCTTCTGGCTGGCTTGATACGCGATACGAAATTGCTCGTCGCTGGGCACGAACATCCCGGCGTCGTTGATGCTGCCGACCAGCCTAGGATCCCGGTTGAGCGGCAGGAACGGCACCCCGCCCTTCACCGCGTTCTCCAGCATGGACGCCAGCGCGTACGGCCAGTTGACCGCCAGCGCGGCCCGGCCTTGCTCGACCGCCAACCGCGCGGTGCTCTCGTCGGTTCGGCTGATCGACGGATCGGCCCCGGGCGCGACGGCAACCGACTTGAGGATCCGCAGCGCATTGACGGTGGCCGCCCGGTGGGCCGGCGTGTCGGTGAGCGTGACGCGGCGGCCGTCGTCGGAGAGGACCTGACCGCCCCCGCTCACCAGCAGGGTGTTGAACCAAACCACCAGGCCTTCACCCTCATTGGCCTGCACGCCGATCCAGCTGGGCTGCCCCGCGGCGTGCAATCTGGTGGCCTCGTACACCATCGCGTCCCAGGTCCTCGGCGGCTGGGCCACCAAATCGGGTCGATACCAGAGCAATTCGGTATTCGTGGTGACGGGCGCGCCGAACACCCGGCCTTGCCAGCGCGCCGTCGCCAGTGGGCCGAGCAACGTATCCGCCGTGGCGTCGGCCTCGGCGCGGCCTTCGGGATCATCGGAAAGCGGGAGTGCCCAGCCCGCTTCGGCGAACTCGGCCGTCCACACCACGTCCAGCGACATCACGTCCAGCGTGCGGTCGTGACCGGTCAACCGGCGGGCCAACTGCAAGCGCTGCTCGCCGGGGGCCCGGGGCAGACTGATCTGCTGGATGGCGAAGCGGCCCTCGAATTGCCTGGTGCAGTCCTGGGCGACAGCGGCGAACGTCGCACCGTCGGCGGCCGTCGTGTAGAAGCTGATGACCAGCCCGTGCCCACCGGAACCGCACGCCGACACCGCCGACGAGATGATCACCGTCGCCAGCGCGATTGCGCCCAGCCGGCGCACGCGCCCGCGACGACTCACCACTTATTCACACCTCTCGAGCGCGCCTCAGATCGCCAAGCGCGCCAACAGGTCCCGCGCCTTTTCTGCGTTCTGCGGATCGCAGAGCACGTCGTAGCGCCCGGCCACCAGCTGCATCGTCGAGCTGAAATCCCTTGTGCCACGGGCCATCGAATACGGAACGGCGGAAGTGATCAGCCCGAAGAAGACACCGGCGACCAGACCCGTGGCCAGCGCCCCCCACGGATTGGGACTGAAGAAGCCCAGCACCAGCCCGATGAACAACCCCAGCCACGCCCCGCTCAGCACGCCGCCGCCAAGTACCTTCGGCCACGTCAGCCTGCCGGTGACCCGCTCCACCTGCATCAGGTCGACGCCGACGATGGTCACCTGCTGTACCGGGAACTGCTGGTCGGACAGGTAGTCGACGGCCCGCTGCGCCTCGGCGTAGGTGGGGTACGACCCGACCGGCCAGCCCTTCGGCGGTGTCGGTAGTCCGGGCGCCCCGCGGCGCCCCGCTGCACCCGGAGGCGTCGCGCCGGGAACCTGACCAGGCTGGAAAGGATTAGTCATCGCCGCTCATTGTCCTCCGCCTCGGCCGTTGTTTCATCTCAGGGCCTCCTCACCCTATCGATCGTCGTCACCTGCGAAAACACGACGTGTCCGACGGCTGAATCCGGAGTCGGGGACCGCGACGGGCCAAGGTTTCGCTTGGGACCGCCCCCGAAACCGGCGCGGCGTCCGCGCCCGCACGGTGGTGATTCGCGGCGCCACCCGCCCCACCTGCGCATGGGTTAGGTTGAACACCATGACAACTCCCGGGGGCGGCTTCGGCGAGGGCGCCCACGACGACGACGCCGACTCGTCCCCCGCTGCCAGCGGGGCCGCCGGGCCGCCGGAACCGACCGCTCCCTGGGAACCGCCCGGCACGCCGCCGGCGGGCGAAGCAGCGCCGCCGACGTATCCGCCGCCGGGTTATCCCTATCCACCGCCGGCCGCGCCGCCACCCGGGTACGAGCAGCCGCCCGGTTACGGCGGACCGGCCTACCCGCCGCCCCCGCCGCCGTACGGCGGCCCGCCCACCTACGGGCCCCCGCCCTATCCGGGCGGCTACTACGCGGCGCCGGATTACCACAGCGGCTACGGACCCGCGGGACAGCCACCGGCCGGAACGAACCCGCTGGCAGTCGCATCCCTCATCGCGTCCTTCACCGGCCTGCTGTGCTTCGTCGGCTCGATCGCGGCCATGGTGCTGGGCGCGATCGCCCTGGATCAGATCAAGCGGACTCGTCAGGACGGCTTCGGTCTGGCGGTCGCCGGCATCGTGATCGGAATCGCCCTGCTGGTGGTGGATGTGGTGGTCGTGCTGTTCGCGCTGCACACGCATTAGCGCATCAGGCTCGTGGCGATCGCAAGCGCGGCGCAGCCGGGCGCAGCGGGTCGCCACGCTTGAGGCTCGTGGCGATCGCAAGCGCGGCGCAGCCGGGCGCAGCGGGTCGCCACGCATCAGGCTCGGCGCGATAGCGCCGGGTTGCCGGCCATCGGGTCGGCGGCTGCCTAGGCTTTACTGCCATGGGATCGGTCAACAGGGTGTACATCGCGCGGCTGTCGCGGATGTTGGTGTTGGGACCGTTCGGCGAGTCAGTCGGGCGGGTGCGCGATGTCGTGATCAGCATGAGCATCGTGCGCCAGCAACCACGCGTGCTGGGACTGGTCGTCGACCTGGCGACGCGGCGCAGCATCTTCATCCCGATCCTGCGGGTCGCCTCCATCGAACCCAACGGCGTGACGCTGAGCACCGGCAGCGTGTCCCTGCGCCATTTCGTCCAGCGGCCAGGCGAGGTGCTGGCGATCGGCCAGGTACTGGACACCGTCGTCAAGGTCAACGATCCCGAGCTGCCGGAGCTGGCCGGCCTGGACGTCGTGGTCACCGACCTGGGCATCGAGCAGACCCGAACGCGGGACTGGATGGTGAGCCGGGTCGCGGTGCGCAGCCAGCGCCGGCTCGGACGGCGGGGCCCGGTAAACGTCGTGGACTGGCGCAACGTGCAGGGTTTGACCCCGTCGGCCCTGGCTCTGCCGGGCCAAGGCGTGGCACAACTGCTGGACCAGTTCGAGGGTCGCAAACCGGTCGACGTGGCCGACGCCATCCGCGGACTGCCGCCCAAGCGCCGCTACGAGGTGCTCAAGGCGCTCAACGACGACCGGCTGGCCGACATCCTGCAGGAGTTGCCCGAGCTGGATCAGGCCGACGTGCTGTCGCAGCTGGGCACCGAGCGATCCGCCGACGTGCTCGAGGAGATGGATCCCGACGATGCGGCCGACCTGCTCGGCGTGCTGAATCCGACCGACGCCGAAATGCTGCTGACCCGCATGGATCCGGGGGATTCCGCCTCGGTGCGCCGGCTGCTCACCCACTCGCCCGACACCGCGGGCGGCTTGATGACCTCGGACCCGGTGGTGCTGACCCCGGACACGGCGGTCGCCGAGGCGCTGGCCCGCGTCCGCGATCCCGACCTCAGCGCCGCGCTGTCGTCCATGGTGTTCGTGGTGCGTCCGCCCACGGCCACACCCACGGGCCGCTACCTGGGATGTGTGGCACTGCAGCGGCTGCTGCGGGAGCCACCCGGCGAACTGGTGGGCGGGATCGTCGACAGCGACCTGCTCACCTTGACGCCGGAGACACCGCTGGTCTCGGTGACCCGCTACCTGGCCGCGTACAACCTGGTGTGCGGACCCGTGGTCGATGACGAGAAACACCTGCTGGGCGCGGTCACGGTGGACGACCTGCTCGACCACCTGTTGCCGCACGACTGGCGGGTGGACATGCAGGACCTCGACACCGCCGGCCGGCTCGGCGGACTGGGAGGAAGCGCGTGAGCAAGTCCACGGCCCCGCGGGGGCTCTACACGCCGCGGACCTCGCGCCGGTATTCGCCGAGGCTTGATCCCGAGACCGTCGGGCAGTTCACCGAGTCGATCGCGCGTTTCTTCGGCACCGGCCGGTACCTACTGCTGCAGACGATCGTCGTTATCGTGTGGATCGCGCTGAACCTGTTCGCCCTGGGACTGCGCTGGGATCCCTATCCGTTCATCCTGCTGAACCTGGCCTTCTCCACGCAGGCCGCCTACGCGGCGCCGCTGATTTTGCTGGCGCAGAACCGCCAGGAGAACCGGGACCGCGTCGCGCTCGAGGACGACCGCCGGAGGGCCGCGCAGACCAAGGCCGACACCGAGTATCTGGCCCGCGAACTGGCCGCCGTGCGGCTGGCCGTCGGCGAGGTGGCGACGCGTGAATACCTGCGCCACGAGCTCGATGACCTACGCGAACTGCTGGCGGACATGCGGTCGGAAACCGCCGATGCCGACCGGATTCAGGGCGGCGAAGGGCTGGAAAAAGCGGCTAAGAAATCCAGGTGAGAACCGTTTGACCATTGCGCCACTCGTGTCACAAGAGTTATGTATGGTGATCTGGTTCACCGAGCTCAGAGAAAGTGGACCCAGCTCACACATCTAGGACGGTCGAGTGCGCATTGGGGGAAGCCGGGGTGAAAGCTCCGCCGCCGCGAGGGTGCGGCCGCGAGCACTTCGGAACACGCGCAAGCCGATATTCGGCGTAGCAGCAATCAGTCCGCTGGTCTTCGCGGGGGCGGTCAGCGCGGCGGCTCCTTCGCTTCCGGTGCGAATGTCGCCACCGGTGCATGCCGCCGTCAACCCGGTGGCTGCGGTCTCCCCGTCCTTCCCCGACCTCACCGGGCCCGCCGTCGTCGCGATCGACCGCGGCCCGACCGTCTTCCACGTCGCCGAGCCCGCGTTGTCCGCTCCGCCGCCGGCAAGGATCGTGAATGCGCCAGGCGCGCTGGGTATCCCGAGCATCGCGCTGGCCGCCTACCGCAATGCGGAACAGAAGATGGCCGTCGCGGCCCCGGGCTGCGGCGTCAGCTGGAACCTGCTGGCCGGCATCGGGCGCATCGAATCGGGCCACGCGGGCGGCGGCGCGGTCGACGCACGCGGCACCGCGATCAACCCGATTTACGGCCCGTCCCTGGACGGTACGCTGCCGGGCAACGAGACGATCATCCAGAGCAGCGCCGGCAACCGCGTCACCTACGCCCGCGCAATGGGACCGATGCAGTTCCTGCCGGGGACCTGGGCGCGCTACGCCTCCGACGGCAAGGGCGACGGCGTGGCGGATCCCCAGAACATCTTCGACGCCACGCTGGCGGCCGCCCGGTACCTGTGCAGCGGCGGACTCAACCTGCGCGAGCAGTCGCAGGTTTTGACCGCCATCCTGCGCTACAACAACTCGATGCCCTACGCGCAGAACGTGCTGGGCTGGGCGGCGGCCTACGCCACCGGCGTCGTGCCGGTCGACCTGCCGCCGATGACCGGACCGCCGCCGCCGCTGGGCGACGCACACCTCGAGCACCCCGAAGGGCTCGGACCCAACCTGCCGATGAACATCAACGGCCTGCCGCTGGACGATCCGCTGGCGCGCGTCCCGCTGATCGACTTGAGCAGCCCCGCGTCCGTCAGTCCTCCGCCGCAGTTCCCGTGGATGACGCCCACCCCTGCGCAGGCGCCGGCG
>NZ_LZJP01000133.1:0-613 GCF_001667865.1 Mycobacterium mantenii | reverse complement strand
GCGTCGGTGCCCAGGTGGCTGGAGGCGAAGGCGACGCCCTTGTCGATCATGGCGCCGTCGTCGGCGTAGGTGTCGTGGGCGGCGAAGTTCATCCCGTCGGAGCAGACCGGGTCTTCGGTGGCGCAGACCTTGACGGTCTTGTCGACGAAGGTGGGTCCGATGACGACGGGCGGTTCACCGAGGAAGTTCATGGCCCGCACGTTGGGCATGCCGAACAGCACGACCGAGGAGACGTGGCTGGCCACCGAGGGGTCCAAGGGTTTGGGCACGGTGTTGGGGTCGATGCCGTCGGGCACGGCGGCCGAGGTGACAAAGCCCATCACGGCCGCGCCCTGGGAGTAGCCGCCGAGCACCATCTTGGTGTTGGGGCAGTCGTGGGCCATCGAAACCACGTGGGCGCCCGCGTCTCTGACGCCGTCGATGCCGGTGTCCCACTGGTCGGTGGCGGGGTAGTTGACCGGATAGACGTCGAAGGACCGTGAGCCCACGCGCTGGCGCAACGAGTCGACGAAGGCCTGACCGGTGGGGCCCACACCCGGTGCTTCACCGGTGCCGCGGGCGAACACCACTTGCACGTCCGGACACTGGGCCGAGGCGGAGGGAATAACGGAAG
>NZ_LZJP01000132.1:0-27450 GCF_001667865.1 Mycobacterium mantenii | reverse complement strand
TGCAACGCATAAAACGCCGACGGCGTCTGACTCAACACACTGACCTGCTCACGCACCAACAACGCATGCAAGTCTTCGGCCGAGCGGACCACCGCATCTGGCACCACCACCAGGCGTCCGCCGTACAGCAAGGAGCCGAAGACTTCCCACACCGAGAAGTCAAACGCCAGCGAATGACATTGCGTCCACACCTGGCCCAACCCGAGCTGAGCATCCAGTGTCTCCAGCAACAACGTCACGTTGTGATGCGGGATGGCCACACCCTTGGGGGTTCCGGTGGTCCCCGAGGTGTAGATGATGTACGCGATGTTCTCCGGGGCCGGCACCGGCAGGGCCGTCGTCGGTTGGCTGCGCACGGCCGGGTCGTCGATGTCGACGATCACCCCGGCGAAGCCGTCCAGCCGCTCGCGCACCTCGGCGGTGGTCACCGCCGCGATCGGCGCGGCATCACCGAGCACGAACTCCAACCGCGCCGCCGGCACACCCGGATCGATCGGCACATAGGCCGCCCCGGTCTTGAGCACCGCGAAGATCGCCATCACCGCTTCGGCCGACCGTGGGATCACCACCGCCACCCGCTGCCCCGGCCCGGCACCCTGCTCGGTAAGCAAGTGCGCCAACCGATTTGCCGATTCTTCGACCTCGCGGTAGGTCCAGGACCGCTCGCCGCAGGTGATCGCCACCGCGTCGGCGGCGCGGGCCACCTGCGCGGCGAACAACGCCGGAATCGACGACTGTGCGCGCGGCCGCCGCGCCAACATCGCGCGGTTGCCCCAGGCGTCGAGCCGCTCGTGCTCGGCGGCGTCGAGCAGGTCGATCGACGAAAGCCGTTGTGCGGCATCGGTGGTCATGGCCGTCATCACCTGGCGCAGCCGCTCGATCAGCGTTTCGATGCCGGACGCGTCGAAGACCTCGGTGTCGTATTCGACGCGCAGGCTCAGTTCGTGTCCGGGCGTGGCCACCACGGAAAGCGGGTAGTGGTTGAACTCGCGGCTGCTGAACTCGGTGACGGCCAGCTCATGAACGCCCAGCAGTGCACCGGCATCGATCGGGTAGTTCTCGTAGAGGAAGAGCGTGTCGAACAGTTGGTCGTGTCCGGTGACGCGGTGAATCTCGTTGAGCGCCAAGTGTTCATGCTCGAGGGTTTCGGCATGGACGCGCTGCAGCTGACCCAGCAGGTCGACGACGGTGGTCGCGGCGGTGATGTTGGCGCGCACCGGCACGGTGTTGATCAACAAGCCGACCATGGCGTCCGCGCCGGGAAGCTCGGTGGGCCGGCCCGAGACCGCGGTCCCGAAGGCGACGTCGTGCTGGCCGGTCAGCCAGGTCAGCAGTTGCGCCCACGCACCCTGCAGCACGGTGCTCACGGTGGTGCGACTGGCGCGGGCCAGTTCGCTCAGGGCGCGGGTGGTGTCCGCCGAAACCGTGTAGGTGGCGACGGCGCGCCGTCCAATCTTGCCCGGCGGGGCCACCAGCGTGGGCGCTTCGAATCCGGCGAGCGCCTCCCGCCATGCCGCCTGGGCGCCGGTGCGGTCCTGGGCGGCCAGCCACATCAGGTAGCTGCGGTACGACGGGGGCGCGGGCAGCCGTTCGCCGTAGTAGCCGGCGAACACTTCGCGCATCAGCACCGGCAGCGACCAGCCGTCGATGACGATGTGGTGGATGGTGAGCACGAACCGGTGCCGGTCGGGGGCGGTGCGGATCAACGCCGCCCTGAAGGCGGGTTGGCCGGCCAGGTCGCAGACGGCGGTGCGTTCGGCCGCGGCCAGCGCCTCGAGCTGTTCGTCTTGTGGGACCGTGTCACCGCCGGTCAGCTCGACGTAGTTCCACGCCATCACCGGCTCGGCCGGGATGATCTGCACCGGCTCCCCGAATTCGTCGAGGAATCGGGCCGCCAGGTTGGGGTGGCGGTTGACGACGGTCTGCACCGCGTCGCGAAGCCGTTGCGCGTCAAGGGAACCGTTCACGGTGATGCCCAGCTGCACGGCGTAGAGGTCTTCGAGTTCCTGCGCGAAGCTGCTGTGGAAGAGCAGGCCCTGCTGGACGGGGCTGAGCGGCAGCACGTCGGCGATCCGGTGCTGCCGGCAGAGCTCGTCGATCTGCTGCTGGTCCAGGCGGGCGGGGGCGATATCGGACGGGGTCAGCCCGCCGCCACCGTTGCGCACGTGCGCGCAGATACCGGCGAGGGCCTCAAACCACAACTGGCTCAACCGGTTTACTTGCTCCTCGGTCAGCGCCGACGGCGCCCACCTCCAGTTGGCGTGCAGATTCGGGCCGTCTGCGGTGTCCATGGTGCCGGCGTTGAGTTCCACGGTGTGCGCCAACGGCATTGCCACCGCCGTCGCCACGGCCGCCGACGACAGGCTGTCCTCGCTGACCCGCCACAGCTCCTCGGAGAGATCGGCTCCCGCGGCCAACCGGCCCAGGTAGTTGAACCCGATCGCCGGGTCCGCGCCGTCCAGGTCGACTTCGGTGTTCAGGTAGCGCAACAGCCCGTAGGTCAGGCCGTCGGGCAGGGCGCGCAGTTGCTCCTTGGCGTCCTTGATCACCGCACCCAGTGCGGCATCGCCGGCGACCACCTGTGACCAGCTCAGCGTGCCGTTGATCTTCAGCGCCGCAGGGTATTTGGTGGTGAACCAGCCCACGGTGCGCGACAGGTCCACGTGGGAGGCCACCTCTTCCTGGCGACCGTGTCCCTCGATGTCGATGCCGATCGGCGCGGCTTCACCCAGGAATTCGGTGAACGCCAGCCCGAACGCGATCAACAGAATGTCTTGCACACCAGCGTGAAACGCCGCGGGAACAGCCCCCAACAGCAGCCGGGTCGTGTCGACGTCCAGTGACGCCGACAGCTGTCCGGCCGTCGCGTAGGTGTCCTGAGGCTGGACCGCCGGCAGCGCCGCCGGGGTGGCGGCCACCTGCCGCCACGCGTCGGCCTGCGCGGCCACCGCCGGGCTCTGCGCGTATTCGGCCAACAGCGAAGACCAACGGGCAAAAGATGTTCCGGGTGCCTGCAATGCCACCGGCTGGGCGTTGTGGTGCTGCACCCAGGCGATGTTGAGGTCCTCGATCAACGTCCGCCACGACACGCCGTCGACGGCCAGGTGGTGGATGACCAACGCCAATTGGTTTGTCGCACTTGCCCATACCGCGCTCAGCAGCTTCCCCTCGGCGACACTGAGCCCGCCGCGGGCCTCGATGAGCGCCGCGTCGGACAACGCGTCGACCACAGCAAGGCAGTCGGCGGCCTGCACCGAGCCCACCTCGGGGGCCTCCAGGGTCCAGTCGCCGGCGCCGTCGTCCTGCACGCGCAGCCGCAACATGGGATGGCGATCCAGCACCGCCTGCAGCACCACGGCCACGTCGGCTTCGCTGACGCCGGCCGGCGCGGCCAGCACCATGGTCTGGTTGAATTCGTCGATCGGGCCGTCGATGGTTTGCAGCCAGCGCATGATCGGGGTGGCCACCACCGGCCCGATCCCCTCGTCGGCCGCACCGAACTCGCCGTCGGCCGCCACCTCGGACACGCGCGCCAGGCGGGCCACCGTCTG
This sequence comes from Mycobacterium mantenii, assembly GCF_001667865.1. Taxonomy (GTDB): domain Bacteria; phylum Actinomycetota; class Actinomycetes; order Mycobacteriales; family Mycobacteriaceae; genus Mycobacterium; species Mycobacterium mantenii_A. The sequence goes on along the minus strand of NZ_LZJP01000132.1, from coordinate 23,899 downwards.
CTCGACGAAAATGTCGCGCGGCCGGCAGATCACGCCCGCGGCGCGGGCCCGGGACACCACCTGCATCGACAAGATGCTGTCGCCGCCCAGGTCGAAGAAAGAGTCGTCGACGCCGACCCGCTCCACACCCAGCACCTGGGCGTAGATGTCGGCCAGGATCTCCTCGATCGCGTCGGCCGGGGCCCGGTACTCGCTCGCGGCGTATTCGGGCGAGGGCAGGGCGCGCCTGTCCAGCTTGCCGTTGCCGGTCAGCGGCAGGGTGTCGAGCACCATCACCGCGGTCGGGACCATGTAGGGGGGAAGCTTTTCGGCCAGCGCGGTCCGCAGTGCGGCCGGGTCGGCGGTGCCGGTGATGTAACCGACCAGCCGCTTGTCGCCGGGGCGGTCCTCGCGGGCGATCACCGCCGCCTGGTCCACCCCGTCCAGGCCGGCCAGAACCGCCTGGATTTCACCGAGTTCGATGCGGTAGCCGCGGATCTTGACCTGCTCGTCGGCGCGGCCCAGGTATTGCAGCTGCCCGTCGGGGCCCCAGCACACCAGGTCCCCGGTGCGGTACATCCGCGATCCCGGACCACCAAAGGGGTTGGCCACGAACCGCGATGCCGTCAGCCCGGGCCGGCGCACATAACCGTGCCCGACGCCGCGACCCGCCAGGTACAACTCGCCGACAACGCCGGCGGGCACCGGCTGCAGCCACTTGTCGAGCACGAACATCGCCGCGCCGGCAATCGGGGAGCCGATCGGCACCACCGGGGAGCCGGGGGTCAGCGGTGTGCTGATCGACGCGCACACCGTGGTCTCGGTCGGGCCGTAGGCATCGAGCATCACCCGCCCGGGCGCCGCCCACCGATCGACCACGTCGGTCGGGCAGGCCTCACCGGCCACCACCAGCGCGGTGGACTCCAGGCCCTCGGCCGACAGCATCGCCACGGCCGACGGGGTCTGGGTCAGCACGCTGACCTTCTCCGCGACCAGCAAGGCGTGCAGGTCCTCCGGGGAGGACGCCACCGATTCGGGCACCACCAGCAGCCGCCTGCCGCGCAGCAGGGCGCCGAAGATCTCCCACACCGAGAAGTCGAAGGCCGCGGAGTGGCACTGCGTCCAGACCCGCCCGGGAGGCAGGCCGGCGTCGAGCGACTCGATCAGCCACGTGACGTTAAGATGAGGAATCGCAACGCCTTTGGGGGTTCCGGTGGTTCCCGAGGTGTAGATGATGTACGCGGTGTGCTCCGGGGCCGGCAGCGGCAGGGCGGTGTTGGGCTGGGCGTCGATGGCCGGGTCGTGCACATCGACGATCAGGACGTCATGGGTGTGCAGCCGCGAGCTGAGCTCCGCCGTGGTGATCACCGCGCGGGGTGCCGCGTCGGCGATCACGAAATCCATCCGCGACGACGCGTGCGCCGGGTCGATCGGCACGTAGGCCGCCCCGGTCTTGAGCACCGCGAGCATCGAGACAATGGCGTCGGCGCACCGCGGGAACATCACCGCGACGCAGTCGCCGGGGCCGACTCCGTGACCGGCGAGCAGGTGGCCCAGCCGGTTGGAGGCCTCGTCGAGTTCGGCGTAGGTCAGGGTCTTGGCGTCGCAGGTCACCGCCACGGCCTCGGGCGTGGCCTGCACGTGTTCGGCGAATGCGGCCGGGATCGAGACGGGGGCGGGCACCGGCTCGTGCAGTGCCGGCCGGTTGCTCCATTCGTCGAGCAGGCCGGGCTCGTCGGGGGTCAGCAGGTCGATCGACGACAGCGGCCGCTCCGGGTCGGCGGTCATCTCTTCCAAGATCTGCTGCAGCCGGCCGGCCAGGTCGGCGACGCCGAAGCTGGCGAACGGTTGGCCCGGGCCCGCGGTGCTGAGGAACAGCTGGTCGCCGGCTCCGAGGAAGAACAGCCCGAAGTGCCCGACCGGCCCGTGGTTGGTGTACGACGCGGTCGCCGGAGCGCCGGCGAGGTCCAGCGTCAGCCGGGACGGGATGAAGTTGATCCCGACGCGATTCGGCGCCTGGCGCAGGCCATCGCCCTCGAGGGTGTGCACCGGAAAGCGCTGATGCTGCAGAAGTTCGCGGATTCGCTTGTCGACGTGCTTGCAGAAATCGGCGACGGTCGATTGGGGCTCCGTCGTCAGGACCAGCGGCACCACGCCGGCCAGCATCGCTGGCAGCGTCTTCGATTCGGGACGCACGCGCCGGCTCACCGGGAAGTCGAGCGCCACCTCCGAGCCGCTACCGGACCAGCCGCGCACCAGGAGCGCGCACGCGGCCGTGGTGACCGAAAACCGACGGATGGCCAGCTTCTTGGACAGCTCCTTGATCCGGTTGGCAACCGAGGGGTCCAGCTGAACTGACGCGGACGGCGAGTAGTGATCGCGCTCTCCGGCGGCCTCGGGCAGGCGATCGACCGGTCCGCTCTCCGGCGGCAGGTGCTCGCTCCAATAGGCCTTGTCTTCGGCGTAGTCGTCGGAGGCTTCGTACCCCGACTCGATATCGATCAAGTCCTGCACCGAGCCGAAGTAGGCGTCGGGAATCGGCTTTCCGGCCACCATCGCCGTGTAAATGGTGGCGACCCGGCGGCAGACCAGGGCCATGCCCAGGCCGTCGATCGCTATGTGGTGGCAGCAGCCAAACAAATAGAATTCCTCGTGCTCGGTTTGAAAGAGCACGAATTTGAACATTTGTCCGTTCAGCGGCATCGGCGTGCGCTGAATGGCGGAAGACTTCTCCCGGGCCTCCTGCACGGGGTCGGGTGCGGCCCGGAGGTCTTCAAACGTCAGCTCGACATGCGGGTAGTCGACCGGCTTCTGCACGACCTGGCCGTCGACCTCGAAAAACGAGACCCTGCCAGGCTCCGCCTCGGCGACCGCCTGGGTGATCGCCTGCTCCAGGGCATCACGATGGACCGTGCCGTCGATTTTGACTAAAAGACCGAGCTGCCATTGCGTGCCGGCGAATCCGGCCTCTTGGGACAACCAGATGTCGAGCTGTCCACGCGTTAACGGTAGTGCTCGATCTTCCTCCATCGACTCCCCCAAGTCTTCGCCACCCGCCCCATACCCCGACTTGTTACTGGTCAAAACCCCTACCCGTTGCGAGCTTGTCCCGCAGGCTCTTTGGCCGAATGTCCGGCCAGTGCTGTTCGATGTACTCCAAGCACGCAGCTCGGTCGGCTTCTCCGTGGACCACTTTCCAGCCGGCTGGAACATCGGCGAAGGCCGGCCACAAGCTGTGTTGCTCCTCGTCGTTCACCAGGACGAAAAAGCTGCCGTTGTCGTCGTCGAATGGATTGATGCTCACAATTCTCCAGACATAAGTGGACATGAGTGGAACAGGTCCAAACCATAGTTGAGCCCCAGAGTGCTCGTCCGTGGTTTGGACAAAGTTCCCGGTGTGACCTAGAAGGCCGTTGACGCGGTCCGTTGATCGGTGTGCAGGGGCCCCGATGCCCCTCAATTCGCTACGGTGACCTGCATCAATGGCGTTGGCTGGGAGACGTCATTACTGGGCAGGCACGCCGTTGCGGCCGATGAAGTTATGGTGCTTCTCGCTCCACAGCTTAGCCGAACTCGCGGGGGCCCGGAAAATCACCAAGGGGCCGCAACCCGTCAAGATCCTGCTAAGACTTGCTCGGATCGCCCACCCGGTGACACCGGCCACCCGCTGTGCTTAGGTAAGTGGACGGCCCTTGCGAAGAAGAGAAGCGGGCGAGGAGCATTCGTCGGCTCAGCAAAATACCGTTTACGCACGCGGTTCGGCATTACGATCCTGCATCGCGTTGTCAAAGGACTGATACGGAAGCGACTGCCGTGGTTTACTCGACAAGACTTGGTCGCGCTCCCCGGAGGGTGGGGCTCGCATGAGGTGCCGGAGGCTCGGCTGGTCCGCCACGGGCACCACATTCGAAGCGCTGCAGTCTGGCGTGCCGCGATCGGTGTGTAGTTGCATGTTCGGGCCGCCGGGTCCGCGCGGGCTTGGGCACGGCTGAAGGGGGTGTGGTGACCGATTCGGACGTACGGGCCCGGCCCGACAACACCATCGGGGAAGGACGAGACATTAGCCAACGCGGTTTCCTGGGCTTACGTCGGCGATCCTCGGCTGAACCCACGCAGCAAAGCGGCGCGCGAACGACTCGTACGAAGAGAGGACCCGGGCTTCTCGGTGTCCTGAGCCGGCTGTGGATCCCGCTGGTCATCGTGGGCGTCGTCGTCGCGGGAGGCATGACGGTCTCGCGGCTGCATGGCATCTTCGGCTCCGAGAAGCGCCCGTCGTACGCCGACACCCGACAGCAAGACACCAAACCGTTCAACCCCAAACACATCAAGTATGAGGTGTTCGGGCCCGCCGGGGCGATGGCCGACATCAGCTACTTCGACGCCAACGGCGAGCCGAACCACATCAACGGCATCGAGCTGCCGTGGACGTTCGAGATTTCGACGACGTTGCCGTCGATCGTGGGGAATGTGGTCGCGCAGGGCAACAGCGATAGTCTCGGCTGCCGCATCTTGGTGGACGATGTCGTCAAAGCCGAGAGGATCTCGCACGAGTTGAACGCATTCACCTACTGCGTCCTGACAGCCACATGAGCGCGCCGCAACTGGAGACCCAGTCTGCGCCGCGACCACGGGTGGCGCGGATCATCCATCGCCTGTCCGTTCCCATCATTTTGGGCTGGCTCGCGATCGCGGTCCTCATCAGCGTCGGCGTTCCTTCGCTGGAGAAGGTAGAGGCGGAGCATGCGGTATCGCTGAGCCCGTTGGGCGCACCGTCCTTCAAGGCCATGGAGCGTCTGGGCCAGGACTTCAAGGAGACCAACACCGGCGCCCTGGCGATGATCTTGCTGGAGGGCCAGCAGCAACTCGGCGACGACGCGCACAAGTACTACGACCGCTTGGTCAAGCTTTTAGAAGGCGACCCAAAGCATGTGCAGCACGTCCAGGACTTCTGGGGTGATCCGCTAACCCGCGGCGCCGCGCAGAGCCAGGACGGCAAGGCCGCATTCGTTCAGGTGAACCTGAACGGCAACGCGGGCGCGGCCGCCGGCGACGAATCCGTGAAGGCCATTCGAAAGATCGTGCAGGAGGCTTCGCCCCCACCGGGGCTGAAGGTCTACGTGACCGGGCCGGCGCCCATCGTCGCGGACATGAATATTGCCGGTCAGAAGACCATCATGCTGGTGACGCTCGCCAGCCTTGCCGTGATCTTCCTGACGTTGCTGCTCGTTTATCGGTCGATTGTCACGGTCGTCCTGCTGTTGTTGATCGTCGGCCTGGAATTGGTGATCGCGCGTGGAATGGTCGCGCTACTCGGCCATCTCGGGCTGGTCGGTCTGACCACTTTCGCCGTCAACCTATTGGTCGCCGCCGTCATCGCGACGGGAACCGACTACGGCATTTTCTTCGTCGGCCGATATCAGGAGGCGCGGCAGGCGGGTGAAGGCCGGGAAGAGGCCTTCTACACCACGTTCAACGGGGTCGCCAAGGTGGTGTTGGCCTCCGGTCTGACCATCGCCGGCGCGGTGCTCTGCCTCAGCTTCACCCGGCTGCCCTATTTCCAGCCGCTCGGCATCCCTTGTGCCGTCGGCATCCTGATCGCGGTGCTCGTCGCGATCACGCTGGGGCCGGCGCTGCTGGGCGCGGGAGCCCGGTTCGGTCTTTTCGAGCCACGGCGGGCCCTCTCCGCCCGCAGATGGCGACGCATCGGTACGGCGATCGTCCGATGGCCGGGGCCCATTCTCGTAGCCTCGCTGGCCGTCGCACTGATCGGGCTATTGGCCCTGCCGAACTACCGGCCCAGTTATGACGACTACAAATTCATTCCACAGAGCATCCCCGCCAACGTGGGGTATGCGGCCGCGGCACGGCACTTTCCCGGCCAGCGCATGCAGATGCCCGAGATTCTGTTGATCGAGACCGATCACGATCTGCGCAACCCGACCGACATGCTGGTCATCAACAAACTCGCCAAGGGCGTCCTGGCGGTTCCCGGAATCGCCTCCGTGCAGACCGTGACCCGCCCTGAGGGTACGCCGCTGCAGCACACCACGATTCCGTGGATCATCAGCATGAGTCAGGCGAGCCAGATGCAGAACATGGCTTTCCAAAAAGACCGCATGAACGACATGCTCACCCAGGCCAACGAGCTGGGAAAGATGATCGGCATCATGCAGCACATGCTGGACCTGATGCACGAGCTCGTCGCCACCACGCACCACATGGTCCAGACGACGCATGAAATGCAGGACATCACTTCGGATTTGCGAGATCACATTTCGGATTTTGAGGACTTCTGGCGCCCGATCCGCAGCTACTTCTATTGGGAAAAGCACTGCTACGACATTCCGATCTGCTTCTCGCTGCGATCCATCTTCGATACCCTCGACGGCGTCGACCTGATCACCGACAAACTGGCCGACCTGGTGAAGAACCTTGACCAGCTGGATACCCTGCTGCCGCAGTTGGTCATGCAGATCCCGCCCATGATCGAAACCATGTCCGGCATGCGCACCATGATGCTGACCATGCACAGCACCATGTCGGGTGTCATGGGCCAAATGGATTCGAGCTCAAAGGATCCGAGTGTCATGGGGCAGGCATTCGATGCCTCCAGGAACGACGACTCGTTCTACCTGCCGCCGGGGATCATCAACGGCTCCGAATCCTTCAAGCGGGTGGAGAAGGTCTTCATGTCTCCGGACGGAAGGGACGTCCGTCTGCTCATCTCGCAGCGGGGTGACCCGGCGACACCCGAAGGCCTCTCCAGGGTGGAACAGATCAAGACGGCGGCCGAGGAATCGCTCAAGGGCACTCCCCTGGAAAACGCCAAGATCTACCTGACCGGTACCGCGGCGATCACCAAAGATCTGGTGGACGGATCCAAATTCGACCTCTTGATCGCGGGCGTCTCCGCGCTCTGCCTGATTTTCATCATCATGCTGATCATGACGCGGAGCTTTATCGCGGCGATGGTCATCGTTGGCACCGTTCTGCTTTCGCTCGGCGCGTCCTTCGGGCTGTCCGTGCTGGTGTGGCAGTACCTGCTGCACATGCAGCTGCACTGGACGGTGTTATCCACTTCGGTCATCGTGCTGTTGGCGGTGGGTTCTGACTACAACTTGCTGCTGGTCTCCCGGATGAGAGAGGAATTGGGGGCCGGGCTGCACACTGGCATCATCCGCGCGATGGGCGGCACCGGAAAGGTCGTGACGAACGCCGGTCTGGTGTTCGCCTTCACCATGGCCTCGATGGTGGTCAGCGACCTGCGCAGCATCGGCCAGGTGGGCACGACGATCGGCCTGGGCTTGCTGTTCGACACGTTGATCGTGCGGGCGTTCATGACGCCGGCCGTCGCCGCGTTGCTGGGACGTTGGTTCTGGTGGCCACAGCGGGTGCGCCCGCGCCCGGCCAGCACGATGCTGCGGCCCACCGGACCCCGCCCGTTGGTGCGTTCACTGCTCCTGAAGCAGCCGCAATAAGTGCGGCATGCCACTTCAGGAGGGAACAGCGACCGTGGGGAACACTGTGACACAGGGCAATAGCGTCAGCAGCTGCGTCGTCGTCGCCTGCCTGCCGAGGGCCTCATGACCACGCACCAGACTCAGCCGTCTCGCTTGTCGCGGAATATCCGCCGGTTTGCGGTGCTCATCATCCTCGCGTGGGTGGCGCTGACCCTGCTGGTGACGTTCGGGGTGCCGCGTCTTGAGGTTGTGGGCCAACAGCATTCGGTGCCGTTGGCCCCTCAAGACGCGCCGGCGGTTCAGGCCATGCAGCGCATGGGACACGACTTCAAGGAATCCGATTCGGACAGCTTCGCGATGCTGGTCCTCGAGGGGCAGCAGCAGCTCGGCGACCAGGCACACGCTTACTACGACAAACTGGTTGCTGAATTAAAGGCCGACACAAAGCATATCGAGCATGTGCAGGACCTCTGGGGCGATCGCCTCACAGCGGCCGGCGCGCAGAGCCCGGACGGCAAGGCCGTCTATGTGCAGTTGAATCTGGCGGGCAACCAAGGCACGACCCTGGGCCAGGAATCTGTGGCGTCAATCCGGGACATCATCGCGCGCACACCACCGCCCCCCGGGATCAAGGCATACGTCACCGGCCCCTCGGCGCTGTTCTCCGATATGCAGCTTGCGGGCGACCGCTCCATTCTGAAAATGACCATGATCGGTGCGTTGATCATCTTCATCGTGCTGCTCCTCGTGTACCGCTCGATCACCACCGTGATTCTGCTCTTGCTCACGGTCGGGATCGAGGTCTTTGCCGCACGAGGTGTCATCGCCTTCATCGCCAATAACAATTGGATGGCACTGTCGACGTTCGCCGTCAACCTGCTGGTGGCGCTGGCAATGGCCGCCGGCACCGACTATGCGATCTTCTTCTTCGGCCGCTATCAAGAGGCGCGGCAGGCCGGCGAAGACCGGCACACGGCGTACTTCACCACCTATCGCAGCGTCGCTCCCGTGGTCCTGGGTTCCGGTTTGACCATCGCCGGCGCGATGCTGTGCCTGAGCTTCACCCGCATGCCCATCTTCCAGACCATGGGTATGCCTTGTTCGGTCGGCATGCTCATTTCGGTGCTGATCGCCCTGACACTGGTTCCGGCGGTGCTGACCGTCGGAAGCGGCTTCGGGCTGTTCGACCCGAAGCGCGCCATCGGATTCGGCCGGTGGCGCCGCATCGGCACGGCGATCGCCCGCTGGCCCGCGCCCATCCTGTGCGCGACGATCGCGGTCGCCCTGGTGGGCCTGGTGACCTTGCCCGGCTATAAAACCAGCTACAACAACCGGTTCTACATGCCCGGCAACGTTCCCGCCAATGTCGGCTACGCGGCCGCGGACCGCCACTTCAACCAATCGCGCATGATGCCCGAGATCTTGATGATCGAAGCCGATCACGACATGCGGAACTCGGCAGATTTCCTGGTGCTGCACCGACTTGCCAAGGCAGTCTTCGGGGTTCACGGCATCTCTCGCGTGCAGGGCATAACGCGGCCCGAGGGAACGCCGATCCAGCACACGTCGATTCCGTTCCTGCTCAGCATGCAGCAGGCGACCATGAACCAAGACATCAGGTACATGCAGGCGCGCATGGACGACATGCTCGTCCAGGCGGACATGATGGCCAAGCAGATCGAAATCATGAAGCGCCTTTATTCATTGCAGAAGCAGCTGACCGACATCACGCACGATTCGATCCAAAAGACCAAAGAAATGGCGGCCGTCCTTTGGGACTTGCGTGACCATGTTTCCGATTTCGAGGATTTCTTCCGGCCCCTGCGTAGCTACTTCTACTGGGAAAAGCACTGCTACGACATACCAATTTGTTGGTCGCTGCGGGCTATCTTCGACACCCTCGATGGCATCGACACCCTAAGCGATAAAATGGTCACCCTGCTCCAAGATCTCGATCACATGGACAAGCTGATGCCTCAGCTGCTCGAGCAGTATCCGCCGATGATTGCGATGTCCGAGGACATGCGGAACATGATGCTGACCAACCACAGCACCATGTCCGGGATCATCGGCCAGATGAGTAGCAACGACAAGGACGCCACCGCCATGGGGCAGGCGTTCGACGACTCCAAGAATGACGACTCGTTCTATCTGCCGCCCGAAATCTTCGACAATGCGGACTTCAAGAAGGCGATGAGCCAGTTCCTGTCGCCGGACGGGAAGGCCGCTCGCCTCATCATCTCGCACCGGGGCGACCCCGCGACCTCTGAGAGCCTGGACCGCATCGCCAAGATCAGGGGGGCGGCCGAAGAGGCGCTGAAGAACACGCCGCTGGAATCGTCGCGGATCTTCATCGCCGGTACCGCGTCGACATTCAAGGACTTCCGGGACGGCTCCACCTACGACCTCTTCATCGCGGGCGTGGGTGCGCTGTGTCTGATTTTCATCATCATGCTCATCCTCACCCGAAGTTTCATCGCCGCTTTGGTGATCGTGGGCACGGTGACGCTTTCATTGGGCGCCTCGTTCGGGCTCTCGGTGCTGATCTGGCAGTACATCTTTGGCATCAAGTTGTATTGGATGGTGCTGCCCATGTCCGTGATCGTCTTGCTGGCGGTCGGCTCGGACTACAACCTGCTGTTGGTATCCCGAATGAAAGAGGAACTGGCCGGCGGCATCAATACGGGCATCATCCGCGCGATGGGCGGTACCGGAAAGGTCGTGACGAATGCCGGCCTGGTGTTCGCCTTCACCATGGCCTCGATGGTGGTCAGCGACCTGCGCATCATCGGTCAGGTCGGTACCACCATCGGTCTGGGCCTGATTTTCGACACCTTGATCGTGCGCTCGTTCATGACACCCACCATCGCCGCCCTGCTCGGACGCTGGTTCTGGTGGCCGCAATTGGTTCGGCCGCGGCCGGCCAGCCTGCTGCTTCGCTCCGTGGGAACGCGCCCGGCGGTGCGTACCCTGCTCCACCACGACGACGATGCGGACGCCCCCACGGCCGAAATCCCGATCCACCGATAGACCGCATAGGTGGTGCTGGTCGTTTCGTAGCCCCGGATCGCGTGGCGGCCAGCGGCCTCCGGCGAAGAAACGCGGCGAGAAAGATTGGACGCCAATGATTTTGCTTCGAACACGCGGAACTCCCCCGCTGGCCGCTACGCCTCATGAAATACTCCTAGGGTGAGCCCACTGGCGATTGAGGTTGTCGGCCTCACAAAGACATTCGGGCGAAACACGCTCGCCCTCAATGGCGTGGACTTCTCGGTTCCGGCCGGGACCGTGTGCGGGGTGCTGGGCCACAACGGCGCCGGCAAGACCACCACGATCAACATTCTGTCGACACTCATCCGCCCCACCTCGGGCCACGCCAGCGTCGCGGGGCACGACATTCTCCGCCAGCCCGCCGAGGTGCGTGCCAGCATCGGGATGGCCGGGCAGTTCACCGGGATGGATCCGATGCTGACGGGCCGGGAAAACCTGGTGTTGTTCGGCAGACTGCGCGGATTGAATCGCAAGCGGGCCAAGGCACGCGCCGACGAACTGCTCGCGCAGTTCGACCTCGTCGCCGCGGCCGACCGGCGGCTGTCGACCTATTCCGGCGGCATGTTCCGGCGCGTCGACCTGGCCAGCGCCCTGGTGGTGCCGCCGCAGGTGCTCTTCCTCGACGAGCCGACCACCGGGCTGGACCCACGCAGCCGCCGCGACGTCTGGGCTCTGGTGAGTTCGCTGACCACGCAAGGCATTACCGTGCTGCTGACCACGCAGTACCTGGAAGAGGCCGACGTGCTGAGCGACTCGATCGTCGTCATCGACCACGGACAGGTGATCGCCAGCGGCACCGCCGAGGAGCTCAAGCGCGCCGTGGGTACCAGCTACTGCCAGGTGACCCCGGCGAATCCCGTTGACCTGCCTCGGGTCGCGGCGGCGCTGAACGGGCTCGAAGGGGTGGACATCGACAACGACACGAATTCAGTGTCGGTGTTCGCACCCGATGGGGTCGCCACGCTGGTCGACGTGTTCCGCCGGGTCGACGCGCTGGGCCTCGAACTCGCCGACATTTCGCTGCGCAAGCCCTCGCTCGACGAGGCTTTTCTGCACCTGACCGAGCGGACCGCCGCCCGGTCATGAGCGCCTTGACCGCCCTCACCGAACGTTCGCTGATGTCGGCGGCCCGCGATGGCGAGATGATCTTCGAGATCCTTTCGCCGGCAGCGTATTTGGCGGGGTTCAGCGTGGCGCTGCACGGCCTGGTCGACACCGGCAGCATCAGTTACACGCAATATTTCGTGCCCGCGGTGGTCGCCCAATCGATGATCTTCGTCGGGCTGCTCACCGCAGACCGCGCGGCGCGCGACCACGTGTCCGGGTTCGGCGAGCGGATGCGGACGCTGCCCGTCGCCGCGGTTGCCACCGTGACCGCCCGCACGGTGGCCACCCTGATGCGCGCCACGCTCTCCCTGGTGGTGGCGCTGATTGCCGGCTACGCCTTCGGTTTCCGGATCACCGGCGGATTCGGCCACGCGGCCGCTTTTTTGATCATCTCCTTGCTGCTGTGCCTGGCCGTGGGCCTGGGTGCCGACGCCTTGGGGTCGCGCGCCAAGAGCGTCCAGGGGGCCAGCCACCTCTTGTTCGTCCCCCAGTTGCTGCTGTTCATGCTGTCCACCGGCATCGCCCCCGAAAAGACCTTCCCGGAGTGGCTGCGCCCCTACGTCCGCAACCAGCCGGTGTCGCAGTTCGCCGAAACGCTGCGCGGCCTGGCCACCGGCCAGGTGATCCTCAGCAACCTGCTGGCCACCCTGGCCTGGTGTCTGGGCATGGTGCTGGTTTTCGGCGCGATCACGTTGCGGATGCAGAGGCGCGGCTAGTGTCGCATCGCCTCGAGCCACAGGGTTCGCTGCTGACCCAAAGCTGGGTGCAGGCCGGCCGACTCCTGCTGCGGTGGCGGCGTGACCAGGCCGTGCTGCTGGGATCGCTGCTGTTGCCCGTCTTCCTGCTGGTCATCTACAAGCTCGTGCTGGGCCCGCAGGTGGAGAAGGTCACGGGTGCGGACGCCGTTTATGGCATTGTTCCGATGTGCGCGGTAATTTCGGCGCTCTTCGGCTCCCTGGGCAACTCGGTCGGTATCACCATGGACCGCGAGTCACGCGTGCTCAGCCGGATGTGGGTGCTGCCGATTCACCGGGCGAGCGCGGTCACCGGGTGGATCATCGCGGAGGTAGTGCGTGCCTTCATCGGCACCATCCTGATCACGGTGCTCGGGCTGGCAATGGGGCTGCGCTTTACCCAGGGCTGGCCCGCGGCACTGCTTTTCCTGTTGATCCCGTCGATCGCGGTGACCGGTTTCACCGCCCTGGTGATGGCGATGGCCATCCGCAACAACGGCCGCACCGCCATGACGTGGGTGCTGGGCGTTACCTTCGCGCTGGCGTTTGTGAATCCGGGCGCCACTCCCCTGAAGCTCTTCCCGGCTTGGGCTCAGCCGCTCATCCGCATGCAACCCATCTCGCCTCCCATCGAGACCATGCGATCCCTCGCTCACGGCGGCCCGATCGCGGAACCTCTTGTGATTACCATGATCTGGGCGGTCGGGCTACTCGCGGTGTTCCTCCCGGTCGCCGTGCGCGGCTACCGGCTCGCCGCAGAGGCCAACGCGTAGACGTTATGGCACCGCATCCGACAAATTATTGTTGCCGTTCCCTCGACCTCGAGCCTTGGATGCGGCTCTAGATCTGGTGAATAAAGCACGCAATGCGAGTCGTCGGTTCTTCCGTATCTTGTAAAAAGCCAGCATTCGACTGCATGTCTCCGAAGCGGCCACCCAAAAGTACATTGGCAGCCGCTTCCGGAATTCCCTGTCCGTGGCCTGTCTCATACTGAGCCCGGTCATGTCGTTGTACCGCGCGATGACAATGTCCATATGTCGGATATGTAGCGCCGGATTGGAGAAGCAACGGATATTAAAATCCCAGTCAGCCCAGACCGGGTAACGCAAGTTGTAAGGGCCAATGCCTTCAAATAGCTTGCGGCGGTAGAAGATTGACTGATGGCAGAGGTTCGTCTCAAACAGCAGGCGATCCAGGTCGAAGGCGCCTGCATGTCGAGTCCCAGTTGAGCGCATGACCACATCGCCATAAACCAAGTCGCTGGGCTCATGGTCGCAGATGTAAGCAGCTACGCGGCCCAAAGTGTTCGACTCGTAAAGGGTGTCGTCGGAACCCAGAAAGAGTACCCAGGTCCCCCTCGCCAGGCCGACACCGCGGTTCATGGCGTCGTAGGGGCCTTGGTCGCGACCGCTGTGAATGACTAAGCGCCCAGCAAGGCTGAGGCCGAAACTGTCGGCGATATCAAGTGTTGCGTCCGTCGAGCCGCCGTCAACGAGGACCAGCTCGTAATCGTCGTAAGTTTGGCCGACAATGCTTTCAACGCAGGCTTTCAGGGTCGCAGCTGAATTAAACGTAGGGACAATGATTGAAAACATAGGCGCGGTCATGAGGCTTCACGTCTTTCAACTTGGTTGCCAGGATGGACGTTACGCACCTGATCTGAAACTTGTTTCGACGATAAAACGTTAAGTAACATTGTGAAGTAGACTCTTCTCGCGGAAAAACACACCATCAGCCTGCAACATTCTGCCGTTACGCGGGTCGATGAAACATGGCAGTAACCCGGTTAACGTGAATCCCAAAGAGTACGCCCAATCTAGCGCTTCCGGGATTAGCATGCTCCCTTCATAAAGAGGCAAAAAAGAAAGCTCCAGTTGCATACCAATGCAGTTATTTGCCAACGTTGTTTTACTACCAGCCAGCACCTGTTTCTCAAATCCTTGAACGTCAATCTTGAGAAATGATATATCGGTCGACTGCAGTATTTCCGGCGCCACGGAATCAAGCCGAAACACAGGTACATCTTCGACACTTACATAATTTGCAGGCGGAAAAGCATCTTGGTGACTTTTCAGCATCGGCAAAACCGAGCTGCTTTGAGCAGAGTTGCCTGCGACGTTTATCGATACGGTCCCATCGACATCCCCGAGAGCGTGCTGGCGGCAATCCCACAGAGCATCTTTCTTCGCTCGTTTTTCCAGCACAGCAAATGGCTGCGAGAGAGGTTCGAACGAAATCATGCGGCCTTTGTAACCCGCTTTACGGAGGCCAGCGGCGTATTGTCCGCTGTTAGATCCGATATCAAAAACTACACTCACGTCGAGTGATTTGAGCTGTCTTACAAACGTATGCTTCCAATTGCGTTCGGAGAAGTAGCGTAACACCTCAGATGGTGCAGCACGCGCTACCAATTGAACCTGATCTAGAAATTGCACTAGATAATAGTATCATGCTAATGCTTGAGCGGAATGCCATTTTCGAGGGACTGCGATTGAATTTCTCTTGGTACGACGGGGGCGAACGTCAGGGTGACTCACGGCGAAGCACACCAGTCCCGAAGGGTGACACCTCCGTCACCGGTTTTTTGATGATCGACAATCTCGCCCCGGGTCGAGTTGTACACGCCGCGTACGGCATCTATTGCCTTGACGCAGCCGCGTTCGCGCGATACCACGCCACCGTCGTCTCAATCCCATCGCGCAGTGAGATTTGGGGTTGCCATCCCATGTCCCGCAAGACTGAGACTTCCAGCACCTTTCGAGGTGTTCCGTCCGGTTTTGTTGCGTCCCAGTCTGTTTCACCGAGGTAACCCACAGCAGCAGCGACCATTTCAGCGATCTCACGGATGGTGTGATCGATGCCGGTGCCAACGTTGACGTGGTTCGGTCCGTCGAAATGTTCGAGAAGGTACAAGCATGCGCTAGCTAAGTCGTCGACATGCAACAACTCTCGCCTCGGAGTCCCAGTGCCCCAGTTCACCACATACGGGGCGCCACTCGCTTTCGCCTCCTCATACCTACGGATGAGCGCCGGCAATAAATGCGAATTTGAGGGGGAAAAGTTGTCACCAGGCCCGTAGAGGTTGGTCGGCATCGCCGAAATCCACGCCAAACCATATTGACGCCTAACCGCCTGCACCTGCATGAGTCCGGCGATCTTCGCGATTGCGTAGGCGTCATTTGTCGGCTCCAGCGCGCCAGTGAGGAGCGCACTCTCTTGGATCGGCTGGGGAGCAAATTTCGGGTAGATACATGAGGAACCGAGGAACAGCAACCTCGGCACCTTCGCCGCCACCGCAGCATCCAGCAGGTTGACCTGGATCTGCAGGTTCTCGGACAAGAAATCGGCCGGATAAGTGTCATTCGCCACGATGCCGCCGACCCTGGCCGCAGCATCGATGACGACCTGCGGTCTTGACTCGAGAAGGAAGGCGAATGTTGCTGCCCGATCCATCAGGTCGAGCTCACTATGCGACCGGACAAGAAGATTCGTGAAACCTTCGGACTGGAATTTGCGCACCAGAGCGGACCCAACCAGCCCGCAGTGTCCAGCGATGTATACCGGTGTCGCGCGATTGAGGGCGCCGGCTGAAGAATTCATACTGCGGTCATCTCCACCCTGCGAGGACCGGCTTGTCGATCCAAGGCTTCCCGTCACATTCCAAAGCGGCGATGTCCGCATCCACCATGATCCGCGCCAATTCGGCGCTGTGTACCGAAGCTTTCCACCCGAGAGACTGGGCAGCTACGCTGGCATCGCCGATCAATGAATCCACTTCAGTGGGCCGCAGATAGCGGTCGTCAAATTTCACGTATTTCTGCCAGTCAAGGCCGGCATGGTCGAACGCGGTCTGGGCGAACTCGCGCACAGTGTAACCACGACCCGTCGCCAGAACGAAGTCTTCGGGCTCGGAGGCTTGGAGCATACGCCACATTCCCTCTACATACTCGGGCGCATACCCCCAATCGCGAACTGCATCGAGGTTGCCGAGATAGACATCCAACTGGAGGCCAGCCTTGACATGCGCCACAGCTCGCGTGATCTTCCGAGTCACGAATGTCTCACCGCGCCTTGGTGATTCGTGGTTGAACAAGATGCCGTTTACTGCAAACATGCCATACGCTTCTCGGTAGTTGCGGGTCGTCCAGTATGAATAGACCTTTGCTGCACCGTAGGGCGAACGCGGATAGAATGGTGTCCGCTCGTTTTGCGGCGGCGGCGACGCACCGAACATCTCCGACGAGGATGCCTGGTAGAACCGACAGTCTATCCGGGATAGGCGAACAGCTTCTAGCAGGCGAATGGATCCCATACCTGTGGTGTCACCGGTGTACACCGGTTCGTCAAAACTGACCCGTACGTGGGACTGCGCCGCCAGGTTATAGACCTCGTCGGGATCGATGGCGTTGAGCAGGGTAACCAATCGGGTGCCGTCGGTGAGGTCGCCATAGTGCAAGAACAGTCTTGCCGCCGATTCATGTGGATCAACGTAGAGATGATCAATTCGTGAGGTGTTAAACGTCGACGCCCTACGGATGAGCCCATGAACCTCGTATCCCTTGGCCAGCAACAGTTCCGCGAGGTACGAGCCATCCTGCCCGGTGATGCCTGTGATGAGCGCTCGCTTCACAGGAGTGCCGCTTCAGCAGCCGAATGAAGGTCAGTGGATGTCGGGCGTCCCATCACTACAGCCGTCTCACTCTCGTTGTGCACTCGACGGTATGGCGTCGATGTCGCTCAATAGTAGTTCTATGGCAGTAGGCGACTGAACGATCGCCTTGCGGGTCTCTATCGAGCATCTCATGATTCCTCGAGCGGCCCGCCGCGACTCACATCACGAACCTTCTCGACATGCTGGCTCCTACGCTTCATGAATCAACTCGCCGCCGTCAAGTCTGGGCGCTCGTCCGGTTCGGATGCGGGGATGTTTTCACTGAACGATGCCCGCGTCATGCGTCGGGCGCTGCGCTTGTTCTCTAGACGAGATTTCAACGACAGCGCCGGCTTCTCGACGAGGAACCAGCTAAGCGCGGCCAACGGCAGTGTAGCGATAGTTGCAATGACTGCGAATACAATAGGATGCAGTTCACCAAACCCAAAAATGATCAGCAATTGCTGCATGGGGAATGCGTATATGTATAAGCCGTACGACAAATCTGTCCGCAGCCTCAAGCGTCTGTTGCGAATAAGAGTACCTGAAACGATGATAACGTAAGCCAGCGAAATGGCCGCAACCAGTCGGTAGTTAGGCAATAGCATGGCGAGGAAAACGATGGCGCCATTCAGGAAAACAAGTGACCACTGGGCGGAAATCGAGTTTCGGATTTGGTAGAGCAGTGCGCCAGCCAAGAACATGGTTATAAAACGCGCCGCCATCGCCGCCTCGACCATTAGAACGGTCGCAGGGTCGACGACACGCGCATCCATGCCCGGCGAGTGTTCGGTGAGGATGTTCCACGGCGGTAATAAGGCGGAACACACTAGGGTCAGAATCAGCGCGACAGGGATGACCCAACGGCGGCGCGCTACCGCGATGAGGCCGAAAACGGCGACGGCAATGTAGCAGAGCACCTCCCATTGCAGCGTCCACAACGAACCATTCCACTGGTGCGGGATAGGAACCCCTGAAGGTGTTCCGCCGACGTCCGTTTGAAGTGTCATCACTGCACCGTTTTTCAAGATGTATCCGATCGGAGCATGCGATCGCAGTAGGTCGGCGACTGAGCCGCCCTGAAACGCGACACTCAGCGGAGCGATGATAAACGCGGTGACTATCAGGCAGCACCACAAGCCGGGAAGGAGCCGCAGAGCTCGAGCAGCAAAGTAGGCACGCGGTCGAGGCCGACTGAGCCAGCTCGCTGTAATAAGGAACCCGGAGACGGCAAAGAACCCGTCGACCCATACGTCTTCAAGAAACTGGTGCACCGGCTCGTAGGGGATGTGCCGGCCGGTCAGGGGGAAAGAGTGCCAGAGAATCACGCCCGTCGCTAGCACCAGACGCCAAGCATTCAGCGCATTCGTTCTCGGATCGAACTCTTCCCCTAGCTTCACGCTAGGAGTCCGTTGCAGCGTTGAACAGGCACTCGCATTCTGTGACCGATCGTGTCATCACCACCTTCGCCCGTTCCGGACCGCTCACCTTGAAGCAACAGCTCATCCCACTTTCCACGTTTGCTGGGCCGCTAGTTTCAGCGATTCGTCGGAAGGAGCGTAGACGCTTCCTCGACTACGTGGGTCGAAATCAGCGAAAACCCCGAGGGAACCTCCGAAATGGCCCGGTGACGCGCGCCCGAGGCCCACACATGTTACGCTCCCCGACGCGAAATGACTGCCCGGGTTGCGATTTCGCAATCTTAAGCACTTCGAGCGATACAGCAGACGTCCGCATTGAGCGCGGTTTCGGGCAGTCGCTGCCGTTCGCCGCGCGAGGCCCTTCAGCGCAGTCTCGATGTTGCAGCCAGCTCTGCTGTAGCTGCCACCAGAGCAGCGCGCCTCGTTGCCGCGTCGATCTACTGCAGGCCTTGACATGACGAGGCCGGGCAAGAGGCGCGGCGCGGATCAAAACTTGGATGCCGCAGTCACTTTCGGGTCAACTGAGGTTGACTCACTGCGCAACGCAAACGCCCGCGTCATGCTGCACCCCGGTTGCACTTGGCGAGGCCCCGTTTCCCGCGGCCAATCTGCCCATACGGACGGGTTACGATGACTCATTGGCCGACATTCGTTTGATTCAGCGCCTGGACGATCCTACGGCCCATCTAATCTGTAGGATCGACAGTCATTTCGAACGAACGAAGCGTTATCAGCCGAAATCACCTACATCCCGCTGAATCTCAGCAGCGTCGCCTGAAGGACGGGACCGTGACATCGACACCGCCAGTCATCTTCATCATCTTCAATCGAACGGACACAGCCAAGCAGACCTTCGAGATGATCAGAGCTGCACGGCCGAAGCAACTCTTAGTAGTCGCGGACGGACCACGCCTGGACGTGCCAGGAGAGGCTGCGAAATGCGCAGCGACACGCGCGATCATTGGTGGAGTCGACTGGGACTGCGACGTCCAGACGAATTTCTCGGAAACCAATTTGGGCATCCGCCGCTGCGTCTCGTCCGGCATCAGCTGGGCCTTCGAATTCGTTGATCAGGCGGTGGTACTCGAGCACGACTGCGTGCCTTCCTTGTCTTTCTTTGGCTATTGCGCCAGCCTCCTCGACCGCTACGAGAACGACGAGCGTGTCATGATGATCTCCGGGCAAAATCATCTCTTCGGACATGCCACGACTGCGGATAGCTATTACTTTTCACGATATCCCCATGTGATGTGGGGCTGGGCCACCTGGAAGCGCGCCTGGGCGAAATATGACGTCAATATGGAGCGCTGGCCGGAAATCAGAGACAGGAAGTTGTTCGACCAATTTTTTCCGGCGAGGCGCGAGCGTTATTACTGGGAGTCGATTTTTCAATACGCTGTTTATGAAGGCAAGGTCGATACTTGGGACTACCAGTGGTTTTATAGTATGTGGGCGAACTCAGGCCTTTGCGTAACGCCTGCAATAAATTTGGTGCGCAACATTGGATTGGACGCCGAGGCAACTCACACAAACACGAAGTACGACAAGATATATCGTGTGCTTGCCGCTGACGATCTAAGCCTTCCACTCACTCATCCTAAGATGGTTTTGGCGAGCTCCGATAAAGACCAGCTTGAGGCGAAACTTCGATTTTCATATCATACGAGGGGGTTGCTAGGGACATATTTTAGGTACCTGGCACTGAAGGTACGAGTAAGTAGGGCGGTCCGGCAAATCCGGAACCGACAACGGAGCAGCCGGAACAGAAGACCCCGACCGGATTCCAAAGTCGCGCAAACTCGTGCGTCCCAGTAAAGCCCTTGCCAGCGGTCGTCTCCTGTTTGCCGCATAGCGCAACCAGTGACGTCGCGCCTGGCTGAAGGTGCGTGCCCACCCCGGCTTGGCAGGGCGGTCGAGGTGTCAAAACGATTGGGCCCCATCGAGTTGGCCTCGTAAAGGCATCAGGCGCCGCGAAGTTTCGCGTATCGGCCCCGTGCCGCGGTCAGCACCGGCGATCCGGGCCGATATCCTTGACGTCGCCAACGCCCGGCGACTGTAGGCGAGGACCCTGATGAAGTTTGCCCTGGCGAGTTACGGAACTCGCGGCGACATCGAACCGTCTGCCGCCGTTGGCCTCGAACTGCTGCGCCGGGGGCATGAGGTTCGGATGGCCGTCGCGCCCGAACTTGTCGGCTTCGTCGAGTCGGTTGGGCTGACTGCCGTTCCGTACGGGCCGAAGATCCAGGACTTCTTGCACGAGGAATTCCTTCGCAACATGTGGACGGACTTCTTCCGCAATCCGGTCGGGCTGGTGCTCAAAGTTTGGGATCCCCTGATCAAGTACTGGGGGGACGTGAGTACGACCTTGCGATCGCTGGCCGAAGGCGCCGACCTGCTTTCCACGGGGCTGAATTTCGAGCAGGCCGCGGCCAACGTCGCCGAGTATTACGGCATTCCGTTGGCCTCGCTGCATCACTTCCCCATGCGCGCCAACGGCCACCTGGTGCCGAGCGTGCCGGCGCCGCTGATGCGCTCCACAATGACGACCATCGAATGGCTGTTTTGGCGCGCGACGAAGGACGTCGACAATGCGCAGCGCGGTGAACTCGGCCTGCCGAAGGCAACGCATCGCTCGCAGCGGCGGATCGCCGAACACCGATCGCTGGAAATCCAGGCGTATGACGAGATCTTCTTTCCCGGACTGGCGGCCGAGTGGGCTCGCTGGCGCGACCGGCGCCCGTTCGTCGGGGCGTTGACGATGGAATTGCCGACGGACGCCGATGAGGACGTCGCGTCGTGGATCGCCTCGGGAACACCGCCGATTTGCTTCGGATCGGGCAGCATCGCGCTCGAGTCCGCGGCCGATACGGTCAACATGATCGGCGCGGCCTGCGCGCAGTTGGGCGAGCGGGCGCTGATTTGCTTCGGCGGCACCGACTTCAGCGACGTGCCGAATTTCGACCACGTCAAAGCGGTCGGTGTGGTGAACTACACGAAGATCTTCCCCGCCTGCCGTGCCGTCGTGCATCACGGCGGCTCGGGCACCACGGCGGCAGGCCTGCGCGCCGGCGTTCCCACGCTGATCCTTTGGACGGCGGGGGATCAGCCGATGTGGGGGTCTCACGTCAAGCAGCTCAAGGTGGGTACGTCCCGGCGGTTCGCGGCCTCGACGCCGGAAACGCTGGTGTCGGACCTGCGGAAGATCCTCGCGCCGGAGTACCTCACTCGGGCGCGTGAGCTGTCCACCAGGATGAGCAAACCCGCCGAGAGCGCAGGTCGCGCCGTCGATTTGCTGGAGGAGTTCGCGCGCTCGGGGCGATGTGTTCCCGGTTTCCCGGCGGAGCGCAGTCGCTGAGCCGGGGACGGATACACTGCGAAACGCTTTGACGGCGTCGACGGGAGTCTAGGCTCTCTACCGGTACCACTGAGATGCGGAGTTAGGGGCAGTTTTGGCCGTGACCGATCACGACACGCGGTTTGCATACCTCGACCTGCTCCGGCGCGACCTCACCAGGTATGGCAGCGACGAGCTGGTGCCGGTGGGGTTGTACCGCCTGGGCCGTCCCCTCTTCAGTACCCGCAACCTGATGCTCGTGCGAAAACGTCCGTTCAACAAGCAGGCTCGCGATCTCGGCCTGGACTGGCCGGCGGACGCCTTGACGATGATCGGCATGCAGCGGCTGACCAGTCTGCAGAACTGCGTCGAAACGGTTCTGGAAGAGGACGTCCCCGGCGACCTGGTCGAGTGCGGTGTGTGGCGCGGGGGCGCCTCGATCCTGATGCGCGCCGTGTTGGCGGCCCACGGGGACGAGAAGCGGACCGTGTGGCTGTGCGATTCCTTCGCCGGCGTGCCGCCGCCGGACACCGTCAATTACAAGGCGGACAAAGGGATTAGGCTGCACCGCCACGCGCGCATATTGGGCGTGCCGCAGGACCACGTCGAGGCGAATTTCGAGCGTTACGGGCTGCTCGACGATCAGGTTCGTTTCCTCCCGGGGTGGTTTAAGGACACCCTGCAAGACGCCCCGATCGATCGCATCTCGGTGTTGCGGCTGGACGGCGACCTCTATGAATCGACGATTCAGGCGCTAGACGCGCTCTACCCGCGGCTGTCACCGGGAGGGTTCTGCATCGTCGACGACTACCACGCGATCAAGGCGTGCGCGCAGGCCGTGACCGACTACCGTACCCAACACGGCGTGACCGACGAGATCATCGAGATCGACGGCACCGGCGTGCTGTGGCGCAAGTCGTGAGATAGCTGAATCCCTAAGTGTCCGAGATGGTTTGCCCTCCCGAGGGGGATGGTCGAAGCACGATCATGGCGTATCCGTCGCGTTTCCCGCGGACGCCGTGCGCGCCGATGTTATGGTTGCCGCCGTGGCAACAGGGCTGACAACTGGCACTCGCCTCAGGATGTGGTGGGTGCGCACCGAGTACTGGCTCGCACGTACGCTGCTGCCTGACGTCTACGCCAACGACGCGCTGATCACGTTCAACAACTTTCACGGCTTCCTTGACGATCCCGATTTCCAGCGCGCCTACCGGCGGGGCGCCAAATCTCTGGGCAACGAGGATTGGTACCAGTGGCAATGGCGCGTGCACGTGGGGCTGTGGGCCGCGGCGAGTGCCAGCCAGCTGGAGGGTGATTTCGTCGAGTGCGGGGTCAGCTACGGCTTTTTGAGCAGCGCCATCATGGAATACCTGGACTGGGATCGCCTGGGCAAGACGTTCTACCTGCTGGACACCTTCGCCGGAATCGACCCGCGGTTCGTCACCGAGAACGAACGCCGGGCCGGCGCGCTGGAGACGAGCGAGGGACACCTTCGCAACGGGATGTACGCCAATGGCGTCGACAGCGTCCGCGCCAATTTCGCGCAGTGGCAGAACAAGCGCATCATCGTGGGCGCGGTCCCGGAAACTCTCGAGCAGGTGGAGGCGCCGTCGGTGGCATACCTGCACATCGACATG
This sequence comes from Mycobacterium mantenii, assembly GCF_001667865.1. Classification (GTDB taxonomy): domain Bacteria; phylum Actinomycetota; class Actinomycetes; order Mycobacteriales; family Mycobacteriaceae; genus Mycobacterium; species Mycobacterium mantenii_A. The sequence continues at coordinate 525 of NZ_LZJP01000132.1, read as the reverse complement.
AACTGCGCTCCCCCCGAAGTGGCTGCGCTGCGCTTCTTTTGGCCGCGACTCACGCCCGGGGCCTTCGTGCTGCTGGACGACTACGCGAATCGGGGACGTGGCGAGCAGCTCGCCGCCATGGACGAGGTCGCCAACGAGCTGGGCGTGAAGATCTGCTCGCTGCCCACCGGGCAGGGCCTGCTGATCAAACCGGCGCGCTGAGAGTCGAAGCGTAAATCAGCCTCAGTCAGCCGCTTTCCGGCCAACGGCGTCTTCCAGCAGGTCGGCGGTGCGCTGGACGCCCGCGGTGGGTTTGGTCATCCGACTGGCGAACTCTCGGGTTCGGATGGCGTATTCCGGGCCGAGGATCTGGCGCAGGTCCGCGACCAAAGTTTTCTCGGAGGTGGCCGAAAAACGCCGGGCCGTGCCCAATTTCAGCCGTTTGATCGCGGCGGCCCAATACGGTTGATCGGCCGAGCTCCACAGGGCCAGGGTAGGGATTCCGGCACGCAGGCTTGCCGCCGTGGTACCCGAACCGCCGTGATG
>NZ_LZJP01000131.1:0-749 GCF_001667865.1 Mycobacterium mantenii | reverse complement strand
ACCTGCGCGGCGAACAATTCCGGGATCGATACCCGTGCGGGTGCGGGCTGGGTCAACACCGCCCGATTGCCCCACTCAGCCAGGCGGGCGTGCTCGGATGCGCCGAGCAGATCGACCGACGACAGTCGGCGCGTCGGGTCGGCGGTCAGCGCGTCCAGTACCCGCTCGAACCGCTCGACGAGTGCTTCGATGCTGGCCGGGTCGAACACGTCGGTGCGAAACTCCACTGCCCCGCCGATCCCGGCGGGTGCGCCGTCCTCGGTCCATTGTTCGGCCAGGGAGAACACCAAATCCATTCGGGCGGTGTGGGTGTCGGCCGGCAATGGTGTGACCTGCAGATCGCCCAACACCAGGTGGGCGGCGGGATCGCCGCTGCGCCAGGGAAGGTTTTGCCAGGCCAACAACACCTGCACCAGCGGTTGATGGGTCAACGACCGGGTCGGGTTGAGCCGCTCCACCAGCACCTCAAAAGGCACGTCCTGGTGCTCATAGGCGGCCAGGCTGCGCCGGCGCACCTGACCCAACACCTCGGCCATGCTGGGATCACCGGCCAGATCCACCCGCAACACCAGCGTGTTGACGAAAAACCCGACCAACTCATCGAGCGCCGGATCACCCCGTCCGGCGATCGGGAACCCCACCGCCACATCGCAACTCGCACTGAGCTTAGACAGCAACACCGCCAACGCGGCCTGGATCACCATGAAACTGGTCGCGTTATGCTCCCGGGCAACCCGGGTGACCCGCTG
>NZ_LZJP01000130.1:0-211912 GCF_001667865.1 Mycobacterium mantenii | reverse complement strand
ACGTCAGACATCTCCACTAAGCCCGGAGGTCCTCCCTTCTCACAGCCGAATCGTCAACAACGTCCCTGCCGGGTACAGCTAGCAGCGGTGCTGGGCCATCCGCGGTGGTCCGGTGTCGCCGTCGTCGGAGACCAGCGCGGGCACCATTTCACTGGTCACCAGGCCCTCGTCCCGGGTCAATTCGTCGATGAGGGCGAAGGATTCGGCGATGCTGGCCGGGGTGTCGATCACGACGGTGACGACGGGAACCCGGCGGGTCAGGGAGAACACGCCATCCCCATGCGGCGGGTGGTCGCCGTGGAATCCCCAGACGCCGCGCAGCACCGTGGCGCCGTCAACCGTTTTGGCCTGGCGCAGCCGCTGGACGATCGCGCGGTGAATGGGCACCCCGCCGTGGTGTGCCGACTCCGAGGTGTAGACCGTCAGCTGCTGAAACAGCGGCAGGCCCCGTTCGTCGACGCCGGGCAGGGCGTGCGGGCGCTCCAGTAACTGGCCGTCGCGCTTGCACACCTGGACCCGTTCCAGCGTGAACAGCGGCCGGCGCAGCAGCTCGCCGAGCTCGGGTAGCACGCCGCCGATGCGCTCACCGGATCCGACGACCACGATCATCATCGGAACGTCGGCGTTGCGACCAAAGAAGTTGGCGCGCTGGCGTTCTCCGTGTGCGACGCCGTCGACCCCGAGCAGCACCGTGGCGCCGGCCAGACCGCGCCGGTGCATCAGGTCGCAGAGGGCGATGTAGGCGGGCGAGCCGTTGACGCGTTGCTTGCGGCCGACGTAGATCGTCAGCTTGACGGCGCCGCGAAGATCCTCCGGCAGCTGCAGTGGCCCGATGCCGTCGTGGAGCAGCCGGGCGCGCTCCAGGGTGACCAGGCCGCGCTGCTTGACCGCCAGCACCGGATCCAGCAGGGCTTCGATCTTCGTCCTCGTGTCGACGGCGACGACCGCGACGGGCGGGTCCTCGGACAACGTCAAGGACTCGTCGGTGCGCAGATAATGCCCGGTGCCGAACCCGCCGATGCCGCGCAGCAGGACGCCGCACGCGATGCGGTGCTCTGCATACAAGCCGAGGAGCACATCGGAGACAAAGCTGTCCCCGGTTCGCCTGCGCTCGGCCAGATAGGTGGTGAGCTTCAGGCAATCGTCGTCCATCACCACTCCCGTCGCCTTGCGGTGAGCCTACCCGTTCGCAGACGTCAAGCGCCGCAGCGGTGTTCGATGCGCGGCCGACCTCAGCGCAGCTGTTCGGTGGGCACCCCGTAGCGGTCCTGGTAGGCGCTGACCCGATCACGTACCTCGACGGCGTCCAGCCCGGTGTCCGACCAGGTGTACCGGCCCCGCCCGCCGTCCGACGGGTGAGAGGCGAGAAAGTCGCGCATCTTGCCCTCGGCATCGGGCCGCAGCTCGCGGTCCAACCGTTGGTAGATGTCTTTGATCGTGGTCCACGGATCGGTCATAAAGTCGGCGAATTGCACGTCGATTACCCGGCCCGCCGGCACCGCGCCGCTGTCACGCAAGGCCATCTCGCGCTCCAGGCCGACGACGATCTCCTCGTAAGACTGGGCCGCGCATTCGGTGATGCTGGATTGGTCGCTGCACATGCGGCGCAGGTGGTGGGTCAGCGCGGCGATCGACGAGATGACGTTGAGCGGGTCGCGGTGGGTCTGCACGATCAGCGCGTCCGGGTATTCGGCCAGCAGCGCATCCAGCTGCCACAGGTGCGCCGGCGACTTGAGCAGCCATTGGCCCGGCACGCCAGACTGCAGGTGTTGCAAGAAGATTCGATGGAAGCGATAGGCGCCGGCGTGGTCGGCTTCATACAGCAGCCAACGGTAGTAACTCGGCAGCCGATACTGCACCGAGAAGATCATGCTGACGAACTCGGCCGCGGTGATGCGCACACACTCCTGGCCGACCAGTGCGCCCATCGGATGGAAGGCCAGGAAGCCGGGCATGATCTGCTCGGAAAGGTCAATGCTGGCCTGTATCTGGGCGATCCGGGGATCGCTGTGGTAGGTCTCGGGCTGCGGCACCGGACACGGCTCGTCGACCTCCCAGGTCAACGGTGCGCGCAGTTCGGGGTCCTGTGCGAGCAGGTCGTAGAGGATCGTGGTGCCGGTGCGCGGCTGGCCGACGATGAAGATCGGCGCCTTGATCTCCTCCGCGGCGACCTCGGGATGCTTTTTACGCCAAGCGATTACGCCGAGCCGGTTCTTCAATGCCCGCATGATGTCGAGGTGAGCGATCTCGACACCGATATCGGACAGCCGAGCGTCATTGATCAGTCCGTCGGTGACCCGGTGCAGCCCGGGCCGCCAGCCCTCGTCGCCGAAGTCGTCGCTGCCGACTTCCTCGCAGGCGGCGGCGATGAGCCGTTCCGGGGCGAATCGGTCCTGCAAGGTCATATCCGCTCCTCGCCTTCGCGCACCGATACCGTGACCTCGGGCGGGCTCGGATTGCCCAGCCAGCGCAGGACGATAAAGCCCCGATGCCGGCCGCCGGTGTCGAGCCAATGGCCGAGCCCGAAGTCGTTGGCGGAGATTGCGATCCGCACCCGTCCGTCGGCGTCGGGCTGGACGCCGCGGTTCGTCACCGAGCTGTGCCGGCGGCGCGGCTCCAGGCATTCATGCCAGATGCTTTCCAGCGTGACGTTCCAGTACCGGGTGTCGGGCGGCGCGATCTCGAGGAGGAGGGCCTGGCCGGGTTCGAGCCGGAAGGTCCCCATCATGTACAGGTTGTCCGGCGTGGTGTCGGCCGCACCCAGGTCGGCGGCCTGGGCAGTCAACAAGGTGTTCGGGGTTTGCAGCAGTTCCGGTTTGATGGTGCGGTGCAGCGACGCGAGCTTCATCAGCGACCACGCCATCGCGGTGAACTGGTCGGCCAGCTCGTCGTCGGTCAGCGTCGTCACGGGCCCGGGTTCCAGTGCCTCGATTCGTAGCACGGCCAATTCCTCGCTCGCCCGGTCGCCGATGTATTCCCGGACGACCACCGACGAGGCGTCGCCGGGAATCTTCACCCACTGGGCGCCGGCCAGATCGGTGGGCTCGTCGGCGGAGAGCACGAGCGCGAATTCGCCGGAGTCGACCGCAAGGTCGCCGTCGCTGACATAGCCCGCCATCCGCCGCGGGGTCAGTCCGGTGCCGGCCAGAACCTGGAATCCGAGGTAGGCGCTGGTGCCGCGGGTTCCGGCGATCCGGTAGCGGCGGTCGCCGCGAATCATCGCCAGGTAGTAGTTCCCGTCGGGGTTGGGGCCGCCGACCATCCGGTTCTCCGAACACATATCGAAGAACGACGGCCGCTCGGCGTCGGACTCGACCGTCATCTGCGCACACAGCGACGACACCCGCGCGATCAGGCGCAAACCCTCCGCCAGTTCTCGCTCCGACTCGGCGTCCTCGGTCACGATCTTCGTGACGTCGGTGAGCATCTGCTGGAAGAACTGCCATGCGGCGCGCGCCTGGGGGGCCGGCGGATCGGACGAATCGGGGCTATGAGACATCGTCTCATGCTAAGACTATGTCTTACGCTTTCGGTGTCGATTCGCAAGAAAAGGGTGGGGACATGTCTGGTTCAGCGTCCGCTACGCCGTCGCTGGCCGAGCGGAAGCGGGCGGCGACGCGTCAGCGCATCGCCACGGCCGCGGCCCAGCTGGTCGCCAGTCGCGGCCTGGCCGGCGCCACCGTGGACCGCATCGCCGACACCGCCGATATCGGCCGTGCGACGTTTTTCCGCTACTTCAACTCCAAGGAAGACGCCGTCGCCGAGGGCATGAACGCCCACTGGCTGGACCGGATCACCACGGCGCTGGCCGCCCAGCCGCCGCAGCTGACCGCCCTCGAAGCGGTGGCCGGCGCATTCGGTGAACTCGCCCGCGGCTTCGCCGAGATCGAAACGCAGATCCGCGAATTAGCCACGCTGACAAGGTCATCCGAGACGCTGGACGCGTGGACGCTGCACATCTATGTGCGCTACGAGTCGGCGATCGCCGAGCTCATCGCCCCCCGGATGCCCGGGCTGACCGCGCAGGATCCGCGCCCGCGACTGATCGGTGCCCTGGCCATGGCGGCGGTGCGCATCGCGCTTGATGACTGGCTGAGTCACGGCGGGTCCCTGCCCGACCGGGTGCGCCGGGGGCTGGCCGCGGTGACGGTCGGATGATCAGCTTTCGGTAAGCGCCTCGACGATGAGCCGGGTGGTCCGTTCGGCTCGCCGGCGCGAGTAGGGCTGCGCGCCGGAAAGGATCGGGTACACCACCCCGCCGACGATCGCGTCCGCGGCCGATTCGGCGGTGGCCTCGTTGATCCCATGGGCCAGCAGCCGGGCCCGCACGCTGTCGTGCAGCGGGGCACTGAATCCGGCGCGCAGTTTGACGGCGGTGTCCTCGTGTTCCATGCAGGCGACGGTCAGCGTTCGCAGCATGGCCGAACCCCGTGCCGTCGTCAGGCTCGCGAACAGCTTGCCCACCCAGGCCACCAGGTCGGTGGTGAGGTTGCCGCTGTGGTTGACCGACGCGAGCAGTTTGTCGGCGTCCTGAAGCATCACGTCGGCGACCAGCGCGGGACGAGTGGGCCACCACCGGTAGATGGTCTGCTTGCCCACACCGGCGCGCGCGGCGACCGCCTCGATGGTCAGCCCGTCGAATCCGCGCTCGAGCAACAGTTCACGGGTCGCGGAGACGATCGCCGTGCGAGACTTCTCGCTGCGCCTACGAGGCGCGCCCGCCTGCGCGTTCACCCCGCTGAGATCGGTTGGCATCTGGTGGTCCTCGCTTCTGCGAACTCAGATCGAAAGCCGCTCGCCGGGGGATCGGGCCCGCTTTACATATCCTGACTCGCCCCGGTAGTCTTCCACAAGACGAGACGGTCCGTCTTGCATCGCGGTGATCGCACGCGCGGCGGAAGCCGGGCGCAGCGGGTCGCCGCCATCAGAGCCGAAAGGATAGCAGTCCGTGCGGCCAACGCCAGTCATCTCTCGGCCGTCCTCGTGACCCTGGGACTGAGTCCGGAGCAGCAGTCGCTCAGCGACGCCGTGGGCCAGTTCGCCGCCCGCAACGCTCCCATCGCCGCGACGCGTGACGGTTTCGACGATCTTGCCGCCGGACGAGTGCCGGAATGGTGGGATGCCCTGGTGGCAAACGGCTTTCATGCCGTGCATCTGCCCGAAGACCTCGGCGGCCAAGGCGGACGGCCGATCGACGCCGCATGCGTCCTGGGATCGGCGGGCAAGGCGCTGCTGCCCGGGCCGCTGCTGCCGACGGTGGCCGCCGGAGCCGTCGCACTGCTCGCCGAGCCGACACCGACCGCGCAGTCATTGCTGCGCGACCTGGCGTCGGGCGCCACCGCGGCGATCGTCCTGCCCGACGACGACGGCGGCGGCTTGCGCGCGCGGGCCGAAGAGGGGCAATGGCTGATCAGCGGCGCATCGGCGATCACCGCCGGCGTTTGCGCGGCGCGGATACTCCTCGTCGGCGCCCATACCGATGACGGCGACGTCGTCTGGCTGCAGGTGGACCCCGAAAACCCCACGGCCACAGCCGAACCCGTCTCCGGGACCGACCTGGTCGGCGACGCCGGGATCCTGCGACTCGACAACTACCGGGCGGCCGAGCCCGACCTGCTCACCGCCATCGATCCCGAGCGCGCCCGCTGCGTGATGGTGGGACTCGTCGCCAGCATGACCGCCGGGATCGTCCAGTGGTGCGTGGAGGCCGTCACCGCGCACCTACGCATCCGCGAGCAGTTCGGCAAGGTGATCGGAACCTTCCAGGCGCTGCAGCACAGTGCGGCGATGCTCTTGGTCAACAGCGAGTTGGCCACCGCGGCAGCCTGGGACGCGGTGCGCGCCGTCGACGAGTCACTCGACCAGCACCGCCTCGCCGCGGCCGGGGCGGCCGTGATCGCGATCTCGCCCGCGCCGGATCTGGTGCTCGACGCCCTGACCATGCTCGGCGCCATCGGCTTCACCTGGGAACACGACGTGCACCTGTACTGGCGGCGGGCCATCAGCCTGGCGGGATCGATCGGTCCGGCGAATCGCTGGGCGCGGCGGCTGGGGGAGTTGACGTGCACCCAGACGCGCGACATGTCGGTGAATCTCGGCGACGCGGAACCCGAATTCCGTTCCTGGGTGGCCGAAACGCTGGATGCGGCCCTGCAGTTGCGCAATGACAAACCCGCACCGCACGGCGATTATGAGCACCTCGCCACCGGGCCGCAACGCACGCTGATCGCCGACGCCGGTCTGATGGCGCCGCACTGGCCGGCGCCGTGGGGCGTGGGCGCCGATCCGTTGAAGCAGCTCATCATCGACGAGGAGTTCGCCAAGCGACCCGGTCTGGTCCGGCCGTCGCTGAACATCGCCGAATGGATCCTGCCCTCGGTCTTGGCAGCGGCACCAAAAGATTTGCAAGAGGCGCTGATTCCCGCGACCCAACGCGGCGACATCCTGTGGTGCCAGCTGTTCAGCGAGCCGGGAGCCGGCTCGGACCTCGCGTCGCTGAGCACCCGGGCGACCAAGGTCGATGGCGGCTGGCGGATCAACGGCCACAAGATCTGGACGTCGCTGGCGCAGTACGCCGACCTGGGTGCGCTGCTCGCACGCACCGACCCCGAAGCCAGCAAGCACCGCGGCATCGGCTATTTCATCCTCGACATGCGATCCCCCGGGGTCGAGATCCAGCCGATCAAGACGGCAACCGGGCAGGCACACTTCAACGAGGTGTTCCTCAACGACGTATTCGTTCCCGACGAGATGCTGCTGGGCGGACCCACCGACGGTTGGAGCCTCGCGATCGCCACGATGGCCGAAGAGCGTTCGGCCATCAGCGGATACGTCAAGTTCGACCGCGCCGTCGCGCTGCGCCGGCTGGCCGCTCAGCCCGGACCCGATCGTGAGGACGCGTCGCGTGAGCTCGGCGAGCTCGACGCCTACACCAACGCGATCAGGGCGCTGGGGGTGCGGGAAACCATTCGGCTGCTCGACGGCCAGGCGTCCGGCCCGGCGTCCAGCATCGCCAAGGTCGCCATGAATGTGCTGCTGCGGCGCACCTTCCAGGCCACGCTGCAGTTGACCGGGCAGGTCGCGATGGTCGACGACCCCGACGCCGCGGTCGTGGAACCCTATCTGCACCTCCCCGCCGAACTGATCGGCGGCGGCACCCGCGAGATTCAGCTCAACATCATCGCGCAGATGATTCTCGGATTACCCCGAAAGTAGGGCACGGCATGGGATTACGCGGAGAAGCCGCGATCGTCGGATATGTCGAACTTCCGCCCGAGCGGCTCAACAAGGCCTCGCCCGCGCCGTTCGTCCTCGAGCAGTGGGCGGAACTGGGTGCAGCCGCGCTCGCGGACGCGGGGCTGCCGGGCGACGTCGTCAACGGAATCGCGGCATCGCACCTTGCCGAGTCGGAGATCTTTGTCCCGTCCACGATCGCCGAATACCTGGGCGTGGGAGCGCGATTCGCCGAGCACGTCGATCTGGGCGGCGCCAGCGCCGCGGCCATGGTGTGGCGCGCGGCCGCGGCCATCGAGCTGGGGATCTGCGACGCCGTCCTGTGCGCGCTGCCCGCGCGCTACATCACCCCGTCGTCCAAGAAGAAGCCGCGGCCCATGGTCGACGCGATCTTCTTCGGCTCGTCGAGCAACCAATATGGTTCTCCGCAGGCCGAATTCGAGATTCCCTACGGAAACCTCGGACAGAACGGGCCGTACGGTCAGGTGGCGCAGCGCTACGCCGCGGTCTATGGCTACGACGAGCGCGCGATGGCCAAGATCGTGGTCGACCAGCGGGTCAACGCCAACCACACCGACGGCGCGATCTGGAAGGACAAGCCACTGACCGTCGACGACGTGCTGGCCAGCCCGGTCATCGCAGACCCGCTGCACATGCTCGAGATCGTGATGCCCTGCGTCGGCGGCGCCGCCGTGGTCGTCGCCAGCGCGGACGTCGCCAAGCGGTCGCGTAATCGCCCGGTGTGGATCAAGGGATTCGGCGAGCACGTGCCATTCAAGACCCCCACCTACGCGAAGGATCTCCTGCATACTCCGATCGCCGAGGCCGCCGACACCGCCTTCGCGATGACCGACCTGACCCGAGACCAGATGGACATGGTCTCGATCTATGACTGCTACACCATCACCGTGCTGCTCTCGCTTGAGGATGCCGGCTTCTGCGAGAAGGGCAAGGGCATGGAGTTCGTCAACAACCATGACCTGACCTTCCGCGGCGACTTCCCGCTCAACACGGCCGGTGGCCAATTGGGTTTCGGCCAAGCGGGATTGGCAGGGGGAATGCACCACGTCTGCGACGCCACCCGCCAGATCATGGGCCGGGCGGGCGCCGCGCAGGTCGCGGACTGCAACCGGGCCTTCGTGTCCGGCAACGGCGGGATCCTGTCCGAGCAGACCACGCTGATTCTGCAAGGAGACTGAGGAGATGAAGTTCGAACGCCCGATGCCCGTCAAAACGCCTACCAGCGCACCCTTTTGGGATGCGCTGGCAGAGCACCGCATCGTCATCCAGTACTCGCCGTCGCTGCAGGCCTATGTGTTCTACCCGCGGGTGCGCGCGCCGCGCACCCTGGCCGACGACCTGGAATGGCGCGAGATCTCCGGGATGGGGACGCTCTACTCCTACACGGTGGCCCACCGGCCGGTCAGCCCGCATTTCGCCGACGCCGTGCCCCAGTTGCCCGCCATCGTCGAATGGGACGAGGGCCCAAGGTTTTCCACCGAGATGGTCAACGTCGACCCGGCCCGCCTCAAGGTGGGGATGCGGGTGAGGCCGGTGTTCTGTGACTACCCCGAACACGACGTCACGTTGCTGCGTTACGAGCCCGCCGACTGAGCTAGGTCGACGACCGTACCACCAGGCGGGCGATGTCGGTCAGCTCGGGAGACGGTGGTGCCGGGTGACCCAGCCGCTCGAAGACCGCGGCCAGGGCCGCGTCGGCGACCGCGCAGGGATCGAATTGCACGGTGGTCAACGGCGGCGTGCTCACCATGCCCATCGGGCTCGCGTCGACGCCCATCACCGCGAGATCACCGGGGCAGCGCAGCCGCGCCTTATGGAGTCCGTAGAGGACGAGGCAGGCGATCTCGTCGCTTTGCGCGCACACGGCGGTCACCCCGTCGCCCACCCAGCCGGCGACCACGTCGGCGGCGGTGTCCAGGGTGACCTCGCCGACCCGCACCGGGGGAAGGTCACGCAACTGCGCCGCGCGTGAAACGCCCTCGAACCAGTAGTCACCCAGCGGGCGCCACCTCGCAATTCCGGTGTAGGCGAACGCGATCCGGCGGTGGCCGCGTTCCACCAGGTGCTCGACCCGCATCTCACCAACGGACAGATGCGGGTCCCTGAGCGCGGGCAGCGTCCCGATCTCGATATGGGGGATGCCCGCCGTCGTCACCGCTTGGCGGGCGGCCGCACTCAGCGGGAACAGGCTGGTGACCGCGACGGGGTCCAGACTCTCGATGGCGTCGACCACGTGCTGGTCGTCGTCGGTTTCGAAGATCTGCACCTGAAGAAAACCCTCGCGGGCCAGGGCGGTGGTCATCCGGCTACCGGCATGCATCGGCATCTCGCCCACGGCCACGTGCGGCACCACGTAGAGCACCACACCGCTCTTGCCGCGCGCGAGGTTGCGGGCGGCGAGATTGGGGCGGTAACCGAGCAGCTTGGCCGCGCGGTACACCGCATCGCGGGTGTCCGCGGAGATGCGCCGCCCCTGCGCGTTGTTCAGCACATAACTGACCGTGGCGGTCGACACGCTGGCCAACCGGGCCACGTCGGCGGTGGTCGGACGCGCAGCTTTATTGGTGGTCAACTCCCGCTACCTTCCCGGCCCGGCCATGCCCCATGGTGGCACGCGATGCCGATCGACATCGCGGGATCCCACCACCGGAGTCCACCGCCGCCCGGATTGATCGACTAATAGTCGCTATCGGTGCCCGTGGCGGGACGAAACTGACCCGCGCCCCGTGGCCTCGTCGCACGCAGCTTCACCCTTGCACTGCAGCAAGTTAAGCCCGTTGACGACGGGAAACGCTGACCAGCGACACCGGTTGACACTGTGATGCACACCATTGTCTACTAGTCGCTATCGAATCGATCGAGGAGCGCGGCATGAACAAGGACGATCTGATTCTGATCAGCGTGGACGACCATATCGCCGAGCCGGCCGACATGTTCGACGCCCACGTTCCCGCCGCCTACAAAGACCGCGCCCCGCGGGTCGTCCTGGAACCCGACGGAATTCAGCAGTGGTACTACGGCGAGATCCGTGGCCGCAATATGGGCCTGAACGCCGTCGCGGGAAAGCCGCGCGAGATGTACAACATCGACGCCTCACGCTACGACGAGATGCGGCCGGGCTGCTTCAACGTCGACGAGCGGGTGCGGGACATGAACGCCGGCGGCCAGCTGGCCGGGTTGAACTTCCCGAACTTCACCGGCTTCTCCGGCCAGGTCCTCAACCAGGGCCCCGACCGCGACACGAACCTGGTGATGATCAAGGCCTACAACGACTGGCACGTGGACGAATGGTGCGGCGCCTACCCGGGCCGGTTCATCCCGTGCGGCATCCTGCCGCTGTTCGACGTGGCCGAGGCCGCCAAGGAGGTCAAACGCCTCGCCGACAAGGGCTGTCACGCCGTCACGTTCTCGGAGAACCCAGAGGCGTTGCAAATGCCCAGCATTCACACCAAGTACTGGTATCCGTTGTTCGAGGCGGTCTGCGCGAGCAACACGGTGCTGTGCACGCACGTGGGCTCCGCGTCGCGATCCCCGCAGGTGTCGACCGACGCCCCGCCCAGCGTGCAGATGACCGCCTCGTCGATGATGAGCATGTTCACCTTCACCGAGCTGATCTGGGCGCAGTTCTGGGCGGACTTTCCGCAGCTGAAGTTCTCGCTGACCGAGGGCGACGTCGGATGGATCCCGTACTTCCTGTGGCGCGCCGAGCACGTCTACAACCGTCACTCGGGCTGGACGCTGGCGTCCTTCCCGCCCGGCTACGACGGGCCCACCGACGTGTTCAAGCGACACTTCTACACCTGCTTCATCAGCGACAAAGTCGGTGTGCAGAACATGAATTGGTTCAACGAGGACATGCTGTGCTGGGAGTCCGACTTCCCGCACTCCGACAGCAACTGGCCCTTCGCGCCGGAGGACATCATCGCCACCATGGGCCACCTCGACGACGCGGTCATCAACAAGATCACCCACGAAAACGCCATGGCCGCATACTCGTTCGACCCGTTCCGGTACATCCCGAAGGAGCATGCGCGGGCCGGCTATCTGCGCGCCCAGGCCACCGACGTGGACGTGGTCACCCATGTCGGCCGCCACGCGAGCCAGCGTGACCGTGACGCGTGGACGCGGATGACGCAGTTCGCGCTGCAGGCTCAGGCCTCGGCGCAGGCGCCGGTGACGGTCGAGGTGTCCGGCATCGCCGGACGCGCCACCACCCTGGGCAACTGAGCGTGCGGGCCGAGGCGCCGTTCGCGCACTGGCGCGTGCTGGAGTTGTGCAACGGACTGGCGGTGTCCTACTGCGGCAAGATGTTCGCCGACGCCGGCGCCGACGTGGTTAAAGTCGAATCCCCGCAGGGTGATTCGCTGCGCGGCTGGTCGGCTGGCGGACCACCCGGCGCGTTGTTCGGCTACCTGGCCGCGGGCAAGAAGTCGGTGGTCAACCGCGGCCAGGCCGAGATCACCGCGTTGCTGGCCGGCGCCGACCTGGTGCTCACCGACCTCACCGACGGGTGGACGCTCGACGACATCACCACGCACACGGCGGCTTCGGCCGTGGTGGTGGCCGTCACGCCGTTCGGCACCACCGGGCCCTACGTCGACGATCAGGTCGTCGCCAACGAGTTCATCCTGCAAGCGCTGTGCGGATCGATCGCCGGTCGCGGCTGGCCGGACGACGAGCCGGTGCAGGCGGGCGGCCGGCTCGGTGAGTGGCTGGCGGGCACGTTCGCGGCCGCGGCCGCCGCGGCGGCAACCAGGCATGCGGGCCGAAGCGGCCGGGGCCAGGTCATCGACGTCTCGACGTACGAGGCCATGGCGATCGCCATGGGCGGTTTGTCCGCGATGTCGGCCAGCGTGCTGGGCGCCGATTCGCTTCTGTACGAACGCAGTTTGGAACTTCCGTCGATCGTCCCCACGGCCGACGGCATGGTGGGCTTCTGCACCATCACCGCGCAACAGTTCCAGGACTTCCTGGTGATGATCGAGCGCCCCGACCTCGTCGACGACGCCGAACTGGCCTCGTTCGCCGGCCGTGTCGAGCGCCGCGACGAGTTCCTCGGCATGCTCACCGAATGGACCGGATGCCGTACCACCCAGGAGATCGTCGATCTCGCGGTGGCGTTCCGGATTCCGGTGGCCCCCATCGCCACGCCCGAGATGCTCCCGAATATCGACCACTTCGTGGATCGCGGCGTTTTCGTCGAATCGCGCACCGGGGTGCTGGCGCCGCGGGTGCCGTATCGCAGCGACGCCATCACAACCGCGGCACCCGGGGAACCGCCGGTGCTCGGCGCCGACAACGGACGCGTGCAGTGGCCGGTGCGACCCGAGCCGCCCCGCGGCGACGACGCCGACACGCTGCCGTTGTCCGACGTCCGGGTGACCGACTTCACCGCCTTCTGGGCCGGCCCGGTCGCCACCCAACTGCTCGGCGCCCTGGGCGCCGACGTGATCAAGATCGAGGGCGTGCGCCGGCCCGACGGCATGCGGTTTGCCGCCGGCCGCCCGCCCGACTGGGACCAATGGTGGGAATGGGGCGCGGTCTTCTTGTGCAGCAACAACAACAAGCGGGGCGTCAGCATCGAACTGGGCACCGACGCCGGACGAGAGCTGGCGCTCGAGCTCATCGCCGCAAGCGATCTCGTCGTCGAGAACTTCTCGCCCCGGGTGATGGCCAACTTCGGCCTGGAATTCGACGCGGTGCGCGCGGCCAACCCGCGGGCGATCCTGGTCCGGATGCCCGCGTTCGGCCTCGACGGCCCGTGGCGCGATCGCGTCGGCTTCGCGCAGACCATGGAGCAGGCGACCGGCATGGCGTGGATGACCGGGCACGCCGACGGCCCACCGGTGATCCCGCGCGGTGTGTGCGACCCGATTGCCGGCCTGCACGCCGCGTTCGCCGCCATCGCGGCACTGGTGATCCGCGACCGCCGGGGCGCCGGAATGCAGGTGGAATCGACCATGGTCGAGGCCGCGCTGAACGTGGCGGCCGAAATGTTGGTCGAGTATTCGCGTAACGGAATCGCGATGCACCGCAACGGGAACCGCGGCCCCGGGGCCGCGCCCCAGGGCGTCTACCGCTGCCGTGGCGACGACGAATGGGTCGCGCTCGCCGCGATGGACGACGCCGCCCGCGTGTCGCTGGCCGGGCTTCTCGGCCGGCCGGGGCTGGACGAAACCGGGTGGGCCGAACGGGGCGACGACGTCGACAAGCTGATCTCCGACTGGGCCGCTTTGCATTCGGCGGCCGAGGCCGTCGATGCGTTACGCGCAGCCGGGGTCGCCGCTGCCCGCGTCACACCGGCCGCGGACCTGCTGACCGATCCGCAGCTGCGGGCCCGCGGCTTCTGGGAGACCGTCGACCACCCCGTGACAGGTTCTTTCCTCTGCACCGGAATGCCTTTCGTGTTCCTCGGCATGCCACGGCGCTGGATTCGGCGCGTGGCGCCGCTGTATGGCCAGCACACCGGTGAGGTGCTGACCAACGTTTTGGGGCACAGCCAGGACGACCTGGCCGAACTGCGGGAGTCGGGAACCATCAGCGACCGGCCGGCGGGTTTGTGAGATGGCGGTCAGCCTGTGCGTGCCGCCCCGCGCCGGCGAACTGTGCGCACCGGTGCGCTTCTTGGTGCGCCAGGACTCCGTGGTGATGGAGCTGACCGCTCGTCACCGCATCACCAGCGTCGAATGGGACGCCGGCGAGCACGCGGTCGCGATGGTCGTCGAGATCACCGACCCGCAGACGGCACGCCCGGTGGACGTGCGAATCGACGTCTTGGATATGGATGCCGCCGACACCCAGACGATCGACACACGTGCCACGACGATCGGCACCATCATCCGCGACGGGCGACGATACGAAATCCGCGGCACCTACCTCGGTGTCGTCGCGGACGAAAACTGAAGGGCTGAAACGGAATGGAATATCGATGACCGCGGCGAAGCGCACCGCGGCGATCGTCGGAGTGCACAACACCCGGCAGGGGCGGCGGCTGGACGGCGAAACCTCACGCGGCCTGGCGATCAAGGCGATCCTGGGCGCGCTCGACGATGCCGGCCTGACGCTTGACGACGTCGACGGCATCAGCGCGAGCCCGCAGTCGACCTCGTTGATCTACGACCTGCGCATCGGCCCGGCCTGGCAGGGCCTGGCGTTCGGGGTCGGCATGATCACCGAGGCGGTCACCGCCATCGAGCACGGCATGGCCGACGTGGTGGTGCTGGTCGCGGCCCAGGCCGGCGAATACCGCGACCACGAGGCCACGGCGCCGTGGACCCGGCCCGAGAACGAATTCGTCGCCCCCTGGGGCATGTTCACCACCGCCGAGTTCGCGCTCATCGCACGGCGACACATGCACGTGTACGGCACCACGCGCGAACAACTTTCGATGGTGGCGGCGACCATCCGCAACAACGGCTCCCGCAATCCCGAGGCCGTCTACTACGACCGTGGACCGTTCACGCCCGCGGATATCACCGCGTCCCGGCCCATCGCCGACCCGTTCCACCTCCTGGATTGCGCCACCACCTCCGAAGGAGGTTGCGCACTGGTCGTGGCGAACGTCGAAAAGACCGACGGTGCAAGCCAGCCCATCTACGTGCTGGGCAGTGGCGCGGACTTCCACGGCCCGTCGTACCAGCACCCGCCCGCCTATGATCTTGCCGGGCGGCGAGGGGATCACGGCAGGTACGTCAATGGTGTGGTGGGCCGGCGTGCGGCCGAATGCGCGTTCGCCCACGCCGGGTTGCGCCGCGACGACGTCGACGTGCTGGAGCTCTACGACCCGTTCTCGTTCGAAATCATCCGCCAGCTCGAGGCATTCGGCTTCTGCGGCGACGGCGAGGGTGGACCGTTCGTCGCCGACGGTCACATCGCCATCGACGGCAGCCATCCCATCACCACCGATGGCGGAACCATGTCGTTCAGCCACGCGGGCGCCAACCCGCAGATGATGCAGCGCGCCATCCGGGCGGTCCAACAGCTGCGCGGACGGGCCGGCGAGCTTCAAGTCCCCGACGCGCACGTCGCGCTGTGCAGCAACGGGGGAGCGGGGGCCCTGTTCACAACGGTGCTGATCCTGGGAGACGAACCACGATGACGTCAGATCCACTGCGGCCCCAGTCCGGGCCCGTCCCGCATGCGAGCAGCCACGTCAGCGTTCCGTTCTGGGAGGGATGCCGCGCCCGAGAGTTGCGCTACCAGCGTTGCGGCGCTTGCGGATTGGCGAACTTCCCGCCGACCGAGCATTGCCGCCAATGCCTTTCGGAGGACGTCAGCTGGCAGTGGGGCGGCGGCCGGGGCGAGATCTACAGCTGGACGGTCGTTTACCGGCCGGTCACAGCGGAATTCGAGCCGCCCTATGCGCCGGCCATCATCACCCTGGACGAGGGTTACCAGATGCTGACCAATGTCGTCGGCGTGCCGCCGGAAGACCTGGCCATCGGCATGCGGGTGCGCGTGGAATTCCATACCGCGGGACCCGACGTGACGCTCCCGTACTTCACCGGCGCGGAAACAGACGGTCCGTGAGCCCCAGAACCGCCAACGGACTGCCGGTCACCGCCTACCTGGTCCTGGGGGTGCTGGCGGCCAACGACGAGCAACTCACCGCCGGCGAGATCAAGATGCGCGCCGAACTCTCGGTCGGCCACTTCTATTGGTCTCCATCGGTCAGCCACGTGCGACGCGAATTGACCCGCCTGCTGCAGCGGGGCATGGTCAGCGAGACCGGCGCACAATCGGGCAAGCGCGCCATCACCCTGTACGAGACCACCGATGCCGGCCTCGACGCGCTGCGCCGCTGGGTCCAGCATTTCCCCGGTCAGGACCAGGTGGTCATCAAACACCCCGTCATCCTCAAGACCTGGCTGGCCCGCGGCCAGGATCCCGAACACGTCCTCGACACCCTGGACCGGCATCTCGACGCGACCCGGGCCCGGCTGGACGAGGCACTTTGGTCGCGGCAGCGGTCGGTCGAACTCGGCATCACCGACGACCCCGAGCAGCGCTACTCCTTCGCCGTCCTGGACTACGCGATCCGCGGCCTGTACGCGGAGATCTCCAACATCTCTCAGCTGCGCGACGAGATCGCCGGCGGCACAAGCCGAGACCCGGTCAAACGGGTGCGGCGGTCGAAGGGTCAGATCCGGCGTCGGGCACCGAGGAGCCCGGCCTAGCCGTGGGTGGCGACCCGCCTTGCCCGGCCCCGCCGCCCTTGGGATCGCTGCGAACCGTGTAGGCCGTGCCCCGCGGTTCGCGCTCCCACAGCACTTCGTCGGCCCCCACGGCCGTGCCTTGCGCGATCAACTGACGCTTGAGCACCTTGTGCGTGGCGGTGCTGGGCAGGTCGGCCGCGATGCGGACGTAACGCGGGCGGGCCTTGGGGGACAGGTCGGGCTGCGCGTCGAGGAACGCTTCGAAATCGGCGGGCGCAAGGGTGTGACCGTCGTTGAGTACGATCGCGGCCATCACCTGATCGCCCACGTGACCGTCCGCCACGGCGTAGACCGCGATCCGGCTGATCGCGCTGTGCCGCAACAGAATCCGCTCGATGGGAGCCGCGGCCAGGTTCTCGCCGTCCACCCGCATCCAGTCTGCGGTGCGGCCGGCCAGGTAAATCCAGCCCTCGGCGTCGCGGTAGGCCAGGTCCCCGGACCAGTACATGCCGTGACGCATGCGTTCGGCGTTGGCGTCCGGGTCGTTGTAGTAGCCGGTGAAGAAACCCGAACCGGCCGTGTTGACCAACTCGCCGATCGCTTCGTCGGCGTTGGCGAGGGCGCCGTCGGCGTCGAATCGGGCCACCGCGCATTCGGTGATCGTGTCGCTGTTGTAGATCGCGATCCCGTCCATGCCTTTGCCGATCGAGCCCTTGGGGGTGCCCTCTTCGCGGATCACGATGACGGCGTTCTCGGTGGAGCCGAACCCGTCCTCGACCTGCACCCCGAACCGGCGGCCGAACTCGTCGATGTCCTTGTCGTTGGCCTCGTTGCCGAAGGCCACCCGCAGGGGATTGTCGGCGTCATCGTCGCGTTCGGCGGTGGCGAGAATGTAGGCGAGCGGCTTGCCGACGTAGTTCATGTAGGTGGCGCCGTAGCGACGGATGTCGTCGAGGAAACTGCTCGCCGAGAACTTCGCCGGCACCATGGCGGCACCGGAGCACACCGCGGGCGCCCACCCGGCGACGACCGCGTTGGAGTGAAACAGCGGCATCGAGACGTAGCAGGTGTCCTGTTCGGTCAGGGCGAAGCGCTGGACCAGGTTGAGGCCCGCGAACGTCGCCATGAGGTGGGAGACCTGCACCGCCTTGGGATTTCCGCTCGTCCCCGAGGTGAAGATCATCATGAAGGCGTCCATCGCAGTCACCTCACGGTGCGGTTCCAGCTCACCGGCGGCGTCGACGAATTCGTCCCATCGCGGCGTCGACGAGTCGAGGATCTGCGTCGCCCCCAGGTCCAAGCCGTCCAGCAGCGGCCGGTGTTCGGCGTCGGTCACGACGAACTGGCAGTCCGCGCGGCGAACGTCGGCGGCCAGCGCCTCACCGCGCCGGGTGGTGTTCAGTCCGCACAGCACGTAGCCACCGAGCCCGGCCGCCGCCATCTGGCTGACCATCTCGGGGGTGTTGCCCAGCAGCGCGCCGATGTGCATCGGCCGGTTCGGATCGGCGGCGGCGATCAGCGCGGCGGCCCGCGACGCGGCGCCCTGAAGATATCGGCGCCAAGTCCATTGCACGTCACGGTATTTCACCGCGATCGACGGGTCGGACAAGCGCTTGCGCAGCAGTGCTTGAATCGTGTCGTCAGCCATCGGCCGGATTCACCCTCACTCTGCCCATCCTACGAGACGAGACGGTCCGTCTTATAGTAGCGGGCGGTTCCGCGCCGGAAAACCGCCGCACACCCACCGATGGTGTTGTAAAAGTCTTCACGCCCATTTCGCCCAGGGTTCCCGCCGAAGCCAGCGTGTATGGCGGGTCCGTCCGCATCGGGGTGCGATCATTGCCCCATGCTGTTTGAACTGCACAGGTCGCTGATCCTGCTCAGGAACCGAGCGCGCGAGATACGTGACGAAGTCTCGGAATCGCGGTCGGTTGGCTCCTCCGGCCGGCGGCGTCGCGGCAGCCGATCGGCCTCGCCGGAAGGCGACACCCAAAGCTGATGCGGCGCCGCGGTGTTGGTAGCGGGGCGCACTGCCTATCCGCCCACCATCATCAGGCCGCCGTCCACCGCCAGCAATTGCCCGGTGATGAAGCCAGAACCGGGCCCGGCCAGGAACACCAGCATCGGCCCGACGTCGCGGGCGGGCTCGCCCAGGGTGCCGCCGAGCGGGATCATCATCTGCATCTGCTGGTCGATCAGCGCCGCGGCGTCCGGGCCGAGGAATTCCCGGAGCCGATCGGCGCCGGCCGTCTGCACCGCCGGCGCCAGCGCGTTGACGGTGACCTTGTCACCGGCCCAGGCTTTGGCGGCCGACCGCGTCCACGCCTGCACCGCACCCTTGGTCGCCGCGTAGACCGCCGAGATCGGGCTGCCCATAACGGCTTCGGAGGACCCGAAGTTAATGATCCTGCCGCCCTTGGGGTCTTGATCCTTCATCACCGCGTAGGCGGCCTGGTTGGTGAGGATAGTCGCCTTGACGTTGGTGTCCAACAGGAACGAGATGGCGTCGGCGTCGATGTAGCCGGGGATCCCCGCCTGCCACAGGCCCGCGGCATTCACCAGAACGTCGAGGCCGCCCAGGCGCCGCGCCGCCTCGGCGACCATCGCGGAGACGGCCTCGGCCTCGCGCACGTCGCACTGCAGCCACTCGGCCGCCAGGTCTTCCGGCGGTGGCGTCTGGTGATACGTCGCGGCCACCTCGGCTCCCGCCGCCGTGAGGACTTCGACGGCGGCCGCGCCGATACCGGTGGCGCCGCCGGTCACCAGGATTCGCCGGCCGTGCAGGGGCGACGTTGCATCTGACATGGCCAAGACGCTACCGCGAGCAGCGGTGGCGTCATGCAGGCCAGCCGCTCAGGTGCGGACCGCGATCGTCGACAGCAGATCCGCGAGCCGGTCGGGCTGGTCGATCATGGAGAAGGTACGGGCTCCCGGGATGACTTCGAGCCTGGCGTTGGGAATGGTCGCGGCCAGCCGCGCCCCGTCTTCCTGCTCGAAGAACACGTCGTCGGCCGACCACGCGATCAGCGTCGGCTTGTCGAAGTCGTACAGCCGGGCCGCAACGGTCGTCGTCACCTCGGTGCGCATCGAAAGTGTGAACTGCCGAAGGTCTTCGGCGATGCGCGGGTCGGAGAGCCCCGGCTGCACCCATGCCTCGGTGAGGGCGTCGATGTTGCGATGCGCCAGCCCGTCGAACGCGCGCTTGCGCGCCGCCGGCAAGCGCATGGCCTGGGCCGCGGCCCGGAAGGTCGGCTTGGTCTTCGCCGCCAGAATGACCGGCTTGAGGATCGGCGGCGGAAAGTGTTCGAACGCATCGCAACTCGTGAGCACCAGCGCACCCAGCCGCTCGCGATGATGCACGGCCACCAGCTGGGTGACGACGCCGCCGGTGTCGTTGCCGACCAGCACCACGTCCTGCAGGTCGAGCGCGTCAAGTACCTCGGCGACCATGCCGGCGACACCGGTGATGGTCCGGTCGGCGCCGCGGCGCAGCGGCTCCGGGTGCGCGCCCAGCGGCCAGGTCGGGGCGATGCACCGCAACCCGCGAGCGGCCAGGCGTTCACTGACCTGGCGCCATAATTGCCCGCCCATCATGTATCCGTGCACGAACACGACGGGCCTGCCGTCCTCGGGTCCGGTTGCTTCGTAATGGATGGTTCCGGCACTAATGTCGATCGTCGACATAGCAAACTCCTAGTTCAGGGATACACTTACAAACAGGCTGCCTGTTCGTAAGTTACCAACAGGCTGTATGGAAAGCAAGAGACGGACCCAGGAAGAGCGCTCCGCGGCGACCCGCGACGCGCTGATCTCGGCTGCCCGCAAGCTGTGGGGGCTGCGGGGTTACACCGAGGTGGGGACGCCGGAGATCGCCAGCGCGGCCGGGGTCACCCGGGGCGCGATGTACCACCAATTCGCCGACAAGGCAGCGTTATTCCGCGAGGTCGTCGAGGCCGTCGAGCAGGACGTGATGGCGCGGATGGCCGTCATGGTGGCCGAGTCCGGAGCCACCACACCCGCGGAAGCGGTCCGGGCCGCGGTCGACGCGTGGCTGGACGTATCCGGCGATCCGGAGGTGCGCCAGTTGATGCTGCTGGATGCCCCGAGCGTGCTGGGCTGGGCCGGTTTTCGTGATGTCGCCCAGCGGTACAGCCTGGGCATGACCGAGCAGATGCTCGCCGAGGCGATCCGGGCCGGCCAGCTGGCCGAGCAACCGGTGCGGCCGTTGGCGCACGTGCTGATCGGCGCGCTGGACGAGGCGGCGATGGTCATTGCGACCGCCGACGACCCGGAGCGGTCCCGCCTCGAAGTCGGTCAGGTCTTTCATCGACTGATCAATGCGATGTTCGACGGGTGATCACGCGCTTCGCCGCTGGGGCCACCAGCTCCGTTCCCG
The DNA here is from genome assembly GCF_001667865.1 of Mycobacterium mantenii. Taxonomy (GTDB): domain Bacteria; phylum Actinomycetota; class Actinomycetes; order Mycobacteriales; family Mycobacteriaceae; genus Mycobacterium; species Mycobacterium mantenii_A. The sequence goes on along the minus strand of NZ_LZJP01000130.1, from coordinate 191,107 downwards.
TAACAGGGTGGCGATAGCGGGGACGGTGAGGGTTCGCACGACGAAGGTGTCCAGCAACAGTCCGCAGCCGATGATGAAGCCGGCTTGGATCATCATGTCGAGCGATCCGATCATGAGCCCGAACATGCTGGCCGCGAAGATGAGTCCGGCGGAGGTGATGACGGAGCCGGTGCCGGCGACGGTGCGCAGGACGCCGACGCGCATGCTGCGGACGGATTCTTCGCGCAGGCGGGAGATCACCAGCATGTTGTAGTCGGCGCCCACCGCGATCAGCAGGATGAACGCGAGAAGCGGTACGGGCCAGGCGATGTCGTGGCCGAGCCCGTACTGGAAGACCAGCACTCCCAGTCCGAGGGCGGCGAAGTAGTTCAGAACGACGGTGCCCAGCAGGTAGAGCGGGGCGACCAGGGCGCGCAGCAGCAGGATCAACACCAGGCCGACGATCAGCAGGGTGGTGGTGGCCAGCCGGCCGAAGTCGGCGGACAGCAGGTGCTGCAGGTCGGAATTGACGGCGGTGAAGCCGGCCATGGAGATCGTCGTGCCGGCCAGCGAGGTATTGGGCCGGGCGGCATTGGCGGTGTCAATGATCTTGTGGTTCAGGTCCATTGCGGCGGCGGAATAGGGATCGAATGAAGAGGTGACGGCGAACCGGGCGGTGTGTCCGTCCGGGGAAATGAATTGGCGCGCCAGATCGCCGAATTGACGATTCTCGAATGTGTTTGGGGGGAGGTAGAAGCCGGAGGCGGCGTCCGATCCTGCCGTGGCGCGTGCGGAATTCTGGAGCTGGGCGGCGATTTGGCTCATGCCGCTGAGCTGACGGATATTGCTGTCGGCCAGGGCATGAACCCCCGCGGCCAGTGCCTGGGCGCCCGAGGCGAGCCGGCTCACGCCGTCTTGCAGGCGGTGGACGTTGCCCGCGAGGTCGGCGGGGTCGCCGGTCGCGCCGAGCGTCTGCTGCAGGGTGGTGGCGGCGTTCTGCACATCGGCGAGTGTGCTTGCGAGGGAGGTGTTTTGGTTGAACTGATCGCTGAGACCGGCCACCCGGTCGAAGAATCCACCGTTGCGCAGCGTGACCAGCACCTGAGTTTCGTCGCGCAGCTGCCCGCATTGCGGCGTGGCCGCACACCAGGCCGAGGTGTTGAGGCCGTCGATGAGGGGTTCGATTGCCGCGATAGCGCCGGTGGCTTGTTGGGCCAGCGGCCGCAGCCCCGCGCCGGTGTGGACGGCCTGATCGACCGCGGGTGCGGTGGCGTTGAGTTGTTGCAGCAAGGGCCGAGCGGTCTGCAGCGTCTGGCCCCTGCTGCGTGCTTGGTTCAACAGATCGGTCAGCGGCGTAAGCGCGCGGCGCAGTGTGGCGTCGAGTTGGCCCAAACCGGCCGCTAGTTGGTCGGCCCCGTTGGTGAGCTTGGTTAGGTCGTCGCGGTGGGCCTGCCCGTCGGCGACGGCGCCAGCCATCTTGTCGCCGATTTGCCCGTTCTGCCACGACAATTGGGCCTGATCGAGCCGGCTCCCGGTCGGGCGGGTGACACCGGAGACACGGGTGACCCCGGGCAGCTGGGCGACCCGCGACGCCAGCCCGTCGAGGTCGGCGAGGCCTTTCGCCGTGCGCATGTCGGTGTCGGACTGCACGAGCAGGAATTCGTTGATGACGGTGTCTTTGGGAAAGTGGCGATCCAACAGCCGGTAACCGCGATTGCTGGCGGTGCCGGCGGGTTGGCCTGTGCGGTCGTCGTAGCTGATCGTCATGGTGGCCGCGACCCCGGCCAGCGCCAGCAATGCCACCAGACTCGCGACCAGCAATGGCGTTGGTCGTCGAACCACCATGACGGCGATCCGATTCCAGTACGGGCGCGACAGGTCGGCCCCGGGTTCGGCGATGCCGCGGGCGGCCGCCAGCGCCAACAGCGGGGGGAGCAGTGTGACGGTGGCCAGGAATCCGATCAAAACGGCAATCCCACAGGCGGGGCCCACGCCTTGGAACACGCTCAGGTGCGCGAACACCATGGACGCCAGCGCCAGAGCTACCGTGGCCGCCGAAGCCAACACGACGCGCCCGATGCTACCGCAAGCGTGAATGATGGCCTGATCCGGGGCGTTTCGGTGTCGCCGTTGCTCGTGATACCGGCTGATCAGGAACACGCTGTAGTCCGTGCCTGCGCCCAACAGCACCGCGGTCATGAATGCGATGGTGAATTGTGAGACGGGAACACCGAATTCACCCAGCGCCGACAACACGCCCCGGCCAACGGCCACGCTCGCGCCGATGACCAGCAGCGGCAGCAGGGCGGTGGCCACCGATCGATAGACGAGCAGCAGGATGAGCCCGATGAGGGCGGCGGTGGCGACCGAGATCAAGAGCAGTTCGTGTTCGCCGGAGGCGATCTGATCGCGGAAGGTCGCGGCCGGGCCGGTGACGTAGGCGACGGTCGGGGATCCGGTGAAGACGGAGGAAACCTGCGCCCGCACGGCGTCGACCGATGCCGCCGCCGTGGGGTCGCCGAGTGTGCCGGCGATCCCGATCGGCAGGAACCACGCTTTCCCGTCCTGGCTCAACGCGTGGGTTCTGGTGGTGGGATCGGCGAGCAGGTCCTGGACCAACAGGACGTGGGTCTTGTCCGCGCGCAGTGCGGCGACGAGCGCGTCGTAGCGTTGCCGCGCGGGTGGGGTCAGCCCGGCCGGGTCTTCCATCGCGATGACGATCGAGGTCTTCGCGCCTCGCTCGTCGAACGCGGTCGCCATGCGGTCGAGCGCCTGAAACGACGCCACGTCGCTGGGCAACAGCTGGACCGACTGTCGGCGCACGACGGTCTCCAGCTGTGGGAAGCCGACGGCGAGGATGACCGCCACGCCGATCCACGCCCCGATCACCAATCTCTTGTGCCGGACGGCAAAGCCGCCCAGGGCGGCAAGGCGCGCGCTGTATTCTGCGGTGCGTTCACGCGGCGGCCCAGCACGCCGCGGCGCGTCCACGCAGGTGGTCACCGTGGTCCCCGCCGGACGGCCAACTCCGCGCAAGCGCCATCGGCGTGGTCGTACCCGTTCCCCGAAAAGGTCCCCCGTGGCACCGTTCCCCCTATGATCGTTTGGTGAAGAGGTTCACCAAACCATTTGGTGAAATACTTCACCAAACATTGGCGCGGGCGCAAGTCCGCGAGCCAAGGAGGGGTGACGCCCGCATGGCAGTACATCGCGGCCTGACCGCGGATCAGCGTCGTGAGCAACGCCGCGGGCAGCTCATCGAGGCCGCCTTCGACACCATCGCCGAGCACGGGGTGGGCAATCTACGGGTGCGGGCCGTCAGCGCGAGGGCCGGGCTCAACGACCGCTACTTCTACGAGAGCTTCCGCGACTGCCACGAATTGTTGATCGCGACGTTCGAGGACCAGTTCAACCGCGCGTTGACAGGGATCATGGCAACCGTCGCGGAGTCACCACCCGAACTCAAGCCCCGGGTGCGGGCCGTCGTCGAGTTCGCGTTCGCCTTCATCGACGAGGACCCGCGGCGTCCCCGGCTGTTGATAGAGCTGCAAACGGCCGAAGCCCTGGTCGACCGCCGGCACGAGGTGATCGACGTCCTCACCCAGGTGATGATCGGGCAGGTGCGCGCGCTGCTCGGTGAGGCCGCAGGGACCGACGACAACGTCATGCTGACCGCCCTGACCGTCGTCGGCGGCCTGCTCGAGTTGACCACTCAGTGGTACCGCGACCAGATCAGCGTCAGCCGACCGCAGCTCATCGAGTTCATGACCGCCCTGGTGGTGACCACCACCGACATCACCGGCGCGCTCGAACGCCAACTCGCGCCCCGAAGCCGCACCGGGCGCCGCAAGGATCGCTAGGCGCCGCGCACCTGCGCCACGCCCGCGATGACGCCCTGGAGCAGCCGGTCCAGGTGCTCGGGATCGTCGACGGCCGGCTGACCCGCAACGAAGGTCAGCATGATGCCGTTGATGAACGCCAGGGTGGCGGTCGCCTGGTCGTCGACCAATGCCGGATCGGGTGCGCTGCCGGCGGGATGCCATTGCGTGACGACGTCGCGCGCCAGGGCATAGAGCCGGTCGGCGGATTCGTTGAGGGCCGCGGCGAGCTCCGGGTCGCGGCCGGCGAGCAGCGCGAGTTCGTAGCGCGCCTTGGCGCGGGTCAGCCAGGGTTCGCTGTTCACGTACATGACGATGCGGGCCAGGCCCGCGGTGCCGGTGAACTGAGTGGCGTGATCCTCGGCGAGTTCGGCCATCATCGAGAAGTCGGCGACGTCGAGTTCGGCCAGCCGCGTCGCCATCGCATGCATCAGGGCCTTGCGGGTCCTGAAGTAGAACGAGGTGGTGCCGGCCGGCACTCCGGCCTGGTCGTCGACCTTGGGGTGACTGACGCCATGCACCCCGTCGCCGCCCAGCAGTTCTATCGCGGCGTCGGCGAGCTGGCGGCGCCGCTCCGGCGCGTTGTGCTTTCTACGTGCAGCGATGCGTCCAGTTTAAAACTGACCGCAGTTCGGTGTGGTGGGCTCGCCGTTGAAGCGGGCGGCGATCCACTGCATGGCCGGTTCGCCGTCGACGAGCATGGGCAGCGCATGATTGATGACGAGCTTGTTGAGGAAGGGCGGCTCTTCGTTGGTGCGGAATTCCACGTCGGCGCCCTGGGCGCACCAGTCGCGGCCGAGCTGATTGGCTGCGGTCCACGGCACCAGCGGGTCGTAGCGATTGCTGTCGATCATCACCGGCGCATTGGGTTTGAAGCGTCCGATCCGCTGGTCTTCGAACATGGTGCTGAACGGCTCCTCGTTGACCAGTTGATTGATGTCTTCGGTGAAATAGGGCTGGATATGACGAAACATGAAGTCCAGCAGGGTTTGTCCGACGCACTGGCGCGAGACCGATTCGAGCATCGCCAGCCCGCGGGGGGTCATCTTGGACCGGATGGTGTCGGCGAATTCCGGATAGGCCGCCATCACGCTGTTGAGCGCGTACCCGACGACACCGACCAGGGCGCTGCCGTCCGCGTACGGAAACAGCTCCTTGAGGTTGGCCGGGGGCGCCCCGGCGTAGGTGCCCACGATATGGAGATCGGGAGCATAGGCCGATGCCAACTCGGCCGCCGAAGCGGTCGCACCGCCGCCCTGCGAGTAGCCCCAAAATGCAACCGGCCCACGGGGATCCAGCGATGTGTCGGGGAGTTTCATGGCCGCGCGGGCGGCGTCGAGCACCGCCTGTCCCTCGGCCACCCGACCGACGTAGGTGTGCATGGACGGGGTGCCCAGGCCTTCGTAGTCGGTCATCACGATCGCGAAGCCACGCGCGACCATGGTGGCGACGAACAGTTCCTCGTAGTTGAACATGATGTCCCAGCCGCCCGAATAGTGAATGCCTTGGTTGAACATTCGCGATGGGGCGCATTGATTGCCCTGGCCCTGGGTGCCGGGTGCATAGCTGATCAAGGGTCGCGGACCGCTGCCCGGCCACGCGTTGTACGGCTCGAAGTAGGTGCCGGTAACCGCGATCGGGTTACCGCGAGTATCGGTGCTGCGGTACATGATCCGGGTGCCGGTGGCCATGATCGCGCCCAGCTGGCCGGACGGCTCGAGCACCAGCCGCGACGGCTCGGTACGGATCACATCGCCGGCCCGGCCGGGCGGCAGCGGATCCGGCGGGGTGTAGAAGTCCGCGTACCGCGGTTCGTCCCCGCCGTCGGCCCGGGCGTTTCCGACTCCCACGAGCGCTGAAGCAATTACCAGCAGTGCTGCGAGAACTCCCCCGGCCCGACGCATTACGGAACGGTAACAACCGCGGGCGCGCCAGCGGAAGGGAAATCTCTAAATTTTTAGAGATTGATTTTCCACTACCGATGTTTTTGGCTGAAGAATTGCCAGATGGTGTCGGTGGCGTCCAGCGCCGTCGACGGCGCCGGAATCCCGGCGACCTTTTCGGCGAGGGGACTCGGCTCGCCGCCGGGCCATTGATGGCCGGCCCCCGCCACCGAGATCAACTGCACGGTGCGTCCGTCCGTACAGCCCGCCGTCCGCGTCGTGACATCGCCGGCGGTGGTCGAGTCCGGCGTCCCGCATCCGTCGATAGCGCGCCAGGTGGCATTGACGGACTCCACCGACGGGCCGTCGACGCGCGGAGATCCATTGACCGCGAGCGCTTTTCCGGGACCACCGTTATACGGCACCCGGTCGTCGGCCGTGCCGTGGATCTGCAGCACCGATGCCTGCCGTGCCGCGGAGCAGTCGGTCAGTAGGGTGCCCGCCACCGGAGCGATCGCGGCGAAGGTATCGGACTGGCAGCCCAGCCGAAGCGCCATCATCGCACCGTTGGACATGCCGGTGACATAGATCCGCGCGCGATCGACCGGGATCTGTTCCTCGATGGCGCCGACCATGGCGTTGATGAATCCGACGTCGTCGGTGTTGAGGTGCGCGGGCTCGCCGCAACAGGTCCCGGCGTTCCAGGCGCGGTTGAGGCCGTCGGGGTAGGCGACCAGGAAATGTCCGCCATCCGCCTCGCTGTCCCAGTGATACGAGCGCTCGGCCTGCGCCCCGTTGCCGAAACCGCCATGCAGCATCACCACCACCGGCACCGCATCGGTCAACCCCCGCGGCCGGTACAGGTGAAAGCTCCGGCTGACCCCGCCCGACTCGATGCTCTGGCTGGATTGCCCGACCGGAATCGATTGCGCACCAGGCGTTCCCAGCGCATGGCCGCCGCCGCCGAGGCACCCGCCCAGCACGACGGCCAAGACGGCGACGAGGGAAACGCTGACGGCCCGGGCGCTTGGCGATCGCATGACGCCATCGTGGCAGGCGTCGAGTGATTTGACAAGTAACTTGTCAATCTGGGACTGGGTGGCACACTTTCCCCATGCGACAGCCTCTGCATCCCGACTGGCAGCCCACCGTGCCCGCGCTGGTGAACATGGTGGCCGCGTCCGGGGCGCCGCGGTTGCGGGCGGCGTTTGCCGCGGCGGGACTTGACGGGATCCGCCCGGCGCAGGCGGTCGCGCTGGTCCCCCTGGCGGCCGGCGGGTTGCATGCCTCCGATCTGGCCGATCGGCTCCGGGTGAGCCGGCAGGCGGTGGCCCAGGCGATCACCGGACTGGAGCGACACGGCTACGTCACCAGGGTCCCCAACCCCCTGGACGCGCGTACCCGAATCATCGAGCTGACGCCGCGCGGGCGGCAGGCGCTGCGGGTAATGCGTTCGAACGCAGTCGATTTGGAGCAGCGTTGGGAGCAAGTCCTGGGACGGCGGCGACTGAACGAATTCCGGGAGACCTTACACATGTTGCTCGCCGGTCAGGGCGAGGCCGCGGGGGAATAACCCCGCCCGGAATTCCCGTGTCGTCACCGGCGCCGACGGCTTAGGCTCGACCCAACACAGTGACAGGAGTCCGCCGTGCCCATCTTCATGGTCGAGCGCAACTTTGCCGAGGAACTAGAACCCGGCCTCGAGATCGCCGACGGTATCAACCGGATCAACGACCAGGAGGGTGTGCGCTGGATGTACTCGTTCCTGTCGGCGGACAAGCGTAAGACCTACTGCCTATACGAGGCGCCGTCGCCCGAGGCCATCAGATCCGCGGCCGCGCGTGCCGGCCTGCCGGCCGACGCCGTCGTCGAAGTGAAGGACCGACTGATGCCGGACGGGGCCCTGTCCGACATCTGAGACGCGCTACCCGAGGAGTTCGTGATCAGCGGCGTACATCGCCGCCTGCGTTCGGTTGGCGGCGCCCGTCTTGATCAGGATGTTGCGCACGTGGTTGGCGGCGGTGTTGGTGCTGATGAAAAGGCGTTGGCCGATCGCGCGATTGCTCAACCCCTCTGCGAGCAACCGCAGTACCTCGACCTCCCGTTCGGTCAGGCCGTCCGGGCCCATGGGACCCGTGGTCAGCACCGACTCCGCAAGGTCGACGACGCGGGCCTGCCCGATCGCAGCGGCGATGGCGCGAGCCTCGTCGGCCAGGTGCCGGGCGTCCTCCGTGCGACCGCAGGACGCCGCGAACGACGCTTGCCGGGCCAGCGTCTCGCTGACATGCACCACCGAGCCCATCCTGCGGTCCATTTCGAGTGCGACGGCGAAGTGCCGCTCGGCGGCGGCGCCGTCCCCGCAGAGCGCCGCCATCCGCGCCAGATACCGGTCGGCGCTGCCGAACAGCGCGACGAACTGGCCGGCCACCAAATTCTTTCCGGCATAACGCGAGACGAACGGGCGCAGCGCGTGCACCGCTTCACGGTGGGACAGCTCCAACGCGGCCTCCACCATGAACACCAGCTCCATCGGCCACTGCGCGTCCTCGAGGCGGTCGCCAAGGTTGCGGTTGAGCAACTGATTCAACGCGCGGCTCATGCCGCGTTCGCACTGCAGCTCGGTGTAGAGCGCAAGCAGGCCGGGCACCCAGCGGCCGGCGAATGTCTCACTGCCGTCGATAAACTCGCCGAACCTTTTCAGGTCGCCGGTCTCGCGGCGGATCATGAACATCTGGACACCGTTCGAGCCCTCGGTGTCGTCGCCGCCGAACAGATCGCCTGTGCGCAGGGCGATGTCGGCCCACCGCTCGGCGCCGGTGAAGTCCCCGCGCAGGTAGGCCAGTGCCTGCTCCATGCACGCGCCGACAAAGCCGAAGGCGGGTTGGCCGCAGCTCTGGGCCGCCCGCCGCATGTCAGCGGTCGCGGCTGCCAGGCCGTCGGGCCGGCCGGCGAGGTAGCTGACCAAGGCGTGGAAATGTGATGCGGCACCCAATGACTCGTAGTCGCGACGCGACAGGGCCATCCCCGACACCTCGGCCGCACGCACCGCCTGGACTTCGCTCATCTCCGGGGTGAGGCCCTGCCACAGGCTCGTCTTCAACGTGTGCAGCAGCACGGCCGCGTCGCGGAGGGCCCGCGCGCGCTCGATCGCGTCGGCACCGACCTCGCGGGCCCGCGCCGCCTCACCGGCGAACGCCAGCGCCCGGCCGAAGCTGCCGAGCGCCTGCACGTAACGGGGGTCGTCGGCCTGCAGCCCGCACGATTCCAGCGCCGACGCAAGCAGGTCGGCCGCCTTCGAATTCGACTGCCCGGGACGCCAATTCGCCTCCTCGTAGCCGACGGCGGCCTCCAGCCGCATCAGCGGGTCGTCCAGCCCGCCGATGCGTTCGTAGATGGCCCGCGCCCGCGCGAACGAGCCCCCGCGCACGTGGTTGGCGGCCGCGTCGAGTTGCAGCCTGGCCCGCTCGGCGAGGTTGAGTTCGGGAAGCGACGCCGCCCGCTCGAACCACTTCGCCGCATCCTCATAGGCCAGGCTCTGTTCGGCCATCCGCGCCGTCTGACGCGCGTACCGCAAGGCCTGCTCGTGGTAGCCCAGCACGTGCGCCACCAGGAAGTGGTTGGCCAGCCGCGGAACGAGCGACGGGTCCGCGCGTCCCTCCAGGGCCTCGGCGGCGCGCGCGTGCATGATCCGCAGCCGCGACGCCGCCATCCCGCCGAGCACCGATTCACGGGTCAGCGCGTGCACGAACGCGAATTCGTCATCGGATCCGTGCACGGCACGGACCAGCCCGACGGCCTCGGCCGAGTCGATCGCCGCCAGCGTCGCACCGACCTCCGCCTCACACGTCGCGATGAGCGCCGGGAGGTCGAACGTCTGGCCCAACACCGCCGCCTGCTCGATGACCGCACGTACGCCGGCCCCCAGCCCGGCGAGGCGGCGCGCGATCGCGTCCCCGATCGATGCGGGGACCGTCTGCTGCGTGCTCAATGTGGCCAGACCACCGCGGATTTCGAGGTCGTTGACCAGTTCGGTCAGGAAGAACGGATTGCCGCCGGTTCTCTCGCGCAGCAGGGCGGCGGCCGTGCGTGCGGACGCCGGGGCCAGCTGCTGGGTTCGTGCCACGAACTCGGCGATCGCCTCGGTGTCCAGGCCCGCCAGGTCCAGGCGCCGCACCCCGTCGAACCGGTGCAGTTCGGCCAGCCGGGTGGCCAGCTCGTCGGACCGGTCGGGCTCGGTGCTGCGGAACGTGACCACCACCAGCACGCGCACGTCGGCGCAGCCGATCAACACGTGCTCGAGTAGCGCGAGGGTGGGCAACTGCGCCCAGTGCAGGTCGTCCAGGATCAAGGCGATCGGTCGGTCATCCGCGAGCCGCCGCAGCAAGCCGGTCAACGCGTCGAAGAGGGCCAGGCGCGGCTGGCCGACATCGGGCACCGGGCCGTCGTCGGGCAAATGCCGACTCACGTGTGGCGACAGGCGCCGCAGCTGCGATCCCACGTCGCGCAACGGCGCGGCCATCGAACCCGGCGAACCCGCGATCAGTAGCCGGTCGAGCGCTTCGGCGAACGGCGCGTAGGGCAGATCCTCGTCGGCGGTCGAACTTCCCACCAGCACCGCGACGCCGTGGTCGGACAACGTCCCGGCCACCTCCGCGGCCAGCCTCGTCTTACCGGCCCCGGGCTCACCGCCGATGAAAACCGCCTGGCGATTGCCCCGTTCGACGCGCTCCCAGGCCTGCTCGAACACCGCGAGTTCCGCGTCGCGACCCACGAGCGGGCCGCGGCGACGAGCGATCAGCTCGGCCGGGAGCGGGGGCGACACCCACAGCGCCATCGTCTCAACGTAACCGCGCCGACAGGGCTGGTCGATAGTCAGTTCTAACTATCGCCCAGCAACGCCAAAGTGCCTCATCATGGTCATGACGCGCGGACGTCGCGCCCCGTAGCGTCGCGGCATCACGAAATGCCGAGCAAACAAGGAGGTGCGGGGTCATGAGCCTGGCAATCGAGAACGACGGACTGCGGGCCCGGGTGAGCGGAGAGGTGATCGTGCCCGGCGACCCGGGGTACGACGAGGCCCGCGCGGTGCACAACGGCATGATCGACAGGCGGCCGGCGGTGATCGCCCGCTGTGGATCCGCCGCGGATGTCGCGGCAGCCCTTGAATTCGCGCGCGATCGCGATCTTCTAGTCGCCGTGCGCGGGGGCGGTCACAACGGCCCCGGCTTCGGCACGGTCGACGGCGGCCTGGTCATCGACCTGTCGCCGATGAACCGGGTCGACGTGGACGCGCAGCGGCGCACCGCCCGGGTGCAGGGCGGCGCGACCTGGGCTCAAGTGGACGCCGCGACGCACGCACACGGGTTGGTGGTGCCGTCCGGCATCATCTCCTCCACCGGAGTGGGCGGCCTCACCCTCGGCGGCGGCCACGGTTACCTGTCACGCAAATACGGCCTGACGATCGACAATTTAGTGGAGGCCGAGCTGGTGCTGGCCGACGGCCGCGTGGCGCGTGCGTCCGAAACCGAGCACCCCGACCTGTTCTGGGGACTGCGCGGCGGCGGCGGAAACTTCGGCGTCGTAACGTCTTTCACCTTCCGGCTGCATCCGGTGCACACCGTGATCTGCGGTCCCACCGCCTGGCCCGCGTCGGCCACCGCCGACATCCTCAGCTGGTATCGGGAGTTCATCCCGGCTCAGGACGAGAATCTCTACGGATTCTTCGCGGCCATGACCGTCCCGCCGGTGGCGCCGTTCCCCGAGGCGTTCCACCTGCAGAAGGCCTGCGCCGTGGTCTGGTGCTACACAGGCGATCCCGCCGGCGCCGAGGAGGCGTTCGCGCCCGTCCGCCAGATGCAACCCGCATTCGACGGCCTGGGCACCGCGCCTTTCCCCGCCCTGAATTCCACCTTTGATGCGCTGTATCCCAAAGGGCTGCAATGGTATTGGCGCGGCGACTTCTTCCGCAACCTCGACGACGGCGCCGTGGCGGCGCACGCCCGTTTCACCGAGGAACTGCCGACCATGCACTCCACGATGCACCTGTACCCGATCGACGGCGCCGTGCATCGGGTCGGCCAGACCGAGACGGCGTTTGCCTACCGGGACGTCAACTTCTCGCAAGTCATCGCGGGGGTGGACCCGGACCCGGCGAACGCGGAACTGTTGAGGCGCTGGGCCGTCGACTACTGGGACGCCACCCATCCGTACTCGGCCGGCGGCGCCTACGTGAACTTCATGATGGACGAGGGCCAGGAGCGCGTCCGGGCGACCTACGGCCCGAATTACCGCCGGCTCACCGAGATCAAGGCGCAGTACGATCCGGGCAACGTGTTCCGCATCAACCAGAACATCCGGCCCGCCGGGTAAACGCTTGGGGCTACGGCGTTTTGACGAAGACGTCGTTGAGGGTGACGGTGCGCAGGTTGCGGTCGCGGATGATGTCGACGAGTTGCGGGTAGACATGCGTCACCGGCAGATGGTTGAGGTGTCCGATGACGATGGACTGCGGAGTGAAGTACTGATCGGCCATCTGGACGATGTACTCCTCGGTGATCAACGTCGAATCCGACAGCGAGCCCGACCACAACGTGGGGGTCTTGTACCCGAGGTCGGCGGCCACCGCGTCCACGGCGGCGTTGCGCTTCGCGTAGGGCGGCCTCCAATACGGCTTCGCGCCAATCCCGTACGTGTTCTTGAGGAATTCGTCGTTGCGGGTGAGCTGCTCGGCGACTTTCTCTTTCGTCAGCGTCGTCAGGTCCGGGTGTGACCAGGTGTGGTTGCCGAGCTGGATCTGGCCGCTGTCGACTAGCGGCCGCAGCATTTCCTTGTTCTCGGTCCACGAGTCGTAGACCCCGTTGACGAAATAGGTCAGCCGCACGCCGGTGTCCTTAGCGAACTGCGTGTAGGCGCGCACCACGTCGCTGTTGACGCCGTCGTCGACGGTGAGCGCGAGCAGGTCGCCTTCACCCGGGATCTTCATCAGAGCGCCGCCGCCGGGCAGCGGGATGCGGGCGCTCGGCGGCGGGGGCGGCAACAGGGCCTGCGGCGCGGTGGGGCCGGAGGTCGGCACCAAATCGGTCGGTGCTTGGGCGAACGTTCGCGGCTGTGGGTCGACAATGAGCCGCGCGGCGCCCACGCCCGCAACCACTGACGCGGCGAGCGATCCGAGGAACTGACGGCGGTTCATCGCGGGCAGGCGAAGGCCTGGAGTAAACGACGGACGGGGTGATCCGGGCCGGCCCCGATGTTGGCTGCGCTGCGGCGAGCGTCGAGCCGACCCGCGTGGGGGCGGCCCGTCATGCAGAAAATCGCCAGGCATCAGCAGCGAACCGTACCACTACCAGGGCCGATATGTCGGCTGCGTTACGGGTGGGTCAGCTGTGAATTTTGGGATCAGTGTGGTTCCCCGGTGGCGTGCTGCGGTAGCCGCACCGGTTCGGTGTTGGGCGTGCCCAGCGCCGAGGCCAGCCAGGGCAGTGCCGCGGCGAACGCCTGAGCGGCGAACGGCCAGTCGTGCTTGCCGGGCTGGGTGACCACCGCGCAGGCGATGCCGTGGGCGGTACCGACGGCACACAGCGAGTTCGCTGCGGCATCCTGGCCTTCGGGGTTGGCGGCAGGATCGCTGCTGGACGCGGTGAGGGTCGGATTGGCCTCCTGTGCGACGGTGCGCGCCTCCGTCGATGACGGCACGTCGAACCATCCCGAGAGGCCGTCGTAGTGACCGTGCTTGGTCATGACGGTGACCGGGTCGAAGGCGGCCCAGGCGTCGTGATTGCCGCCGAACAGGCGGGCGACGGTCTGATCCTTGGAGCCGCCGTTGGGACTGCGGTCACCGGCGATGTCCACGAACGCGCTGAACAGCTCGGGATGCATGACGGCCAGGGTCACGGCGCAGGTCCCGCCCATCGACCACCCGGCGACGCCCCAGTTGGCCCGATCGGCGCTGACGCCGAAGTTCGACACCATGAAGGGCTCGATGTCCTTGGTCAGATGGTCGGCGGCGTTGCCGCGGGTGCCGTTGACGCACTCGGTGTCGTTGTCGAAGGAGCCGGTGGGATCGACGAACACCAGCACCGGGGAGAACCCGTGGTGTGCGGCGGCGAAGTTGTCGATGGCGGTGAAGGCGCCACCGGGGCCCAGCCAGTCGGCCGGGGTGTTGAAGGCCGAGCTGATCATCATCACGGCCGGTAGCCGGGGTGGCGGGTTGGTGTTGAACCAGGCGGGAGGCAGGTAGACCAGTTCCCTGCGGTGGGGGAAGTGGGACGCGTTGTCGTCGATGTCCACCGGCACCACCACGCCCTTGGTCGGCTTGGTCCCGGCGACCTGCATCTCGGTCACCCGCAGCCGGTCGATCTGGTCGGGCAGCGGGACCGACGTCAATTGGTTCCAGGCGGCGAGCGCGGTGGGGAAGTAGCCAACCCAGCCGTTCAGCGCCATGCCCGCGCACAGGACGCACAGCGGTATCGCAAGCACCGCCACCCCGCGCCGCCACCAGCGGATTCCCCGCCAACCCACCAGGAACACCGCCGCGGCCAGGCCGCTCATCGCGATCCAGAGCCACAGCGTCGTCGGCGCCGGGTCGCCGGCCACCCCGAGCGAGGTGATGTACCAGCGCGCCAGCAGCGTCACCGCGACGGCCGCGATCAACGCCACCGGCAGCACCCGCTTGAGCCAGCTTCGCGCGCGCCACTGGATCGCGACGAGCAGCACGAACAGCGCCAGGCCCTGCACGGCCGGCGGGAACCAGCCATGCAACAGGGACAGTTGTCCGAAGAACTGCTCCAACGGTCGTGACCTTTGCTAGATCGATCGCTGCGCGCGGGTGAGGTGAGTATCGAAGGGCCGGTCGGGGTCACCGAAGGCGGCGGCCGGACCAACTATCCCATACGATCGCGGCCCGTCAGCTGACCGTTTCTGCGTGTGGGCCGACCAGATGGGCGCGGCCCGGGCCGCTCGGCTCATGCGTCCGCGATGACGCTGGTAAACGAGCGCAGCCGCAGGCTGTTGCCGACGACGAGAAGGCTGGAGAGGGCCATCGCCGCGCCGGCGAACATCGGGTTGAGCATGCCGAGCGCGGCCAGCGGGATCGCGGCGAGGTTGTAACCGAAGGCCCACAGCAGGTTGGTCTTGATGGTGGCCAGCGTGCGCCGGGAGAGCCGGATCGCGTCGACCGCGGCACGCAGGTCACCGCGGATCACGGTGAGGTCGGCGGCCTGGATCGCAACGTCGGTGCCGGTGCCCATGGCCACGCCCAGGTCGGCGGCGGCCAGCGCCGCCGCGTCGTTGACGCCGTCACCGACCATGGCGACCACCTTGCCCTCGGTTTGCAGGCGTTGGACGGCGGCGACCTTGTCCGCGGGCATCGCCTCGGCGATCACCTGGGCGATGCCGAGTTCGTCGGCGATGCGGGCGGCGACGGTGGCGTTGTCGCCGGTCAGCAGCACCGGGGTCAGGCCGAGTTCGTTGAACCGCCGCACCGCCTCGGCGCTGGACGGTTTGACGGTGTCGGCGACCACCAGAATGCCCCGGGCCGCGCCGTCCCAGCCGACGGTGATCGCCGTCTTGCCCTCGCTCTCCGCGCGTGCTTTGGCCGCCGACAGCGTGCCGTCGAGGTGCATTCCGCGCTCGGTCAGCAGACTCTCGCGCCCGACGACGACGGCCTGGCCATCGACCGTGCCGCACACGCCCTCGCCGTTGACCGCGCTGAAGCCCGCGGCTGCGGGCAGTGCGCCGAGTTGCGCCCGGGCGCCTCGGGCGATCGCGCGCGCGACGGGATGCTCGGAGGCATCTTCGAGGGCGCCCGCCCGGCGCAACACCGTGCTGCGGTCGGCCTCGGCTCCGGCGATCACGTCGACCAGGGTCATCTTGCCGGTGGTGACGGTGCCGGTCTTGTCCAGCACGACCGTGTCGACGTTGCGGGTGGACTCCAGCACCTCGGGGCCGCTGATGAGCACGCCGAGCTGAGCCGCGCGTCCGGTGCCGACCAGCAGGGCGGTCGGCGTTGCCAGCCCCAGCGCGCACGGGCAGGCGATGATGAGCACGGCGACCGCCGCCGTCAGGGCGGTGGTGGGGGAGAAGCCCGCCGCGAGCCAGCCGGCCAGCGTCGCCACCGCCAGGGTCATGACAACGGGGACGAACACGCCCGAGACGCGGTCGGCGAGGCGCTGCACCCGGGCCTTACCGGATTGGGCCCGCTCGACGAGGCTGGCCATCTGCGCCAGCTGGGTGTCGTCACCGACGCCGGTGGCGCGGACGACGAGCCGACCGCCGGCGTTGACGGTGGCGCCGGTGACGACGTCCCCCTCGCCGACCTCGACCGGGACGGACTCGCCGGTCAGCATGGAGGCGTCCACGGCCGAGGAGCCCGCGACGACGATCCCGTCGGTGGCGATTCGCTCCCCGGGACGCACGACGAACTCGTCGCCGACCCCGAGCTGCTCGATGGGGATGCGGGTCTCGAGGCCCCCGCGCAGCACCGCGACGTCCTTGGCACCCAGGGTCAGCAGTGTCCGCAGCGCGGCGCCGGCCGTCCGCTTGGACCGCCGTTCGAAATAGCGACCGGCCAGGACGAACAGGGTCACGCCGGCGGCGACTTCGAAGTAGACGTGGCAGGGCGCGCCGTCGCGCCCGACGGTCAGCTCGAAGTCGTGCTGCATGCCCGGTTGTCCGGCCGTGCCGAGAAACAGGGCATAGAGGGACCACGAGAAGGCCGCCAGGGTGCCGATCGAGACCAGGGTGTCCATGGTGGCGACGCCGTGTTTGAGGTTGGCCCAGGCGGCCGCGTGGAAGGGCCGGCCGCACCACACGACCACCGGTGTGGTCAGCGCCAGCGAGACCCAGTGCCAGTGCGGGAATTGCAGGGCGGGCACCATGGCCATGGCGATGACGGGGCCGGCCAGCACGATCGCGGTGACCAGACGCCGGCGCAGCGAGGTCAGCTCAGCGTCGTCCGGCGTAGGTGGGGTGGCCTCGCGGACGCGCTCCGGCGGGTGTTGCGGCAGGGCGGCGGCGTAGCCGGCCTTTTCGATCTCGCCGATGAGAATCTGTGCGTCGTAACCGGCGGGGATCGTGACGGTGGCTTTCTCGGTGGCGTAGTTGACGGTCGCCGCGACGCCGTCGAGTTTGTTGAGTTTCTTCTCGATCCGGGCTGCGCAGGAGGCGCAGGTCATCCCGGTGATCGCCAGCTCGATCCGGGGCTGGGCGGTTGACGCGGTGTTACCGGGAAGGGCGCCCTCGTTGATCGGGGGCGTGCTCATGCGACCAAGACGGCCTCGTAGCCGGCCTCGTCGACCGCGCCGAGGACGGCGTCCGCGTCGATGGGCTGCGCACTCGTGACGACGAGCCTGCCGGTGGCGGAACTGACCGTCACGTCCTGGACGCCCGGGATCTGGGCCACCTCGGCCTGGACCGCTGCCTCGCAGTGGCCACAGCTCATCCCGCTCACCCGATATTCGCTGGTGGGCATGCCGCTCCTTCTCGATCCCCCGGCAGGTCTTGACCACACCATTCTGCCTGCTCGGTCGGGCGGCCTATCGCCCCTGTTGCCGCAGGTGCGATCCGGCGCCGATGTACCAGACCTGACCGGGGATCCATTCGGGGCGCGGTTCGTGCCGTCGCCGGCATGGGATCCGAACATTCCGGAGTCGCAGAACTGGACGGGATTAGGCTGCCGGGTAGCGGAAGGAGACCCCAATGACCGTCACCGTTGTCGACCGCGGGCCCCGCCAGGTGAGCCGCAGGGTTGAAGTGGCCGCACCGGCCGCGGAGCTGTATGCCATGGTCGCCGATCCGCGCCGCCACCACGAGCTGGATGGTTCCGGCACGGTACGCGACAACATCACGATGCCGGAGAAACTTCTTGAGGGATCAAAGTTTTCGACGCACATGAAGATGTTCGGCATGCCCTACCGCATCACCAGCACGATCACCGCCCTCATGCCGAACGAGGTGGTCGAGTGGCGCCACCCGTTCGGCCACCGCTGGCGGTGGGAATTCGAGTCGTTGTCACCCACGCTGACCCAGGTCACCGAGACGTTCGACTACCGTGATGCCGGTGCGCTGAAGAACAAGGTGAAGTACTACGAGCGGATGGGTTTTGCAAAAGCTAACGCGTCGGGTATCGAGGCGACGCTGAGCAAACTGCGCGACCGCTACGCGGGGTGATCAATCCGTCGCCGGATCGGCTGCATCCCAAGGCATCACGCCGGATACCCAATGGCTGAGTTCGCTGGCCTGGTCGTTGCGGTGCAGATGGCGCGGTGGCGTCGCAAAGGTGGCGTAGGGCCGGCAACGGATGACCACCCGGTCCTCGCGTTCGCACATCGCCTGGATGTGCGGGCGCGCCTCGGCGCCGAGTGGTTGGCCGGACATGCGGCCGCCGACCGCCATCATCACATCGACCGCCAGATCCCGATCGGTGTCGATGGTGGCGTCGGCGTAGACCTGCAGATACGCGAACGGCCACCGCTCGTCGAGGACGCACAGGCTCACCTTGCCGTCCCGTGCGACGATGCGAGCCTTGCCGCGGCCGGCCATGGTGGAGACGAGCAATTCATCGGCATCGGTGGGGATGTAGTACACGATCGACATGGCCGGGCCATCGTTGCGGCGACGGTAGCCGAACACGCACGTGCGATGCGTGCGCACGAATTCGCGTCGTTCGGAGGGCAGCATGTCGCGGTCGGTGGGAGCGGTGAACGGCTCGGCCGCAAGGGGGAGGAGCATGGCGAATGTTCCTTGCTGTCAAGGGGGTTGATTCACAGTGTAATGGCCGACGAACTCGCGCTCGGGCTGCGGCTCATCGCCGCCGGGCTTGAGGAACTCCAAAAGTGAACGCGATCGCCGCCTGAACCGTGGCTTGGGTGGATACCCGCGTGACAGCTCCCGAAAGGACTTCGCCCGATGCTCGACCGCACCCTGGCGCCATCTGCGGCGCCGGCACTGACCCGGTGGGGACAGCTCATCAGCCGCTACGGTCTGGTCGTTGTCCTGGCCTGGATCGGGTTCGGCAAGTACGTGAAGATGGAAGCCCGCGTGCTCATCCAACACAGCCCCCTGATGAGCTGGGTCTACGACGTCTTCAGCGTCACGTTCGTCGCGCGTGCGCTCGGGACGATGGAAATCGTTGCCGCGCTTCTCATCGCGCTGCGGCCGGTATGGCCGCGGGTCTCGGCGGCGGGCAGCGCGCTGGCGGTGGTGCTGTTCTTGGGGACGCTGAGCTTTCTCGTTAACACCCCCGGGGTCGTTGCCTCGTATACCCACGGCTTTCCGGTGCTCTCGGCGCTGCCCGGCCAGTTTCTGCTCAAGGACCTGGTATTGCTGGGGGTCGCGGTGTGGACGCTGGGCGACTCGCTGGACGAAGGTCGCGGAAGAGGATGACCCGGACAGCGAGATGTGATCAAGCGGTTGATTACATCACCTGCCGGGATTAGGCTCACTGGCATGCGTCGGCCGAATCGGTCGGACGCTTTGTAGGAACTGGTGATTGCGGCCAAGGCGGTGCGCGGTGATGAATGGGGATGGTGCCCCACCACGAGACGGTGATCGCCTCCCAAGCCCGTGCAGTCAGGGGGTCTAGCTATGATCAACGGCACGTTCGATCAGTCCCGGTACCGCTGGAAAGAGGTGACGGGACGTCCGGGCTCGAGGTTCAAAATTCACCACGACTACACGATCCTCGGTTACGACCGTGACGCCGCATCCCTCGACATGGTGGTCCGGTGGCAGGGCGATGGTGGCCATTGCCCCATCCACCGCCACGCCGCGACCACCAGCGTCATCGTCCTCGATGGCGAGCAACACCTTTGGGACGTCGAAGAAGACGGGTCGGTCGACAACCACCGGTTCCGCCGCGCCGGCGATTACGCACTGACCGGCAATGACCAAAAGCCACATCTCGAGCGAGGCGGGGCGGCCGGCGGCCTGGTCTACTTCGGCGCGCGGCCGGACTCGCCGACGGGTCTGCTGTACGAGATCTACGACGCCGACATGAACGTCGTCGCCCAGATCACGATCGACTCTCTCGTCGCCGATTTCGAAGCCGACCCGGTACCCGCGTGAAGTGGACGCGTTCCCACCGCGAACGCGTCTTCGCGTGGGGCGAAATCCAGTGGAACATCATCGACACCATCGCCCTCGCGCTTCCACGCGCCCACCGCTGACCGCAAGTGGCACTGCGAATCGATCCCCAGGTCGCTGCCGCATTGGCCGCGCTGGCGGCCGCGGATCCCACCGAACCGCCCCCGGTCGGCGACATCTCGGCCCGAAGGGCCAAGGCACGCCGAGTGTTTGACCAAGCGGCCGGCTTTCTGCCGTCCGTAGAAGGTGTCGACGTGCGGCGCTTCGCGATGCGCACCGACGACGGCGCAACAGTGACGCTGAGCTGGTATTGGCTCGCCGGGGCGCAACAACCGGGTAGCGCGGGGCTGTATCTGCACGGCGGCGGGATGATTCTCGGGCTCGACGAGCTCGGCCTGTTGTATGACACCGCGGTGCGTCATTACGTCGCCGCTTCAAGAGTGCCGATGCTGGTCGTCGACTACCGCATCGCGCCCGAACATCCCCATCCGGTGCCAGTCGAGGACTGCTACGCGGCGCTGCTGTGGCTGGCCGGTCACAGCGCCGAACTCCGGATCGACCCGACACGGCTCGCGGTTATGGGTGACAGCGCCGGCGGTAGCCTCGCGGCGGCGGTGTGCCTCCTGGCCCGCGACCGCGCCGGGCCGCCGATCGCCCTGCAACTGCTGGCATATCCGATGCTCGATGATCGAAGCCCCATGCCCGATTCGGAGTTGGCACAGCTGTTGACGTGGACCCACAACGACAACCGGACCGGTTGGGCAGCCTTGCTCGGGGAGACCGTCGGCGGTGTTGGCGTCGCGCCGTACGCCGCCCCGGCCCGGGCCATCGACCTGGCCGGGTTACCGCCGGCCTACCTGGACGTCGGGGACCTCGACATCTTCCGCGACGAAGACATTGCCTACGCGAGCCGGCTGATGGCCGCCGGAGTACCGACCGAATTGCACGTGCACCCGGGCTGTCCGCACGCATTCGAATGGCTGGCGCCGCGCGCGGACGTTTCACAGCGGGTCATCGCCGACCGGATCCGCCGGTTGCGATCGCTGTAGCGCTGCGCTCCGCGCCGGTGATCTAGGTGTGCTTAATCAGGAGTCCCGCCGGTGTCGAGCAGGCGCTTGACGACCTTGCCGGTGGGATTGCGGGGCAACGCCTCGACGAAGTAGACGTCGCGCGGTACTTTGAACCGCGCAAGCCGTTGCCGCACAATCTCTTTGACGTCATGCTCAGTGAGCGTCGCGCCGGGCCTCAGCACGATGAAGCTGCGCAGCCGCTGCCCGTACTCGTCGTCGGCCACCGCGACGACCGCTGCCTCGCAGATGGCGGGATGGGCGGCCAGCGCGTCCTCGACCTCCCCGGGAAAGACATTCTCTCCGCCGGAGACGATCATGTCGTCCTCGCGACCGTCGATGAACAGCCTGCCGTCGGCATCGAAATGGCCGATATCTCCGGTGGCCAGCAGGCCGTCGATGGATTCCTTGCCACCCCCGCCGGTGTAGCCGTCGAACGTGATGTCGTTGCCGACGAAAATCCGGCCCGGTGACCCGACCGGCACGGGTCGATTGCGGTCGTCGTAGAGCTTGACGGCCGTGCCGGGCACCACCCGGCCGACACAGCCGGGCTCGACCGCCAGATCCACCGGTGTGGCGAGCGTGGCGTAGGCAACCTCGGTGGACCCGTACATGTTGTAGACGACCGGGCCGAAGGCGTCCATGGCCTCTCGGCACAGCGCGGTGCCAAGCTGCGAGCCCGCGACGAACACGATCCGCAGCGCCGAGAGATCCCTGCCCGAGAATGTCTGCGGCCCAAGGTCGATCAGCCGGCGCAGCATGATGGGCACCGCGATCATCGCCGTCGCACGACGTTCGGCGAGGCTCCGCAGGATATGCCCCGCCTCGAAGCGGCGGCGCACGATCAGTGTCGAACCCATCAGCAGGCTGAGCATCAGATGACCGAACCCCAGGGCATGAAACAGCGGAACGCAGCACTCGGTGACTTCACCCGCCCGAAAGGGCGCCTTGCTCAACAGGCCGCCCGCCGGCAGCAGTGATCGCGGCTCGGTGCGCGGGGCTCCCTTCGGGGTCCCGGTGGTGCCGCTCGTCAAGATGACCAGGCGGGCTCTGGTTGCCGGGGATGGCGGTGGCGACGGATCACCGCGCTCGATGAGGCCGTCGAGGCTCTCCGCCGTGGGCGCGTCATTCCACGCGGTGATACATCCCAGCCGCAAGTCGATCCCGGCGACCGCATCGAGGTATTCGGCGTCGTGCACCAGCAGGTCGGCGCCCTCCCGCGCCAACACGTCGCGGAGCTGGCCGGCGCCGAAGTCGGTGTTGAGGAACACGATTCGCGCGCCGCTTTTGGCGGCGGCGAACAGCGCGTCGACGAAGCCACGGTGATTGCGCGTCAGGATGGCTACGCCGTCACCCCCGCGCAGCCCCCGGCCGCGCCACGCATTGGCCAGTGCGTCGGAGCGGGTATCCAGCTGGGCGAAGCTCAGCGCGCCGCGTTCATCGATCAGTGCGGTCCGATCACCGAAACGCAGGGCCGCGACGCGGACCGCCCCACCGGTCGGGCCGTAGGCGCGCATGGCCCGGGACAGTTCGGGCAGTCGGCGCAGCGGCATAGGCCGCAGCGCCCCGGCACGGCCGACCTGATACAGCGCCCAGGTCTCCTCCCGAACGCGTGACAAGACGCCGGCCAGGCGGGCCACCCGGGTGACTCGAAGCGCCGGCGTGGGCGTCACTGCGCCGGGGTGTGCGCGGCTGCGTCGCCGGTGTAGTCGACCTGCCAGTGCTTGATGCCGTTGAGCCATCCCGAGCGCAGCCGCTCCGGCGGGGAAAGCGGTCGCAGGTTGGGCATCTGGTCGGCGATCGCATTGAAGATGAGATCGATCGTCATCCGCGCCAGGTTTGCGCCGATGCAGTAGTGTGCACCGGTGCCGCCAAATCCCAACTGCGGGTTGGGACTTCGAAAGACATTGAATGTGTGGGGGTCTTCGAACACCTCGTCGTCGAAATTGGCCGAGCGGTAGAACAGCACCACCCGCTGGCCCTTCCTTATCGGCACGCCCGAAAGCTCGGTGTCCTCTAGCGCGGTGCGCTGAAACGCGGTGATCGGAGTGGCCCAGCGTACGATCTCGTCAGCCGCTGTCGCGGGACGCAGCCGCTTGTATACGTCCCACTGGTCGGGAAAGTCGTTGAACGCCATCATGCCCTGGGTGATGGAGTGACGCGTGGTCTCATTTCCCGCCACGGCCAGCGTGAGCACGAAGAAGCCAAATTCCGCCTCCGACAGCTTCTCTCCGTCAATGTCTGCGTTCACCAGCGTGGTGACAATGTCGTCACCAGGGCTCTTCGCCTTGATGTCGGCCATCTCCATGGCGTAGGTCAGCACCTGGACCGACGACGCCTGGCCGTCGCTGTCGGCGTATTCGGGGTCTTCGCTGCCGGTCATTTCGTCTGCCCAGCGGAAGAGCTTCGTGCGGTCCTCCAACGGCACACCGAGCAGCCCGGCGATCGCCTGTAACGGCAGGTCATGGGCCACCTGCTCGACGAAGTCCCCGGACCCTTGGGCCGCAGCGGCTTTGACGATGGCCCGTGCGCGCTCGTTGAGTTCGTCGCGCAGCCGTCCGACGGCCCGCGGGGTGAAGCCGCGGGA
The DNA here is from genome assembly GCF_001667865.1 of Mycobacterium mantenii. Taxonomy (GTDB): domain Bacteria; phylum Actinomycetota; class Actinomycetes; order Mycobacteriales; family Mycobacteriaceae; genus Mycobacterium; species Mycobacterium mantenii_A. Next base: position 167,634 of record NZ_LZJP01000130.1, on the reverse strand, counting down.
GATGATCTTGCGCAACCGGGTGTGATGGGGGGCATCGATGTTGAGAATCGACGCGCGCGCGGCGTCGATGTTTTCCCGCTCCACGTCGTCCGGGTACCGCGGAAGCGCGGTGTTCGCGTAGGTGGAGAAGACGTCGCTGCGCAGGGACACCTCTCTGACGTCTTTGTGCTTGGTCACCACCCAGAAGCCGCCGTCGTTGAAACCGCCCTTGCCGATCGGTTGTTCGTTCCACCAAATGGGTGCCGTTCGTCGCAGTTCCGCCAGTTCATTGACGGGCAGGCGTTGTGCGTAGATGTCGGGATCGGTGAAATCAAACCCGGTGGGTATGTTCGGGGCGACCATCTCGGGATTCCTTCGTGTGGCGACGGCGGGGTCGATCGATACCTGATGTCAACGGCGCTGTGCGGCTCGGCGTTTGGTGTTGGGCCCGAACAACGTTCCGCGGATCAGTTGTTTGGCCGCGCTGAGCGTGACGTGGTAGGCCTGTGGCGTCAGGTTGGCCGCCTGTTCGGTCAAGCCGCGGGTCAGCGCGTAGAGCGCATCGATGGTTCCGGCGGCATCGATGTCGGCAGCCAACGCCCCTTGCGCCCGGGCGTCTTCGATGATGTCGGCGATGATGCCCCGCAAGGGTTTGAATCCGGTGCGGTTGGGGTCTCCGCTGCGCAGGTAGGCGGCGCTTTCGGCGCGGATCGCGCGCTCGAACGCGGCCAGGTAGGGGTATTCGCGCATCAACCGGTCGGATTCGTCGAGCACCGCCTCGAGGCGGTCGACGACGTTGCCGTCACGGCCGCCGGCCGCGCGTAATCGCGGAAACACAAGTTGCTCGATTTCTTTGACCGTGGCCTTGAGCAGTTCCGCCTTGTTGGGGAAGTAGTGATACAGGCTGCCGCTGGTCATGCCTGCGGCACGGGCGATTTCACGGATGCTCGCCTGTGAGTACCCAACCTCGGCCACGCAGCGCATGGTCGCGGTGATGATCCGCCGACGCGTTTCCTCGCCGTTGGCACCGACCGGGCGGCCGAGCTGTGATGCCGCGGTCACGATCCGGGCCCTCCGGGGGGCGACTGCGGCGCGAAGTCACCGTAGACACGCGATTCGGATGCCTGATTCTGCTCGACGTACATGCCTGCACTTCCTGCTTGCCGCGGCCGGAGCTATTAAATCGATCAGTTGATTATATCACGCCGGCTTTCAGGCGGGCGTGTCCCGCCGGGCTGCACTCACCGCAGGCGCCTCGACCGCGGGCAACACTTTCTCGGTTAGCAGATGCAGGCTTGCCCAACCTTCTTCGAGCGGCAGCCCGCCGATCAGCGGGTTGATCACGATTTCCCTTCTGCCACCGGCGATCTGGCTGAGCAGCTCCTCCGGGGTGAGTATCTCCACGATGTTGCGGCTGCGCACCTCTTCGACGGAGCGCGCCGCCATGTCGTGGGGACGGGTGACGCCGGGGCGTTTCCACCGGCTGTATTCCACCGCTTCGTTCATGATGCAGTGTCCGTAGGTGCTCCAAGCGGTGTCCGGGTCCGAGCTCAACAACGTCACGGTGCTGCCGTTTTCCGGGCGATAGACGAAACCGCGGCGGCCGTGTTTCTCGAGCTCCCGGACGTACACCGCTTCCACGTCGGGCATGGCCATCGGCGGCGCGAACGGCAGGCCGAACCTCGCCGCGCGCCGCGCCGCTGCAGCGCTCATGCCACCGACGAAAAAGAACGGCCGAGGACGGGTGTGTGGCTTGGGCGTGACGTTGATGATTCGCCCGTTGTAGTCGAACGGGTCGTCGCCCCACGCGTCGAGAAGCACCTCGATGCAGCGATCCATCAAGGCACCGCGCTGCGTCCAGTCTTTGCCCACGGCCGCGTATTCTTCGGCCCGATATCCCATGCCCGCAACGAAACTGAACCTTCCGTTGGAAACGTTGTCCAGCACCGCGATGTCTTCGGCAAGCCGCACCGGGTCGTAGAGAGTGATCAGTAGGGCGTTGATGCTGATGCGGACACGAGTGGTGCGCGCCGCCAGGGCGGCGGCCATGATCAACGGCGAGGGTAACCACCCGGTTGCCGCCAGATGGTGCTCCTCACAGCTGACGCCGGTGAAGCCGTGCTGATCGGCGTACGCGGCCATATCCAGGGCGGCCTGGTAGCGATCTACGTGCCTTCGCGCGGGATCGGCGACGTTGGTCATGTTGAAACGCAATGCGGTCATCAAACCCATGGATCACCCTTCCGATGGTCATACAACGGCGTTACCTCGTTGGCGGTAGCCCTGCGCCCGCGGGGTATCGGCAGCCGGCCGGTGACTACGCCGCGCGAAGGGCGCAACGCCAATCACATGACAGCGCAGGGTTACCCGCGTTCCGACATGTTAAGCGATCAATTGTTTAATTAGCACCACGCAATGGGCGCGATGCAGAACCTCCGCGGCATTAATATTGGCTGCAGCCGCGCAGCGCTCCGCCTGGTCGCCCGTACGGGTCGCCGATCGCTGCGGGCGACCGATGGAGGAGCGGCGGCTTGCCAGATTTGGCTGGGGATATGACAACGACGACAAATCAGCTGGGCCGTCCTGTCGGTGCGAGCGGCGAGCAGACGCGTCAGCGCATCATCGTCGCGGCGATGCGGTGTGTGGCCGAAAAGGGTTATTCACGGGCAACCATCCGCGAAATCGCTCGCACGGCCGGCGTCACCAGTGCCAGCCTTTACAACTACTTCCCGAACAAGACCGAACTGATCAACGCGGCCATCGCGGCGAGAACCGAGATTGCGTTGCCCCGGTTGCGCCGAGCCGCCGAACAGCCGGGCGACGCGGTCGACCGCATAGAGGCCGTACTGGACGAGTCGGGTCGGCTGATGCGCGAATACCCTGACCTGGCGGCGTTCGAGTGGGCGATCCGTGCCCAGGGCACCGTCGACCATTCGGCGGGCGAGGGTGGAGACGTCGAACTGCACGCGCTTCGCGAAATCATCGAGGGCGTGATCCATGACGCGCATCGCACCCGGCGGCCGGGCGATCGCGCGCAGGCACGGTCCACCGTCGAGGTCATCTATGCGCTCCTCTACGGCCTGACCGAACTGGGCGCAACGGCCTCGCCCAGGGCGTATCAGCGAGCGCTTTCGGCGGCGAAGCCGCTGATCAGGGGCGCAGTGTTCGCGGCGGGCGGCGGGACGTCAGCGCGCCGGTCGGCGGGGGTTGCCAAGCGCCCACCCCGGCGTTGAGCCAAGCGGATCACCGGTGAGCAAGAGGTCGGCTCATTGATACGATCAATTGATTGATTATATGCTGGCGGTGCATGCCTCGGCGGGTACATCCGCTCGGCGACTCGGCTTTCCCCAACAAGCCGGCAGAAGGGGTCGTAGATGGTGACGACGGCGGACGGTCGGCCATTTGACGAACAGGCGCTACGACGCAAGTACGACCAGGAGCGGGAGCGACGGCTACGGCCCGACGGCATCCAACAGTACGTAGAAGTGGGGGGCCGGTTCGCATCCTTCGGCGAGGATCCATGGGCCGACCCGCACCGCTCCCGCGACCCGCTCAACGACACGGTCGACGTCGCGGTTATAGGAGCCGGCTTCGGCGGCCTGCTCACAGGTGCACGGCTGCGCGAAGAAGGCGTCGACAGTGTGCGACTGATCGACAAGGCGGCAGACGTGGGTGGCACCTGGTACTGGAATCGCTACCCGGGAATCGCCTGTGACGTCGAATCGTATGTGTACATGCCGCTGCTGGAGGAACTAGGCTACATCCCCACCGAAAAGTACGCCAAGGGTGCGGAGATCTTCGCGCACTGCCGGCGCATCGCCGAGCACTACGACCTGTACCGCGATGCGTGTCTGCAGACCGAGGTGCGGGAGATCCGTTGGGAGCCAAAGGATTCCCTCTGGATCATCGCCACAGATCGCGGCGACGCGATGCGAGCCCGATTCATCTCAATGGCCAACGGCTACTTGAACAAACCCAAGCTTCCCGGCATAGCCGGAATCGCGTCGTTTCGCGGTCACATGTTTCACACCAGTCGGTGGGACTACGCGTACACCGGCAAAGATCTCGAACATCTGGGCAACAAACGGGTCGGCATCATCGGCACCGGCGCTACGGCGATCCAATGTGTTCCGCACCTAGCCCGAAAGAGTCAGCAGCTCTATGTGTTTCAGCGCACGCCTTCGTCGGTGAACGTGCGCGCGAATCGGCCTACCGACCCGCAGTGGGTGGAGACGCTCTCGCCGGGCTGGCAGCGGCGCCGTATCGAGAACTTCCAGATTCTCACCGCCGGAGGGCAAGCCGAAGAAGACCTGGTCGCCGACGCATGGACCAGCATCACCCGGAAGCTGCCGGTGATGCGCCACGGCGACACCGCCGACACGTCGGACCCACTGCAACGGGTCCGCGACGTGGAATTGGCCGACTTCGCGCAGATGGAAGAGATCCGTGCCCGCGTGGACGCCCTGGTGGCTGACCGGGCGACCGCAGAGGCGCTCAAGCCGTGGTACGGCTACTTCTGCAAACGGCCGTGCTTCCACGACGAATACCTACAAACCTTCAACCGCGACAACGTCACCCTCGTCGACACCAACGGGCGCGGAGTCGAGCGCATCACCGACACCGGCGTAGTCGTCGACGGCATCGAACACCAGCTCGATTGTTTGATCTTCGCCACGGGGTTCGAGGTCGGAACCGACTACAGTCGTCGCACCGGCTTCGAAGTGGTCGGCCGGGACGGCGTGACGCTGACCGACGCATGGAATGACGGGGTTCGGACCTTTCAGGGTTTGTGCGTTCACGGTTTCCCGAACTGTTTCATCGAAAGCATCGCGCAATCCGGACTTACAGTGAACTTCCCCTACCTCCTTGAGGTGCAGGCCCGCCACGTCGCCTGGATCATCGCGCGTGCCCTCGAGCGAGGCATCACCGAGATCGAGGCGGCCGCGGACGCCGAGGCCGCCTGGGTCGACACGGTGCTGGCCCGCTCCGCACTCACCGCCGAGCGGGCCAAGACCTGCACTCCCGGCTATTACAACCGGGAGGGGCAGGCCGACGCCAAAACCCGGCAGGGCAGCTTCTTCTTCGGAACCCCGACCGAATACGCCGACATCCTCGCGGACTGGCGTGCCAGCGGGGCGCTGGAGGGACTGGAACTGCGAAACCAGCAGGTCGCACCATGACGAGCCGTGCCGCCGCTCGTCTGTATTCCCTCGGTCGGCTCGCAGCGGCGACACGGCGGCGGCGCGGACCGAAGGTCGCGATCATCGGCGCCGGTTTCGGCGGGATCGCCGCGGCGGTGGCGTTGCGCCGCAGAGGCATTGACGACCTGGTGATAATCGAGGGCGGCGACGGCGTCGGCGGAACCTGGCGGCGCAACATCTATCCCGGCGCCGCATGCGACGTGCAGAGCCACCTGTACTCGTTCTCGTTCGCGTTGAACCGTAACTGGACCCGTACCTACGCTCGCCAGCCCGAGATTCTGGCCTACCTGGAATCGGTGGTCGATGACTTCGATTTGCGCCGGCACCTGAACCTGCGCACCTACGTACGGCGGGCGCAATGGAACGAGGACAGCTGCGAGTGGGAATTGCAGCTGCAGCAAGCGAACAGCGATACCGTCACCACGTTGTGGGCCGATGTCGTAGTGAGCGCCGTCGGGTTGTTCGGCCCTCCTCGGCTGCCTGACATCGACGGCCTCGGCAGCTACCGCGGCCACGTGATGCACACGTCCGCGTGGGAGCCCGGCGTGGACTTGGCGGGCAAGAAGGTTGCGGTGATCGGTACCGGTGCCAGCGCGGTGCAGGTGGTGCCGGAGCTGGCCCGAATCGCGTCGCGTGTCACTGTTTTCCAGCGCACGCCCCCATGGATGGTGCCCAAGGACGATCGTCCGTTCACCGCCCGGGAGCTGGCAAGGTTCCGCCGTCATCCGTGGGCGGCCCACAGGGAACGCTGGCGAATCTGGAAGCAATTCCACGACTTCGCCGGAAATGCGGTCGAGGACCCACAGGTGGCGAGTCGCTCACAGGTGGCGACGTCCTTTCTCCAGCGCACGGTCGGCGATGAGTGGCTTCGCCGGGTCCTGACGCCCGACTACGCTTTCCGCTGCAAGCGGGTACTACTCGGCTCCGACTACTACCGTGCGCTGCAGCAGGACCACGTCGATCTGGTGACCGAACCGATCGCCCGGGTGGCCGAGACGTCCATCGCTACGGTCAGCGGCGAATCGGTGCAGGCCGACGCCATCGTGTGTGCCACCGGGTTCCAGACCAGCCGCTACCTCGCCGGCATCGAGGTGATCGGACGGGACGGCGAAAGTCTGCACGAGCGGTGGGGTGCAGATCCCAGCGCCTACCTTGGTGTGGCGATGAGTGGATTCCCCAACTTCTTCATGTTGTACGGCCCCAACACCAACCAGGGCGGCAACTCGATCGTCTACATCCTGGAGGCGGGCGCCAGGCTTGTCGCGAGCGCGGCCGGCCGGCTGGCGCGCGGCGGCGGCTACCTCGAGGTGCGGCCTGAGGCCGAGCGGCGATACAACGAGCAACTGAGTGCCGACCTGGAGCGCAGCGTGTGGACCCAGTGCGACAGCTACTTCCGCTCGCCGACCGGCCGCATTGTGACCCAGTGGCCCTACACGGAGCTGGAGTACGCCCGGCGGACCTGGCGGCTGCGACGGCGAGACTGGTTGCACCGCAGGTTCCGTGCAGGTGCCGACCTGCCCGATGGCAAAGTCGGCGTCGGCGCCGCGGAATAGCCGAGTCCGCAAGCGGCCCTTCATCGCTACGCTCAAGGAGCCCCGCACGCCGAGCTGTACTACCTCGTCTAGCTGCCGGCGGCCACCCTGGCTCGTTCGGTCATCGAGGCGACCACACCACCGTCGTTGAGAATGTCTGTGCCGGTGAGATATCCGGCCTTCTCGCTGGCGCAGAACGCGAGCAGCTCGGCCATCTCTTCCGGCTTGCCCCACCGCGGGACCGCGGCGTTGGTGACCATCGCGCCGGCCCCGGCCTGCTCCTCGAGCCGGCCCATCTCGGTGTCGATCGATCCCGGCGACACCGAGACGATGCGCACGCCACCGGTGTTGAAGCGCTCCGCCTGAGACTGGCTGTACCACTTCACGAAGCTCTTGCTCACAGCGTAGGCGAGCCCGGACCGCGCTTCCTCGGGCACGATGTTGCAGGTCGTCAGCATGGCCTCCAAAAAGGCATCGGCGTCCGTCAGCGCCAGCGGAAACTGATCCACCGGAACCATTTCCGCGGGCAGCAGGTGCGCGGCCATCGACGCCACGTTGACGATCACCGCGCCCTCGGCGGCGACCGCGAAAAACGCCTCGTTGACGTTGAGCGTGCCGAGCGCGTTGGTCCGCATGACGTAGTCGGCCGGGCCCATGCTCGGGCTCACCCCCGCGGTGTGGATCACCGAGGCGAGCGTCCCGAGACCGTTGGCGGTGTCGAGCAGGTCCGCGACCGCTCGCCGGTCGGTGACGTCACAGTCGACGGCCGTGACGGTCATCCCAAGCTCTTCCAGGTGTGCGGCCGCGGCCTTCAAACGGTCTTGCCTGACGTCGCAGAGGACTAAGGCATGGTCGCGGCCGACGAGTTTGGCCGTGGCCACACCCATGCCACCGGCGCCGCCCGTGATCACCGACACTCGATTCATACCTGGACGGTATACGCAGCGCGATTTCGGATCCGGCCGCGGGGCGGTCATCGGCGCCGGCCTACGCGGGGCGGCTGACACCTTCCGCGCCGTCGTGGTGCGGGTGACCGCTGTGCCGGAGGGCCGTGCCGAAGAACGGCGCCCTGATGGTGGCCGCGATGTGACGGCGGTTGAGGATCAGCCCGACGACGGCCACCGCGGTGTAGGCCCCGCAAAGCAGTAGCCGCCCCTGTGTCGAGTAGATCGGGAACTGGACGACGAAGAGTCCGAGCAGTGTGCATGCGGTGGCCCGGTGGAACCGCAACGCCAGGATGAGCGCCACCCCCATCATCGTCTGGGTCGCGGTGAGCAGCACCTCTTCCACCTGGCGGGAGTCGAGGTACAGGGAGAACCCGCCGCCGCCCAGCAGGTGGGCGATCGGGAGTGACCCGATCAGCAGGGTCCATTGGTTGACCTTGGAGGAGATCAGCGTGGCGATGGCCACCGTGCCCTTGCCGCGGGTGGCGAAGATCGTCGCGATGATGAACTCCGGTGCTTCGGAGGCCAGCGGGGCCAGCCACTGCACCAACAGGAAGCGGTTGATGCCCAGTTCGGTGCCGGCGGCCACCAGGTTGTCGGCAAAGGGCTTGGCGCACAGCAGGATGACCCCGCCCGATACCAGGAAGAGGGCGACCACGGCGATGCGCCGCCGGCGGTCGGGCAGTTCTCCCAGAGCGGCCGCGGTGCCTATCAGGTCGGGCTCTTCGACGTCGCCATGGCTGATCTTGTAGAGGTAGAACCCGAACCAGGCCAGCAACGCCAGCCCCAGCCCGAGATGGATCTGGCCGCTCGCCGGGATCAGGAACGCGATCACACCGGCGACCAACAGGAATCCGAGTTCGACGCGGTTTGCTGGCTCCAGCGTCAAACCGGTGGACTTCTGCGCACCGGACTTGCGCGCGACCAGAATGCTCACCAGCACCACAACCGGCCAACCCAGACCCATCAACAGCCGGTTGGACCCGGTCATGTTGGCGGCGGCGTACTGCGTGTAATCCGCGTTGTGGCCGGATACGTAGGCGTAGTAGAGGTCGACGGCGTATTCGGGCAGCACGGCTATCAAGGCGAGCAGCGCCGTCGCCAGCCCGCCGGAGACGTCGATCTGGGCGGCCTCGGCGGCCCACGCCAGCAAGAAACTGGCCGCGACCACCGCCGCCCCGAAGATCAGCAGGGCCAGCACCGCGCCGGTATGCAGGCCGGCGATGCGGACGACCACGGCCGGGGCGACGAATGCGCCGGTGATCAGTCCAGAACGGGTGAGGGTGCGGCGCCGCCAGCGTGCCGTCGTCGAGACGGTGGCTGCGGGCCTGTCTATGGCGAGCATCGTCATCCTTCGCAGGCGGTGGCGATCGGGTGGCTACGTCGGCTCGGTTGCCGTGGCGAATCGGATACCCAAACTACCCCGGGCCTACGCGGTCAGCAACGCAGCGGGTTCGCGAAGGCAACAGCACGGCGGCACCTATATTTGCTGTCCAGGGGCTCCTTAAGGCCAAAGTTAGGCTGCCCTGATTTAGAACTTTGGCAAACCTCGCCGCTAACTGTACGACGCACAGCGAACGCCCGCGGTTCCCGCCGGTCTCCCGTTAAGCGTCCGGGCCCATGGCCGCCGCGGCGGCTTGGGCGAACAGCTCGACGGCCTGGTTGCGGCTCAGCGACGCCAGCAGTTGCGCGGCGGCACGCATGGTGTCGCCCACCATCAGGGTCGGGCCGTTGCCCAGGTTGTCGAACGCCTCGGCGATGACGTCGGACACGGCCGCCGCGTCCGATGGCACCTCGTCGGGGGAGCCCAGCTGGCCGCGGCTGTATTCGAGTTCGCGCAATGCCGGTGTGTTGGTCTTGCCCAGGATGAGGCCCAGGACGTCGACGCCCTTGTCGTGCAGTTCGGCCCACAGCGCCTCTGCGAAGACCATGTCGAACGCCTTGGAGGCGCCGTAGGCCACCATGTTCGGGCCGCCGGCCAGCCCGGCGCCGGAACCGAAGATGACGATGCCGCCGCTGCCTCGTTGCACCATTGCGGGCGCGAAATGGTGACACAACTGCATGGGCACCATGCAGTTGCGCTGCACCATCGCCTCGGCGGCCTCGATCGAATTGGCGAGGAACGGTTCGAAATTCGGGTCGGCACCCGCGCAGTACACGAGCATTCCGATCTCCAGGTCCTCGGTCACCGCGGCGATCGTCGCGGCCGCACCCGGCCGCGCGAGATCGATTGCGATAGTGCGGGTTTGCGCCGAAGTATTGGCCTCGATCTCGGCGGCGACGCGGTCGAGAACGGCTTGGCGGCGGGCCAGCAGTACCACGTCGACGCCGCGCTCGGCGAGGCCTTCGGCGAACGCCGCGCCCACGCCGTCGGAAGCTCCGGCCACCAGCGCCCACGGTCCGTATTTCGTCGCGAATGTCATCTATGCGTTCCCCACCGTCGTGATGCGCACCTGGGTGTAGCGCCGGCGGGCGATGCGCCACCCCGCCGGTGTGCGCACGATGTCGTCGTCGTAGAAGCCGATCGCGTTGACGCCAGAGTTGTTGTCGCCGGCCATGATCAGGCCGTCGATGTAGGTGCGCGCCGTGGCGTTGTCACCGTCGAGGGCGATGGCCTGGTTGGTCAGGCGGTGCAGCGTGTGCCCCGCCAGGGCGTGTACCTGCTCCATGAAGTCGGCGACGGCGTCGACGCCGTGCCACGTACCGATCTCGCCGTAGTCGAGTTCGCAGTCGTCGGTGAACACGGTGCGAAACAGCGGCCAGTCGCGCCGGTCGATCCCCGTCGCATACCGCACCAGCAGCTCGCAGATGTCTTGGCGGTCATCGCGTTCGCTCACGGAATGTCTCCATTCGGACGGACGACGACCCGGGGCGGACCGTCGGACCTGCGGGCCTGATCGAGGGCGTCGGGCACCTCGTCGAGGCCGATGATCTTGCCGACGCTCGGCAGCGGGTCCAACCGGCCCGCCACGATGGCGTCGAGTGTGCCGTACCAGTCCTGCGGGTGCGGGCCACCACCGAACTGAATGGTCACGCCCTGGCGGGTGGCGGTGGTGATGTCGAGGGTGTCGCCGGTGTACCAGCCGCCCGCACAGTAGATGCGGGTGCCCATTTCGGCGGATTCGACCAGCTTCTGAATCAAGCCGGATGCCCCGACGCATTCGAATATGACTGCGGGGCCTGGCAATCCGCGTTGCGCACGAACCTGGTTGAACGCGTCGAAGGGGGACGTTTCGGCCGCGTCGACCAAGACGTGCGCGCCGAAGCGGTCACGGGCGAGTTGGCGCCGGTCGGATTTGTAGTCGGTGACGACGATGGGTTCGATGCCGCGACGGGCCAGGGCCGCGACCGCCGAGAGCCCGATCGCTCCCGCGCCGATGACGATGGGGATCTCGCCTTGTTGCAATTGCGCCGACCGCACGTAGAACTCGCCGACGGCGAACGCGTCGGTCAATGCCACGGCGTCGCTGGACACCTCATTGGGAACGGATTTGGCGGCCACCTCCGAAACCACCAGCAGCTCAGCGAAACTGCCCTGCGCCTCGGGATGCTGACCGATGATCCGCATTCCGCCCGCACCGCCGTCGACCAGGCGCACCGGCATGGCCGTCACGCGCGTACCGAGGGCGAACTGGTCGGTGCAACCGGACCCGTGCCCGATGACCTCGCCCGCGAATTCGTGGCCGAGCACGATGTCGCGCTCGGTGTCGTACAGCGAGCGACCGGTCGGATCGTCGACGGCAAGTTCGGGATGATCCATGAAGTGCACGTCGGATGCGCAGATCGCGGTGCTCAACGTGCGCAGCAGCAACTCGCCCGGCCCGGGCTCGGGGTCCGGCGTCTCGCGGACCTGCAACCGCCCGTCCCGTAACACGACAGCCCGCAATGCGTTAACCTTCTCGAATAGTCGATATATGATCTCGAATGGTCGTACAACTCTAAAAACGCCGTCGTAAAGGAGTCAAGCGATTCGCGGATCGACGTCAGCGCCGACCGCCCGCGTGCTCGATGTCGTCGAGCTGCTGGCGCGGTCCGGAAGTTCGCGACTGCGCTTCTCCGACGTGGTGCGCGAGCTGGATCTCACCCAGGCGACCGCGCACGCGATTCTGAAGACGTTGTGTGACCGCGGTTGGGCAAGTCGCGATCCGGTCGCGAAAACTTTCACCCTCGGTCCCGCGCTCGCCGTGGTGGCCGCCCGCACGGACACCGCCCGGCCGCTCGCGCATGCGGCGCGATCCGCGGCGCTGCGACTCTCCCGCGAAGTCGGCTACGCCTGTTCGGTGGTCGAGAAGTTCGGTGATTCCCTGGTGGTCACCGCATTTGAGGGTGAACCGGCCACTCAGCCGTCGGGGATACCGGGTGATCGCATCCCGTACGCGCCGCCGTTCGGCGTCGCGATGGCGGCCTGGGACACCGAGGAGGAACAACGCGCGTGGATCCGGCGTGGCGCCGGCGGCAATGCCGACCGCACGCAGCGCCTCCAACAGGTGTTGGCGCACACGCGTGAACGGGGCTTCGACGTCGATTGGACGACGCCGGCCCTCGCGCAGGCGGTGCAGGTGGTCGGCACGCTGGACATAAGCGAGATCCCGACTCCGGTGCGTCACATCATGGACCAGTTGCTGGTCGAGTTCACCACCATCGGGTTCCTGTCCGACGACAACCCGGGCCGCCGCAAGCAACCCGTCGTGACCATCGCCGCGCCGGTTTTCGACGACCGGCGGCGCGTCGCCCTGATGGTGGCCGTGCACCCGCTATGCGCGCTGAGCGCCCGCCAGATCAAGGACATCGGTAAACACCTGACCGACGAGACGGCCGAACTCAGCGGATCGTCACCAAGACCCGACACGCTGCATCGAGTCATCTAGCGCACGGCGTCCCCTGCTTCTCGTAGCCGTTGCTTGCCGCCGCGTACGCGTCGTACGGCAATCATTTTGGGGATTGCGGCTACGTGTCCGCGCGCCCCGGTACGCCGGCGTCGAATGCGTTGATGGTGACGGCGACCATGGAGAAACAACCCACCAGAAAAACGATTTCGGCTGCCCCGTCCTCGCCGAAGTGTCGGACGGCGGAACGGTAAGTGGTTTCGGGGAGCGCGCCGCCACGGTTGAGTGCCGCCGCCATGTCGTAGGCCGCCCTTTCGTCGTCGGTGAGATCGGCGGGGCGCTCGCCGCTGGCGATGGTGGCGATCTTTTCTTCGGACAGCCCGGCGCGCCGAGCGAAGTATTCATGCCCGTAGATCGCGTAGCGCGCCCCGAACCTTGCGACGGTGACCAGGATGACCAGTTGGTGGATACCGCCGGGCAACAGCCCATGCTCCCACAGCGATCTGTTGAACGCCCAAGCCGGCGAGCCGAATTGGGGAAAGTGAAGCCAGCCGTTGAATGGGCCGATCAGTGCTTCGTCGCCGCGGTAAGCGACGAGTTCGCCGAAGCCGCTATCGATTACAGCCCGCATGTCGGCATACAAGTCCTTCTGTGTGGCGGTCAGACTGGTCGGCGGCAACGGCGGAAGTCGCACGGCGCTCACTCCTTACGATCGGACGGATTAACCCAGCCAATCGCGGGAAGGCCGACGCGTCCACGACCCAGTTTCGATCAGTGGTAAGTGGCGCTTCCTACCCCAGGTAGGCCCACTTAAAATCGTCCTATGGAACTGCGGCAACTGCGCTACTTCGTCGCTGTTGCCGAGGAGTTGCACTTCGGGCGCGCGGCCAAGCGGATCCACATCTCGGGACCAGCCCTGTCGCAACAGATCATCGCCCTGGAACGTGAGCTGGGCGCCGACCTGTTCGTCCGCGACAGGCGCAGCGTCCGGCTAAGTGAAGCGGGGCGCAGCCTGCTGCCGGATGCCCGCAGGATGTTGGCCCTGGCCGATGAGTCCAAGAAGCGACTACAGCGGGCGGCGGTCGACAGTGTTCCGATGCGGCTGGGTTACGTCAGCTGGTTGCCCGACGACATTGCCGCCGCACTGGCGCCGGCGGTGTCGCTGCGACTCGACGAATGGGTCCTGCCGTCACACGTGCAGGCCGATCGCGTCGCAGAGGGCACCCTGGATGCCGCACTGACCTGGGTCACCGCGCAACAGGCGAGGGAGCGCGGACTGACGACGTACCTGGTGCGCGCCGAGCCGCTGCATGCGGTCCTTCCAAGTGTGAGCTCAGCTGCACCGATTGCAGCGCAACAGCTTACAGTTCTGCTCGACGCGGACGAGTCGGCCTGGACTTCGTGGAATCGTTTCGCCGGTGAGTTCGCGGTCGCGACCGGAGCACGTGTTGTCCGGATCGACGACGGCGGCGTCACCGGCCCCGCGTTCTACGGCCATGTGCGCCGAATCGGCGCGCCGATTCTCGCTTCGCCCAAGCGACATAACGCCGTAACTCCACCGAGTCTGGGCCGGCGGCCCGTTGCCGACCCGGTGCCGCTCTGGACGTGGTCACTGGTGCACCGCGAAAATGACGACCGTCCCGGCGTACTGCATCTCGTGGAGTCGCTGCTGGAACTGGCGAAGGGCCGGCATTGGCCGCTCCCTCCGGCCGGCCGTTGGTGGATCCCGGCCGATGATCCCCATAGGAGCGCGCTCGACGGCACTGAACAGCGGTAGGAAGTTCGGCTGAGCACTTGTAGGCACTTGGTCCTGGACGGTGGTGGGTTGCCGGGCTTTGCTGGGATGCAGCGGCAGAAGGGCGAATAATCATGGGACAGAGATACGTCGTGGAGGATCTCGCCGGGTTCGTAGTCGATGCGGCGCAATCGGATCTCGGCGCACACGCAGGTGCGTTGTTGAAACGCAACGTGCTGGACAGCATCGCGTGCGCGGTCGGTTCATTGGACGGCGAGCTCATCCCGACGCTTCGCGAACACACCGCCCAGTTCGGTGGCGCCCCGACGACCACCCTGGTCGGCGGCGGGCGGGCGTCGGTGGACCAGGCCGCGTTTTTCAATGCGGTGCTGGTGCGCTATCCCGATCTGCTCGACACCTATCTGACGGTGGGCGGGCTCTGCCATCCCGCCGACAACGTCGGCGCCGTTTTGGCCGTGGCCGAGCACACCGGCGCCGGCGGAGACGACTTTCTGCTGGCGCTGGCGGTCGCCTACGAGGTCCAATGTCGTTTCAGCGCACAGGTTCCCGTGATGGCCCGCGGACTCAACCACGCGCTGCAGCTCTCGATGTCGGTCGCGGCGGGCAGCGCGAAGCTGCTGGGACTGAGCGCCGAGCAGACCGCCAACGCCATCGCCGCCGCGGCCGCCGACAACGTGTCGCTGGCGACGGTGCACGCCGAACCGGTTTCGAACTGGAAGGGCATCTCGCCGGCGATCACCGGCATGCGTGCGGTGTACACCACGATGCTGGCCGCGCGCGGTATCACCGGACCCAAGTCGCTGTTCGAAGGCCCCCACGGGCTGGTGCAGCTGTTCGATCAGCCCATCGATCTCCGCACCGGGGACCGGGGTCTGGACTGCGTCGCGCAGACCTACTTGAAGCAGTACTGCTCGCTCATCCACGGCCAGGTGGTGATCGATGCGGTGCTGGCAGTCCGCAGCGAGAACGGTTTGCGCGGCGCGGATGTCGCGCGGGTCGTCCTCGAGGTCTTCCAGGGGGCATACGACTTCGCCGGTGGGGGAGCGTACGGCGACAAAGAACATCCGGTCACCAAGGAGCAGGCCGACTACAACCTCAAATACCTGACCGCGGTCGCCCTGATCGACGGCGGTGTCGGCCCCGAACAGCTTGAGAACGACCGGGTTTCGCGACGTGACGTCCAGGAACTGCTGTCGCGGGTGGAGGTCAGGCCGGCCGCCGATCTGACCGCGGATTATCCGCAACGCACGGCGGCCCGGGTGCACGTGATCGCGAACGACGGGCGAGAGTTCAGCCGCGAGCAGTCGGATTACGAGGGATCACCCACCCGCCCGATGTCCTGGGAACGGGTGGTGGACAAGTTCGGCTGGCTCGCCGAACCGTTCTGCGACGACCCGCTGCGCGACGACATCGTCGCCGCGGTGGCCCGGCTCGACGAAATCCCGATCGCCGAACTCACCGGCCTGCTCGGGTCGGTGTGTCCCACCGCCCAGCGCGCCCGCAGCAAGCCGCGCTTCTGACGCCTTGTCACGCAGGTTGTGCGCGCCCCCTTGCGTGGCCGACCGCCCGCCGTGAATGATCCGGCGATGGGCAAAGAACACGGCCACAACCGATGGGAACTGGTGACCTGCGCTGTTGGCGGCCACGTCACCTATGCACCCGACGAGAAGTCACTGGCCGACCGGCTGAGTGGGCGCACCGGGCTGGGTGACGTATGGCGCTGCTTGCGGTGCGGCGAATTCACCGTCGGCGAGCCGCATGGTCGTGGCCGCGCCGAAGACGCACCGATGATCATGCGCGGCAAGGCATTACGCCAGGCCATCATCATCCGCATACTGGCGGTGGAACGCTTGTTCCGGGCGGTGGCGATTGCGCTGGCGGCGTACGCGGTGTGGAAGTTTCGCGGAGCGCGCGGCGCCATTCAGGCCACCTTCGATCGCGACCTGCCGGTCTTTCGCGCCGCGGGCTTCAAGGTCGATCAGATGACGATCGTGCACGAGTTGGAGAAGGCACTGGCCGCCAAGCCGTCCACCCTGGCGCTGCTGACCCTGATGCTGGCCGGTTATGCGCTGCTCGAGGTCGTCGAAGGGGTGGGCCTGTGGCTGCTGAAACGCTGGGGCGAATACTTCGCGGTGATCGCCACCTCGGTCTTCTTGCCGCTGGAGATCTACGACCTGGCCAGGGGCATCACGATGACCCGGGCGGTGACTTTCACCATCAACGTCGCCGCGGTGATCTACCTGCTGATCTCGAAACGGTTGTTCGGGCTGCGGGGCGGCCGCAAGGCCTATGACGAGGAGCGGCGCGGCGAACAGCTGCTCGACGTCGAGAAGGCCGCGGCGGAAAGCTGATCGATACTGCCCTCGTCCACTCAGCGGGCGGGGCCCCTCGGAGCGGCAGGTTCACCGGGCATACTGCCCTGAGAACGGAGGAGCCTATGGGGACCTATGCGATTACCGGGTCGGCTTCGGGGATGGGCCGCGAGACCGCGCAGCGTCTTCGGGACAACGGCCACACCATCATCGGTGTCGACATCAAGGACGCCGACATCGTCGCCGATCTGTCGTCACCAGATGGGCGCAAAGAGGCCGCCGACCGCGTCTTGGGGACTTGCGACAACAGACTGGACGGCGCGGTGCTGGCGGCCGGTCTGGGTCCCAGCCCCGGCCGGGATCGAGTCCGCCAGATCGCCGCGGTCAACTATTTCGGGGTAGTCGAACTGCTGGTCGCCTGGCGCTCGGCGCTGGCGGCCGCTGAACGCGCGAAGGTTGTTGTCGTCGCTAGTAATTCGACAACGACGGTGCCCGCGGTGCCGCGCCGGGCCGTGAAGGCGCTGCTTGATCACGATGCCGATAAGGCGCTGCGAACGGTGCGGTTCCTGGGTCCGGCGGCGCCGACGATGATGTATGCGGCGTCCAAGATCGCTGTCAGCCGTTGGGTGCGGCGACACGCGGTCCTGCCGGAGTGGGCCGGGTCGGGCGTGCGCCTGAACGCCCTGTCGCCCGGTGCGATCATGACACCGCTTCTGCAAGAACAATTGTCGGACTCCCGGCAGGCCAAGGCCGTCCGGTCGTTCCCGGTCCCGCTCGGCGGCTTCGGTGACGCGGGACACATGGCCGAGTGGATGTGCTTCATGTTGTCCGATGCCGCCGATTTCCTGTGCGGCAGTGTAGTGTTTGTCGACGGCGGCACCGACGCGTATTTCCGTTCCGACGACTGGCCCAAACCAGTGCCGGCATATCGATTGCCCGGTTATCTACGCCGGTTCAAGGGTTTTCACTAGCAAGTAAGGTTGCGTACCCCGCGTTGCGGCATAGGTGTGCCGTACGCCACAGATTGGCTTTTCGTCGCGTTTACCACGGCGCGGCACCCCCGTAAAACAGCTGCGGTGCAATTGAATGAGTCGGCCGCGCAGGCCGAAATAACAAAGGAACACACTGTGGCTACACTTCCGGCCTGGGTCAGCCAGGCTCCCGCCACTCTCGACGTGATCGCGCCACTGAAGTCGCGCGCCTCCGGCGTCCTGCACGTGATGCTCAAAGGCAAGCGGGGCCCCGCGACTGCGGGTCCGCGCCTGATGTCCAGGGGCGTCGAACGCTGCTGACCCCCAGACGGGCAGACTGGGGCGACGGTGAATGACTACGCGAAGCACGACGACTACTGGAACCACAACAGCGCCTATCACCCCTGGCTGGTCGGTATCGCCTCGCGGAACCGCGGCGATGTTCTGGACGTCGGATGCGGGGAGGGGCTGCTGGCTCAGCGGTTAGCCGCGGTATCACGCAGCGTCGTGGGCATCGATGCGGATCCGATATCGGTGTGGCGCGCATCGGAGCGATTGCAGCCGATCGGAAACGCCTCGGTGGAACTGCTGCGGTTCGAGGATCTCGAGCCGGCCGAACGTTCCTTCGACCTCATCACCTTCGTCGCCAGCCTGCATCATCTGCCGCTGCGCGCCGCATTGCAGAAGGCGCGCGAAATGCTGCGCCCCGCAGGAAAATTGGCTGTCATCGGACTGTCCGCCAACAAGAGCGTCACCGACTGGGTCTGGGCCGGTCTTTGTACACCGGCGGCATACGCGGGTTCGTTGCTGCACCGGGAAACTCGCAACATCGGGGTGGCGGTCGCCGATCCCCGCGAAAGTCTGGCCGAAATACGGCAGACCGCAACGGAGGTCCTACCGGGGGCCGGCATCCGGCGAGGTCTCTACTACCGGTACCGCCTGCTCTGGCAGAAGGCCTGAGTTCGCGGCCCGATCGCGTTCGCGCCGCCGGGCCCGGGAGGCCCGCAGGTTGACGGCGTTGCCGCACGTCTTGACGTCGTGCCAGACCCCGCTGTTGTTCCTCGAACGGTCGTAGAACGTCGAACCGCACCGGTGGTTGTTGCAGCGCTTGATCCGCCGCCACGTATCGGCTTGCTGACTCAGCAGAATCTCGCCCCACAGGGCCGATGCCAGCCAGCGCCAACCGCTGCCGCTGGGGTCCAGCCGCACCTCACCGGTATCGGACAGCGCGAAAGATGCGCCAACACCGCCCACGCCCCGACCGCTCGGCGGTTCGCCGGCCACTAGCCGCTCGATGGTGGCCCGCAGGGTGCGCAGCTTGGCCAGATCCGCGTCGCGCAACTCCGGCGGCGACAAATCCACATCGCGGAGGGACGACCACGCCCGGACCGCGGTGGCCGCCCAGTCGCCGGCGCTCTCCGTGTCGGCCAGCAGGTCCGGCCCGTACCCGTCGATGGCCCTCGTGTTGAGGAAATCCTGGACCAGGCCGACGCCACCCGGAGCCGTGGCGCAGCCGTACCGCTGTGACGCACCCCACGGAATAGACATAGGTAAAGAATAATTGATTATGTCGAACCAGTCACTAACGTGACGCAAACAAAATAGCTTTGCCTAGGTCAAAAGGAGCGGGTCATGGTCAACGTCAAGGGGTCGACGGTGGTGGTCACCGGCGGGCAGCGCGGTCTCGGCAAGGCCATCGTGGCGGAATTGCTGGAGCGGGGCGCGGCCAAGGTTTACGCGACCGCGCGGGCGCCGAAGCCCAGTCAGGATCCCCGGGTGGTCAGTGTCGAATTGGACGTCACCAAGCCCGAGTCGGTTGCGGCGCTGGCTGTTTCGGCTCCGGACGCCGACATCGTCATCAACAACGCGGGCGTCCTCGGCGCGCGCAAGCTGCTCGACAGCGACATCGAGGAAGTGCGCGCCGTGTTCGAGACGAACTACTTCGGCGCGCTCCGGGTCGCCAAGGCGTTCGCGCCGATCCTGGCCGGCAACGGTGGTGGCGCCCTGGTCGACATCGCCTCGATCTTGTCCTGGATGCCTGGATCCGGCGGGTATGGCGACTCCAAGGCGGCACTGTGGTCGACGACGAACTCGCTGCGTATCGAGCTCGAGGAGCAGGGCACCCTGGTCGTTGCCGCGCACCTCAGCTTCACCGACACCGACATGACCACCGGCTTCGACGCACCCAAGAACGACCCGCGCCAGGTGGCCCGCGCGATCGTGGACGGCATCGAGGCGGACGACACCGAGGTGCTGGCCGACGACGACACCCGCTACGTCAAGGTGGCCCTGTCCGGCCCGGTCGGGGCGCTGCCCCGGATGGGGTGAACCGCCTGGACGCATGAAGGTCTGCCCGAAGGCAGATCCCCGTCTTACGACGGTGGGTCAAGCAGGCCCTTGCGGTTGGCCTCGCCCAAAAATGGGCTTACTGCACTTCGAGCAGACCACCGGGGTTGCCCCGGCACCCATTACGGTCGCATCCCGACCGTCGGTGCTGCGATGGCCAAAAGTCCTCAGCGGCTCGGCCCAAAGTCACCAACGCACCATGCTGCGCGACATGCTTGGATAGCGGCATGTCCGATACGGAAGCTGAACGCGTCGTCAGCGCCACCCGCGTGATGTCAGCCAATGCCGCCCGGATTTTCGAGCTGATCGCCGACCCGTCCCGCCAGCCCAGCTGGGACGGCAACAACAACCTGGCATCGTCGGCTCCCGGGCAACGGGTCCATCGAGTGGGTGACGTGTTCAAGACGACGCTAACCAATGGTGCGGTGCGGGAGAACCACGTCACCGAGTTCGTCGAGGGCAGTAAAATCGCTTGGCGCCCAGCCGAACCCAACAAGCAGCCGCCGGGCCACCTGTGGCGTTGGGAGCTCAGCCCGGTCAACGCCGAACTCACCACGGTGACCCACACCTACGACTGGACGGCGCTGAATGACGCCACCCGACTCGAGCGCGCGCGTGCCACGACGGCGGACATGCTGCGCGAGTCGATGGATCGGCTCGCGATGCTGGCGCAATCGCCGGAATAGGGCCCGGCATCCGGTCGCGGAAACGCCGGGCGGGTCAGCCCTTCTTACCGCGCACCCATTGGAAGGTGCCGAAGTTCTTGACCCGCACGCTGGCAAAGCCGTTGTCTTCCAAGACATCACCGATTTCGTCGTCGTCGAACGCGTGCGCCCCGACGTTCGGCAGCATTTGCCAGTACCGGGCCAGGCGCCCGGCGGTCGGAACCATGACGGCCAGCCTGCCGCCGGGCCGCAGCACGCGCGCGATCTCGGCAAGGGCGGCGGATGGGTCCGGAACCAACTGCAGTACGGCCGTCGAAATCGCCACGTCGATAGTGTTGTCGCGCAGTGGAAGTCGTTGCGCATCGGCCTTGATGAAGCCGACCTGCGGGCCGGCTTCATTGCGGACGGCGCGGGCAAGCATCGGCTCGGAGATATCGATACCGAGGGCCAGCCCGTCGGGGCCGGCGGCGCGCGCCAGCGACGCGGTGACGTTGCCCGGACCCGAGCCGACGTCCAGCGCGATACCGCCCGGCGGGACCGCCAACCACTCCAGCGGCAGTTGCCATGCGCTGATCCAGCGGCGAGACAGGGCCTGGGCGTTGTCGTAGAGCATCGACCCGATCGGTGACGCCCAAGCCGCCTGGATCGGGCCGGTGTTCTTCTCGACCTCGCCGTCCCCCGCCGGGCCGGCGCCGAGCAGGTCGAGGTAACCCTTGCTCACGTCGGGATCGGCCGGCGGATCGATGAGCAGATCCAGCGCTCGCCGAAGCGCGGGAGGCAGCGAGATGTGCACGTCGGTCATGCGTACTCCTTCGATCAAATGTCAAGCTGGGCGCCAGAAATCGAATGGAAAGCCGCGAAGCCTCGGCTCCGGTAAGTCCCCGATCGCAGCCTACGCCGACGCTTCGACCGCTGCGATTTGTCGCGTGGTCACCGCCGGACGGCGGCGTGCTCGCGGACCAGGGCGTACAGGCGCCAGTAACCGGGCACGCCCTTGAGCGCCGTCTCGCCGTGGTCGCCGAACCTGTGCCGCGACCCGGTGACGATGTCGCGCAGCGTGGAGGACACCAGCACCTCGCCGGGTGCCGCGAGTGCGGCCACCCGCGCGCCGATGTGCACGGCCATGCCCGCCACGTCTGCGCCGCGGACCTCGACTTCGCCGGCGTGGATGCCGACCCGCACCTCGATGCCCAGCACCCGAACGGCGTCCACCAGGGCGTCGGCGCAGGCGATCGCCGCGCTCGGGCTGCTGAACGTCGCGACGAATCCGTCTCCGGCCGTGTTGACTTCGCGGCCGCTGAAGCGTTGCAGTTCGTGGCGCACGATCCGGTCGTGGTTGTCCAGCAGGTCGCGCCAACGGTGGTCACCGAGGATCGCGGCGCGCTCGGTGGAGCCGACGATGTCGGTGAACATGATGGTGGTGAGCAGCCGTTCGGCGTCGGAGCCGCCGCGGACCCCGGTGATGAACTCCTCGATCTCGTCGAGCATGGGCGCGGTGTCGCCGACCCAGTACAGGGCGTCCTCGCCCGGGCACTCCACGAGTCGCGATCCGGCGATGTGCCCGGCGAGATAGTGCGCGTGCTCGACGGGGCTGAAGTCCTGGTTGTCGCGATGCAGGATCAGCGTCGGCACGGCGACCCGAGGCAGCCTGTCGCGGACGTCGCCCTCCCTGATCTTGTTGATGAACGCGCGGGCCATGCTCGGCGAGGCGGCCCGGTTACCGGCCATGTCCCACCACGAGCGGAACGCCTCGTCGTCCGCGACGGAGGGCGCGATGATGCCGAGCATGTCGAAACCCTGCTCGACGGCGTCGGGCTCCATCCCGACCGTCGTGAATTGATCGGCGGCCTCGAGCTCGGCGCCGATGGGGTAATCGGGGCCACGCAGCGTGCGTGCCGCGCCGTTGGCGATGACCAGGCTGCTCACCCGGTCGGCATGGTCGGCCGCGAGAACGATCGCGGCCAGCGTGGTGAACCCCGGGGCGAAGATGGTTGCCCGCTCGCATCCCACCGCGTCCATGACCGCGAGCGCATCGTTCGCCCAGGATTCCGGGCCGAGCATGTCCAACGAGGGAACCCGCGACGACAGGCCGATGCCGCGCTGGTCGAACCGGATCACCCGGCAGAACGACGCGAGTCGGCGATGGAAGCGGTACATCGACGGCTCGAGGTCGACGCAGTCGATCGGGATCAACGGGCCCGGCAGCATGAGCAGGTCGATCGGGCCATCGCCAAAGACCTGATAGGCGATGTCGATCTCGCCGCAACTGGCGTACCGGGTCCGCGGAGCCGCAGAACTCCCAGCCACGGCTTCAAGGCTAGTTCAGGGTGCCGACAATCGAGGTGCCTTGGCGGCCCCGCTGATGATCGGAACCAGGTAGCGGGCGGCGTACTCGCGAACCGCGGCCGGGTCCGAGGTGTCGAGCCGGTCGGTGGGAAACACGATGATGCCCAGCGCCACGCGAAGCAGGATGTCGGCGATGTTGTCCAGGTCGGAGTCGGCCGCGCCGGCGCCGCAACGCCGCAGGGTGTAGGCGATCCCGTCAGCGAACTGGCGAATCGGGAAGGCGTGCGAGCGGGAGAACAGGCCGAACAGTTCGGGTTCGCTGTCGGCGATCCGCGAATACAGCGGTGAGTCTTGAACCAGGCGAACCCCGAGTGCGAACGCCTCGACCACCGCCTGTTGCGGATCGCAGCCCCGTGTCGCTTGGTCCAGGGTGATGAAGAACAGGCCGGCCTCGCGCCGCACCACCTGTGCAAACAGGTTCTCCTTGGTCGGGAAACGACGGTAGATGGTGCTGCGGCTGACCCCGGCCCGCGCGGCAATGTCGTCGATATTGGCGCGACGCACGCCATAGGTCTCGAACACGCTGCGCGCGGTGTCCAAGATGGTGCGATCGAGATCGGTGAGCGCCTCGGCAACGGCAGAACCCGGTTCGGACTGCATGATTCGCGGCATCGTATCAACTCCTCGGCCTGGTCCATCGCCGATTTTTCCGGGCCCCGGGCTGTGCACCGGCATCGAGCCCTTGCTAGGCTTTGAAACAAAGATACGGCTTTGTGTCATTGGTTCACAATGCGTGGTCGGGGATGCCGTGACGCGCGGCTCCCTGCGACAAGGAGGTGGGCATGACCGCCCAGAACGACGCGGTGACCGCGGGGTCGCGGTTCGACACCGGCGTCCGCGAAGCGATGCCCATGCCCATCGACGACGAGATCGCCGGCACCTCCCCGCGGCTGGGGCCGGACTCGTTGATCTGGAAGTTTTACGGAGACAACCGGACTCAGCTCTTCGGGTTCCAGCGCACCGCCGGGGTAGAGAACTGCATCGAGCAACTCGCGCAAGGCGTGCTGGACCACTCCGTCATCTTCAGCGACACGCTGGGCCGGGCCAAGCGGACCGCGCCGCCCCTGATGAACACCGTCTACTCCGATCAACCCCACGAATGGGGCCGCAAGGTGCGGGACTTCCACAAGACGATCAAGGGCACCATCAGCGACGGATCGAGATATCACGCGCTGAACCCGGAGCTGTTCTACTGGGCGCACGCCAGCTTCGTCGACCAGGTCATCTACAACACCGACACGTTCATCCGCCGGCTGTCCCGTGCCGAAAAGGAACAGATCTTCAACGAGGGCAAGCTCTGGTACAGCCTGTATGGCGTCAGCGACCGGGGACAACCGCAGACCTACGACGACTTCCTGGCCTACTGGGACGAGATGCTCGACCGGTTCGTCCCGCACAAGACCGTGCTGTACGGCACCGGCTACATTCGCAAAGGCATACCGGGGCCACGCCGGATTCCCAAGCCGGTATGGAAGGTCCTGTCGGCGCCGTTGAACGCCTACACCCGGCTGGTCGTGGTGGGAACCCTGCCGCCGCAGATGCGCGAGGTATGCCAGCTGCCGTGGGATGCCAAGAAGGAGAAGCGATTTCAGCGCATCGCCGCGGCCGTCCGCGCGCTCAACCCGCTGCTCAACCGGCTCCCGATCCGGGTGCTCTACACGAGCTGGGCGGCCGACGCGTGGAACCGCGCGGGCGTCGATCCGCGCCGGCTGCACAACCGGCCGGCCGCGTAACAGAATCCGCCACCGCCGCAGTTATCGTGACACCGCACGGGCCCATGAGGCATCGTGGTTAACCGGCTCCGCATTGGGGCATTCCGCTAGGTCGGCCGCGTAGGTCGGCCCAGCGAGCCGATGGCAGGGCGACCCGAAGGAGGACCGCGATGCAGATGACGGGCAATACCGTTCTGGTGACCGGTGGTGGCAGCGGCATCGGCCGAGGCCTGGCCGAATCGTTTCACCGGCTGGGCAACCAGGTGATCATCGCCGCCCGGCGCAGCGACCACCTTCGGGCCGTGGCCGAGGCCAACCCGGGCATGCAAACCTATTCGCTTGATCAGGGCGACCCCGCCGACATCCGGCGATTCGCCACCAAGCTGACCGACCAATACCCGGACCTCAATGTGCTGGTCAACAACGCCGGCATCCAGCGGGTCGAAGACCTCACCGGCAGCAACGTCGGGTTGGCCGAACAGAGCATCGCGATCAATCTGCTCGGTCCCATCCGGCTGACCTCGGCCCTGCTGCCGGCGTTGTTGCGCAAGCCGCACGCCACGATCCTCAACGTGACGTCCGGGCTGGCCTTCATGCCCAGCGCGCTCACCCCCACCTACTGCGCCGCCAAGGCCGCGCTGCACTCCTACACCGAATCGCTGCGGTTCCAGCTGCGCGACACCTCGGTGCAGGTGATCGAGATCATTCCGCCGCACGTGCGGACCGCGCTGCAGGGCGAGCGGGGATTCGACCCGCGGGCGATGCCGCTGGAGGATTACATCACCGAGACGATGACGCTCTTGCAGACGAAGCCGCAGGCCAAGGAGATCGTGGTGGAGCGCGTCAAGATGTTCCGCTTCGCCGAGCGCGACGGCACTTACGACGACATCTATCCCCGTTTCAACGAGGCGATCACCGCCATGCTCGGCAGTTAGGCCACGCCCGGTTCGGCTTGCCCGGCTACCCGCGCAAACCGGCGCGGCGCTGAACGCCGCGTGCACGCAGATGAAACTCCCTGTGAAATAAGGTGATAGAGCGCGACGGTGACCTGCGCACACGAGCGATGTCCTTGGCGTACCGGTCCGCGATGGGACAGGATCGAGGGCATGGCCGCAGTCGATTTCACGTTGTTGGACGTCCCGCGATCGGCACCCGTCGAGGACGCCGAGGCCTATTTGCGCGCGGTGATCGCCTGGCACTTCGGCGACGACACCGGCTCGCCGTTCTGGCTGCGGACCGCCCGCGGGTTGGACTTCAACCCGTTGACCGACGTCACCACCTTTGCCGACCTGCGGTTGTTTCCCAACCTGGTCAACGAATTACGCAGTGTCCCAGTGGAGGACCTCATCCCGCGGGGTTACGCCTCGCCGGGATCGCCGCCGCCGCTGCCCCTGATCTTCGAGTCCGGCGGCACCACCGGCGCCCCGAAACGCACTGTGCAGATGCCGGATTGGGTCGCGCAGGTCATCGAATGGCAAACCGAGGACTTCGCCGCCGGCGGCTTTGTGCGAGAGCGGGGCTTCCTGTGCCTGATGCCCAGCGGGCCGCACGGCGTCGGCTACTTCTCCCGGCTGGTGTCGCAGCGGCTGGGCGCGGTTTTTCACGCGATCGACATCGATCCCCGCTGGGTCAAAAAGATCGCCGCCCGCGCGGCCGCCCGCGAAGTGGCGGCCTACGTCGACCATGTCGTCGAGCAGGCCGTCTACGTGCTGCAGACGCAGAATGTCGCGAACCTGCACACCACCCCGCCGCTGCTGGAGGCGATCGCCCGCAACGACCGAGTGGTCGACCTGGTCAACGACAAGATCCGCTATCTGTTGCTCAGCGGTGCGCACGTGGACGCCGACACGCTTGGCCTGCTGCGCGGCATCTTCCCGGCGACGACGATCACCATGGCGTTCGGCAGCACCATGGTGTTGTCGCAGGCGGTCACCCGAACCGTCGACGGCGACGCGTTCGTCTTCGACCCGCGCACCCCGTACGTGGTGTTCTGGGTGGCCGACCCCGACACCGGCGAACGGGTGCCGTACGGGCAGCCGGGTCAAGTGGTGATGAACCACCTCAGCAAGGGGATGTTCATACCGAACAACCTGGAGCGCGACCTGGCGATCAGGATGCCCGGACCGGCGGGCGAACTCAGCGATTCGGTCAGCGAGGTGCGGCCGGTGGCCACTTTCGAAGGCGAGGCCGTGATCGAGGGTGTGTACTGAACGTGGGGCGTGAAAACCAATTCGCCGCAGCCGGTTTGGTAGCCCTCGACGCGCTCGGCGCGGACGGCGAATTCCGGACCCGCAAGAGGGAGGTCGTCGCGACCACCGGCGGTGTGGCGGCCGCGGAGTTGAGCATCGTTCCGCCGCTGTACGTTTCGCGCACGCTGGGCGCGCAGCGCAAGGCCGCGCCGCTGCCGCTTGCCCAACGCGCGGCCGCGCTGTCCCGGGCCGCCGAGATCTTCGCGAACGGCGTGATCGCCGGACTGGATTTCGAGGCCTACGTCGAATTGACCGGCCGGATTTCGGGCATGCCGATCGCGATCACGCGCGCCGGGGCGCGCGGGGTGGCCGACGCGGTCGCCGGCGCCTTCGACGCGGTCCGGCCGGCTCGGCCGGTGGGGGCGACGCTGGACTGGCGCGAGGAGCGCACCCGCGCGGGCGGCGCGCTGTGGGTGCGGCGCGGGGAGGTGTTCGCCGTACACGCGGCCGGAAACGGCCCCGGCGTCCACGGGCTCTGGCCGCAGGCGCTCGCGCTGGGCTACCGGGTTGCGGTGCGCCCGTCGCGGCGCGAGCCGCTGACCGCGCATCGGCTGGTGTGCGCGCTGCGGCAGGCCGGCTTTCGCGCCGAGGACGCCGCCTATCTGCCCACCGACCATGCCGGGGCGGACGAAATCATCCGGTCCGCCGACCTCGCCATGGTGTACGGGGGCCAGGAGGTGGTCGACAAGTACGCCGACGATCCAACGGTGATCGTCAACGGGCCGGGTCGCACCAAGATCGTGATCACCGCCGACCGCGACTGGCATGACTATCTCGACGTCGTCGTCGAGTCGATCGCCGATCACGGCGGCATGGCGTGCGTCAACACCACCGCGGTGCTTTACGAGGGCGATCCCGCACCGTTGGCCCGGGCGATCGCCGAACGGTTGGCGGCTATCGAGCCACTGCCCACCGATGACGAGCGAGCGGTCCTGCCCACCCAGCCCATCGATAAGGCGCGGGCCCTGGCGAACTTCCTGGCGGCCAAGGCCGCCGGGTCAACCCCGCTGCTCGGCGCCGATCAGGTGGTCGCCGACCTCGGCGACGGATACGCCGCGCTGCGTCCCGCCGTACACCTGATGGCCGAAGCCGACGTGGACAAACTCAACCTCGAGTTGCCCTTCCCGTGTGTGTGGGTGGCGCCCTTCACGCGCGGTACCGGGGTGGAGCCGCTGCGGCATTCGCTGGTCGTCACCGCGATCACCGGCGACGAGGCGCTGATCGACGATCTGGTCGCCGAACCGACCGTCGCCAATGTCTACTGCGGTCATCATCCGACGTGGATGCACGCACCGGAGATTCCGCACGACGGATTCCTGGCGGACGCCCTGATGCGCAACAAAGGCTTCATCGGGGAGTAGGGCTGTCCCGACATAGGGCGTCGGACAACAGAACCCCGCGAGCCGGTTACTCGCCGAAGCCCCCGTGCGGCGACGCGACCGAGGTCGCGCCGGGGCCGCCGGTGCCCAGGTGGCTGGAGGCGAAGGCGACGCCCTTGTCGATCATGGCGCCGTCGTCGGCGTAGGTGTCGTGGGCGGCGAAGTTCATCCCGTCGGAGCAGACCGGGTCTTCGGTGGCGCAGACCTTGACGGTCTTGTCGACGAAGGTGGGTCCGATGACGACGGGCGGTTCACCGAGGAAGTTCATGGCCCGCACGTTGGGCATGCCGAACAGCACGACCGAGGAGACGTGGCTGGCCACCGAGGGGTCCAAGGGTTTGGGCACGGTGTTGGGGTCGATGCCGTCGGGCACGGCGGCCGAGGTGACAAAGCCCATCACGGCCGCGCCCTGGGAGTAGCCGCCGAGCACCATCTTGGTGTTGGGGCAGTCGTGGGCCATCGAAACCACGTGGGCGCCCGCGTCTCTGACGCCGTCGATGCCGGTGTCCCACTGGTCGGTGGCGGGGTAGTTGACCGGATAGACGTCGAAGGACCGTGAGCCCACGCGCTGGCGCAACGAGTCGACGAAGGCCTGACCGGTGGGGCCCACACCCGGTGCTTCACCGGTGCCGCGGGCGAACACCACTTGCACGTCCGGACACTGGGCCGAGGCGGAGGGAATAACGGAAGCGGACATGGCCGAGAAGGCCACGCCCGAGGCTGCGATAACTACTGCGGGACCAAGGGAACGAATGACGTGACGTGCGATCATGCCGCCATTGTGCCCAGCCGACACGCCTCTTAAACACGGGAAACACCGAAATTACTGTGTTCTCATAAAAGAACCGCCGCTGATGCGGACGGGCTGAGATTGGTTGTGCGCGGCGCTCATCCGGCGCGGGCGCTCGCACTGCGTGTGCCCGGCAATCATCGAGTTTGCCCCTGGGAGTCGTTACGGCCGGGGCGGAGCGCGGGCCCGCGGTGCAATGTGGTGTGCTTCTGGTAGTTACGAGTCGGGGCACGGTGAAGCAACGGCCGACCTCGACGAGCGGCTCGAGTGAATGCGGCAGCGAAGTGAACGCGATAACGCAAGCCCTGAACACGATCACGGACCACGTCGCCAACCCGGCGCGGGTGTCGGATCCCGGCAAGTTGCGCGACGCCGTCTCCGGCAAGACCGCCTTGGTGACCGGCGCCTCCTACGGGATCGGCGAGGCGACCGCGCGCAGCCTGGCCGCCGCGGGGGCCACCGTGCTGGTGGTCGCCCGATCCGAGGACAGGCTGTCCGACCTGACGGCATCGATCGACGCCGGTGGCGGTCACGCGGTCGCGTACCCGACCGACCTCACCGACGAATCGGCCGTGACCACCCTGACCAAGCGGATCACCGAGGAGCACGGCCCGCTCGACATCGTGGTCAGCAACGCCGGCAAGTCGTTGCGCCGCTCGCTGCACGACCAGTACGACCGACCGCACGACTTCCAGCGCACCATCGACATCAACTATCTGGGGCCTGTCCGGCTGCTTCTTGGCCTGCTGCCGGCCATGCGCAGCAACGGCAGCGGGCACATCGTGAACGTGTCCAGCGTTGCCGTGCGGGTCGCACCGGGTCCGCAGTGGGGCGTCTACCAGGCGTCAAAGGGCGCCTTCGATCGTTGGCTACGCAGCGTCGCTCCGGAACTGCACACTGACGGTGTCGAGGTCACCACGGTCTACTTCGCGCTGGTCCGCACCAGGATGATCGCGCCCACCCCGCTGCTGGGCCGCCTTCCCGGTATGTCGCCGGACGAGGCCGCCGACGCGATTGCCAAAGCGATCATCGAGCGGCCCCGCACCATCGAACCGCCCTGGGTGCTGCCGGCCGAGTTGGCCTCGGTGCTCCTGGCCGGCCCGGCCGACTACGCGGCCAGGCTGTGGTATCGCCGCTTCTTCACCGAGCCCGACGACGATGAGGCCGACCATGACGAATGACCGCGTGGTCACCACCGCCGCCCGGGCCCTGATGCATTCCGGTCTGCTCAATCCACCGGCGCCGCTTGCGGCTTTCCGGCTGCTCCACGAGGCACGCCGGGGCGGCACGAATCCCTACACGCTGTTGGCGGTCACGACGGCCCGCTGGCCCGACCGAACGGCGATCGTCGACGACGACGGGGCCCTCAGCTATCGCCAGCTGCAACTGGCCACCGAGTCGCTGGCGCGGCGGTTGTCCGGTGAGGGTGTCGCGGCCGGACAGGCGGTCGGGGTCATGTGCCGCAACGGACGCGGTTTCGTGGCGGGCGTTTTCGCCGCCGCTCTGCTCGGCGCCGACGTCGTCCTCATCAGTACGGAGTTCCGCAGCGACGCGCTGGCGGCCGCGGTGGAAAGCCACCGCATCTCAACGATCGTCGCCGACAACGAATTCGCCGAGCGGGTCCGGGCCGCCGACGAATCGGTTGTCCCCATCGACCCCGCGACGGTTGGGATCGACGAGGACGCCCGCCGGCCGGACGTGGCCGCACCCGGCCGCATCGTGCTGCTGACCTCGGGCACCACCGGCAAACCCAAAGGGGTGCCGCGCACCCCGCGGATGCGCTCCGCGGTGGGCGTCTGGGTGACACTCCTCGACCGCACCCGGTTACGCACCGGATCGCGAATCTCGGTGGCAATGCCCATGTTTCACGGACTTGGGCTGGGCATGCTAATGCTGACGATCGCCCTTGGCGGCACCGCGCTCACGCGTCGTGACTTCGACGCCGAAGCCGCGCTCGCCCAGGCGTCGCTACACCGCGCCGACGCCTTCACCGCGGTGCCGGTCGTGCTCGCTCGCATCCTGGACCTGCCCGACGAGGTGCGGGCCCGAAACCCGGTGCCGTACCTGCGGACGGTGATTTCCAGCGGCGACCGCCTCGACCCCACTCTGGGCCAGCGGTTCATGGACGCCTACGGCGACATCCTTTACAACGGCTACGGCTCCACCGAGGTCGGCATCGGTGCGCTGGCCACGCCGGCCGATCTGCGCGAGGCGCCCGAGACCGTCGGAAAGCCGGTCGCCGGGTGCCCGGTGCGCATCCTGAACAAGAACAACCAACCGGTCGGGCCGCGGGTCACCGGGCGGATCTTCGTCGGCGGCGAGCTGGCAAGCGAGGGTTATACGGATGGTGGTGCCAAGGCCGTCGTCGACGGCATGACCAGCACCGGTGACATGGGCTATCTCGACAACGCGGGCCGACTGTTCATCGTCGGCCGCGAAGACGACATGATCATCTCCGGCGGCGAGAACGTCTACCCGCGGGCGGTCGAAAATGCCCTCGCCCAGCACCCCGCCATCTCCGACAGCGTGGTCATCGGTGTTCCCGACGAACGGTTCGGGCATCGGTTGGCGGCGTTCGTGGTCGCGCAGCAGGGCAGCGAGATCGACGAGGCGGAGCTGCGTGAATACCTCAAGGGCCGGGTCTCCCGGTTCGAACAGCCCCGCGACATCAACGTCGTGGACAGCATTCCGCGTAACCCCGCCGGCAAGGTGCTGCGCGGGGAGTTGTCCGGCTAGACACGATCGTCCGCCTCCTTACTCGCGCCGCTACACGGCGCTCGCCGTCGCCGGACTGAAGGCTCACTTCTCGCCGGGCTCCAGCGCGGCGACCTGCTTGGCCAGCCAGTTGGGTGCCAGCGCCGAGATCGCGGTGGCTCCCGCCGTCGAACCCAACACCCCCGACCAGGCGACCGGACCGAGCGGCGTGCACCCGAAGAACTGACTGATCACCGGGGTCTGCACGATGCCGACCAGGACGCCGGCGCTGCCCAGGGCGGTCGCCACGACGAGCGGGCTGTGCCGGCGCGTCAACAGTGTCTGCGCCAGCTGCGTTGTCACGAGCGCGGTCAGGCCCATGGTCGACGTGCGGCGTTCGGTGCCCGGCGTCCACCGTCCGATGGCCCAGGCGCTCGTCGCCCCGGCGGCGGTGACGGCGCCCCGGGTGACGATCTGGCGCATCAGCGGGGCGTCGAGTGAGGGCGTGGGTCCGGTTAGCACCGCGCGGCGGTGCATGCGGCGCGCCTCCTCGGCGGCTTCGGCGGACTCGTACCCGGCTTCGTCGGGTTCGACGTATTGCGACGTGACCGCGACGGCGAGCGCGGGGAACATGTCGGTGAGCAGGTTGACCAGCAGCAGCTGACGCGTCCCCACCGGTGCCCGTCCGGCGCCGAAGGCGGTGCCGATGATGGTGAACAACACCTCGCCGACGTTGCCGCCGACCAGGATCGTGACGGCGTCGCGGACCCCGGCCCACATGCTGCGGCCCTCGACCAGGGCGTCCATCAGCACGCCCAGATCCTCATCGGTCAACACGATGTCGGCGGCGCCGCGGGCGGCCGACGAGCCGCGACCGCTGACCCCGATGCCGACATCGGCCATCCGGATGGCCGCGGCGTCGTTGGCGCCGTCGCCGACCATCGCGGTCACCCGCCCGCAACGCTGCAGGGCGGCCACGATCTGCACCTTCTGCTCGGGGCTGACCCGGGCGAACACCTGCACGTCGGCGGCCAGCTTGGCGCTCGCGTCCTCGTCGAGGCCGGCGAGTTCGGCGCCGGTGACCACCCGCGCATCCTCGGGCAGGCCCAGCTGCCGGGCGATCGCCTGCGCGGTGATGGGGTGGTCGCCGGTGATCAGCACCACGTCGCGGCCGGCGTCCACCAACGCTTCGATCAGCGGGCGGGCCGATGCCCGGGCGGTATCGGCCAGGCCGACGTAGCCGAGCAGTTCGAGGTTCTTCGCCGCGGCGTCCACCGCGTCGGCGTCCGTGTCGTCGTCCTCCGTCTCGTGCTTCCAAATACGCTGCGCCACGGCGAGCACCCGCAGCCCCTGCTCGGCAAGGCCGTGCACCACCGCCTCGGCCCGCTCTTGATCGGCCTCCGGGTCGGCGAACTTGCAGCGCGGCAGGATGACCTCGGGGGCCCCCTTGATGATCAGCAGCGGGCCGTCAGCGGCGGCCCCGGTGCCGTCGCCCACGGTGCCGATCGCGGCGGCGAAGCCGCGACTGGACTCGAACGGCACCTCCGCGAGCATCGTCCAGTCCGAATCGCTGTGCCCGTTCAGTGAACTCGCCGCGGTCACGATCGCCTCGTCGGTGGCGTGCGCGTGCCCCTGGCCCTCCTGCGGCTGCGTGGACGCCCGCCCGGCGGCCCGCAGTAGCGCCGCCGACGCCGGATCGGTCAGCTCGGGGAACGGATCGTGCGGATCCACGTCGTGGGGCACGGCGCACACGACGCGCAGCCGGTTCTCGGTGAGCGTGCCCGTCTTGTCGAAGCAGACGGTATCCACCCGGCCCAGCGCCTCGATGGTGCGCGGGGCGCGGACCAGGGCTCCGCGCGCGGTCAGCCGCTGGGCGGCCGATAGCTGCGAGAGGGTGGCCACCAACGGCAGGCCCTCGGGGACCGCGGCCACCGCGATCGCGACGCCGTCGGCCACCGCCTGGCGCAGCGGCGCGCGGCGCAGCAACGCCAACGTCGACACCGCGGCACCGCCGGCCAGCGTCAGCGGCAGCACCTTGCTGGTCAGCTCGCGCAGCCGGGCCTGAACACCGGCCGCCGTCTCGACGGTGGCCACCGCCGAGATCGCGCGGTGCGCGGCGGTCCCGACACCGGTGGCAACGACGATCGCCCGGGCACGTCCGGCGACGATGGTGCTGCCCTCGAACAGCATGCTGGCGCGGTCGGGGTCGTTGACGGCGACCGGGTCCACCTGCTTGTCCACCGGAAGCGACTCCCCGGTCAGCAGCGACTCGTCGACCTCCAGGTCTTCGGCGACCAGCAGGCGGGCGTCGGCGGGCACCACTTCGGGTGCGGCCAGGTCGATCACGTCGCCGGGCCGCAGCGACTTCGCGGACACCGTCGCGGTGCGGGTCGCGTGTCGGGCGGCCTCGAGCCGGCGGCGCGTCGTCGCGACGGCCGGAACGACCACCCGGCGCACCAGCTGGTCCTGCTCGGCGAACAGCTCGGCCGCCGCGGACTCGGCCCGAAGTCGTTGTGCTCCACCGGTTATCGCGTTGACGGTCATGACGCCGGCCACGAGCAGCGCGTCGATGTTGCTGCCGACGATCGCCGACGCGGCCGCACCGACCGCCAGGATGGGTGTCAGCGGATCGGCGAGTTCGGTGCGGGTGGCGGACGCCAGCCGGGCCACGTTGTGCAAGGGCTTGCGCAGGGGTTCCAGCGCCGGGCTGTAGGACAGGTCGTCCAGGCGCCGCCGCCAGGACGATTCGGTTTCGACGGCCATCGGCCGCGCACCCCCGGCCAGTCGCGAGTACACGATCTCGGGATCCAGTGCGTGCCAAGCGGTCAGCGGTTGCGGAGTGGGGTCGGGCAGCCGCAGCACCCGGGTCGCCGAGAAGGTCCCCGTCAGCAGGGCGGTGGCCGCCGCGGCATTGACCGGGTTGAGCCAGCGCCGGAAGCTCACCGGGCTGGTGGATGTCTGCTGCTCACCGGTGACGAGCAGCAGCCCGGCCAGCGTGGTGCCGCCCTGCGCCAGGTGCACCGCCGATTCGCTGGCCGACCGCGCCACCGGGATCGCCGACAGGATGCGCACCGCGTCGGCCAGGTCGGTGCCGGTGATGATGTCCGCGGTCCACGCGGTGGCGGCACGCGGATCATCCAGCGCCACACCGACATCGGCGATCGCCAGTGCGGCCAGGGTGTCGGTCGAGGCGAAGTCCCGATGCAGCGCGGTGATCAGCAGCACCGGTCCGCGATCGGCTCGCAGCTCGCGGACCACGTTCAGCAGCGGCGTGCCGGGCGGATGCGTGGTGCCGACACTGGCGGTGAGGTCCTCGGTCCCCGCGACATGGCGTAACACCACTCGCGCACCGGTGCGGTTCGCGGTCTGAAAGAGCGGGATCGCGTAGGGGTCGACCTCCCAGCCGACGTCGACACTGCCGACGCATTCGCCGTCGACGATCAGGTCGGCGCTTTCCAGGCCCTGCGCGGGTGTCGCCGAAGATCCTTGCGCCGGAACCCATCTCAGCCGCGCACCGGTCGCGGGCAACTCATCGGGATCGGGCTCGGGCGCCTCTTCGCCGTGCAGCAGCGCGTCGGCCACCTCGTAGACCCGGTCGTCGTCCCAGCCGGGAGCGTCGCCGCGGACGTGCAAGACCGCGCGATGGTCGCCGCGCAGCGCGGCACCGTCGATGACGACCACCTTCACCCGGTCCAGGCGGCGCAGCGCGCCCGGATCCAGGACCAGCTGCCCGGAATTGGCGAGCCCGCGGCCGAGTATCGCCGCGAAGGCCTGGCGGCCCATATGCGCGGCCCTGGGTACCCCGGCCTCGATGGCCGCGGCGGCGTCTTCGGTGCCGCCGCCGGCGACCAGCGCACTGACGGCGGCGATCAACGAGCCGTTGGCAGCCGAATCGACATAGCTTTCCACCGGCCCGGCCATCGAGCCCTTGGCCTTATCCATTGCGGCGTCGATCGTTCCGCCGACCACGACGTGTGAGGCCTCACCGGCCGCCGCGGCGGCCCAGCTGTGCCGGGGCACCTCCGACTTGGCCGAGGAGATGACCGGGACCACCGGAGCCTGCGGCCGGTCGGGGGAGGCCAGCTGCGGCTCGCGGTCGCGCCACACGCGCCGGTGCGCCGACGCCTCGGAGACCTGCAGGGTGCGTTGCGTCAGGTCCAGCATCGGTGTGCCGAATGATTGAGTCAGGCCGTGGGCGGCCGCCGTAGTCGCGGCCAGTGCGATGTCGGTGCCCACCCGCCCCAACCGGCCCTCCAGGATCGAGACCATGCGCGGTTGATGGTTGATGAGCGCGGCCGCGGCCCGGGTCGTCTGCGGTGCGGCGGGCAGCCGGGTCACCCACCCGGTGACCGCGGCCCCCATCGCGACGACGTCCATTGCCGCGGCGGTGAGCGGCACCAGGATCGCCAGTGGGTTACCCGGGTCGGCGAATGGCGCGGAGAGCGGCGCCGCCTCCGACTTCGACCAGGTGATGTCGGAGGCGATCGACGAAACCGTCGCGCGCACCTCGTCCAGAACGGCGCCGTTGTCCGCGTCGTCGGACAGTTCGACCACCAGGCGGCCCAGCGACCCCTCCACGTGGGCCTTGGCCACACCCGGGATTCGGCGCACCGGCTCTTCCACGGCGGGCGCGTACTCGTGCCAACGCGGGAACGGCAACAACGGATCCAAGTCCAGGTGCACTCGTTGCCCGCTGTGCCAGCGCACCGGCGGCAGGATGGCGGGGGCGCCGTTGGACGAACCGTCCAACCCGATCACTCGTCCCGTGGTCTGCGCCACCGATTGGATGACCGGGCCGGCGAGTTCGGTGACCGGACTGGCCAACGTCTGCAGCGCGCCAGCGGCCCCTGCCGCGGTGGACACACCGGCCCGCACCACCTGCGCGGCTCCGCCAGCTACACCAGCGACGACGCTGGAAACGCCGGGAATCTTCACTCGTCACCCTTCAACTTCGTCTACCGCGCCTAATGATCCTGGCCGGTGCAGGACCTGTCCACACGTGCGCCGGGACGGTAAACCGTGCGACGACGCCGATGACGATGCAGGTGGGCCTCCCTTAACGGGCAAGGGCGCAATCACGTCCCGGGACAAGGTTACCGGGTTGACGACAAACCAAACGTGCTGAACAGCCCGGGGTCGAGGAAGACGGTGATGCCGACCACCCCGGTGGCCCGGGTGGTCAAGACGTGGATGGAATGGGCCCGCATCTCCCCGTCTGGGGCGCGCCGGTATTCGGCAACGGCGGGTTGCGCATTCGCGGCGGTCGGGATCATCACGACATCCCCGGGGTCGGCCAGAGCGCGGCCGGCGAGGAACCGCAGCACGGCATCTCGGCCGGTGAACCAGATTGGCATAGGCGGCATTTCGAGTTTGACGTCGGCTTGCAGCAGTGCCGTCAGCGCCGCCATGTCCGCGTTTTCGAATGCCGCGCAATACCGGTCGAGCAATTCGCGGCGCCCGGCATCGTCGGGCTCGGACATGCTCTCCTCGGCGGGGGAGAGCTCGGCAAGATGCGCCCGGGCGCGCTGCAGCGCACTGTTCACCGCGGCGGGTGTGGTTTCGAGCAGTTCGGCGACCTCCGCGGCGCTGAATTGCACGACGTCGCGCAGAATCAACACCGCGCGCTGCCGCGCCGGAAGCTCCTGAAGGGCCGTCATCACTGCCAGCCGCACGCTCTGCTTGGCGGCGAGGCCCTCCTCCGGGCCCGTGAACATCATCGCGTCGGGAATGGGTTCGAGCCAGGCGTGTGCGGCCACCTTCGCGTCGAAATCGGCGTCCGGGTCCAGCGAGCCGTCCCCCACTCCCATCGGCAGCACGCGGCGGGCCCGGCTCTCCAACGCACGCAGACAGGCGGTCGTCGCGATCCGATACAGCCACGTCTTCAACGCCGCGCGCTCCTCGAATGCCGGATAGCCGCGCCAACCCCGCAAATACGTTTCCTGGACCAGATCCTCGGCGTCGTGCACCGAACCCAACATGCGGTAGCAATGCGCGATCAGCTCGGCCCGAAACGGTGCCGCCTGCTCGACGAAATCCTCCTGCGTCGGCACGACCTCCTCCTCTCGGCTGCGACGCAACCTACTCCGTTAGAGACATCCGGCCCCCGAGATTCATCGGTTCGCAGGCGATGAATCCGGCGGCCGGGCCGTATCTGCATTGGTGAAGGCGCGGCCACAGCCGCAGACCACCTCAGAGAGCGAGAACAACCATGAACCAATCCCGCACCGCCCACCCCGATGGGCTCGCCGGTACCACCGCGATCGTGACCGGAGCCGGCCGCGGCTTCGGCCGTGCCATCGCGTCGGCGTTGACGGCGGCCGGCGCGCAGGTTGTCGGTGTCGCGCGCACCCGATTGCAACTCGAGGAGGTGCGCGCCCAGCTCGGCGACTCCTTCACCCCGATGGTGGCCGACGCCGCCGACCCGGCGATAGCCGGCCGGCTCATCGACCAATACCGGCCGCGCACACTGGTGCTGTGCGCCGGCGCGACCCCGCGGATGACGCCGCTACAGGACCAGTCGTGGGAGACGTTCAGTGAGAACTGGAACTCCGACGTCGCACAGGCGTTTCACTGGATTCGTCATGCGCTGCGGCGCCCGCTGGCGCCGGGCAGCTCTGTGATCGCGATGTCCAGCGGTGCCGCCCTGGCCGGGTCGCCGCTGTCCGGAGGCTACGCGGGTGCGAAGGCGACCGTCAGGTTCATCACCAGCTATGCCACCATCGAGTCGCAACGTGCCGGTCTCGGGATCGGCTTCACCGCGGTCCTGCCGCGGTTGACGCCGGCCACCGGCTTGGGCGCGGTCGCCGTCGCGGCCTACGCCGAGCGGCAGGGCGTCGACGTCGAGTCCTTCGTGCAGGCCACCGGGCCGGCGCTGACCGCCGAGCAGGTGGGCAAGTCCGTGCTCGAGATCGCCACCGGCGGCGCCACCGAGCACGACGCCTACCTGCTCACCTCGGCCGGCCTTGCGCCGCTGGCCTGAAACCGAAACCGAAAGGCAGACAGCGATGAACACCCCGCCGATCGTCTCGGCCCAGAAGTGGGCGAGCGCGCACCAGCAGCTGCTGGCAAAGGAGAAGGAACTCACCCGGGCCCATGACGCACTGGCGGCTATGCGGCGCCGGATGCCGTGGACGGCCGTTGACAGGGAGTACGAATTCGAGGGACCCGAGGGCAGGTTCAGCCTGTTGGATCTGTTCCAGGGCAGGCGCCAGCTCGTCGTCTATCGCGCCTTCTACGGACCCGACATCGACGGCTGGCCCGACCACGGCTGTCGGGGCTGCTCGATGATGGCCGACCACGTCGGCAATCTGGCCCATCTGAACGCCCGCGACACCACGCTGGTGTACGTGTCGCGCGCGCCGCAGGCCGACATCCGGCGACTCAAGCTCCGGATGGACTGGAAAATGCCGTGGTACACCCTCACCGACGACTTCGACACCGATTTCGGGGTCGACGAATGGCACGGCACCAACGCCTTCATCCACGACGGCGACCGCGTCTTTCGCACCTACTTCATCAACAACCGCGGCGACGAGGCGCTCGGAACCACGTGGAGCTTCCTCGACATGACCGCGCTGGGACGCCAGGAGAATTGGGAGGATTCGCCCGAGGGCTACCCGCAGACCGCGCCCTACGAGTGGTGGGACTGGCACGACGCGTACGGCCGGCATGAGCCGTCACGCTGGTTCGGCGAGCCCGACCCGGATGACCCCAACGACATCCGGCCGCCGCGCGAAAGCTAAGTGGCGCGGCGTGTTTGGTACTTCGTGGTGCCAGCTTGATGTGGCCTGAAAACACGAATGCGCGGTAGCCGTCGACCGGCTACTCGCGCACTACTTGCGACGAAATTCGGCTACAGGATTCGGTGGTTCGCTCTGCCGACCTGATACCCGGCGGGGAATGACTTCTCGATGACCTGCAGCTGGTGGTCGACTCTGGATTCGAGCTCGAGCACCACGCAGTCGCTGAGCGCCTTCGATTCGAGAACTATGTACCGCTGACCACAATCGGTGATCGGGTCGCCCGAGTGCAATTTCTCGACCGACACCGACTCCGGAGTTGCATCTGCCTCCATGCATGCCACGGTAGGTCAATTCGGTGGGGGAGGGAATAGTCAGCCGCCGCCCCGCTGCTTGAAGAACACGCTGACGTGACAGATCAATCGGTCGTCGTCCTGCTCGAACAGGATGCATTCGGGCCACGTCGTCGCAACGCCGTCGATCTCGAACGTCTCGGACAGCTCGGCGAAGGAGACCCGGGCGTCCACGTGCGAGACCCGTTCCACGTGCAACCGATGGCCCTGCAGATTGGTGCAGACCTTGCGCAGGTAGGCGACGTAGTGGGCCTTGCCCTCGACCACGTCGCAAAACGGACCCTCCCGGGTCAGGCCCCGCTCGGCGATGGTGTCGGCCAGCCCGTCCCAGTCATGAGCGGCCAGGCATTCCAGGTAGCGCTCGACCGCGTGATCTTGAGTGCGCATGTCGCCTCCGCTTGCTCGGCTGGGTCAACGGTAGGCCCGACAGTCCCGTCGGGCCAGGTTCGATTGCCTGACTCCTCAGCCCGCCGCTGCGCGGCGCGCATCGTCGTCGGGCTAGGTTCCTCTTATGAGCTGGTGGACCGTGCACGCCGACCGGACGCTGAGCGAGCAGGTGCCCGCGCCGCCCGACGCCGTACGCGACTACTACGCGGACCTGGACAACCTCAAGCTGGTGCACCCACTGATCGTGTCCGTGGAAACGCTGTCCCGCAGCGAAACCCAGGACGGCTACCATCAGACCTATCGGGTCGTCGACCGAATCCCATTGGGACCATTCACTTTACGAACCGTATACCAGGCCCGGCTGCGAGTGCCCGTCGACGGCGACGTACTGACCGAGGCCGATCAGTCACCGGGCGTGCGGCTGCGCGGCACGGTGAGCTTCGATCCGGTCGACGGCGGCACCCGGATCACCGAACGGATCGCGATCACCGCCCCGCGGCTACTGGCCGGCGTCACCATCCGCGAGGGTGTCAAGGCGCACATCAAGATGCTGGCGGGCATCCGGGGTCACTTCGAACTAGGGAGGTCGCAATGAAGTGTCGTGGCGCTGTGCTCGGTGGGGTCGGTGGGGACTGGGAGGTCCGCGAGATCGAGCTCGATCCGCCCCGCGCCGGTGAGGTTCTGGTGCGGATGGCCGTTGCCGGCATCTGCCACTCCGACGACCACCTTGTGACCGGCGACGTGTTGCCGACACCCGAGGTGCGTGCCTTGACCGGTATCCCCGAGCCGGACTGGTTCCCGATGCTCGGTGGCCACGAGGGCGCCGGTGTCGTCGAAGAGGTCGGGCCCGGGGTGACGACGGTGCAGCCTGGCGACCACGTGGCGATGTCGTTCATTCCCGCATGCGGCAGCTGCCGGTTTTGTGTGAACGGTCAGAGCTACATCTGCGACGCCGGCGCGAGCCTTTTTTCGAGGGAGATGCCGACCGACGGAACCTGCCGCCGGCATCTCGGCGACGAAAACCTCATGGCCTATGGCCAACTCGGCACATTCGCCGAATACGCGGTGCTCACCGAACGGTCCGTCATCAAGATCGACGACGCGATTCCCTTTCATGCGGCCTCACTGGTGTCGTGTGGGGTCAGCACCGGCTGGGGCTCCGCGACGATTTCGGCGGGCACCGAGCCCGGTGACACGGTCGTGGTCCTAGGCACCGGCGGTGTGGGGATGAACGCCCTGCAAGGGGCACGCGCCGCCGGCGCGAAATACGTCGTCGCGGTGGATCCCGTTGAATACAAACGCGATTCGGCAAAGATATTCGGTGCCACGCACAGCGCCGCCTCCGCGGAGGAGGCAATACCGCTGGTAACCGACATCACCGCGGGCGTCATGGCCGACCGCGTCGTCGTGACCGCCGGGGTGGTGCATGTGGACCTTATCCCGTTGGCCATGAGGCTGCTTCGCAAGGGCGGGACGTGTGTGGTCACCGGCATCACGCCCTACACCGAGCCCACCGTTCCGCTGGTCCTGCAGGAGATGGTGCTGTCGGCCAAGCAACTCAAGGGGGCGCTCTACGGCGGGATGAATCCGCGCACCAGCGTCCCGATGCTGCTCTCGATGTATCAGGCGGGGGCGTTGAAACTCGACGAACTGGTCACCCGCCACTACCGGCTCGACGAGATCAACGAGGCGATGGCGGACCTGCGCGAGGGCCGCAACATTCGCGGAATTATCGACTTCGCCGGCGTCTAACCAACCCGGTCCGGTGGCGCCAGGGTCGCCCGCAGTTCCCGCTTGAGCACCTTGCCATAGCTGTTTTTCGGCAGCTCATCGACGAATTCGTAGCGCTTGGGCCGTTTGAAGCGGGCGATGCGCCGCAACAGATGCGCGTCCAACTCCCCGGGGTCGACCGCGCCGACGATGAACGCGACCACCACCTCACCCCATTCGGTATCGGGTGTGCCGACCACGCATGCCTCTGCGACAGCGGGGTGCTCCAGGAGGACCTCCTCCACCTCGCGCGGGTAGATGTTGCTGCCGCCGCTGATGACGACGTCTTTCGACCGATCCCGCAGCGTGAGAAAACCGCGCGCGTCGAACGAACCCATGTCGCCGGTGTACAGCCAGCCGCCTTTGAGGGTGGCGCTGGTGGCATCGGGATTGCGCCAGTACCCGGACATGACCGCGTCGCCGCGGCAGACGATCTCGCCGATCTCGGAGACGGATGCCGGGTCGCCGTCGGCGCGCAGCACCGCGACCTCCATCCCGGACCGCGCGTAGCCGACCGAACCCAGGATCGCGTCGTCGTCGGATTCGTGATCGGCACAACGCAATCCGGTGATGGTCATCGGTGACTCACCTTGCCCGTAAATCTGCGCGAAGATCGGACCGAACGCCGTGATCGCCTTCCGCAGGCTTTCGACGTACATTGGGCCGCCGCCGTAGACGATCAGCTGGAGATTGGCCGGGCGACCGCGGCCCGTGTCGACCAGGCGCTGCACCATCGTCGGGGCCAGAAACGCGCTGACGCCAGGGTGGTGCCCGCAGAGATCGAGGAACTCGTCGGGATCGAACGCGCCTGAGGCGGGTATGATTTGGCGCGCGGCGCGCAGCACGTACGGCAGGATGTAGAGGCCGGAGCCGTGCGACATCGGTGCCGCGTGCAGCAGGCTGCAGTCCTGGTCCGGAGCGTCGATGTCGGCGAGGTGCGCGACGGTCATCGCCGTCAGGTTGCGGTGCGAGAGCATCGCGCCCTTCGATCGGCCGGTGGTTCCGCTGGTGTAGAACAACCACGCCAGCGCCGAGGGGTCGGTGCGCGGCGGCGCCGACGGGGTGACGCTGAAGCGCCGTGAATAGTCTTGCGAATCAATGATTTCCGTCGGGGCCGTGGTGATCGGCGCGAGCTCGGCGCCGATTGCCGAGGAGGCGAACACCTGCGCAGCGCCCGCATCCTCCAGGATCTGTGCCATCTCGCGGGGATGCAGCTTGTAGTTGATCGGGACGACGACGCATTCGGCGGCCCAGATTGCGAACATCAGCTCGATGATCTCCGGCCGATTGTGGGTCGCGACCGCGATCCGGGCGCCCGCACCCTGTTGTCGCCCTATCGATGCGGCCAGCCGCAATACCCGGTCGCGCAACTCGATCCAGGTGCAGATGCGGCGCTCGCCGAGATACACGGCGCCACGGTC
Organism: Mycobacterium mantenii; assembly: GCF_001667865.1. Taxonomy (GTDB): domain Bacteria; phylum Actinomycetota; class Actinomycetes; order Mycobacteriales; family Mycobacteriaceae; genus Mycobacterium; species Mycobacterium mantenii_A. Next base: position 124,262 of record NZ_LZJP01000130.1, on the reverse strand, counting down.
GGGGAATCGGCTCGCGGCCTGATCGAGCATCGCAAACAGGTTCATCGCTCGATCCATTCCGCGGCCAGCGCGGATTCCGAAAGGTACTTCGTCGAACTCCATCCGCCGTCGACGACGATCGTCTGGCCGTTGATGAAACTGCCTCCCTCGGAGCACAGGAAGGCGACGGTGCTGGCGATGTCGTCGATGCGGCCCAACCGTTGATGCGGCGTCATCTCGGTGTTGATCTTGCGGAAACGCTCGTCCTCCAGCCGCTTTTCGACCATCGGCGTCACGGTCACGCCGGGCGCCACGGCGTTGCAGCGGATGCCGGATGCGCCGTACTGGCAGGCGATATGAGTGGTCAGCGCGGTCAGCCCGCCCTTGGCGGCGGAATAGGCGCCGCCGCGCAGGCCGCCGATGACCGCGAAGGTCGACGTCACATTGATGATCGCCGACCCGGGCGCCATGTGCGGCAGCACGTCGCGCGCGAGCCGAAACGGCGCACGCAGCATCAAATCCAGGAAGTAGTCCAGGGTTTCGTCGTCGGTTTCGTGCAGCGGCTTCGGGCTGCCCACCCCCGCGTTGTTGATAAGGAAATCGATGTGGCCCCACCGCTCGACCGCGAGGTCCACGATGCGGCGCGGCGCGTCGTCGTCGGTCAGGTCGACGGCGATGGTGGCGACGCGGTCGGGGTCGCCGATCGCCGTTTCCAGTTCGGCGAGCCGTTCGGAGTCGCGGCCGGTGCCGACGACCGCCATGCCCATCTCGGCGAGTTTCGTCGCGCACCCCAGGCCGATGCCGCTGCTTGCTCCCGTGACGATTGCGACCTGCATCTCACCCATCCTTAGTCTCCGCGCGGCGACCCGCCGCGCCCGGCTTCGCCGCGCTCGCGATCACCGCGCATCAGCGACGCCCGGATCTGATGCTTGAGTATCTTGCCCGCATCGTTCTTGGGCAGCGCATCCCACACCACGACCTGTTCCGGCGCTTTGAATTTCGCGACGCCCTTGCTCTGCAGGAGGGCGAGCAGGCTTGCCACATCCGGCGCCGGCTCACCCCTGGGCACGATGACCGCACACGCCCGTTCCCCGGTCCGCGCGTCGGGCAGCCCGACAACGGCGATCTCTCCGATACCGGGATGTTCGGCGAGCAGATCCTCGACTTCCTTGGCCGAGATGTTCTCACCGTTGCGGATGATGACGTCTTTGGCGCGGCCGGTCACCAGCAGGTACCGCTCGTCGACCCAGCGTCCGAGATCTCCGGTGCGGAAGAATCCTTCGGCATCGAAGGACTCCGCATCGTCTTCGGGATGACGGTAGCCCAGCAGCATCTGAGGTCCGCGCACACAGATCTCACCGCAGCCGCTGGGCGCGGCGTCGTGAGCGGCGAGCTTGATTTCGGCGATGCCGGGCCTGCCGTCGGTGTCCGCCGCGTAATCGGCTTCGTCCGGCCGCGGTGCGCCGACGGTCGCGACCGGAACCTCCGTGCAGCCATACACCCGGGTGATGACCGCACGGTCGAAATACCCTGCGGCGCTCCGGATGAGCGACGGTGAGACGGATGCGCCCCCGCAGATGAACACCTTCAGGTCAGGCAAGCTTGTGCCGGCGCGCTGCGCGGCGGACAACAGTTGCTGCAGAAACGGTGTCGCACCGGCCATGTGGGTGCACCGCTCGCGGCCCATGAGCGTTACGGCCGCCGCCGGATCCCACCGGTCCATCAAGATCGCGGCGGTGCCCAGCAGCAGTGGGCATTCGAATGCGTAGATCGACCCACCGATGTGGGCGATCGGCGAAGGGACCAGGAACGTGTCGCCCGGGTTGATGTTCCAGTGGTCACGGAGCTGGGAAATCAGCGCATTGATCGAATTATGGCTGTGCAACACGCCTTTCGGGCGACCCGTGGTGCCGGAGGTGTAGAGGACCATCCGAACGGCGTCGGGATCCAGCGCCGGCAGCACGGCGGTATCCGAATGATCCTCGAACAAGGCCGGATACGGAGTGTGGGAGCCGGCATCGCCGCGCAGCACCACTACTTCGGGCGCCGGGCTCATCGCGGCCGTCACGCGTTCGAGCATCGCCGCGTAGTCATGGCCGCTGTGCTGCCGCGGAACGAAAACCGCCGCGGCGCCGACATCTTCGAGTATGAAACGTAGATCGTGGTCGCGCAGCGACGGCAGGATGGGGTTCACCACCATCCCGGCCATGGTCGCGCCCAGGTAGATGACGGCGGCCTCGTACCAGTTCGGCAGCATGAACGACACGACGCTGCCGGTCTGCATCCGCGCGAGCAGGCCGGTCGCCAGCCCGCGGGCCTGGGCATATAGCGTGGCGCAGTCCATTCGAATATCGGCGTCCACCAGCACCGTCCGTCCGGGCGAGGTTTCCGCGGCGGCGCGCAGCCAGTCGGCCAGCGTCGTGTGCACCCACAAGCCGCGCCGGTACGCCTCTGCCGCACGCGCCGCGTCCCGGGGAGCCCGGCCGATCACCGCGACCTCATACTTGGGGCCTATTCATCCACGCGACGCATGGTCATCGCGTACCGAAACCTCGAAGACAGATGGGTGTTGATCGTCACCTGGGCCACCTCGCCGTCGGACGTCGTGTAGGTGCGTCGCATTTCCAGCGCGGCGGTCCCCGCTTCAACACCGAGGCCGTCGGCCAGTTCGGGTGACAGCAGGACGGCGGCGATCTCTTGATGCAACTGGGCGACGCTCACGCCGAAGAGGTCCTCGATCAACGGAAAGATCGGACCGACGTGGCGCTGCAGCAGCCTGCCGACCGCGGCGAAATTCCGGCTGATGTAGTACTCCGTTCGGCACAGCGGGACCGACGCGCCGTCGGCCTGGCGGTAGCCGCGGACCGATAGCCACTGGGTACCGACCTCCAGGCCGGTCCGCACGGCGAGCTCGTCATCGATGGTCACCATCGCGTTCGATTCGATGGTCAGCTGCGCACCGGCCGCGAACGCGAGGAGGTCGTCGATCGACATGGCATCCTGCGCATAGGAACTCGACGCCGGCCGGGGAACCACCCGGGTGCCCGCCCTCGGCCGGGAAGCGACCAGGTTGTCCTCGCGCAGCCGGCGCAGCGCCTCGCGGATGGTGTAACGGCTCACCGCGAAGCGCTCGCACAGTTGGTGCTCGGTGGGCAGCTGCGAACCGACCGGGTAAACGCCGTCGACGATCTCCTTGCGCAGCGTGCGCGCAATCTGCAGGTAGCGGTGATCGCCGGCGATGGCCTGGGACATCATGGGCCGCCCGGTGCCGGGCGCACCGCCAGGACGCTGCCGTCGCCGTCGGCCGAGAGGTAGAGCGTCCCGTCGGCCGCGGCGGTGATCCCGGCGAACGGGCCCTGCGGCCCGGAGAACGGCGGCATGCCGCGCAACGGCTTGGGCGTCACGCCCGGCGGGGGACCGACCGGCAGCCCGGAGGCGATGGTCTGCCGCACGTTGGTGCTCAGATCGAGCGCGATCAACTCCTTGGCGCCGGCATCGACGACGTAGAGCACACCGTCGCGGACCAGAAGGCCCTGCGGGCGTTGCAGATCGGGGATGACGGTGTCGATCCTCGACCCGCTCAGCCGGATCACCCGCCCGGCTCCGGCCTCGGCCACCAGACACGCGCCGTCGGCATCGATTGCGACGCCGACCGGCTCGAGCAGCCCGGTCGCCAGCACCTCGATGCCACCCGAGTGCAGCGACAGCACCCGGCCGGTGCCCAGTTCCGCGAACATCACGCCGCCGGCGCTCAGGGCGACACCGTAGAGTTGATCGAAACCGTCTGCCAGCACGTCGGTTTCGTTCGCCTCCGGCCGATAGCGGCTGACTTGGCCGCCGGACGTGGTGACGACGAACTCGCCGGGTCCGCTGGCCGCGACGCCGCGCAGGAACCCGGGATAGCCGGGGCTGAACAGCATCCCCGCGGTGTGCAGGGATCCATCGGGCAGGGCGACGTAGAAGTACGTACCGTCGGCGATGTAGAGCTGCCCGTCGTGGCCCACCGCGAGGTCCATCGGCCAGTTGAGTCCGCCCGCCAACACGGATCGCGTTGTGCCATCGGGTGATATCTCGGTGATCTCGCCGGTGAAGTTGGACACGAACAGCTTGTCGCCGACGAAGGTGCAGTTGTCCAGCCCCGGATTCAGCTGGGCGAGCAGCCGCTGTTCGCCGCTGCGGGGATCGATGCGCAGCACCTGCCCGCTGGCCACCTGCGTCGAAACGATGTAGCCCTGTGCGTCGAATTTGACCGAGTCGGGGACACCGAGACCGGTTGCAACACACTGCGGGTCGCCGCCGTCGGGGTCGATGCGCCAGATTTCGTTGGCGCCCATCACCGGGAAGTACAGCAGGCCGTCCGGGCCGACCTCCATCGCGTTCGGGGAGGGCACGTTTTCCAGGAGCACGCGCGGCGGCCCACCCGCCAGGTCGAACTCCAGGAGTCGCCCACCCTCGCGACATTCGCCGATGAACAACCGGCCCTGCTGGAAGGTGATGCCGTTGGCCGACGGCACGTCGTCGCGCAGCACCCGGGTCCGGCCGCTGGTGTCGCGTACGCTGACCCGGCCGTCCATCACCTCGGTCGCGTACAGGTTGCCGTCGCCGTCGAACGCGACGTCGTCGGGCGCCACGATGTCGCCGCCCTTGGGGCTGGCGGTCACCAGTTCCCCGGTGCGGTGATCCAGTGCGCTGATCTGGCTGCCGGTCACCTGGGCGATGTAGATGCGGCCGTCCGGACCGGTGCGCAGACCGTTGGCGCCGAACAGCCGACTTGGTCCGGTGACCCGTTCGAGCTCCCAGCCCGCGGCGACGTCGACGGGGTGTGGCACCGCGTACCGCGAGGGCTGCGTAGAGATGGCCCTTGAGATGGACATGCTCGCTGAGGTCCTTCCGTCAGCCGTTGGGCTGGACGCTATCAACTCCTACTAGTCCAGACAATAGCCACCCAAAGCGTCCCCGCCCGGCCTTGACAGCCAAGTCCACCGATCGGAATAGTGTTCTCCAATGGACAGAATGCAATATTTTGTCCGGACAAAACGAGTATTCGATCCCGCCGCGGCGCCCGACGCGTTGGCGGCAGGCGGAAGCAGGTCATGGCCGATCACGAGGATCTCCTTGCGCTCGACGGTCGCATCGTGGTGGTGTCCGGTGCCGGTGGAGGTGGCATCGGTACGACCGTCACCGCGATGACCGCCCGGGCCGGGGCCACGGTGATCGCGGTGAGCCGGTCGAAGGAGAACCTCGACGAGCACATCGCTCCGCTGGCAGCCCAGGGACTGTCCGTGGTGCCCGTCGCCGCCGATGCGTCGACCGACGAGGGCATCGCCGCGGTGATCGACCAGGCGCGCCGCGCCGATGGCAGCTTGTACGGGCTGGTCAACGTTGCCGGCGGCGCCGAGCCGTCGACGTGGATGCCGTCGACCCGGGTGACGCGCAGCGACTGGCGCAAGATCTTCGCCGACAATCTCGAAACGGCATTCTTCATGAGCCAGGCCCTGGCATCCGAACTCGTCGCGCAGCAACAGCGGGGGTCGATCGTGTCGATCTCCTCGATCAGCGGCATGAACACCGCGCCCTTCCACGTCGCCTACGGCACCGCCAAGGCCGCGATCACCGCGATGACCCGGACCATGGCCCTCGAGTTGGCGCTGTCGGGAATTCGGGTGAATGCCGTGGCGCCGGGCGTCACCGAGACGGCGGCCTCGCGCACCTACGTCGACGAGGACCCCGAGCGGGACCGGCAGGCGATCGCGATGGGTCGGCGTGGACGGCCCGAAGAGCAGGCCGGCGCCATCCTTTTTCTGCTCTCGGAAATGTCGAGTTACATCACCGGCCAGACGTTGCTGGTCGACGGCGGGCTGGACCTCAAGTGGAGCCATCTCGCCGCCGACAACACGTCGCTTTTCCTCAAGGACGAATCCTTCCGCGCGGCGATTAGGAGGATGGAATGACCGACCTGGCCAAAGATGCGGTGGCCGAGGAACTTTCGGCACCGATGACGATCGGCGTCGAGGCCTACATCTCCGAGGAGTATGCCCGCGCCGAACGCGACAAGCTGTGGCGCAAAGTCTGGCAGCAGGTCGGGCGCGTCGAGGAGCTGCCGGAGGTGGGCAGTTACCTCACCTACGACATTCTCGACGACTCGATCATCGTGGTCCGCACCGGCAGCAACGAATTTCACGCCCACCACAACGTCTGCATGCACCGCGGCCGCCGGCTGATCGACACCCCCGAGGGGGCGAAGAATGCCTGTGGCCGCGCCCGTAAATCGTTTGTCTGCGGATTTCACGGCTGGACTTACGGTTTGGACGGGGCGTGCACGCATATCCGCGAGCAGCAGGACTGGCAGGACGCGCTGACGCCCGACAACACCCACCTTCGTCCGGTCCGGGTCGATACCTGGGGCGGCTGGTTGTGGATCAACATGGACCCCGACTGCGAGCCGCTGGCCGACTACCTGTTCCCCGCCGCGAAGATCCTCGACCCGTTCGGTTTGGAGGACATGCGCTACAAGTGGCGCAAGTGGCTGTCCTTCGACTGCAACTGGAAGGTCGCGCTGGAGGCCTTCAACGAGACCTACCACGTGTTCACCACGCATCCCGAGTTCAACAAGTTCGGCGAATTCAAGGGCTGGGCCAAGGCGCAGGGCAGGCACAGCAATATCGGCTACGACGCCCCGGACGATCTCGCGGCGACCAAGTCCAAGATCCGCCTCGGCACCGGCGGCGATCCGCGGGTGTCGACCGCGGAGATGCAGATCTACACGATGGAGGAGACCAACACCTCCACCACCGAGACACTGGTGAACGCCGCCAAACGCCTGGTCGACGAGTTGCCCGAGGGGACACCGGCCGACAAGGTCCTCGAGCACTGGCTGGCCTCGGCGCGCCGCGACGACGAGGCGCGCGGCGTGATCTGGCCGACGATTCCGTCCGACATCCTCGGACAGGCCGGCACCGCGTGGCAGATCTTCCCGAACTTCCAGATCGGCCAGGGTCTGACGGTTGCGCTGTGCTACGGAGCGCGGCCGCATCCCAGCTACAACCCGGATAAGTGCATCTTCGAGGTATCGGTCTTCGAGCTGTACCCGAAAGGTCAAGAGCCCCAGACCGAGTGGGAGTACACGCCGGTCGGCGACCCCCGGTGGCGGTCGGTTCTACCGCAGGACTTCTCCAATATGGCCGCCGTGCAGCAGGGCATGAAGTCCCTCGGCTTCCCGGGCACCAGGCCCAATCCGTACCGGGAACGCAGCACGGTCAATCTGCACTACCAACTGTCGAGATACATGGGCACCGGCGAGCCACAGGAGCTTTGAGATAGATGACCCAGTTTGATGGGCGGTCCGAGATCTGCGGGCCCACCGACGTACCGCAGGACGTCGACATCGAAGCGATGCGGGCCAAGTACGCCCGGGAGCGCGAGAAGCGCCTGCGCACCGACGGCGGCGCGCAGTACCTCGAACTCGACGGTGACCTGGCCGATCTCTACGAGGTGGACCCGTACACCCCGGTGGCCGACCGCGCCCCGATCGACGGGGACATCGAGGTGGCCGTCCTCGGCGGCGGGTTCGCCGGATTGTTGTCGGGCGCCTATCTGAAAAAGGCCGGTGTGCAGGATGTTCGGGTCATCGACATGGCCGGGGACTTCGGCGGAGTGTGGTACTGGAACCGCTTCCCGGGCATCCAGTGCGACAACGACGCTTACTGCTACATCCCCATGCTCGAGGAGCTCGACTTCCTGCCGAGCAAGAAGTTCGCCGACGGCGCCGAGATCTTCGCGCACTGCCAGGCCATGGGCAAACACTTCGACCTCTACGACGGCGCGATCTTCTCAACGCAGGTCGAGACCATGCGCTGGGACGAGACGAGCAAGCGCTGGCGACTGATCACCAACCGAGGCGACGACATCCGCGCGCGGTTCGTGGTGATGGCGCAGGGCTCGTACAACAAGCCGAAGCTGCCCGGTATCCCCGGTATCAAGGAGTACCTGGACAGCGGCGGCCACGCGTTCCATTCCGCACGCTGGGACTACGACTACACCGGCGGCGACGCCAACGGCGGCCTGCATAGGCTGGCCGACAAGCGGGTCGCACTCGTCGGCACCGGTGCTACCGGAGTCCAGCTGGTGCCGCATCTCGGCCGGGATGCCAAGCAGCTCTTCGTGTTCCAGCGCACACCTTCGTCGGTGGACATGCGCGCCAACACGCCCACCGACCCGGCCTGGGCGGCGGCCCTGCAGCCCGGTTGGCAGGAGGAGCGCAAGCGCAACTTCCACAACTGGTCACCGTTTGTGGGGGTGGTCTTCGGCGAACCGGATCTGGTGTGCGACTTCTGGACCGAATTGGGCCGCAACATGACCGCCCGGATTGCCGCCAGCCCGGATCCCGCCTCGCTGGGGATCGAGGAGATCATGGCGATCCGGGAGGAGGAGGACTACAAGATCATGGAGCGGCTGCGCCGCCGCGTAGCCGCGCTGGTCGACGACCCCGACACCGCCGAGGCGCTCAAGCCGTACTACCGCTTCATGTGCAAGCGGCCGTGTTCGAGCGAGACGTACCTGCCGGCGTTCAACCTGCCCAACGTGACGTTGGTGGACGTGTCCGAATCCAAGGGAGTGGAACGCCTGACGGAAAATGGCATTGTCGCCAACGGCGTTGAGTACGAGGTCGATTGCGTCGTCTTCGCCAGCGGGTTCGAGATCTCCACGGAGATCAGTCGGCGCTTCGCGGTCGACGTCATCGAGGGCCGAGACGGGCTGTCGCTGTTCGACTACTGGCACGACAGGTACCAGACGCTGCACGGCATGACCACCCGTGGATTCCCCAACCAGTTCTTCACAGGCTTCATCCAGGGCGGCGTCTCGGCCAACACCACCGCGATGTTCGAGCAACAGGCCGAGCACATCGCCTACATCATCGCCGAGGCGAAGAAACGTGGGGCGACTACCGTCGAACCCAGTCAGGAGGGCCAGGACCGTTGGGTCAAAACGGTCGCCGAACTCGCGATCGACAACTCGGCCTTCGAGATGTCCTGCACCCCTGGCTATTACAACAACGAGGGTCAGGGTGGCGCCAAAGACAATGGTGCGTTCCTCGGTGATTTCTACTCGCCGGGCTTCTACGCCTTCGGTGACCTGATCGCCGAGTGGCGCGCCCGGGGTGACCTGGAAGGCCTTGAGCTTTCGTGAGCGGGTTGCGTTTCGACGACCGCGTCGCCGTGGTGACCGGCGCCGGACGCGGGCTGGGTCGTGCGTATGCGCACCTGCTCGCTTCGCGCGGGGCGAAGGTGGTCGTCAACGACGTTGGCGGCAGCCTCGGCGGCGAGGGCGTCGACGCCGGTCCGGCCGAGCAGGTGGCCGGCGAGATCACCGCAACCGGGGGCGAGGCCGTCGCGTGCAGCGCATCCGTCGCGACCCGCGAAGGCGGCGAGGCGATCATCGCGACCGCGCTCGAGTGCTACGGTCGCATCGACGTTCTGGTGCACAACGCCGGCAACGTCCGCCGCGCCTCGCTCAAGGAGATGAGCTACGAGGACTTCGACGCCGTGCTCGACGTGCATCTGCGCGGCGCCTTCAACGTGGTCCGGCCCGCATTTCCGCACATGTGCGCGGCGGGCTACGGCCGCATCGTGCTGACATCATCGATCGGCGGCCTGTACGGAAACCACGACGTGGCCAACTACGCGGCCGCCAAGGCCGGCGTGATCGGACTGTCCAACGTCGCCGCGCTCGAAGGCGCCGCCGAGGGCGTGCGGTGCAACGTGATCGTGCCGGCCGCAGTGACGCGCATGGCGGACGGCATCGATACCTCGGCCTACCCGCCGATGGGCGCGGATCTCGTTGCGCCAGTGGTCGGCTGGCTCGCGCACGAATCCTGCTCGGTGACCGGCGAACTGTTCATCGCGCTGGCGGGTCGCGTGGCCCGGGCGGTCATCGCCGAGAGCCCGGGCGTGTGCCGGCCGTCGTGGACCGTCGAGGACGTCGCCAACCACCTGGATGCGATCCGATACGTGGCGGCACCCCTCATCTTTCCGGCCGTCCCCGACGGACACAACGAGCACATCCGCTACAGCTTCGACCTGGCACGGAGGTCAAACGAACTACATGGCTTGACCGACCAAGGAGCGCTCAATGGCTAGCCCGACGGGCCCGATGGCCGGTGTGCGCGTCATCGACCTGACCGCCATGGTGATGGGACCGTACTGCACGCAGATCATGGCCGACATGGGCGCGGACGTGATCAAAGTCGAACCGCCGCAAGGCGATAACACCCGCTACATCTCGGTGGGTCCGGCGCCGGGCATGAGCGGGGTGTTCGTCAACGTCAACCGGGGCAAGCGCAGCGTCGTGCTCGACCTGCAAACCGACGCCGGAGCCCGCGCGTTGCGCGCTCTCGTCGAGACGGCAGACGTGTTCATCCACTCGATGCGCGCCAAGGCCATCGCCAAACTCGGCTTCAGCTACGACGACGTCGCCGCGATCAATCCCGCTGTCGTCTATACGAATTGCTACGGGTATGGGCGCCGCGGACCCGACCACGATCGCCCCGCCTACGACGACACGATCCAGGCCGAATGCGGCCTGCCCGCGGTGCAACAGCAGTTGACCGGTGAGGCCGATTACGTTGGAACGATCATGGCGGACAAGATCGCCGGCCTGACGGCGCTGTACGCGACGACGATGGCGTTGTTCCACCGCGAGCGCACCGGGCAGGGGCAAGAAGTCGAGGTTGCCATGTTCGAAACCATGGCCTCGTTCATGCTCGTCGAACACGCCAACGGCGCCCTGTTCGACCCGCCCCTGGGTCCCGCGGTGTATCCGCGCACCGTGGCACCCAACCGCCGCCCGTACTGCACCAGCGACGGCCACATCGCCGCGCTGATCTACAACGACAAGCACTGGAACGCTTTCATGAAAGCCGTTCGGCCGCCGTGGGCCAGCGAGCTGTATTCGACGCTGGAACAGCGCGCCCGCGAGATCGACACGGTCTACGGGCTGGTGGCCGAGACCATGAAAGAGCGGTCCACCGCGGAGTGGTTGGAGCTGCTGCGCGAACTCGAGATACCGGCCGCGCCGCTGAACACGCCCGGCGCGCTTTTCGACGATCCGCATCTCAACGCCGTCGGCATGTTCGAGACGGTCGACAGCCCACACGGACCGGTGCGCTTCCCCGGCGTACCCACCTGGTTCTCCCAAACACCGGGCCGCGTGGCGGGGCCGGCGCCCGAGCTCGGCGCCCACACCGCGGCGGTGCTCGACGAGCTGGGGCTGGCCGTCGACGTGAACCCCGGATAACACTCGCTTATCGAAACCTATTGTCAGTAAAGGAGTTTCCCACCATGGCCGTGCCCGTTTACAAGCGCATCCTCGACCTTTTCGAGGCCGAGGGCGTGAACACGCTGTTCGGCATCCCCGATCCCAACTTCGTGCACATGTTCGCCGAGGCCGACGCCCGCGGGTGGTCGGTGGTTGCACCGCACCACGAACTGAGCGCGGGTTTCATGGCCGAGGCGGCATCGCGGATGACGGGAAAGCCGGGGCTGTGCATCGGCACGCTCGGCCCGGGCATGGCCAACATCGCCGGCGCGATCCAGTGCGCGCTTGTGGAGAACTCGCCGGTGATTTTTCTCGGCGGCCAGCGCGCCCGCATCACCGAGCGCCGGGTCCGGCGTGGACGCATCCAATTCGTCCGTCAGGAACCACTTTTCGCCTCGTCCGTCAAGTACAGCGCCTCGATCGAATACGCCGACCAGACCGACGAGATCGTCCACGAGGCCATTCGCCGCGCGATGTCCGGCACGCCCGGCCCGGCCTACATCGAGTACCCGTCGCACGTCATCCTGGAGGAACTCGACGTCGCCGAGGCGCCGAGCCCGTCGGCCTACCGGCTGGTCAACCAGGGCGCCGGTACCCGCGAGGTGGCCGCAGCGGTAAAGCTGATCCGCGAGGCCAAGAGCCCGGTCCTGTTGGTCGGCCACGGCGTGCACACCTCCCGGACCCAACAGGAGGTCAAGGAACTGGCCGAGCTGATGGCCTGCCCGGTGATCCAAACCTCCGGCGGCACCTCGTACATCCCGGGACTGCAGGACCGCACGTTCCCCTACTTGTTCTCCCCGGCAGCCAACGAGGCCGTCGAGGAATCCGACCTGTGCGTCGCGCTCGGCACCGAACTCGGCGAGCCCATGCACTACGGTCGGACCCAGCATTGGGCGGGCAACGATGCGAACCGCAAATGGGTGTACGTCGAGCAGGACCCAGCCGCCATCGGTGTCAACCGCCGCTTCGACGTGGCGCTGGTCGGCGATCTGCGCGGTGTCGTGCCGCAGCTGGTCTCCGCACTCAAGGATTCGCCGCGTCAACCCGCACCCACGCTGCAGGCCCTGATCGAAAAGGATGCGAAAGAGCTTGCGGACATGGCGGAATCGGCGCCGTCTGGGCGCTCGCCGATCCACCCGGCGCGCTACGTCGTCGAGGCGACCAAGGCGTTCAACGAACTCGAGGATGGCATCCTGGTGCGCGACGGCGGCGCGACCGTGATCTTCGGTTGGACCTACTCGCAGTCCAAGCCGCGCGACGTCATCTGGAATCAGAACTTCGGCCACCTCGGCACCGGGTTGCCGTACGCAGTCGGGGCGTCGGTCGCCGAGGGTGGTAAGCGGCCGGTGATGCTGCTGACCAGCGATTCCGCATTCCTTTTCCATATCGCCGAGTTGGAAACCGCTGCGCGGCAAAACCTTCCGCTGGTGTGCGTGGTGGGCGTCGACCACCAGTGGGGCTTGGAAGTGGGCGTGTACAAACGCACCTTCTCCCAGCCGTCGCCGCAGCCGGGCGTGCACTGGAGCAAGGACGTGCGGATGGACAAGGTCGCCGAGGGCTTCGGTTGCCACGGTGAGTACGTCGAGAAGGAAGAAGAGATCGGCCCGGCGATCGCTCGCGCCTACTCCAGTGGCAAAGTCGGTGTAGTGCACGTGTGCATCGACCCCAAGGCCAACTCCGAGGAGATGCCCAAGTACGACCGATTCCGGACCTGGTATGCCGAAGGCACTCAGTAAGAAAGGGACCGATGTCATGCGCGAATACCTGAAGTTCTACATCGACGGCCGTTGGGTCGACCCGGTGCGGCCCAACTCCTTTGACGTCGAGAACCCGGCGACCGAACAGGTTTCCGGGAAGATCTCGCTGGGCTCGGCCGCCGACGTCGACGTGGCGGTCACGGCGGCCCGGCGGGCCTTCGCCGACTGGTCGCAGAGCACCCGCGAACAGCGCCTGGACCTGCTGCAGTCCATCCTCACCGAATACCAGAAGCGTGCCGACGATCTCGCCGAAGCGGTCACCGAGGAAATCGGCGCGCCGCCCTCGCTGGCCGCGGGACCGCAGGTCTTTCTCGGCATCGGTCACCTGACCACGGCCATCGACGTGCTGAAGAACTTCTCGTTCTCCGAGCAACGGGGGGCGACCCTGATCGCCAAGGAGCCGATCGGCGTCTGCGGTTTGATCACGCCCTGGAACTGGCCGATCAACCAGGTCGCAGTCAAGGTCTACCCGGCGTTGGCGACCGGCTGCACCGTCATCCTCAAACCCTCTGAGGTCGCACCGTATTCGCCCTACATCTTCGCCGAGATCCTGGACGCCGCGGGCGTGCCGGCCGGGGTGTTCAACCTGATCAACGGCGACGGTCCGGGCGTGGGTGTGGCCCTGGCGAGCCACCCCGACATCGACATGGTGTCGTTCACCGGATCCACCCGCGCCGGGGTCGAGGTGGCCAGGAATGCGGCCTCGACCGTGAAGCGGGTCACCCAGGAGCTCGGCGGCAAGAGCCCCAACATCGTGCTCGACGACGATGGCTTCGCCGACAGCGTCCGCGCCGGCGTGGCCAACATGATGCCCAATTCGGGGCAGAGCTGTAACGCGCCGTCGCGCATGCTGGTCCCGAATTCCCGGATGGACGAGGCCATTAGCATCGCGCGGGAGGTCGCCGAACAAGTCGAGGTGGGCAGCGCCGATCCGAAGGCGATTGGGCCGGTGGCGTCGAGGGCACAGTTCGAGAAGGTGCAACGCCTGATCCAGCAGGGCGTGGACGAGGGTGCGACCGTGGTGGCGGGAGGCCCGGGCCGGCCGGCGGGCCTGGACACGGGCTACTACGTCAAACCGACCGTGTTCGCGCACGTCGCCAACGACATGACGATCGCGCGCGAGGAGATCTTCGGGCCGGTGCTGTGCATCCTCGGCTATGACGACATCGACCAAGCCGTCGAGATCGCCAACGACACCGAATACGGCCTGGCCGGGTACGTTTCGGGAGCCGACCTCGACAAGGCGCGTGAGGTCGCCCGCAAGATCCGCGCGGGATGGGTGACGATCAACCACGCATTCGACCTGAACGCGCCGTTCGGCGGCTACAAGTGCAGCGGCAACGGCCGCGAATGGAGCGACTTCGGCTTCGACGAGTACCTGGAAACCAAGAGCACGCTGGGCTACGCGCCGAACAAGGCCTGACGCGGCAGGGGTGAAATCCGAACGCAGCGAGGCCGAAATGCCGTCGCGTGTCCTCCACTGAATTCTGCGCGCCCGCCTCTAGGCTGGCTTGCTGAACTCAACAGGAGGGGCAGCGACGTATCGGCATCAACCATGGCGCCGGGCGAGATGGTAAGTACGGCGCGCTGACAGCAAGCACAGAGCCGGGCGGGTCTCACCCCGCGCCGGCTCGTCGTACTCGGCCCCGATGGGTCGCCCCCGTGCGCCGGGTCGGCCGACTGGCGATCTGGGACCGGCCGGAACGGGCCAGCGGAATCCCCGCACTCGACGGACTGCGCGCGATCGCGGTTGCGCTGGTGCTCATCGGACACGGCGGCATCCCCGGAGTCAGCGGCGGATTCATCGGCGTCGACGTCTTTTTCGTCCTCAGCGGATTCCTGATCACCTCTCTGCTGCTGGACGAACTGGGACGCACCGGTCGTATCGAGTTGACCGGCTTCTGGATTCGGCGCGCGCGGCGGCTGCTGCCGGCACTGGTGCTGATGGTGCTCACCGTCGCCGCGGCGCGCCAGCTGTTGCCCGACCGGTCGCTGACGGGGCTGCGCGACGACGCCATCGCGGCGTTCGTGTGGATGGCGAACTGGCGGTTCGTCGCCCAGAAAACCGACTACTTCACCCAAGGCGCACCGCCCTCACCGCTGCAGCACACCTGGTCACTCGGGGTGGAGGAGCAGTACTACTTCGTCTGGCCGGTGCTGCTCATCGCGGTCACCCTGCTGCTCGCCGCCCGCGCGCGGCGCCGCTCGACCCGGGCCACCGTCGGTGGTGTGCGTTTCGCCACTTTCCTGATAGCCACCGTGGGCGCACTGGCTTCCGCGGCGGGTGCCATCGTCATGACGTCCGACGCCACCCGCGACCGCATCTACTTCGGCACCGACACCCGCGCGCAGGCGTTGCTGGTGGGCGCCGCGTCGGCCGCGCTGCTCGTTCGGGACTGGCCGTCGATGAACCGCGGCTGGTGCATGCTCCGCTCGCGTTGGGGGCGCCGGGTCGCCCGGATTCTGCCGGTGCTGGGTTTGGCGGGGCTGGCGGCGGCGACGCACTACGCCACCGGCGCCAGCGGCGAGTTCCGCCACGGCTTGCTGATCGGGGTCGCGGTCGCGGCCGTGATCGTGATCGCACCGGTCGCGGTGGAGCAGCGCGGGCTCGTCGCCCGCGCGCTCGCGTTGCGCCCGCTGGTGTATCTGGGGACCATCTCCTACGGCGTCTACCTGTGGCACTGGCCAATCTTTCTGGCGCTCAACGGCGAACGCACCGGGTGGTCCGGGCTGCCGTTGTTCGCCGCACGGTGCGGCGCCACGCTGGCGGTGGCCGCGGTGTCGTATTGGCTGCTCGAACAACCCATCCGGCGCTGGCGGCCGGCGCGGGTGCCGCTGCTGCCGCTGGCGGCAGCGACCGTGGCCAGCGCCGCCGCGGTGACGCTGCTGGTGGTCCCGGTGGGGACCGGGCCCGGTCTGCGCGAGGTCGGCCTGCCGCCCGGAGTCTCCGCGGTGGCGGCGGTCTCGCCGTCGCCGCCCGGGGCGAGCCGGCCCCGAGATGCCAACCGGCCTTTCACGGTCTCGGTATTCGGTGATTCGATCGGGTGGACCTGGATGCACTACCTGCCTCCGACGCCAGGGTTCACGTTCCTCGACCACACCGTCATCGGCTGCAGCCTGGTGCGTGGCACGCCGTATCGCTACATCGGCCAGACTCTGGAGCAGCGATCCGAATGCGACGGCTGGCCGATCCGCTGGTCGAGGCAGGTCAGTCAGGACCAGCCGGACGTCGCGCTGCTGGTCATCGGCCGCTGGGAGACGGTGGACCGGGTCAACGAGGGCCAGTGGACCCACATCGGTGACCCGACCTTCGACGCCTACCTCAACGGTGAGCTCGAACGGGCACTGACCATCGTGGGTGCGACCGGCGTCCACGTGGTGGTCGCCACCGTCCCCTACAGCCGGGGCGGTGAAAAGCCGGACGGCCGGCTGTATCCGGAGGACCAGCCGGATCGGGTCAATCTGTGGAACACCATGTTACGCAAGACCGTCAGCCACCACCCGAACGTCGCGATCCTCGACCTGAACAAGAAGCTGTGCCCCGACGGTGTCTATACCGCCAAGGTCGACGGCATCAAGGTGCGCAGCGACGGTGTGCACCTCACCCCCGAAGGGGTGAAGTGGCTGACTCCTTGGCTCGAGGAATCGCTGAGATAGGCCCTAACCGCCTGTGCGGCAGCTGATCTCCATGCTGTCGCTGTCGCGAACCTGGAAGTTGAAGCTCACGTAGCCGTTATCGGGGTTGCGCACCCGGTCCAGATAGGGCGCCATGTCGGCTGAGCTGGCGTTGTCGGCGATGACCAGCACGCCGGGCGACAGCCGCGGCTCCAGCAGCTCGAGCACGGGTAAGTACAAGTCTTTCCAGCCGTCGAGCAATACGAAATCGACCGGCCCGGGCAGGTCCGCCAGCGTGGACAGCGCGTCGCCTTCGAGGATGGTGATGACGTCGTCGAGGCCGGTCTCGGCGAACGTCTGCTTGGCGGCGGCGATCTTGGTGTCGCTCAGCTCGGTGGTCACCACCCGGCCGGTGCCGTTGTCGCGCACCGCGGCGGCCAGGTGCACGGCGGAAATGCCGAAAGACATACCGAATTCGACGACGGTCGCCGGGCGGGTGGCCCGCACCAGCGAATACAACAACCGGCCGGCCTCCGGTGTCACCGGAATGTAGAACTCGCTCATCGCGTCGGCCCGCTCCTGCGCGGTCATCGGCCGATCGAACGTGCCGCGCCGCTCGCGCAGCAGCGACATCTGGTTTTTCGACTCGGCGTACATGCGGTCGAGCGTCGACGCGACCCGGGAATCCTGCAACGTTGTGGTCATGGCATCGAGCCTAGGCTTCCGGGCTGAGCGGGCCCTGGGAGACGGGCGGCGGCATCAGGGATGCGTAAAGCCGGTTTGACGAGCTCCTGACCTCGGTGTCAATATGGACCCCGCAAGCACCTCGGTAGGTGAGGCGTCTGCATGGACACAGGCCACTGACCCCGAACGTCGAGAGACGCCCCGGGTCAGGACAGCTCTTCCCGGACCCAAGGGTTGAGCCCAAGTGGCTTCTGGAACGTTCCGGATACGCCGTGCAGTGCCGAAGCTCCGACGAGAGGGGTGCGGCCCGCGGCATGTGCCGTGGGTCATTCCTGCCTCTTTCGTTCAGGTGAATGTGGTGACACCCGCGTGTGTCTTGGCCGTGAGGAGGTGAGGGCGAGATGAGTCCCGGCGATAGTCCCTATCCGAAATCCGTCTTGCCCCGATCCGGTTCCGGCATTTCCCGCACCGCCTGACCTCGCCGGTCCCGCGCTGCTGACACGCTATGCCGACACCGATCGGGCCTCCGCCAGGAGAAGCTCATGGCTTTTGTTGTTACACACCGTTTTTCTGTTGCTTCCAGGATGCGCGGACGGTCGATGCTGCGCGCAGGCCGGTTGTTGGCCAACAGGTTTCACCTGCGGGCCGGCCTGACCCCGCAGGAGCGGGCCAACCTGTACGTCTCGAGGATGCCGATCGCGGTGGTCACCGCGTCGCTGGGTGGGCACGCCTCGGGTACCGACAGCAACCACCGCTGAGCCGTTCCGCACTCGGCGGCGGGCGTCGCTGGGCCTCCCCAGCGCCGCCCGTCGCCGTCGTCATCATCAAGAATCGTGCGGGTTGGGGTTGTGGGTCCGGCCACCTCATTGTGAGTCGGTAGGCAGCAGAACGATTTTCCCGTGGGTGTGTCGTTGCTCGAGCTCGGTGTAAGCGTCGGCGACCCGGTCCAGCGGGTAGGTTGCGGCGATGTCGAATTCGATGGCGCCGGACGCGATCAGGTCGGCCATCTCGGCGAGCACCTCGGGTGTCGAGGCATCCATGCTGCCCTCGGTCTTGGCGCCGACCTCGCCCGCCTTCTGGAAGGAGATGATCGTCTCGATCCGTTCGGGCGCCACACCGAGGTCGACGGCGAGCTGGAGGTAGTCCGGGCCGAACAGGTCGATGAACGCGTCGATTCCGTCCGGCGCCGCCTCACGCAGCCGCCCGGCGAGCCCGTCGCCGTAGGCGATCGGGACGACGCCGTGCGCGCGTAGCCAGTCGGCGTTGCCCGGCCCCGCGATGCCCAGCACCCGCGCCTTGCGCAACACCAGAAGCTGCACGACCAGGCTGCCCACCCCGCCCGCAGCGGCCGACACGGCAACCGTCTCACCCGGTTGAGGCGCCACCGCGCGGACGGCCGCGTAGGCGGTCACACCGGCGACATAGAGCGAACCCGCTGCCGCCCAACCGAGTTGGGCGGGCTTGTGGATCAATTGGCCGACCGGAACCGCGGTGTGGGTGGCGTGGCTGGACCGGCGCAGGCTGAACCCCAGGACCTCATCGCCGACCGAGAACTCGGTGACCCCGGGCGCCACCGCGGTGACGACGCCGGCCAGATCACTGCCCTCACCGGAGGGGAAGGTGGCCGGGAACATCTCGTGCATCGCCCCCACCCGGATGCCGGCCTCACCGGGGTTTATGCCCGCGGCGCGCACTTCGACGACCACCTCATCCGGCCCGGGGGACGGCATCTCGATGTCCGCCACGTACAGGACCTCGGGTCCCCCGTACCGGTCGAACCGTACCGCGCGCGCCGCTGCAGCCCTCATACCAATTGCCTTCCGCGCGAGGATGCTGTCACCACGCCAGCATAGGCGCGTCAAATTGCTACCCACCGGGGGCGCGGTGGGCATATGTTCGTAGCACGCCTGGTTCACACCAGCATTTCGCCGGCGGCGTCGGGAGCCGCGGCGATAGCCGGATACCGATGACACGTGGAAGGAACATGCGTGGAGGTTGATCGGATCGGCATGGCCGGCTGGGCCGTTGTCGTCGTCGTGGTCGGCGCCGCGAACGCCGGATGCGGCAGCGCCGACAGAACCCCGCCGTCATCGGCGCCGGCGTCGAGCACCGCCGCGTCGACCAGTTCGAGCGTGGTCACCGGCCCGCCGTCGGGCCAACCCTCGGACTACGGCTTCTTGTTGATCAAGCCGAACGACGTCGGGGGCGGCCTCACGGCGCCGCAGTCGCCGATGCTCAATCCCAACAACGCGCCGGGGGTCGCCCAGCTGTTCGCCAACGCCGACAGCAGCCGTCGGCTGTGGGACACCATCGTGGTCGCGGCGGATCCGTCGTCGGCTGCCGCCGAATTGGCCACCACCCAAAGCAGTTACAACGGCAAGGTGAGCGGGAGCTGGCAACCGCTCGCAGTCGGCGCCAACGGGAGGATCATCTCGGGCACCTCCCCGGACAACTCCCAAGCGATGACGGTCCTGGTCTTTACCGAGGGCAAGGCGCTGGTCACCCTGGAATTCGACAGCGCGCCCAACGACCCGATCGATCCGGCGTTCGCGCTCGACGTCGGCCGCAAGCAGGATGCGGCGATCAAGAACGGGCTGCCCGGCTAGCTCCTCGTGATTACACCAGGCCCAGCAAGCGCAGATCCGCGACATACTTGTCGATCAACGCCGCCGACAGATGCGGAATGTCGTCCTCTGCACCGATTTTCGCCGCCCGCACGGCGCCGCGGAAGACCTCGGTGGGGGCGGGCGCGCCGCGCAGCGGTGTCTCGGGTTTGCGGTAGGCGTCCAGCAGCGGCAACACCGAATGCTGGCGCTGTTTGTCCGGCAGGGCACGCAGGGCCGTGGCAAACCGGCTCAGCCATTCGTCGTAGTCGTCGATGCGCCTGATGTCGTGCCCGGCGGCGATCAACCAGTCGACGAACACATCCAGCGAGACGCCGTCATCGTGCGGGTTCATCACGTCGAAGGAGCGGTAAGCTCCGGAATTCTCAGCGGCCGTGGCGATCTGGGCACCGAGCGTGGTCACCGCTTCGGCCACGAAGTCGGCGGGCAGCCCGTCGTAGTGGGCCACCGACCGGTTTCCCTGCGGATCGGTCTGATAGAAGGACGCCGGTGCGATCCCGGTGGTCAGCAGGCTGAATATCAAGCGGGTGAATGCATCTGGAACGTTCAGCTGCCCGGCGTACCGGCTGTGCGCCAGGATCATGTCGGACCGGAACACCGCGACCGGCAATCCGCACAGGTCGTGGGCCTCGCGCAGCAACACCTCACCGGCCCACTTGCTGTTCGCGTACCCGTTCGCATAGCTGTCATCGACCGGCCGCAGCGCGCTGACGCTGCGGATGTCGCCGTCCTCGGCGAACGCGGCGGGATCGACCGACAGGGCCACCGCGACGGTCGACATATACGTGACGGGCTTGATCCGTGTCGTCATCGCCAGGCGAATCAGCTCGGCGGTGCCCACGACATTGGGGCCGAAGAGTTGGTCGTAGGGCAACACGTGGTTGACCAGTGCGGCCGGGTGCACGATCAGATCCACCTCCCGTGTGAGGCGTTCCCAGATCAGCTGGTCCAAGCCAAGATTCGGCTCGCCGATATCGCCGACGATGACCTCGAGGTGGTCGGCGGCCAGCGTGTGGAACCGCTCCAGCAGTTGTGGATCCCCGCTGTCGAACACCGCTTCCAATCTTTTGGTGGCGGCCCCGATATCCGCGGCACGGATGATGGAGATGAGTTTCCCACCGGTCTCGGCGAGCCTTTCCAGCCACTCCAGAATCAGGAAACGTCCGAGGTAGCCGTTGGCGCCGGTGAGCAGCACGGTGCGCGGTGCGCCGGTCGCGCGCGGCAGCGCGGGGGCCGCGGCCAGGTCGGCCGCGTCGATGAACTTGTCCAACGTGAGATCCGCCGCGCGGACCTGCGTCGCCCCGCGTCCGTGCACCGTTGCGAAAGTGGGCCGTCGCGACCCGGACTCACGCTCGGACTCGACGTATTCCGCCAGCTGGCCCAGATCGGTTGCCGGGCCGGTGATCATTCCCACCGGCACGTCGACGCCGAAGATGTCGTGCAGCAAGTTGGAAAAGGTCAGCGCCGACAGGGAATCACCGCCGAGTTCGATGAAAAGGGCGCCCGGCCCGGGCGGACCGACGGCCAGGCCCAGCAGCGCCTCTGCGGCCCGGGTGAGGGTGAAGATCACCGGGTGGTCCGCCGCGCCCTCGCGCAAGGCACGCAACTCGGTGACCCGGTTTTCGGCCAGCTCCATGTATAGCTGTTCGAGCCGAGCGCCGTAGTGTTCCTTGAGTTTTGGCCGCAGCAGCTTTCCCACCCCGGAGAGCAGACCGTTGTCCTCGCTGAACGCCTCGGTCTCGACCAGGAAGTCGACGGGCACCTCGTAGGACTGCAGATCGGCGAGTTTGGCTGACTGGCGCAGGGATTCGCCAAGCGCGGCCTTCAGCCCGTCGAGGTCGCCGGTGTGTTTCGCCGCGGCATCGTCGGTCGGGACGACAACCGCCAACAGATAGGGTCGTTCGCTGTTGCCGTAGACGAAGATCTGGCGCACCAGGGCCGCACTGGAGAACACCGCCTCCAGGCGCGCCACGGCGACGAACTCACCCTGGGCCAACTTCAGGACGTTGTTGCGGCGGTCGACATACGCGAGTCGGCCCGGCTCAAGCTCGGCCATCACGTCACCGGTGCGGTAGTAGCCGTCGGGATCGAAAGCCTTGGCGGTGACGTCAGGTCGTTTGAAGTATCCGGGCGTGGCGGTGAGAGATTTCACCAGCAATTCGCCTCGAGGATAAGGCTTGTCGGTGAGGAAATAGCCCAACTCGGGAACATCGAGAAGCTCGTAGTCCAGCACCGGGGGCTGGGTGATCCGACCGTCCTTGGTCACCATGCCGACCTCCGTCAGGCCGTAACCGTCCAGAACGTGTACGTCCAAACAGGTTTCGATGAAGCTTCGCATCTCCGCCGCGAGGGGTGCCGTGCCACAGAAGGCTGTCACGATGCGTCCACCGAGGACCTGCTCGCGCAGCTCGGCTTGTGCCTGCGCCTCGGCGATGGCGGTATCAGTACCCGAAACCTCGAGTCGATCGACGGCACTTTGGTACCGCTGGTACAGCATCTCGGCTACCCGCGGCACCAGCCCCAATTCGGTGGGGCGCACCAGGTTCCAGTCTTCGAACAGGGTCGACAGGTCGCTTTCCGGGACGAAATAACTGGTTCCACCTGCCTGGAACGCCGTCGACAGCGGGATCCGGCCGCCCAGGTGATTCAGCGGCATGAAATTCACGTTGATCACCGGAGTGTCCGCGAAGTCGGGCATCAGTTCGGTGGTCCACAGCTTGGACAGCATCCGCTCGGTGTACATCGCGCCCTTGGGCAACCCGGTGCTGCCCGACGTGTACATGATCATGGCCAGCCGCTCGTCGGTGTCGCCGGTGAACATCGGCTCCGGCGGCAGGCTTCGCCCGCGTTCGATCACCTCATCGAGCGTCTCGATGGTCACAGCAATACCGGCACTCGCCAGCTTCGCCTGCGCGCGTTCAACGGCCTCGCGTTGCTCGTCGACCTCGGGCTGGTAGTCGAAAACCACGACCCGCCGCAACGACGAGCTACCCAGCGCCGCTTCGATGGCGAGGTCGAGATACCCCACGCCGGCCGCCAAAATCGATGGCTCTACCTCCTCGACGATCGGCGTCAGTCGTGACACCGTCGTGTTGTGCTGCAGCGGCACGGCCACGAGCCCAAGGTAGGCGCAGACCAGATCGACGGTGAGGTACTCGGCGCTCGAGAAACCGACGGTGGCGACGAAGTCGCCGGGCGCAACGGGATTGGTGGCGTCGTGTCGCCAGGCGCCGGCGATGGCGCGGACGTTGGCCCACAGTTCGCGATAGGTCATGGTGTCGAATCGGGGCAGCAGCAACGCGCTGGTGCGGCCGGTGGCGGGGTCGGTGCTCAAAGAGCGGGCGCGCCAGCCGAGTGCGGGGCGATCGGCGTAGCCCTCGGCAAAGAGTTCGAGGATCCGCGGGAGTCGAAGGCCGGGCTCACGTGCCGCGCGCTGCAAGCCGGAATCTGGCCTGGCGGCACGGAACTCGCCATCGTGGGCGTTCAGCTCGCGAATGCGTTCGGCCACCTGTTGCCGCGTCGCGCTGATCGGCCCTGTAGAGCTAACTTTCGTGCGCTTCGCGTCATCGGTCATGGCCCGCCTCTCGTTCAGATCTGTCGTTCTACCTGAACGACCCCCCGCGGGTCAGGCTTCCGTTCAACGGACGTGACGGTTGTCACAACGTGACGGATGCGCGCGTTAAGGCTGGGTCGCGCCGGGGGGCCGGAGGTGCTAGGCCACGACCTGGATGGGATCGCCGACATTCACCTCGTTGAAATACCAGGCGGCGTTGTCCGGGCTGAGGTTGATGCAGCCGTGGCTGACGTTGGCGTTGCCCTGGGAATCGACCGACCACGGGGCCGAGTGCACGTAGACGCCGCTCCAGGTGACGCGAACGGCGTATGAGGCGGTGATCTTGTATCCCTCCGGGGAGCTGAGCGGGATGCCGATGGTCCGCGAGTCCATCACCACGGTGCGCTGCTTTTCCAGCGCGGTGAAGCTGCCGATCGGGGTGGGCCGGCTGGGCTTGCCCATCGACGCCGGCATGGTGCGCAGCACCTCCCCGTCCCTGCTGACGGTGAAGGTGTGTTTGGAGATGCTGGCGACCCCGAGCAGCGCATCGCCGGTGTCGAAGCCCGTCGTCAGTGCCTGGATGCCGACCGAGACGTGGGTGTGGGCGGGCCAGTACTGGTTCGGTACCCACTGCACGACGCTGTTCTGGATCCACTCGAAGTGCCCAGGCACAGCGCTGGGCGACGTGACGTGGATCGACCGCTCAGCGGCGGCCCGATCGGCCACCGGGGCGGTGAACGTCACCACCACCGGATGGGCGACGCCCACCACGGCGCCGTTGGCGGGCAAAATCGAGGCGACTTCGGGCGTGGGTTGCGGCAGGGGCACGGCGGCGGTGCTACGACCGACCGGTGCCACCAGGCCCGCGGCCGTGATCGCGACCACAACAAATAAATAACGAACACCCCGACGCATAGCGTCCACCCTTCGAGATGGTGCGACCAACACACCGCTATTCTACTGGTTACCCTCTGATCACCCGTTTCAGCAAACAATGACAGGTTGGTCCGGCCACCACGGTAACGATTTGATCACTGATTGAGTTCAACCGCGTCGGAATTGAGGCAATGGGTGCCGCCGCCCGCGCGACCATCGCCGAGTCCGTGCCGCAGTTGCTGAAAGTGGCACCGATACCGTGGTTTTCCCGGTCATCATGTTCGGCCGGCCCGCGCGGCCGAATGGATAGGAATAGCCGCAAAAGTCGTGGCCAAAACGTTCGGCTTGGCCCCCCGCGGGCGACGCGCTAGCCTCAGCCAGATCGGGGCCCAAAGCCGAGCCCGAATACGAGGAGTGCGGGTGCTCTTCCGTCAACTGGAATACTTCGTTGCGGTCGCTTCCGAGCGGCACTTCGCCCGGGCAGCCGAAAAGTGCTTCGTATCCCAACCGGCGCTGTCCGCCGCAATCGCGAAGCTGGAACGAGAGCTGAATGTCACGCTGATCAACCGGGGGCACAGCTTCGAGGGCCTCACGCCCGAGGGTGAGCGGTTGGTGGTGTGGGCGAGGCGGATTCTCGCCGAGCACGACGCGTTCAAGTCCGAAGTGGACGCCGTGCGCTCGGGCATCACCGGGACATTGCGGCTGGGTACCGTTCCCACGGCATCCACGACGGCGTCCCTGGTGCTCTCGACGTTCTGCTCTGCGCACCCATTGGTGAAGGTGCACATCCTCTCCCGGCTGGCGGCCACCGAACTGTACCGGCGCCTGCGCGAATTCGAGCTCGATGCCGCGATCGTGCATGCGGCGCCCGGCGAGGCGCACGAGGTGAACTTGGTTCCGCTGTATCAGGAGCGCTACGTGCTGCTGGCGCCGACGGACATGGTGGGATCCGGTGCGGCGACGATGACCTGGGCCGAGGCGGCGCAGCTGCCGCTGGCGTTGCTCACCCCCGACATGCGCGACCGGCAAATCATCGACAAAGCCTTCGCCGATCATTCCATCACCGTCAGTCCGCAGGTCGAAACCGATTCCGTCGCATCCTTATTCGCTCAGGCATCCGCGGGTAACTGGGCGTCCATCGTGCCGCATACGTGGCTGTGGACGTCGCCGTTGGGGCCCGATATCCGGGCGGTGGAGATGGTCGATCCGGTGCTCAAAGCCGATGTCGCCTTGGCCACCAACTCGGCCGGGCCCGGATCACCGATTGCCCGCGCGTTGGCCGCGTCCGCCGGGCAGCTGGCGCTGAACGAGTTCTTCGACGCGCAGCTGCTGGGGCTCACGCGCCGGCGGTGACCGCGGACGGTGCCGGGGTGGCCGCGCTGGCCGGGTTCAGGTTCGACAGATGCCCGCTTTCCACCCCCGCCGCCGGGTCGAGTTCACAGTCGATGACCGACGGTGCCCCAGAGCCGATTGCCTCGGTCAGCGCAGCGCGCAGGTCCGATGGAGTGGTGACGTGATATCCCTTGCCGCCGAACGCTTCCGCGAGCAGCTCGTGGCGCGCCCGGGCGTTCAATACGGTCGGTGCCGGATCCGATGCCGTCGCGGCGGTGCCGGGTGTGGCCTCGTCGCCGCGGTATACGCCGCCGTTGTTGAGGATCACGACGGTCACCGGCAGCCGGTAGCGGCAGATGGTCTCGATCTCCATGCCGCTGAAGCCGAATGCGCTGTCGCCCTCGATCGCGACCACCGGCCTGCCGGTCTCGACGGCGGCGGCGATGGCATAGCCCATCCCGATGCCCATCACGCCCCAGGTTCCGGTGTCGAGCCGGTGCCGCGGCAACTCCATGTCGATGACATTGCGGGCCAGGTCGAGTGCGTTGGCTCCTTCGTTGACGACGTACACGTCGCGGTTGTCTTGCAGCACAGTGCGAATCGCGCCGAGCGCGTTGTAAAACCGCATGGGGTGCGGATCTTCGGCCAGCCGAGCACGCATCTTGGCGTCGTTGCGTGCCGTGCGCTCGGCCAGTTCGCCGGTCCACTCCGGCGGCGCGGTGATCGGCCGGGCGGCAACACCGTCACACAGCGCGGACATCACCGAGCCGATGTCGCCGGCCAGCGGCGCCGCGATCGGTTGGTTGCTGTCGAACTCGGACGCGGCGATGTCCACCTGCACAAATTTGGCGTCGGGGCTCCATTGCGGTGACTCACCTTGGCCCAGCAGCCAATTCAGCCGGGCGCCGACCAGCAGCACCGCGTCGGCGCGGGCGATCGCCAGTGAGCGGGCGGCCGCCGCGGACTGTGGGTGGGAGTCCGGCAGCAGACCCTTGGCCATCGACATCGGCAGGAACGGAATGCCGGTGGACTCGACAAATTTCCGAATCACGTTGTCGGACTGGGCATACGCCGCGCCCTTGCCGAGCACGATCAGCGGCCGCTGGGCGTGGGCCAGTACGTCCAGCGCACGACCGACCGCGTCGGGTGCCGGCAGCTGCCGGGGTGCGGGGTCGATGACCCGCCAGATAGTGTCCCCCGCGGCGACGGCGTCCATGGCCTGACCCAGGACCTCACCGGGGATGTCCAGGTAGACGCCGCCGGGCCGTCCGGAGACCGCGGTCCGAATGGCGCGCGCGACGCCGCGCCCGATATCCTCGATCCGGCTGATCCGATAGGCCGCCTTTGTGAACGGCTTGGCCG
This sequence comes from Mycobacterium mantenii, assembly GCF_001667865.1. GTDB lineage: Bacteria > Actinomycetota > Actinomycetes > Mycobacteriales > Mycobacteriaceae > Mycobacterium > Mycobacterium mantenii_A. The sequence goes on along the minus strand of NZ_LZJP01000130.1, from coordinate 97,167 downwards.
CGTTGAGCTGGTCGAGATCCTGGTAATCGCCGCGCTGCAGGTCCACCAGGGCGCGATTGCTGGATCCGGAGATCTGGATCATCGGAAAGCAATTCGTCGTGGCGTTCGCCAGCGCGGGTAGGCCGTTGAGGAAGCCGGGCCCCGACGTGGTGAGGCATACGCCGGGTCGGCGGGTGAGGAATCCGGCGGCGGCCGCCGCATTGCCGGCCGAGGTCTCCTGCCGGAAACCGATGTAGCGAATCCCCGACGCCTGCGCGACGCGGGCGAGGTCGGTGATCGGGATGCCGACGATCCCGTAGATGGTGCCGACGTCGTTGGCCTTGAGCGCGTCCACCACCAGGTGGAAGCCGTCGATCAGACCTGCCGAGTTGGCAGATGCCGAAGCTGTGGACATGTGGCGGCTCCTGGGGATGCATGCGGTACTGCCTTCGCCATCACTGTGACCCCGGCGCGGACCACATGTCCAAGACGGAGGCGCTATCCGGCGATTTAAGTTGTCTATCGTCACTGGTCAGGGCGAGGCTACCGCGGATCGATAGCCAGCGGTTATCGACCGTGCGCGAATCGATATTGGACGGACCGGAAGGCCGCCCGGCAGGGTGGCATCGGCAGCAGAACTGGAAGGAGTGCGGCGATGAGGTCTGACACGATCGACAACGGCGAGGCGTCCACGGAATCCGCGAGCCCGCGCATCGCCGATCTGGTCGAGGCGACGGCACACCGGTCGCCGGAGGCACGGGCGCTGGTCGTCACCGCCGAGCGCATACCGGTCAGCTACCGCGAGGTGATCCGGCTGGTCGACGATCTGGCCGCGCAGCTGAAGGCCGGTGGCCTGCTGCCGGGTGACCGGGTCGCGCTGCGCGCCGGCAGCAATGCCGAATTCGTCGTCGGGCTGCTGGCGGCGTCGCGAGCGGATCTCGTTGCGGTTCCGCTGGATCCGGCCCTGCCGGTCGCCGAGCAGTATGCCCGCTGCGAGGCGGTGGGAGCCCGGGCGGTGCTCGTCGACCAGCCCGGCAACGCCGACAGCGACACGACCGCGCCGGGCGGCGCGCCGTGCTGGCCCATCGCGGTGACCGTCGGATCTGGAGCCACCGCCCCGGCGGTCAGCCTGAAGGTTACGGCGGCACCGCGCCGTGATGTGTCGACACCGGAGGGGCTGCGCGACGACGACGCCATGATCATGTTCACGGGCGGGACCACCGGTGTGCCCAAGATGGTCCCCTGGACGCGCCACAACATGGCCAGCTCGGTGGCGGCCATCATCGCCGGGTACGGGCTGGGCCCGCGCGACGCCACGGTGGCGGTGATGCCGCTCTACCACGGGCACGGTCTGCTCGCCGCGCTGCTGGGCACCCTGGCGTCCGGGGGAGCGGTGTTGCTGCCCGCGCGCGGCAGATTCTCGGCGCACACGTTCTGGGACGACATCGAGGCGGTCGGCGCCACCTGGTACACCGCCGTCCCGACGATTCACCAGATCTTGTTGGAACGCGCCCGAACCGAGCATCGGGGCGGCACGCCGAGCCTGCGATTCATCCGCAGTTGCAGCGCGCCGCTGACCGCCGAAACGGCGCAGGCGCTGCACGACACCTTCTCGGCGCCGGTGGTGTGCGCATTCGGGATGACCGAGTCGACCCACCAGGTGGCGACGACGGCCATCGGCGGTGCCGGAAGCAGCGAAAACCCTTGCGCCACACCGGGTCTCGTCGGCCGGTCGACCGGACCGGAAATCCGGATCGTCGGTCCCGACGGCCAGGCGCTGCCCGCGGAGACCGTCGGGGAGGTCTGGCTGCACGGCCCGACCGTGGTGCGCGGCTACCTCGGCGACCCGTCCATCACCGCCGCCAACTTCACCCAGGGGTGGTTGCACACCGGCGATTTGGGAACCTTGTCGCCGGCCGGCGATCTCGTCATCCGCGGCCGGATCAAGGAGCTCATCAACCGGGGCGGGGAGAAGATCTCGCCCGAACGTGTCGAGGGCGTGCTGGCCAGCCATCCAGACGTGCTCGAGGTCGGCGTGTTCGGCATGCCGGACAAGTTGTACGGCGAGACCGTGGCCGCGGTCATCGTCGCCCGCGGATCCGCCGCACCGACGGCCGAAGAACTGACGGCGTTCTGCCGTGACCGGTTGGCGCCCTTCGAGGTGCCTGCCGAGTTCCGGCGGGCCGGCGAGTTGCCGCATACCGCGAAAGGCTCGCTGGACCGCCGCGCGGTGGCCCAGCAGTTCGGCCGCAAGGCCTGAGACGGCGGTGAGCGCCTGCGGTCCTAGACGGTGGCGTTCACCCGGGCGGCCGCGGATTCCGGCATCGGTTCGTAGCGGGCGAACGACCGGGTGAACGAGGCGGCCCCGTGCGCCAGGGACCGCAGGTCGATGGCATAGCGCGTCAACTCCACCTGGGGCACCTCGGCCTTGACCACGGTGCGCTCGCCGCCCGCGGTGTCGGAGCCGAGGACCCGGCCGCGCCGGCTGGACAGATCACCCATGACCGCCCCGACGAAATCGTCGGGTACCAGCACCGAGATCTCGTCGATGGGCTCGAGCAGCGCCACCTTGGTCGCCGCGGCCGCCTCCCGCAGCGCCAGCGAGCCCGCCATCTGGAACGCGAAGTCCGACGAGTCGACGCTGTGCGCCTTGCCGTCGAGCAGGGTGACGCGGATGTCGACCACCGGGTAGCCCGCGTGCACGCCCTTCTCCATCTGGGCGCGCACGCCCTTCTCCACGCTCGGAATGAACTGTCGCGGAATGGCTCCGCCGACCACCTTGTCGACGAACTCGAACCCGGAGCCCTCCGGCAGCGGCTCCACCTCGATGTCGCACACCGCGTACTGTCCATGCCCACCGGACTGTTTGACGTGGCGGCCATGGCCTTTGGCCTTGCCGCCGAACGTTTCTCGCAGCGGGACCCGCAGTTCCACGGTGTCGACGGTGACGCCGTACCGATTGGCCAGCGCGTCGAGCACCACGCCGGCGTGGGATTCGCCCATGCACCACAGCACGATCTGGTGAGTTTCGGGGTTCTGCTCGATCCGCAACGTCGGGTCCTCGGCGGCCAACCGTCCCAGCCCCACCGAGAGCTTGTCCTCGTCGGTCTTGGCGTGGGCCGCAATGGCGATCGGCAGCAGGGGTTCGGGCATGGTCCACGGTTTCAAGACCAACGGTTCCGACTTGTCCGAAAGGGTGTCACCCGTTTCGGCGCGGCTCAGTTTGCCGATCGCGCAGATGTCACCCGCCACCACGGTCGGGGCCGGGCGCTGCTGCTTGCCCAGCGGGAAGGACAGCACCCCGATGCGCTCGTCCTCGTCGTGGTCGGGATGCGCGTGGCCGTTGCCGTTGGTGGCGCCGAAGAACGACGCAAAATGGCCCGACACATGAACCGTCGTGTCGGGCCTGATGGTCCCGGAGAACACCCGGACCAGACTGACCCTGCCGACGTAGGGGTCCGACGTCGTCTTCACCACCTCCGCGAGCAGCGGCGCATCCGCGTCACAGGTCAGGCTGGCGTGCGGCGCACCGACCGGGGTGAATACCTCCGGCAGTGGGTGCTCCATCGGGGACGGGAAGCCGCGCGTGGCAACCTCCAGTAATTCCAGGGTGCCGACGCCGCTGCTGCTGCAGACGGGGATCACCGGAAAGAACGACCCGCGGGCGACGGCGCGCTCCAAGTCTTCGATGAGGACGGATTCGTCGATGGCCTCGCCGCCGAGATAGCGGTCCATCAGCGACTCGTCCTCGGACTCCTCGATGATTCCTTCGATCAGGGCGCCGCGCGCTTCCTCGATCTGCTCGGCGTCGGAGGGATTCGGTGGCTGCGCGGTCCGTTTACCATCGGCGTATTCGTAACGCGTCTGCGACAACAGGCCGATCAGGCCGTGGCAGGACGGCAGGTCGGTGGGCAGGTAGAGCGGTAAAACCTTGTCGCCGAACGCATTCTGTGCGGCAGCCAACGCCTCGGAGTAATTCGCGCGGGTGTGGTCGAGTTTGGTGATCACCACCGCGCGGGGCATGCCGACCTGGTTGCATTCCCGCCACAGCGATTTGGTGGGCTCGTCGACGCCTTCGTTGGCCGCGATCACGAACAACGCGCAGTCCGCCGCCCGCAGTCCCGCCCGCAACTCGCCGACGAAGTCGGCGTACCCGGGTGTGTCGACCAGGTTGACCTTCACGCCGTCGTGCGAGAGCGACGCCACGGCGACGCCCACCGATCGCTGTTGGCGGATCTCGGCCTCGTCGTAGTCGCAGACGGTGCTGCCGTCGGCGACGGAACCGCTTCGGGTCAACACGCCGGCGGCGACCAACAGGGCTTCTACGAGTGTGGTTTTGCCGCCACCCGACGGGCCCACCAGCACCACGTTGCGAATCTCGTCCGGACCGTTGGCGGTCGGAGCGGTCCCCGCTCCTTGGGAAGTATTCGTCCTGTCGGCCATGACTTTCCTCCAGGTTGCCCGGGCGCACCGTTGCTGACCTAGCAAGCACCTATCTAGCTACCATTCACCCAACTTCGGTAGACCACAAGACCGTCGGGCCAGATCGGGTGCCCACGTCCGTCGCAAGCGCCGGCGTCCACCGGTTAGTGATGCCAGCTCGACCACCGCTGCACGGCCACTTCGATCACCGGGCCGTCCAGCGAAACTGATTGGTACTGAGGATATTTCGTGCGCAGCAGGTGGTATCCCAGATCAACGGCGGCCCCGTCGGTGTGGACCGTGGCGACACCGTCGACGCGCACCCACCACAGCTGGGTCCAATCGTCGGCGTAGTGATCGACGAGCAGGCTGACTCGGGGGTTGCTGTCGATGTTGGCCAACCGGCGCAGCCGCCGCGTCGCCTTCGGTTTCGCGTCAACGGCCGTGTACACCAGGTCGGATCCGCCCCGCGCCGCGGTGGCGAGCGCGAAGACCACCGGCACCAGGTGCGGTTGGCCGCCGGGCGTGACCGTGGCCAGTCGGGCTACCGGGGACCGGGTGAAGCTGGCCTTGGGGTCGAAATCGCCCACCGTGTCAGCTTAGGACGCGCGGCAACTACGGGCTCCGGAGCCGATGAGGTTGATCAGAACCTGACACATGCCATGCATAGCTACCTGCATTACGGTTATATACACACAAATGTGCCGCCAAGAGCCTGAGGCCGGGACAGTTTGTTCTCTACCGCGAAGCAGGAGGGTGACACCGATGAGCAAACCGCACCACCGCTCGGCCTGGTGGTCATGGGCGGTCAGCGTGCTGACCGTGGTCGGATTGGGCCTTGGCCTGGGATCCGGTGTCGGCCTCGCGCCGGCCTCGGCGTCGCCCTCCACTCTGGCCCTGGACCGATTCACCGACCGTCCCCAGGCGCCGCTCGATCCGTCCGCGATGGTCGGACAGGTCGGGCCGCAGGTGGTCAACATCGACACCAAATTCGGCTACAACAACGCGGTGGGCGCCGGAACCGGCATCGTGATCGATCCCAACGGCGTCGTGCTGACCAACAACCACGTGATCTCCGGGGCCACCGACATCAGCGCGTTCGACGTCGGCAACGGGCAGACCTACGCCGTTGACGTGGTGGGCTACGACCGCACACAGGACATTGCGGTGCTGCAGCTCCGCGGGGCGGCCGGCCTGCCCACGGCCGCGATCGGCGGCGAGGCCACGGTGGGCGAGCCGATCGTCGCGCTCGGAAACGTCGGCGGCCAGGGCGGCACGCCCAACGCGGTGACCGGCAAGGTCGTCGCGCTCAACCAGAGCGTCTCGGCAACCGACACGCTGACCGGCGCGCAGGAGAGCCTGGGCGGCCTGATCCAGGCGGACGCCCCGATCAAGCCGGGTGACTCCGGCGGGCCGATGGTGAACAACGCCGGTCAGGTGATCGGCGTGGACACCGCCGCCACCGACAGCTACAAGATGTCCGGCGGGCAGGGCTTCGCCATTCCCATCGGACGCGCGATGGGGGTCGCCGGGCAGATCCGGTCCGGCGCCGGCTCGAACACGGTGCACATCGGTCCCACCGGCTTCCTCGGCCTGGGTGTGGCGGACACCAACGGCAACGGCGCGCGGGTGCAGCGGGTGGTCAGCGCCGGACCCGCCGGGGCGGCCGGCATCGCGCCCGGCGACGTTATCACCGGCGTCGACAACGTCGCCATCACCGGGGCGACCTCCATGACCGAGGTGCTCGTCCCGCATCACCCGGGAGACACCATCGTGGTGCATTACCGGTCCAACGAGGGCGGCGAGCGCACCGCGAACATCACACTGGCGGAGGGACCGCCGGCCTGATATCCGCGCCGGCCGAGACTCGATTGGTGGCCAATTCGTTTGCTAGCGGGCGTGTTTCGGCGTAAGCGTGGGGGCGTGATTCCGAAAGTCGCGCCCAGGGTACCCGTGGCATCGTGGATTTGATGAACGACGCAAGAGAAGCTGTCGAGCACCATCCCGAGGGTGGCAGTCACGTCCAGGACGGCGTCGTGGAGCACCCCGACGCCGAGGACTTCAACAACGCCGCCGCGCTGCCCACCGACCCGACGTGGTTCAAGCACGCGGTGTTCTACGAGGTGCTGGTTCGGGCGTTCTTCGACGCCAACGCCGACGGTGCCGGCGACCTGCGCGGGCTGTTGGGGCGCCTCGACTACCTGCAGTGGCTGGGCATCGACTGCATCTGGCTGCCGCCGTTTTACGACTCGCCCCTGCGCGACGGCGGATACGACATCCGGGACTTCTACAAGGTGTTGCCCGAGTTCGGCACGGTCGAGGATTTCGTCGCCCTGCTCAACGCCGCGCACGAGCGGGGCATCCGGGTCATCACCGACCTGGTGATGAACCACACCTCCGATTCGCACCCCTGGTTTCAGGAGTCGCGGCACGACCCCGACGGCCCGTACGGCGATTTCTACGTGTGGAGCGACACCGCCGAGAAGTACACCGACGCCCGGATCATCTTCATCGACACCGAGGAATCGAACTGGACCTTCGACCCGGTGCGCAAGCAGTTCTACTGGCACCGGTTCTTCTCCCACCAGCCCGACCTGAACTACGACAACCCGGCCGTGCAGGAAGCCATGATCGACGTGCTCCGCTTCTGGCTCGAGCTGGGCATCGACGGTTTCCGGCTGGACGCGGTGCCCTACCTGTTCGAGCGGGAGGGGACCAACTGCGAGAACCTGCCCGAGACGCATGCCTTCCTCAAGCGCGTCCGCAAGGTCATCGACGACGAATTCCCCGGCCGGGTGCTGCTGGCCGAGGCCAACCAGTGGCCGGCCGACGTCGTCGAGTACTTCGGCGATGCGACCACCGGCGGCGACGAATGCCACATGGCGTTTCACTTCCCGCTGATGCCGCGCATCTTCATGGCGGTGCGCCGGGAATCACGCTTTCCGATCTCGGAGATTCTGGCCCAGACGCCCGAGATCCCGGACATGGCGCAGTGGGGGATCTTCCTGCGTAACCACGACGAGTTGACGCTGGAAATGGTGACCGACGAAGAGCGCGACTACATGTACTCCGAGTACGCCAAGGATCCGCGGATGAAGGCCAACGTCGGCATCCGCCGCCGGCTGGCGCCGCTGCTGGACAACGACCGCAACCAGATCGAGCTGTTCACCGCGCTGCTGCTGTCGCTGCCCGGCTCGCCGGTCCTGTATTACGGCGACGAGATCGGCATGGGCGACGTGATCTGGCTGGGTGACCGCGACGGGGTGCGCACCCCGATGCAGTGGACACCGGACCGCAACGCGGGCTTTTCCAAGGCCAACCCGGGCCGGCTCTACCTGCCGCCCAGCCAGGACTCGGTCTATGGCTATCAGGCGGTCAACGTGGAGGCGCAACGCGACACCTCCACCTCGCTGCTCAACTTCACCCGGACGATGCTGGCCGTGCGGCGCCGGCACGAGGCCTTCGCGGTCGGGACTTTCGAAGAGTTGGGCGGCTCGAACCCATCGGTGCTGGCGTTCGTACGGCAATCATCCGACGGTGATGACACCGTGCTGTGCGTCAACAACCTGTCGCGTTTTCCCCAACCGATTGAACTGAATCTGCAGCATTGGAGCGGTTGCACGCCGGTGGAGCTGACCGGGCAGGTGGAGTTCCCGCGCATCGGGCACCTGCCCTACCTGCTCACACTGCCCGGACACGGGTTCTACTGGTTCCAGCTGACCGGATGCGAGGAGGACACATGACAACGACTCAACCGGGCAAGCTGCCCTGGTCGGACTGGCTTCCGCAGCAACGTTGGTACGCGGGACGCAACCGCGAACTGTCCAGCGCCGAGGCGAGCGTGGTCGTCCCGCTCGACGATGACCTTGACCTGGTGCTCGTCGACGCCGCCTACGCCGACGGCTCCCGGCACCGCTACCAGGTGATCGTGCGGTGGGATGCCGCTCCGTTCTCCGAGTACAGCAGCGTCGCCACCATCGGCTCGGCCGACGATCGGACGGGCTTCGACGCGATGTATGACGCCGATGCGCCGAAGTTCCTGCTCTCCTTGATCGACTCGTCCGCCACGCGCGGCGCGTCGGGCGTCGAGGTGAAATTCGCCAAGGAGCCGGACGCGCAGCTTCCGCTGGAGGCGATGGCGCACGTGTCGGACGCCGAGCAGTCCAACACCAGCGTCATCTTCGACCGGGACGCCATCTTCAAGGTGTTCCGGCGGGTCAGCAGCGGCATCAACCCCGACGTCGAGCTGAACCGGGTGCTGGGCCGGGCCGGCAACCCGCACGTGGCGCGGCTGCTGGGGACCTACGAGATCACGGGTTCGGACGGCAGTGCCGACGCGGCGTGGCCGTTGGGCATGGTGACCGAGTTCGCCGCCAATGCCGCAGAAGGCTGGGCGATGGCCACCGCGAGCGTGCGCGACCTGTTCGCCGAAGGCGACCTGTACGCGTACGAGGTCGGTGGCGACTTCGCCGGTGAGTCCTACCGTCTCGGCGAGGCGGTGGCCTCGGTGCACGCGACCCTGGCGGAGACCCTCGGAACCTCGCAGGCCGCGTTCCCGGTGGACAACGTGCTGGCGCGGCTGTCATCGACCGTGGCCCTGGTTCCCGAGCTCAAGGACCACGCGGCGACGATCGAAGAGCGCTTCGGAAAGTTGGTGGCCGACACGATCACCGTGCAGCGCGTTCACGGCGATCTGCACCTGGGTCAGGTGCTGCGCACGCCGGAGCGCTGGCTGCTGATCGATTTCGAGGGCGAACCGGGACAGCCGCTCGAGGAGCGCCGCGCTCCCGATTCGCCGTTGCGCGACGTGGCCGGCGTGCTGCGGTCGTTCGAATACGCCGCGTACGGCCCGCTGGTCGACCATGCGGACGACAAGCAGTTGGCGGCCCGCGCCCGCGAGTGGGTGGAGCGCAACCGCACCGCGTTCTGCGACGGCTACGCGGCCGCCTCCGGGATCGACCCGCGTGATTCTGCGCACTTGCTGGCCGCCTACGAGCTTGACAAGGCCGTCTATGAGGCCGGCTACGAGGCCCGGCACCGGCCGGGCTGGCTGCCGATTCCGTTGCGCTCCATCGCTCGTCTCACCGCAGCTTAGGCGCGGGTCGCCGCCATCGGACCTAGCGGCGATCGCAAGCGCGGCGGAGCCGCGCGCAGCGGGTCGCCGCCATCGGACCTATGCGGCGATCGCAAGCGCGAGATAGGAGTTCGCTATGCGTCGCCTGCGAGGGCGGCGCGGTTCTGACAGCATGTCAGCCGTGGCGAACGAAACGTTCAATAGCGAAGCGCGGTTGTCGTGGGTGCTGGCGGTGCTGGCCGGTGTGGTGGGCGCGATCTCCTTTACGCACTCCGCGGGATACTTCGTGGTTTTCATCACCGGCAACGCCCAGCGCGCCGTGCTCGGGTATTTCACCGGGGAAGGGTGGCTTGCCGTAAGTGCCGGGCTGCTCATTGCGGCGTTCGTCGCCGGTGTGATCGTTGCCTCGCTGTGCCGGCGATTTTTCTGGGTGGATCATCCGCACGGCCCGACGGTGCTGACCACCTTCAGTTTGGCGGCCGCCACCGTGGTCGATGTCATCGATTTGGGTTGGGGGCAGAATTTCGTCGATTTCGCGCCGATGCTGCTGCTGGCGTTTGGTACCGGGGCGTTGAACACATCTTTCGTCAAAGATGGCGAGGTATCGGTGCCGTTGAGCTATGTCACCGGCACGACCGTCAAGATGGGCCAGGGCATCGAGCGTCACATCGCTGGTGATGGAAATATTTCGGACTGGCTCGGTTACTTTCTGCTGCTGGCCAGCTTTGTCGTGGGTGCAGCGGTGGGCGGCTTCATCAGCGTGGTCGTCAACGGAACTTGGATGCTGGTGATGGCCACCGCCCTGTGCGCGGTCACGACCGGGTACACGTATTTCCACCAGGACCGGCGCGCCCTGTTGATGGAACGGACCGACAAAAGGCAACGGCAGCAGCGCTGACCGGTGCGCTGCCGCCGTTGCCGGCTTGCGGGGTTTAGGTGGCCGGTTGTCCCGGTTGCGCGGGCTGCGCGGGTTGCGCCGGTGGCGCGGGCTGTGCGGCGTTGACCGTGTTGAGGGTTTGCAGGATGTCGGGCTTCATCGCGACCAACTGCTGGTTCCAGTAGGGCCACGAGTGCGTCCCGTTGGCCGGGAAGTTGAACACGCCGTTGCGTCCGCCCGCGGCCACGTAATTGTTCTGGAACTGCTCGTTGGTGCGCAGCGTCATGCCCTCCAGGAATTTCGCCGGCATGTTGTCGCCGCCGAGGTCGCTGGGCGTGCCGTTACCGCAGTAGACCCAGATGCGGGTGTTGTTGGCGACCAGCCGCGGAATCTGGATCATCGGGTCGTTGCGCTTCCACGCCGGGTCGCTGGACGGACCCCACATGCTGTTGGCGTTGTAGCCGCCCGCATCGTTCATAGCCAGGCCGATCAGGGTGGGCCACCAGCCTTCGGAGGGGTTGAGGAAGCCCGACAGCGCGGCGGCGTATGGGAACTGCTGCGGGTAGTAGGCCGCCAGGATCAGTGCGGAGCCGCCCGACATCGACAGCCCCACCGCGGCGTTGCCGGCGGGGGAAACCTGCTTGTTGGCCTGCATCCACAGCGGCATTTCCTGGGTCAGGAACGTCTCCCACTTGTAGGTGTAGTTCTGTCCGTTACCCGAGGACGGCTGGTACCAGTTGCTGTAGAAGCTGGACTGGCCGCCGACCGGCATGATCACCGACAGGCCGGACTGGTAGAACTCCTCGAAGGCGGGGGTGTTGATGTCCCAGCCGTTGTAATCGTCCTGCGCGCGCAGGCCGTCGAGCAGGTACACGGCGTGTGATCCGCCGCCCTGGAACTGGACCTTGATGTTGCGGCCCATCGACGGCGACGGCACCTCGAGGTATTCCACCGGAAGCCCCGGCTTGGAGAAGGCCCCCGCGATGGGGGAGCCGCCGGAGGCGACGGCGACACCGGACAGCAGGGAGGCCCCCATGGCCGCGATCGCCAGTCGGCGCGGCATGGTAGCCGCTGCGCCACGCAACTTTTCGAAGAACGACATAGCTCTCTACCCATCCCAACTTTCATCTGCCGCATGGTGCGGTCGAATCTGTTCTCGGGGAGTGAAACACAGCGGGAGGGTCGAATTCGGTTGTCGCGGCCGGGATGACAGATCGCGGTTGGCTAACGATTGAGCGTCGCCCAGACATCGTCACAGTCGGGTCACGATCGGCTCTCGGAACCGTGCTGACCTCTTGCGAAGCGTCAGCTTATCCGCTAGCACCGGCGCCGGTCTAGGCGACCAGGCGGCGCAAAAGCGTTGATGCCGTGATGATTCCGAGGACGGCGGTGACCACCAGCACCACGATGTCCGCCGGGTTGAAGGGGGTGCCGATCAGCAGCGCCCGCAGCGCGTTGACTTCGTAACTGAGTGGATTGACCTTGCTCAGCACGTGCAGCCACGCCGGCATCACGTCGACCGGGTACAGCGCATTGGAGGCGAAGAACAGCGGCATGGTGATGGCCTGTCCGATCCCCATCAGGCGATCGCGGCTGCGCACCAGACCGGCCAGGGTCATCGACAGGCAGGCGAAGAACGCGGCGCCGAGCATGACGATGGCCATCGCCGCCACGATCCGCAGTGGGTTGACCGTCAGGCCGACGCCCATCACGTATGCCAGCGCGAGCACGCCGACCACCTGGGCCACCGAACGCACCCCGGCGGCGAACGCCTTGCCGGTGATCAGCGCCGACGCCGGGGCGGGCGTCACCATGAGTTTGGCCAGGACGCCGGCGTCGCGGTCCCAGATGATCTGTATGCCATAGAAAATGGAGATGAACAGCGCCGACTGGGCGATGATCCCCGGCGCGAGAAACGCCAGATACGACACCGATCCGGTGGGGATGACGTGCAGATGGCTGAACGTGGTCCCGAAGATCAACAGCCACAGCGCGGGCTGCACCATCCGGGTGACCAGCTCGGTCCGGTCGTGTTGCAGCTTTTGCAGTTCGACGATCGCGAAGGCCCCGATGCGACTGGACAGCGCGCCGACTCGTTGCCAGCCGCGCGGGGCGCGAATCAGCGTTCCTGCCATGGCGTTATCAACCGACACGGCGCGCCACCTTTCTGCTGGAACGGATTTCGCGAAGTGACCCGTTGGTTTCCGACGAATCGTCTTCCTCGTCGAGACCCGATGCCGCGTAGTGGCGGAACACATCCTCGAGCGTGGCCGACGGTGACACTGTCGCCTTCAACTTGTCGGGGGTTCCGACGGCCCGCAACTGGCCGCGGTGCATCAGCGCGACCCGGTCGCACAGCGCGTCGGCTTCCTCCATGTAGTGGGTGGTCAACAGCACGGTCATGCCGAACTGGGCCTGCATCTTTTGCACCTGCGCCCAGACGCCGTCACGCGCGATGGGATCCAGGCCGACGGTTGGTTCGTCGAGCACCAGCAGCGACGGCCGGTTGACCAGCGCCTGCGCCACCTCGAGGCGGCGGACCATGCCGCCCGAGTAGGACGACGCCAGCCGGTCGGCCACGTCGATGAGATCCATGGCGGCCAGCGCCTGATCGACGCGGTCCGCGCGCTCGGCGCGGGGCACGCCGTACAACCGCGCGAACCACTGGACATTCTGCCGCCCGGTCAGTGCGGGCTCGATCGAAAGCTGTTGCGGCACATAGCCGATGTTGCTTCTGATGTCGGTGGTTTGGCGACGGGCGTCCATTCCGAAGATGCGCAGTTCGCCGTGCTGCACCGGGGTCAAGGTGGTCAGCATCCGAACCATCGTCGTCTTGCCGGCGCCGTTGGGCCCCAGCAGGCCCATGGTCTCCCCGGGCCGCACCTGCAATGTCACATCATCGACCGCGGTGAACCGGCCGTAGCGATAGGTCAGGTGGCGGCCGTCGACCGCCATCGGCAGCGATCCGCTCATGATCGCCGCTCTCGCAGTTTTCGGGTCATCGTGTCGAGGACCTCCAATCCCTTTGTCAAAGACTCGATTTCGTCGTCGTCGAGTTCGTCGATCACCTCGGACAACAGCGCTCGCCGGGTGGCGCGGGATGCGTCGACGATCTGTTGGGCCGGCTCGGCGAGCCGGAGTTGGCACACCCGGCGATCGGTGTCGCCGGCGGTCCGCAGCAGCAGTCCGCCGGACACCAGCTTGGTGACCAGGGTCGAGGCGGTGTTGGGCACCAGCCCCAGCTCGGCGGCGGCCGCGCTCACCGAGATCCCGGGTCGGCGCCCGACCAGCCACAACAGCTCGGACTGCGACTCGGAAAGCCGCGACGTATCGAACCCCCGACCGGCCGACCTGCGGAGTTGCCGGCGGAACCTGCCGACCACCCCGAACAGCTCGCCGGCCACATCAGTGCGTGATTTCATATACACCCATAATACCTCTGTAGCCGAGCTATCTATGTGGGGAAGCTGTGCATACGGTATGTACCCGTTACCTAGGGAGGCGATGCAGCGCGACGTCGGTCAGCTGGCCTGCCTCGACGCACGCGGTCATGTAGCTGCAGAACGGTTGCCGGCGGCGATCCGTCGGTGACCCGGGATTGAGCAGGCGCAACCCGGTCTCGGTGGTGGTGTCCCACGGGATGTGGCTGTGCCCGAACACCAGCACTTGGCTGTCGGGGTAGAGCCGAGACAAGCGCGTTTCGCGTCCGGTGGTGGCGCCGGTCTCGTGCACGACCGTGAATCGCACCCCGGCCAGTGTCACATCCGCGCGCTCGGGCAGTCGTGCCCGCAACGCCGGGCCGTCATTGTTGCCCCAGCAGGCCACCAGCCGGGCGGACCGGCCTTCGAGCTCGTCGAGGAACTCCGGCGTTACCCAATCGCCCGCGTGGACGACGACATCGGCCCCGGCCACCTCATCCCACAACTGGGCGGGCAGGTCGCGGGCGCGTTTGGGGATGTGGGTATCGGCAATCAGCAGCAGCCTCACACGCCCATCTTGCGCCCGCGGTTGTCACCTCGCCGACGGAGCCAGGGCCTTTTCGGGCTTGGCGGTCGGCGCGTCCGTCGGCTCACCCAGCAGAAGCGAGCGAACGAGGCGACGCGGACCGAAGGGCCGGAGCATGGAACTGGCCGGGCGTGGCCGCACCCGTTGCGGCCACCAGAACCACCGCCCGAGCAGCGCCGCGATCGACGGCGTCATCAACGAGCGCACGATCAGCGTGTCGAACAGCAGCCCAAGACCGATCGTGCTGCCGGCCTGGCCGATCGAGCGCAGGTCGCTGGCGACCATCGACATCATCGTGAACGCGAACACCAGGCCCGCCGAGGTGACCACCCCACCGGTCTCGCCCATCGAACGAACGATGCCGGTTTTCAGCCCCGCCCCGATCTCCTCCTGGAACCGCGACACCAGCAGCAGGTTGTAGTCGGAACCGACGGCCAGCAGGATGATCAACCCGAAAACCGGCGCGATCCAGTTCAATTCGAGGCCGAGCAGGTGCTGCCAGACCAAAACCGACAGGCCGAAGGCGGCACCCAGTGACAGCAGCACCGTCCCGACGATCGCCAGTGATGCGACCAGCGCACGCGTGATGATCAGCATGACGACAAATATCAGCGTCAGCGCCGCGAGCCCCACGATCAGCAGGTCGTAATGGGAGCCCGCTTGGATGTCGCGATAGATGGCCGCGGTGCCGGCAAGGTAGAACTTGGCGCCGGTCAGGGTCGTCCCCTTCACCGCTTGATGCGCGGCGGTCAGTTCCGGCATCACCGCGGAGATGCCCGCCGGCGTCGCCGGGTCCGCGTCATGGGTGATGATGAAGCGCGCGGCCCGGCCGTCCGGCGACAAGAAGAGCTTCAGACCGCGCTGAAAGTCGGGATTCTGGAACGCTTCCGGCGGCAGGTAGAAGTAGTCGCCACCGCGCGAGGCGTCGAAGGCCTGACCCATCGCGCTGGCCGTGTCCGTCATCTGGGACATTTGCGTGATCAGACCGGAGAAGCTGCTGTGCATGGTGAGCAGCGTCCCCTGCATGGATTTGGCGACGGCGATGATCGGCGGGAACTCGGCCAGCATCTGGGGCAATATCGCGTCGACGTTGTTCACGTCCTTGATCAGCGTGCTCATGTTCTCGCTGAACTTGTCCACACCGTCGATCGCCTCGAACACCGACCTCGACGCCCAGCACACCGGGATGTTGAAACAGTGTTGCTCCCAATACAGGTAGCTGCGGAACGGCCGCGCGAAGTCGTCGAAATCCGCCAGATGGTCCCGCATCTCGTCCAGCGTGGCTTGCATCTCGTGCATGTCGCCGACCATGCGATGGGTCGCGCCGCTCATCTGCCCGAGCAGGCCCTGCATCCGCTGCATCGAGACGACCATGGCGCCGAGGTCGTCGCTCATCTTGAGCATGTCGTCCGAGCGGTCCTTCATGAATTGAATGTTCTGCCGGATCGGAATCGATTGGGCACTGATCTGGAACGGTATGGACGTGTGCTCGATCGGGCCACCCAGCGGACGGGTGATGCTCTGCACCATCGCGATTCCGGGCGAATTGAAGACGTTCTTGGCGATCCGATCCAGGATGATCATGTCGCCGCTGTTGCGCATGTCGTGGTCGGCTTCGATCATGAGGATGTCGGGATTCATTGTGGCGGCGCTGAAATGGCGCTCGGCGGCCGCATAGCCGACGTTCGACGGCAGGTTGTGGGGTATGTAGAAGCGGTCGTTGTAGCTGACCTTCATGCTCGGCATGATCAGGATGCCGACGATCGCGATCACCAGTGAGGCCGCGAAGACCGGACCGGGCCAGCGGACGGTGGCGGTGCCGATCCGCCGCCACCCGCGTGTCTTGATCATCCGTCTCGGGTCGAGCAAGCCGAAGCGGGTGGCCACCGCAACGACGGCCGGGGCCGCGGTCATCGCTCCCGCCACGACGACGAGCAATCCCAGGGCGGACGGGATGCCGAGCGCCTTGAAGTACGACAGCCGCGCCAGGTGCAGGCAGAACGTGGCCCCGGCGATGGTCAACCCGGAGCCCAAAATGATGTGCGAGGTTCCACGAAACATCGTGTAGTAGGCGGTTTCTCGATCTTGGCCGGCCTGACGCGCCTCCTGGTAACGCCCGATGAGGAAGATCGCGTAATCGGTCCCCGCCGCGATCGCCAGCGACGAGAGCATCGCAACGACGAACGTCGAGAACCCCAACAACTCGTTGTTCCCGAGGAGCGCGACAAGCCCTCTGGCCGTGCCCATTTCGAACCCGACCATGACGAGAACCAGTAGCACCGTGCTGATGGATCGATAGGCGATGAACAGCATGATCATGATGACCACGCCCGTGACGCCCATCATCTTGAACATGCTCTTGTCGGCGGCCTCGTTCATGTCCGTGTTCAGCGGGGCCGGACCGGTGACGTAGACCTTGAGCCCTTTGGGGGGCTCTGACTTGTCGACGATCTTGCGCACAGCGTCGACGGAGTGGTTGCCCAGGGTGCTGCCCTGGTTGCCGGCCAGGTTGAGTTGGACGTAAGCGGCTTTGCCGTCGCGGCTCTGGACACCGGCGGCGGTAAGTGGATCTCCCCAGACGTTCTGAACGTGCTGCACGTGCTTGGTGTCGGACTGCAGCTTGCTTACCAAGCCGTCGTAGTAGCGGCGCGCCTCGTCACCGAGCGGACTGCTGCTCTCCAGGACGATCATCGCGATGCTGTCGGAGTCCGACTCGTGGAAGGTCGAGCCGATGCGCTTGGCGGCGATCATCGCCGGCGCGTCTTGCGGTGACATCGTCACCGCGTGGTTACGCGCGACCGACTCGATCGGCGGCACCAGCACATTGAGGGCGACGGTCAGTAGTAGCCATCCGATGATGATCGGCCACGCGAACCGGTGGACGAACCGCATGAACCTCGGACGGGCGTCGTTGTCGGTGTTCATCCGGCTTTGACCAGACAGGAAGTTTGGGCGTGACGCCCGGCTGTGGATCGCTCGTCCTTGACCTCGCCGTTGACGGTGATGCGGCACCCGATGTCGTCGCTGTTGCCTTGTGCCACCACGCTGGCGATCACGGCCGGCACGGTTGTGGTGACCGTGAAGGTCCAGGGCAGGGTGGTGAAGTCCGCTTGTTCCGGCTGCGCGTTCTTGTCGAGGTAACTCACGCTTCCGGTAGTGCCGCTGGGTCCGTAGACCTCGTAGGTCACCCGCTTGACATGCGAGGCCTCGAGCGGTTCGGCGCTGCTGCCGGTCGCGGTGAAGATCGCGTCGGAGCCGAAAACACCGCGGAGCCGGTCGACGGCGATACCGCCGAGGGCAACCGCCACCACGACCACGAGCGGCACCCAAGCCCGTCTGAGAAACGTGGACATTGAGTTTCCTTTCCCGCGTGACCTGGTCTTTCTGGTACGGAGTCTCGACCCGCATCGGCACAGCCAATAGGGCCATTTGGCCCCCGCCTTTGGGGGCGGCAGACATATGTTGCGGGTGTCGCGTGCTGCGTACCCGGGGGCCGTGGCGTGAACCGCAGCTCAATTATTACCATACCCCGGGGGGTATGAGTCAAGCGGCGACATATACCCCGCCGGGTATGGTATGAAGGAGTCATGGCAAACGAAGTACGCGGCGGTGCGCCGATTGACGGCGGCATCGCCGGGCATAACCAAGGTGACATCGATGCGGTCCTTGCCCGGTTGCGCCGGGCACAGGGTCAGCTCGGGGGCGTCATCTCGATGATCGAGCAGGGACGCAGCTGCAAGGACGTCGTCACCCAGCTGGCGGCGGTATCGAGGGCCCTGGATCGCGCGGGATTCAAGATCATCGCCTCCGGCCTGCGGGACTGCATCACGTCATCAGAAGACCGGCCGGCCGGTGCGTCACCGCTGTCGATGGATGAGCTGGAAAAGCTGTTCCTGAGCCTGGCCTGACCGCCCGGTTGCTAGGAGAAGAGGAAAGGGCAGATGTCTCCCACCCAACGCGATCAGACCGAACCGAAGGTGACGATGTGGCTGGACCCGGTGTGTCCGTTCTCATGGAACACCGCACGTTGGCTGCGCGCCGTCGCCGAGCGGACGGGAATGGCCATCGACTGGCGACTGATGAGCCTGGCGGTCCTCAACGAGGGACGGGAACTGCCGCCCCCGCAGCAGGCCCGGATGCGTGACTCGCAACAAATCGGCCGACTGATGGCCGCCGTCGCCCGCGACGGGGGCGCCGACGGATGGGCCGCCGCCTATTTCGCCTTCGGCGAGCGGTATTTCGACCATTCCGAGCCTGTCGATGCCAAACTCATCGCGCACGTCTTGATGACGGTAGGGGTCGGCGGCGGCGCAGCGGCCGCGGTCTCGGACGAATCGTTGGACGTGTGGATCCGGCAGCAGCATCAGGCAGCGCAAGACGCGCTGGGTGAGACGGGCGGCAGCCCGATTCTGCGGATCGACGGACACACGTTTTTCGGGCCGGTGCTCACCGGTGTACCGGCCGAGGAGGACGCCGCCGCGGTGTTCGATGCGGTCGCCATCCTGGCTGCAACCCCGCAGTTCACCCAGTTGCAACGGCCGCGCAGCGCGGCCTAGCCCTTTCGGGCGATTCCTGGGTAGTTCAACGCTGAAATGAGGAGGAACAGATGACATCAGGATTGACCACCACACTTCACACCTCGTTCGAGGACGCGGTGGATCGGACGACAAAGGCACTGGCCGAGCAGGGATTCGGTGTCCTGACCACAATCGACGTGAAAGCCACGCTGAAGCAAAAGCTCGGCGAGGATATGGAGAACTATCTCATCCTGGGTGCCTGCAACCCGGTGCTGGCGCATCGCGCGCTGGGCATCCACCGCCAGATCGGCCAGCTATTGCCGTGCAACGTGGTGGTGCGGTCAGACCCCGCCGGCGACGGCGATGCGGTACTGGTCGAGGCGATGGATCCCCAAGTCATGGTCAAGGTGACCGAGGAGGCGGGGGCGTTGCAGGACGTCGCGGACCAGGCCACAGCCAAGCTGCAGGCGGCGATCAGCGCGCTAGGCTAGCCCGCTGCCGAACCCCCGGCGTCGCTTGGACATCGCGCTCGCGGCGCCCTGTCCACCTGAAAGGTGTTGACTCGTACATGCTTTCAGGGCTGGTGTTGGCGAAGTTGACTGCACCCGCGATGGTGATCGCGCTGTCGCCCGTGCCCATGGTGGTGTCGTTGGTGCTGCTCGTTCACCATGAGCGGCCGTATGTGTCCAGCATCGCGTACGTCGCCGGCCGGCTGGCTTCACTGGGTGTGCTCACGACCGCGTTTATGCACGTTCCGCGGCTGTTTGACGTGCTGCGCAGTCCCGGCCCCCCGTGGGCCGACTGGGCGGTCATGGTTGCGGGTGCGGTCGTCGTGGCTCTGGGGGTTCGGGTGTGGTGGCGCCGCGCCCGAACGGCTGACGCCTCGCGGTGGGATTCCAAGGTCGGCAGGGTAACTCCGTTGGTGGCGGCCAGCATGGGACTGTTTCCGATGCTGGCCAATCCGAAGGTGCTGGCTGCCAGCGCGGCGGTGGGGACGCAGATCGCCTCCGCGCGCTTCACCGGCGCGAGTGCGGTGATCGCCGTCGCTTACTACGCCCTCCTGGCGAATTCGACTGTCGCAGCGCCCATTCTCGCCTACGTTGTTGTGGGGCCAGGCATCGACCAACGCCTCGAGCGGCTGAGAGGGTGGATCCAAGATCGGCATCGGGCGATAACGGCCCTGACACTCGTGATTGTGGGTATCGCGGTGGTGCTGTACGGCGTCTCATGAACCGCCGGGTGCGAAAACCAAACTAGGCGGGCCGGCTCGCCCGGCCACGGATCAGTCCTGTCGGCTGCGCGCTTCGGCGCCGGATTCGCCGGCGTCGAAGGTGTCATCGGAACCGGCGGCCCCCACGTACGAGCCGTCCTCTTCGCCCGCGGCGGCGCGGGACTGAGTCTGGTGCGTCTCAGCTTCCACATCGTCCTCGGCTTTGTGGCCCTTGTGCTCTGGCATAGCGGCTTCCTTTTCTGTGGACGCGGATTCCGGGGAGGATTCCCCCGACAGCCCGTGCGAAACCGGACCGCGCCGGTGGCCGGTCAGCGCGCCAGGAACTCGAGCAGGGCCGCGTTGAATTCGGCGGGGTGGCTGATGTGGCAGCCATGCGGTCCGTCGGCGATGATCCGTAGCTCGCTGTTGGGTATCGCCTCGGACAAACCGGGCGGTGCCTCGGCCGGATCGTCGGGGCGTCGATGCCCGGCGCTATTGTTAGCAGCCGAAACCAAGGAGAGACTTCAATGCGCACCTTCGAATCAGTCACCGACCTTGCCGCGGCCGCGGGCGAGGCCCTGGGGCACAGCGACTGGGTCACCGTTACCCAGGAAGACGTCAACCTGTTCGCCGATGCGACCGGCGATCACCAGTGGATCCACGTCGATCCGGAGCGGGCCGCGTCGGGTCCATTCGGCACGACCATCGCCCACGGTTTCATGACCCTGGCGCTGCTGCCGCGACTGCAGCACCAGATCTACACCGTCAATGGCATCAAGCTCGCAATCAACTACGGCCTCAACAAGGTTCGTTTCCCCGCCCCGGTCCCGGTCGGCTCTCGGGTGCGCGCGCAGAGTTCGTTGGTCGGCGTCGACGACGTGGGTAACGGCGCCGTGCAGGCGACCATCGCAACCACCGTCGAGATAGACGGCTCGGCCAAACCGGCGTGTGTGGCCGAAAGCGTGGTTCGTTTCGTCGCCTGACGCGGCGCCGCTAGAACTCGGCGACCGCGTGTTCCAGCCGCTCGGCCAGTCGTGCTTCCGCTTCGGCGCGCCGCGTCGGGATATGGGCCGAGGGGAAAGGCGTTGTCACCGGCTCGTATTCGCGCAATGTCCGGCGGGCGACCGTCATCTTGTGCAGCTCGGTGGCCCCATCGGCGATGCCCAGCGACTCGGCGGCGACCAGCATCTTGACGAACGGCATCTCGTCGGAGACGCCGAGCGCGCCGTGCAGGTGCATGGCCCGCTGCGCCACGTCGTGGAGCACCTGCGGCATGGCCACTTTCACGGCCGCGATGTCGCGGCGCACCTTCTGATAGTCGTGGTGCTTGTCGATCAACCACGCGGTGCGGAGCACCAGGAGCCTGAACTGCTCGATCTGGATCCAGCTGTCGGCGATCTTCTCCTGCGTCATCTGGAAGTCGGAGAGGTGGCCGTGCCTGGTCTTGCGTGACACGGCGCGTTCGCACATCATGTCAAAAGCCTTGCGCGCCAAGGCGATCGTGCGCATCGCATGGTGGATGCGGCCGCCGCCGAGGCGCGTCTGCGCGATCATGAACGCCGCACCTTCACCACCCAGCACGTGATCGGCCGGCACCCGGACGTCGTTGTAACGGACGTACCCGTGCGAACCGTGCTTCGACTCGCCTCCCACCCCGACGTTGCGGATGATCTCGATCCCCGGCGTCTCGCCCGGGACGATGAAGAGTGACATTTTGTCGTACGTGCGTGCGTCGGGCTTCGTCACCGCCATGACGATGAAGAACGACGCGTGCCTGGCGTTGCTGGAGAACCACTTCTCCCCGTTGATGACCCAGTCGTCGCCGTCGCGGGTTGCGCTCGTCACGAACATCCCCGGGTCAGAACCACCTTGCGGTTCGGTCATCGAGTAGCACGAGGTGATCTCGCCGTCCAGCAACGGCTGTAGGTAGCGGGCCTTCTGCTCGTCGGTGCCGAACAGGGCGAGGATCTCGGCGTTACCGGAATCCGGTGCCTGACAGCCGAATACCGACGGCGCCCAGCGGGAACGCCCGAGGATTTCATTGAGCAACGCCAGCTTGACCTGACCGAAGCCCTGCCCGCCCAGCTCCGGACGTAGGTGCGCAGCCCACAATCCCTGATCCTTCACCTGCTGCTGCAGGGGCCGCAGGATGGCCATCATCTCGGGGTTCTTCTTGTCATACGGGTCGAGCGCCACCAGGTCGAGCGGTTCCAGCTCTTCGGTCATGAATTTTTCGACCCAGTCCAGCTTTGCCTGGTATTCGGGGTCTGTTTCGAAGTCCCACACCGTGGCCAACCAATCCCCGGCGCAACGCCGCGCCGGACTCGTTGATGAAGCCACCCCATCCTAGAGCGGCGCGATCGCCTCGGCTGCGGGAACCTATTCGTGCTCGCCGCGGGTGTCGATGATCCGCTGGGCGATGTCGACCAGCTTCGTCTGGTTCTCCTGCGAGAGCATCCGCAGCAGGTCAAAGGCGCGCACCTCGTCCACGCCGAAGCGTTCCATGATGATGCCCTTGGCCTGACCGATGCGGTCTCGAGTCGATACCGCCGAATACAGTTGTTCCGCATGGCTTCCGGCCAGGATCGCCGCGGCGGCATGCGCGGCGAACACCGAGCCGATGGTCTCGGCTTCGGTGTCCCACACGTTGGCCTCGTGACCGAACAGGTTCAGCGCGCCGGCGGTGCGGTCCGCGGTGTACAGCTTGAAGGACATGCTGCTGAGCACACCGAGCTGCACGGCCGCGGGGCCGTATTTCGGCCAGCGCGGTTCGTTGCGCAGGTCATCGCTGCGCACGATCGTTTGCTGCAGAGCCGCCTCGGCGCAGGGCCCCTCACCGAAATCGTGCTGCAGCTTGTCGAGCTGCGACGCCAGGCCGTCGGTGTCGGCCAGGGATTCGAACTCGCCGCCCTTTTTCACCAGCAGCACCCCGGCGATGTCGGCTCCCGGTATCACCTCGACCGCCGCCGCGGTCACCTCGGCCAGCACCTGCTCGAGGCGGCGCGGAGCGGCCATCCCGCGGACCAGCTCTGCCATCCGTACGGCGAGCTTGTACCGGGATTCTGGGTCTGCAGCGTCCATAGGCCCCCGATTCTGCATGATTTGCCCATTGCTCGTAACCCGCGTAGCCACGTTTAGGGGTCATCTGTCGCACGGTCTCTAGGATTCGGCGCCGCGGGTCTGGCCGCGAAACTCCCGGTTATCCGAGGTCCACGACCCGATCGCGGCCCCGAGGGAAGCAAAATACGGCTCGCCGTCGTGCGTCTTCAAACGTCCGAGCGGACTCGCGTGGCCGCAACCGTCACCCGGAGTCGGATGTGGATACCAGGGGTAGCGGCGCCGAAACGGCAGCGGAGGTCCGTTCAGCCCAGCTTCGGTAAGACGTTGGCGCGGTAGAACTCGATGGCGGCGAGGGGATCGTCTTGGGGAAAGTGCAGGAACGGGACGGCACCGGCGTCGAGGACGCGCCGCACGGCGCCGACGTGGGTGGCCGGATCGGTGCCCACGGTCCAGCCGGCCAGCACCTTGTCGATGGGGTTGACCTCCGCGGCGCGCTGGATCTCGACGGGATTGGGCTGATCGACCGCCCCGGCCGTGAAACGCCACAGCGTGGCGGCCCGGGTCGCCACGGCGGTGTCGCCGACCACCGCGAACAGTTCGGCGCGCTTGCCCAGCGTGGCCACATCACGACCGGCGGCTTGCGCACCGGCAGCGAAGGCCGCCAACAGTTTTGGGTTCGTGACATCGTGTGCCTGCGTGATCCACCCGTCCCCGTGTTGTCCGGCCAGCTTCGCGCTTTTCGGGCCGCCGGCGGCCACGAAGATCGGTGGGGGCGTAGTCGGAACATCGTAGAGCTTCAGCGAATTCGTTTTGAAATAGCGGCCGGAGAAAGAGATTCGTGAACCGCTCCACAGTTGGCGGATAAGGTCGATCGCTTCGACCAGCCGGTCGTGGCGCTCGGCGTAGTTCCCGTAGGTGTTGGTGGTGGCCTGTTCGTTCAGCCGCTCGCCGGTGCCCACACCCAGAAACACCCTGCCCGGGTTGAGGATCGCCAGGGAGGCGAATGCCTGGGCGACCGTGGCGGGGTGGTAGCGGTAGGTCGGGCAGGTCACCCCGGTGCCGAATGAGACGCGGCTGGTGTTGTTGCCGACCAACGCCAGCGTCAACCACGGAAACATCGCATGGCCCTCGTTGTCCTGCCACGGCTGGATGTGGTCGCTGGCCCAGACGTATTGAAAGCCGGCCTGTTCGGCCGCCTGAGCCTGTGCCACCAGCCGATCGGTGCGGAACTGCTCGTGTGAGAGGACGAGGCCAATCCCCTTGCCCGCCGGCGTCGGTGGGCCGCTGGATTTGTTGTGGTCGCCAGCCGGTTTCGCGCATCCGTCCGCCAGACCGACGGATCCGAGCATGCCCGCGCCGGCCGCCGCCCGCGCGAATGCTCGCCGCGAGATGCCGGTCACCGGGTGGGCATACCCACCACGCGGTGTGTCATACCCACTAGCCTGGCACAGGTGACCCCGCAGGTGCGCCCGGCAGTCAGAGCTGACGTCCGCGCGCTGTCGCGCACCCTGGCCCGCGCGTTCTACGACGACCCGGTGATGATCTGGCTGATTCCCGACCAGGACAAGCGGACCGCGCATCTGTCCCGGTTGTTCGCGACGATGACGCGCCACCACCACCTCGCTCGCGGCGGTGTGGAGGTGGCGCACGCGGATGGGGGTATCGGCGCGGCGGCGCTGTGGGATCCGCCCGACCAGTGGCGAGAGACGACCGGTGGGCAGCTGGCGATGACGCCGACGTTCATCCGGGTGTTCGGCCTGCGCTCGATGCGCGGACGCGCGGTGCAGGAATTGATGAAGAGCGTGCATCCCGAGGAACCGCACTGGTACCTCGCCGTGATCGGCAGCGATCCCGGGGTCCGCGGCACGGGATTCGGTCAGGCGCTGATGCGCTCGCGCCTGGATCGCTGCGACGCCGAATACTGTCCGGCCTACCTCGAGTCGAGCAAGCCCGAAAATGTGCCCTACTACGAGCGTTTCGGCTTCAGCGTCACCCGCGAGCTGGTGCTGCCGGACGGCGGTCCGAGCCTGTGGGCCATGTGGCGCCCTCCCCGTTAGCGGCTTTACCCCAATGGCCTTCCGCCCGCGTTTAACCCCCCGACGCGGCGGGCAACCGTCTTGGCATGAGCGATGACCCACAGCCCGACGAGCTGGTGGATCCCGCGGACTTTCCCGAAGAGGGCGGGCCGGGTGACACCTTGAACCCGAGCGAGGGTACCGACTCGGACGAATTGCGCAACGACGACGGCGACATCGTGGTCGACCCGCCCGAGGACTGGAGCGAGGCCAACCGGTTCGGCGTGACGGCCCGGGAAGAACGCGAGGGCGAGTCCCTCGACGCGCGGCTGGCGGCCGAAGAGCCCGACGTTCCCGATGCCATGGAGCCGGTCGACGACGGACCCCGGCGCGCCCACCGGGGCCAGGTGGACGGCACGCCCGAAGACGGCGACTCGCTCTACGACGTCGTCGACGAGTAAGTCAGTGCTCGGCTGTTTACTGCGGCCGACGCGGTCAGGGTGTGCTCTGCCAGCCGGCGATGCCGGTGGCGATCATCCTCAGCTGCTTGACGGCGAGGCGGCGGATGTCTTCGGTCGCCTCGATGCTCTGCGAATCCTCGATGGCCTCCGCGACGACGATCATGGCGTTGACGAACAGGGTCGCCAGCACGTTGAGATCCTCGGTGGTCCACTTGTTGAGCCCGGGGAATCGCGCCAGGTCGGTGGCCAGCTCGGAGGTGATCAGCCGGATCTCGGTGCGGATGGCATACCGCAGCACCGACAGGCCGCTGTTGCGTTCCCGGCCGATCAGTCGCCAGTGCTCGCGCCTGTCGGCGACGCTGGCGACGAGGATCTCGACGGACGACTCGATCACCCGGTTCGGGTCGAGCTTGCCGGCACGCGCATCACGCAGGGTGTCTCGCAGGCTCCGGAAGGACTCGTCGATCAGGACCAGGCCGAGGGCCTCCATCGATTCGAAGTGCCGGTAAAACGCCGCCGGAACGATCCCGACCTCTCGGGTCACCTCGCGCAGGCTCAGGCTGGAGAAGCTGCGGTCCTGCAGGAGCTTGAGCGCTGCGGCGATGATGGCCCGGCGGGTCGCCTCCTTGCGCTCCTCACGCGACTTGCTCTCGCGTGAGCGTTCGCGGCCAGAGCCCCGCGCCCGTGAGCTAGGAGTACGGCTGTTCACTATGTGAACCCTACCACAGAGCGGCAGTAAACCCTTGACGACATGGGCGTTCTAGTCGCACGGTGTACATATGTTCACTCAAACCGCTCAAGCTTCCGGTCGAGTCCTCGCGCGGAGCCTCCGGCAGCGCGTCTTGGGTTCAGAGCTATTAAACCTGCTGACCGGTCCGCACGGCGTCGACCGTTACACCGAACTCGTGGCGCCGACGTGGACGCTGGGCGAAGCCCGCGCCAAAGTGACCGACGTGCGCCGGACCACGCCCCGCAGCGTGACCCTCGCCCTGACCCCCAACGACACCTTTCTGTCCGCTCACACCCTCAAGGCCGGCCAGTACGTCAACCTCACCGTCGAGATCGACGGCCGCCGGCACACCCGCTGCTATTCGCCCGCCAACGTCGAAGGCGCGGCCATCCTCGAGCTGACCATCGGCCGGCACGAGGGCGGCCTGGTCTCGAACTATCTGTACGAACACGCCCACCGCGGCATGGTGGTCGGTCTGACGGGTACCGGCGGTGACTTCACGTTGCCGGCCGGCGGCCCGCGGCGCATTCTCTTCATCTCCGGGGGAAGCGGTATCACCCCCGTGTTGTCGATGGCGCGCACCTTGATCTCCCGGGGCCATCCGGGCGAGATTGCCTTCATCCACTACGCACGCACGCCCGCCGAGGCCTGCTACCGCAACGAGCTGGCCGCGATGTCCTCGGTGCGGGTGCTGCACGGCTACACGCGATCCGACGACGGCGACCTCGCCGGACGTTTCGGCCCGGAGCACCTGGCCGCCGCGATGCCGTCACCCGATGCGGTATTCGTCTGCGGGCCACCGGCTCTGGTCGACGCCGTGCAAGCGCACTGCGACAACGTCCACACCGAAAGCTTCGTGCCGCCCGTGTTCGACGCACCGGCCAGTCCGTCGGGTGGCCGGGTCACGTTCGCCGACAGTGGTGTCGGCGTCGTCGACGACGGACGGTCGCTGTTGGAACAGGCCGAATCGGCGGGACTGTCACCCGAAAACGGATGCCGGATGGGCATCTGCCACACCTGCACGCGGCGCAAAACCGCCGGCACCGTGCGCAACCTGGTCACCGGCGCGGTCTCGACCGCACCCGATGAGGACGTGCAGATCTGCGTGTCCGTTCCGGTCGGTGACGTGGACCTGTCGCTGTAGCGACAAGCCGCCCAGCCCACAGAAACGCTTGGAGGACAAACAATGTCGAACGACAAGATCACCCTCACACCCGAACAGGCCGACGCGTTCGGCCGTGAACTCGATGCCATCAAGGAACGCGTGATGGCAGAACTTGGCGAACAGGACGCCGACTACATCCGCCGGGTCATCAAGACCCAGCGTGCGCTGGAAGTCGGTGGCCGGGCGTTGTTGTTTCTGCCGCCGGCCTGGCTGCTGGGCACCACGATGCTGGGCCTGTCGAAGATCCTGGACAACATGGAGATCGGGCACAACATCATGCACGGCCAGTACGACTGGATGCGTGACCCGGCCATCTCCGGCCGCGCCTTCGAGTGGGACACGGCGTGCCCGGCCGATCAGTGGCGGCACTCGCACAACTACATGCACCACACCCACACCAACATCGTGGGCATGGACCGCGACATCGGCTACGGCATCCTGCGGATGAGCGAGGACCAGCCCTGGGAGCCGTACTTCATCGGTAACCCGCTCTACGCGTTCCTGCTGATGGTGTTGTTCCAGTACGGCGTCGCGCTGCACGAGCTGGAAACCGAGCGCATCCGCTCCGGCGAGATCCGGCTCGAGGACAAGCGTGAAGTCCTTCGGGCCATCTGGCGCAAGACCCGTCGGCAGACCCTCAAGGACTACGTCGCCTTCCCGCTGCTGGCCGGGCCGTTCGCGCCGTTCGTCTTCACCGGCAACCTGACGGCCAACCTGATGCGCAACGTGTGGTCGTACATGATCATCTTCTGCGGCCACTTCCCGGACGGGACACAGGAATTCACCGTCGAGGAAACCAAGGACGAGTCACGCGGCATGTGGTACTTCCGCCAGGTCCTCGGCTCGGCAAACCTCACCGGCGGCAAGCTCTTTCATCTGCTATCCGGCAACCTGTCGCACCAGATCGAGCACCACCTGTTCCCCGACATGCCGGCGCGCCGCTACTCCGAGATCGCGCCCGAGGTGCAGGAGATCTGCGAGCGCTACGGCATCCCGTACAACCGCGGTCCACTGCTGCGCCAGTTCGGCACCGTCGTCCGCAAGATCGTCCGGCTGACCTTCCCGGATTCATGGGTGCCCAAAGCCGGCGCCGACAAGCCCACCGAGTCCGAGCCGGTCGCCGCCTAATCCAACGCGGTCCGGGCATTGCCTCGCGCCGGGACAGGGGCACAATGAGGTCCGTGGAATGGACCGGCGCGCGGTATGCGGACACCCCGACAGTGGAAGCCTCGACGTGGATCGACGCGGACCCGGACCGGGTCTGGAGCCTGGTCTCGGATATCGCGCTGATGCCGGCGTTCAGCAGCGAGCTGAAGGCGGTGGAATGGGCCGAGGGATCCGACGGCCCACGGGTCGGTGCCCGCTTCATCGGACACAACGAGCATGACGCGTTCGGGCAATGGAGCAGCACCTCGCAGATCGTCGCCTGCGACCAGCCACACGAATTCGCCTGGGCCGTCGGCGAACCCGACGACCCCGCGGCGAAGTGGCGATTCCGGTTGGTACCCCGCGACGGCGGCACCGTCCTGAACTACTGGATGCAGATGGGGCCGGGCCGCTCGGGGCTGTCGGTGGCCCTCGAGTCGATGCCCGACAAGGAACAGAAAATCGTGTTCGTGCGGCTGCGCGAGTTCGAGGGCGCGATCGAGAAGACCCTGGCGGCGATCAAACGGCTGGCCGAACACGGGGTCCATTGATGCGGACCGCCACGACGGTCGAGCTGTCCGGTGCCGGCAGCGAGGTCGCCGAGGTCGTGGCGCTGGTCGTCGAGGCGGAGAAGCTGGGCCTCGACGTCTGCTGGGTGGCCGAGGCGTGGGGCGCGGACGCGCCGTCGGCGCTGGGTTACCTGGCGGCGCGGACCGAGCGGATCCTGCTGGGTTCCGGCGTTTTTCAGGTCGGCACCCGGTCGCCGGTCATGGTCGCCCAGACCGCGATCACGCTGTCCAATCTGTCGAACGGGCGATTTCTGCTCGGGTTGGGTGCCTCGGGCCCGCAGGTGATCGAGGGCCTGCACGGTGTCTCGTTCAGCCGGCCGCTGGCGCGCATCTCCGAAACGGTCGACATCGTGCGGCAGGTGTTCGCGGGCGGGAAAATCTCTTATGCAGGAAGCGAATTCGAGATCCCGCGGCCCGGCGGCGCGGCGGTACCGATGCGGTTGTCGACTCGCGCTGAGCACGCCATCCCGGTGTACCTGGCCGCCCTGTCGCCGGCGATGCTGCGGCTGACCGGACGAGTCGGCGACGGCTGGCTGGGCACCAGCTTTGTTCCCGAAGGCGCCGGCGACGCCTACTTCGCCCACCTCGATGACGGGCTGGCGGCCGCGAACCGCACCCGCGCCGATATCGACATCTGCCAGGGCGCCGAAGTCGCTTTCGCCGCAGACGAAGACGAATTGCGTGGCATGGTCGCGGGTCGCAAGAAAGAGCTGGCCTTCAGTCTTGGCGGCATGGGCTCGGCGAGCACGAATTTCTACAACCGGGCCTACAGCCGGCAGGGCTGGGCAGACGTCGCCGCCGAGGTCCGCGAGTGCTGGCAGCGCGGCGACCGGGATCGCGCGGCCGCCCTGGTGACCGACGACATGGTGCTGGCCACCACGCTCATCGGGACCGAGGAGATGGTCTCCGCACGCCTTGCCGTGTGGCGCGATGCCGGCGTGAACACCGTGCGCATGTATCCCGCGGGGGACACGCTGGACGCCAAGCTGGAGACGTTGGGCCGGGCGATCGAGCTGGTCCGCGAACGTAGTGGCGATCGGGAGCGCGACGTAGCCGGGTGAAGCGGGTCGCCACCATCCACCTCAGGTCACCGCGGTGGGCGCGTCGACCGCCTTGACGAGTTTCACCTCCGGCCGCTGCGGCACGCCGTCGGCGAGGAACCAGCGAAATGCCAGGTTGCCGCGCGGATAGCCAAGCGTGGTAAGCGAATTCGGGTGGGCCGTTTCGACGGGGGACAATACCACCGTCACGGAGCCGTCGCTGTTGGCGACGGCGCTGTGGCCGTTGAGGGAGCACCTGGCATCGCCCGCGCCGAAGGTCGCCATGAACTGGTTCCACACCACCAGGTTCCAGAACCGGCACGAAGGCGGGCGGTGCGTGATGACCAGCGCCTCGTCCTCGTCGAGCACAAAACTGCCGTAGGCGTAGCAGGCGTCGCGCGCCGACCAGCCGAAGTTCGCGTCCGGAACCTGGTAGGGATCGGCGAATGCGTTGGCGGCATGGGCGGTTTCGTGTCCCAGGGCGTGCTCATCGTCGACCCGGGTCCCCACCGCCAGCGGCACAATGGCGAACATGGTCCGCAACCAGGTGGCCGCGGCGCGCAGACGCGCCGCGGTTTCGGTGTCGCCGTGCCGTATCGGGTCTGGCTCGTCGAGCGCCTCGATGTGCCACGTCACCGGGCGGCCGGTCAGGGGATCGGCCTGATAGTCGCGGGTCATCAGCACGGCCGCGTCGGGCGTGGCCGGGAATTCGAAGGAGAAGTTGCCGTCGGCGTCGATCTCGAGATCGGTGTCGCGGACGATCGAAACGACCCGATCGGACCAGGCGCCGGGCGAGGGCTCGTTGTAGGCCGTCACCGAAAAGTACACGCTGTCACCCTTATTCCCGTTGATGCGGTACCGGCGGGTGGGATCGACCGGGCAGACGAAGTAGTAGGCGTCGGTGTTGTCCCCGCCCCAGCGGCGGTCGCGGCGGAAGGGAGTGTTCACCGCGACGAACTGCGGCCGGCCCGGTTCGGGGAACAGGTAGGTGTCCAGGGCCACGCCCAGGGTGGCGGCGAGCATGCGGTAGCCGTCGGCGACATGCCGGTCGTCGGTGACGGCACGGTCGCCCTCGAGGAACGAGTGATCCAGTTCGCCAAGCGTTTTCAGCAATTCCTGCCACGCGTCCGTCGATTGGTGCGTCATGCGCTGATTCCTTTCAGGAGCAACCCGGTGGTGCGATCGACCCACGCATCGTCGAGTTCGCCGGGGCGGGTGAGCAGGCCGATCAGCGTGATGCCGGCGATGGCCTCGGTCAGTTCCGTGGCGCTCACGTCGGCGCGCACCTCGCCACGGGCGGTAGCCCGCTCCAGCAACTCGCCGAGGCCGCCGCCGATGATGCCGGCGAACCGCTCCAGCAGCGCCGAATGCAAGGTCGGATCGGCCGCCATCTCGCCGACGAGCCCGGGCAAGGCCGCCCTGGCGGCCGGTGTGGTCAGGAAAGCCATTGCGCGACAGACCATCTCGTGCAGATCCTCGGGCAGCGATCCGGTGTCGGGGATCTGTGTCGCGGCGCCGATCGGAAACACCGCCTCGTGCACCAGATGCGCCTTACTCGGCCAGCGGCGATAGATCGCGGGCTTGCTGGTGCCGGCTCGCTTGGCGATGGCGGAGACCAGCAGCGCGGAATAACCCGTTTCGGCCAGCAGCTCCACGGTGGCGCGTAACACCGCGCCGTCGATGCGCGGATCACGGGGCCGGCCAAAATCTACTACCATTACGAAACTCAGAGTAACATAAGTCGGCGTGACCGTTCGCCTCGACGACCTAGCCCGGCCCCGATTCAGCGCCGAGGGACAGCAAGTCCTCGACATGATGGCCACGATGGCCCCGCAGTGCCCACTGGATGCCGACGCGCTGCACGCGCAGGCCTGCGCCGACACCGGTCTGCGTGATTTCGGCCCCGAAGACTACCGAGAACGCCTCGACGTCTATCTCGCGGCGTTGCGCGAGATCGACGGACTGCACGACGCCGGCGTCGTGAACTTCTACGGACAACTGCTGCAGCTGCTCAAGAACAGGCTGCTGCTGACGGACCTGCTGCGCAAACATCCCGAGATCAATGACATCGAACTCCGCTCGCCGGTGGTCATCGCCGGACTGCCCCGCACCGGCACCACACACCTGCACAACCTGCTGGCCGCGCCGCCGACCTTCCGCACCATGCCGTACTGGGAAAGCGTCGAGCCGTTCCCGATGCCGAATGAGGTTGGCGTCGATCCGGATCCGCGGCGCGCTCGGATGGACGTCGCGGTCGGGGTGATCAACATGGTCATGCCACATTTCGCGCTCATGCACGAGATGACCACCGATCACGTGCACGAAGAGATCCAGCTGCTGGCCAATGACGTGTCAACGATGCTGCTGGAGACCCTCGCCGATGTGCCCCGCTGGCGTGACTACTACCAGGCGCACGACCAAACGCCGCACTACCGGTACCTCGCGACGCAACTCAAAGCGATGCAGTTCCTGCGCGGCGGGCGGCGCTGGCTGCTCAAGTCGCCCCAGCATCTCGAGCAGGTAGTGGTGCTGGATCGGGTCTTCCCCGACAGCATCGTCGTGTTCACCCACCGCGACCCGGTGCCGGTGGCGCTGTCGATGATCGCGATGATCACCTACTCCGCCCGCATGCACCGCTCGCCGGTGCCGGTAAAACAGATCGCCAACTCCTGGATCGATCGCCTCGATCAGATGCTCACCGCGCTCGTCCGCGACCGCGACGCCATCGGGCCGGAACGCTCGATCGACGTTCGGTTCGACGACTTCATGGCCGACGAACTCGGTGTTGCCGAGCGGGTCTACGCCCTGGCCGGCGAACCGTTTACCGACGAGGCGCGTCGTCCGATCGCCGACTACCTGTCGATCCACCGCCGCGGCCGACTGGGCAACGTGGAGACGTCCGCTGCGATGTTCGGGCTGGACGAGGACAGCCTGCGGGAGCGCTTCGCGCCGTATGTCGAGCGGTTCCTGGCCTAACCCCTGCCGAGCCGCTACGTTCTGAATTCATGGTCACTATGCCCGCGCTGGACGGTGTCGAACACAGGTACGTCGAGCTGGGAGACGGCGTGACGATCCATGTCGCGGACGCGGGTCCGGCGAGCGGGCCGGCGGTGATGCTGGTGCACGGCTTCCCGCAGAACTGGTGGGAATGGCACGAGCTGATCGGACCGCTGGCCACCGACGGCTACCGGGTGCTGTGTCCGGACCTGCGCGGCTCGGGCTGGAGTTCGGCGCCGCGCTCGAGCTACACCAAGGATGAGATGGCCGACGACTTGGCCGGGGTGCTGGAGCGGTTGGGCGTCGCTACCGTCAAGCTGGTGGCCCACGACTGGGGCGGGCCGGTCGCGTTCATCATGATGCTGCGCCATCCCGAGAAGGTGACCGGATTCTTCGGGGTGAATACCGTTGCGCCGTGGGTGAAGCCGAGCCTTGCGACGCTGCGTAATATCTGGCGGTTCTGGTATCAGATCCCGATTTCGCTGCCGATCATCGGGCCGCGGGTGATCAGCGATCCCAACTCCCGGTTCGTCCGCATGCTCGGGTCATGGGTCGGGGGTGGCTACACCCTGCCCGAGGAAGACACCCGCATGTACCTCGAGTGCATGCAGCAGCCCGGCCACGCGGAGGCCGGTTCGCGGTGGTATCGCAGCTTCCAAACCAAAGAGATGCGGCGATGGATGCGCGGCGAATACAACGATGCTCGGGTCGACGTCCCGGTCCGCTGGCTGACGGGAACCGAAGATCCCGTGATCACGCCCGATCTCACCGACGGATATGCCGATCGCATCAATGATTTCGGGGTCGAGCTGGTCGACGGCGTTGGCCATTGGATCGTGGACCAGCGGCCCGACCTGGTCCTCGACCGGTTGCGCGCGTTCCTGAAACTTTGAGCTAGTCGACGCCGATCGTCACTTCCGTCGACTTGATGAACACGGTCGCCGGCTGCCCCACCTTGAGTCCGAGGTCGGTTGCGGCATCCTTGGTCACCGACGACGTGACCACCTGATCGCCACCGTCAAGCGTCACCTTCACAACGGCCATCACGGTGCCGAGTTCGACCTCGGTGATGGTCCCCCTGAGCTGGTTTCGGGTCGAGAGCCGCATCGCAGGATCCTCCATGTCGGAACGGGTGGGGTCTGCGGAGAGCCTAGCGCTGCCAGGCGCAGGCCGGATGGCTTGCGACACCTTCGGTTACGGAGATCGACGGGCTAATGCCGCGGCCCGAGCAGGGCTACGGACGCATCCACGGCCGGTTCCACGATTTCTCGGACCGGCTTCCCGTCCTCGACCGCAAGCGCGGTCAGCTCCCGCAGGCCGCCCAACAGGATCACGGACAGCGGCGGGGTCAACGGAGGTAGCTTTGCGCGCCGGAACCCGGGACTGGCGCTGAGGTCGATCAGCAGGCTGGACAGCAACTGCAGTCCGCGACGCTGGACGGGCCGAGCGGCCGCACCCAGCGAGGGCAATTCACGGATCCAGCTCAACGTAATGGCCGGCCGAGCCTCGATGTATCCGACATAGGCCTCGACCGCCTGCCGGATCTGCACGTGCCAGTCGGCCTCGGGATCGACCGAGGTCGTGATCTTCGCGCCGAGTTTCTCGATGTCGACGGCCAGTAGCTCGAGGAAGCATTCTTCCTTGCCGGCGAAGTGGTCGTAGAAGGTGCGCTTGGACGTGCGCGCGTGGCGGACGACATCGGCGACCGTGCTGGCGCGATAGCCGCGCTCGCTGATCGAGGTGGCCAGGCCGTCGAGCAGCCGTTGCCGAAATGGATCCGGCTCGGCGGGTGCGTCATCCGCAACCGCGCCGGCGACGGTCGCTGTCACCGCTGGTGTCACGCGGGCGCCCCTTTCGGTGGGTGCGGCACCTTGTCAGGCTTGGTACTTCAGAGTACCGTACCGGGAAGGACCTGCGGTACATCGCCGTACCACCCCGCTGCCGGGGCATATGTTGGGAGAAGTCATCGTCATGCGCCAACAAGTCGCCGCCCCGCCGGCCGCAGTCAAGTTGCCTCCTGCGGCCCGAATTCCCAAGGTATTCCAGGGCCTTGGATTCGCGATGTCGCGGCGCACGATGATGCGGCGACTATCGCGCCGCTATGGCAGTGTCTTCACGCTGAAACTCCCGATGTGGGGGCGCGTCATCGCGGTCAGTGACCCGGAGCTGGCCAAACAGATATTCACCACCAGCCCCGACGAACTCGGCAACATCCAGCCCAATCTGAGCAGATTGTTCGGCCACGGCTCGGTATTCGCGCTCGAGGGCGACGACCACCGCCGCCGGCGACGCCTGTTGGCGCCGCCGTTTCACGGCAAGAGCATGAAGAACTACGAGAGCATCATCGAAGAGGAGACGCTGCGCGAGATCGCCGGCTGGCCGCAGGGTGAGTCTTTCGCAACGCTGCCACCGATGATGAGGATCACGCTGAACGCAATCCTGCGCGCGGTCTTCGGGGCCGACGGAGCCGAACTCGACGAGCTGCGACGGCTCATCCCGCCGTGGGTCACCCTGGGCTCGCGTCTGGCGTCGCTGCCGAAGCCGAAACGGAATTACGGCCGGTTCAGCCCGTGGTCGCGCCTGGACGAGTGGCGACGTCAGTACGACAAGGTCATCGACACGTTGATCGCGTCCGAGCGGGCGGACCCCAACTTCGCCGAGCGGACCGACGTGCTCGCCCTGCTGCTGCGCAGCACCTACGACGACGGTACGGCCATGTCGCGCAAGGACATTGGTGACGAGCTGCTCGCCCTGCTGGCGGCCGGACACGAAACCACCGCGTCCACGTTGGGCTGGGCGTTCGAGCGGATCAGCCGGCACCCGGACCTGCTGAGGGCGCTCGTCGAGGAGGCCGACAACGGCGGCAGCGAGCTTCGTCAGGCGACGATCCTGGAGGTCCAGCGGGCGAGGACGGTGATCGACTTCGCCGGTCGCCACGTTTACCCGGAGACCTTTCAACTCGGCGAGTGGCGGATTCCGCGCGGTTATTCGATCATCGTCGGCATAGCGCAACTACACGACAACCCCGAGGTGTTCCCCGATCCCAAGCGCTTTGACCCCCAGCGCTTTATTGGAACGAAACCGTCGGCGCTGTCCTGGGTGCCGTTCGGCGGCGGCACCCGCCGGTGTGTCGGGGCGGCGTTCGCCAATATGGAGATGGATGTGGTGCTTCGAACGGTGTTGCGCCACTGCACTATTGAAACGACAGACGCACCGGATGAGCCTTGGCATTGCCGCGGGGTGGCGTTCACCCCGAAGGACGGCGGCCGGATTGTGCTGCACCGGCGCCGTTCCGCTTGACGTAGCTCAGTTTTCGCCGCGTGGCGGGGTGCGGCGAGTGGTTTCCAAGGCGATACACAATTCCGCCGCCGCGCGGGGTTCGGTGACCAGGCGTCCGGTTCGATGCTCGATCTTGCGCAACCTTTGGCGCACCGTATTGGGGTGGACGTACAGGGCCTGTGCGGCACGCTCGGTCGAACCTCCATGGTCGAACCAGGCCTCCAGGGTGTCGAGCAATGCTTCTCGTTCGTGATCGGCCAGATCGTCGAGCGGACCGAGAACGTTCGCCGCGATACGGCCCATCACCTCGGGGGCGGCCACAGCGGTGACGGCGATGACGTCGCGGTCGAAGACGGTGATCGGTCCACGATCGGGACGCGATGCCGTCATCGCGATCCTTGCGTAGCGCAATGCGCTTGCGGTTTGCTCGAGGTCAATTATCGACGGGCTGATCCCTATGCGAGTGGCCGGATACTTGCTCAGTTCCGCGGCCACGAGGTCAAGTGATCCGGTTGGGCCAAGGTGCAGGATGCCGATCTCGATGTCGGGTTGCAGTCGCCAGGCAGAAGAGATTCCCCGCCCGGCCAATTGGTTCTCGATGCCGGGCAAAACCGACTTGCCGATGCTGGACAGTTCAGCACACACCACGGTGTACGGGCCTTGTAGCGAAATACGCAGAGTGTCAGCGGTATTCCACAGGTCCACGGTGTCTGGCAGCCGGCCGTCGATCAGTGCTTGCACCATTGCCGAGCGCTCCTGTTGGCGGTCCACCAGCCGGCGTGTCATTTCCTCCTGGTATCCACTGACCATGGCGGTAGTGAACTCTTCCAGCGCAAGCCACATCGCGGACGAGGCGCGGACCAGTCCGCCGTCGGTCACCGTCCGCGCCCGGCCCGCCTCCGCACGCAGTTCGTCCCAGAGAAACCGAGCGCACATCCGGTAGGAATCCATGACCGCGGGTAGTGGGACACCGGCAGCGGCCCGACTACGGCCCGTCGCGGCTGCCGCGGCGGTGTCGTAATCGCGTTCCGGGGCGCCGAAGATCCCGAGGATGAAATCGAGATGAACCCGAATCGCCCCGCGCAGTTGGTCGTCCGTCACCAGCGCCACGGTGCGATGAAAGCCGACGTCGCGCCGCAGCAGCGCCACCATGCTGTCGGCAAGTTCGTCGGCGCGTGAAAGCAGGGCCGCGCCGAGTTCGGCCAATTGCGGATCCGCCGCGGAGGCTGCCATAGCGGCAGCCTAGCCCGCCTCTCGCGTGGGCCGCGCGATCACGGGATGAGGACCGTCGAGCCGTGCGTCTTGCGGTTCTCCAGGTCGCGATGGGCCTGCGCGACGTCGTGCAGACGATAGCGTTCGCCCGTCGTCACGATGATTGACCCGGCTTGGATGGCGTCGAAGAGTTCACCGGAGCGCCAAGAGAATTCGTCGTAGTTGCGATTGAAATGGGTGCGCATCGGCCGGGTCAAATACACCGACCCTGCGGCGTTGAGTCGTTGTGGATCGACGGGCGGAACCGGACCGCTGGAGGCTCCGTAGAGGGCTAGCGTCCCGCGGATCGCCAGACTGGACAGGCTGGCGTCGAACGTGGACTTGCCGACGCCGTCGTAGGCCGCCGCGACACCGTGGCCGTCGGTCAGCGAACGGATCTTCGCGCCGAAGGTGTCGGGGTCGTCGGGATAGTCGAGCACCTCGACGGCGCCCGCGCCCCGCGACATCGCGGCCTTCTGTGGTGTCGAGACGGTGGTGATCACCCGCGCGCCCAGGCTGGTAGCCCATTGCGTCAGGATCAACCCGACACCGCCCGCCCCGGCGTGCAGCAATACCGTGTCGGCGGGGCGCACCGGGTAGACCGATTTGATCAGCAGATGCGCGGTCTGCCCCTTCAAGAGGGCCGATGCGGCCACCTCTGACGTGATCCCATCGGGGACGATGGTCACTAAATCCGATGGTGCTAAGCAGTATTCGGCGTACGCGCCGATGGCGTCCGAGGTGGCTACCCGGTCACCGACACCGATCCTGCTCACCCGCTCGCCGACGGCTGCGACGACGCCGCACACTTCGCTGCCCGGGATGAAGGGCAGCGAGTGTGCATACAGGCCGGTCCGGAAATATGTGTCGATGAAGTTCACGCCGATCGCGCCGGCCTTGATCAGCACCTGCCCCGGCCCGGGTACGGGCACCGGTACCTCAACGTAGTCGAGCACCTCCGGACCACCGGTCGTGGTGATCTCTACTGCGTGCATCTGCCTCTCAGCCCAGGTGCGCGAGTTGGGGTTTCGTAGGCACCACGATCACGGTGGGCCCGTTGGCGATCAGCGCCGCGTTGAATTCCTTGACCAACTGCTCGGTGTCACCCACCGTGACGGCATGGCAGCCGAAGCCCGTCGCCAATGACTCGATATCGAGGCCGGGTAGGTCCAATCCCGGCACTCCCGGCGTTTTCTCAAGTAGCGCAAATGATTTCAGGACGGCGTATTCCCCGTTGCGCATCACGACGAACACGATCGGCAGTTTGTGTTGGGCCGCCGTCCAGATCGCTTGAATGGAATACTGAAACGACCCGTCACCGATGGTCGCCACCACGGGCCGCTTGCGGCCGCATGCGCGGTCGCCCAGCGCGATACCGACCGCGCCGGGCACGCCCCACCCGATACCACCGCTGCCGGTGGCGAAGAACGAGTTCGACCGCACCGTGGGCAGCCAGTGCGCCTGCTCGGCCAATGTCGAGGTCGACTCGTTGACGAGCGCCGCTTCGGGCGGCTTCACCGTGCTCAATGCGGAGTACACCTGGGCCGGTGTCAACGGGGCGCTGGCCGGCTCCACCGTTCCGGGGGTGCGGTCCAGCGGAGTGGGTACCGGCCGGCCAGAGCTGGTTTCGATCAACGGCGTGAGCCCCCGCAGGGCGAGCAGTGTGTCGCCCAGCAGACTGTCGCCCACCGGGGCGGCGCCCGTCAGCCACGGATCAGCGGTGATGTGCAACAGCTCGGTGCCCTCGGGCAGATAATCTCCGGCCACATACGGGTAGTAGCGGAACACCTGCGCGCCGATCACCACGGCGAGGTCATGCCCGCGCAACACCTTGGTCACCTCGGCGATGGTCATCGGCAACATGCCCTGATACAGCGGATGATCCTCGGGGAACGACAATCGGTCCGGCAGCGCACTGGCGTGTACGGGCGCGCTGACCTTCTCGGCGAACGCGACGGCGGCATCCCAGGCGCCGGCCCGATCGACCTCGGGGCCGAACACCAACAGCGGCCGCCGCGCCCGGTTGATGCGCTCGGCGAAGGCGCTGAGGCGATCCGCGTCGGGCGCAGATCGCTCACTCACCGTGCGGATCACGGCCGGGCCCAGCGCAGGCTTCTCCCAGTCGTCAAGCGGGATGGACAAATACACCGGGCCCGCGGGTGGCTGTACGGCGAGGGTGTAGGCCCGCATGAATGCCGCCGGCACATCCTCGGCGCGGGCGGGCTGATACGCCCACTTGACCCATGGCAGCGGCAGCTGGGTCTCGCTGGTGTTGGTCAGATATGGCTCGCAGAGCACCATTTCGCGAGTTTGCTGCCCGGCCGTCACGATCAGCGGGGTGTTGCTCTTGTACGCCGCGATCAGGCTGCCCATGGCGTTACCGGTGCCCGCCGCGGTGTGCAGGTTCACCAGAGCCGGCTTACCGGTGGACTGTGCGAAGCCGTCCGCCATCGCCAGCACCGACGCCTCCTGCAGTCCTAGTACGTAGCTGAAGTCGTCCGGAAAGTTCTTCAGGAACGTCTGCTCGGTCGATCCCGGATTGCCGAACACGGTCGTCAATCCCAACGAGCGCAGCAGCTCGTAGGTGACATCCCAGACGGTAGGTGAAGACGACATGACCCAAGTTCCCTTCGCGAGCGGACTTTTCACGCATATGAAAAGCGCACCCACGCTGGCGCGCACCCGTATTAGATCTTGCGCCTACGGGACCGTGATGTCGATGTTGCGCGCGACATCGTTGCACCCCATTAACGGTGGTGTCGCACAGCGCCCGGGAAAGGAGGCCGGGACTCCCTACTGGCCCGCGGTGGCGCGGCGCGGCAGCTTCCAGCCGGGGCGGATGTAGTGGCAGGTGTATCCGCTGGGGTAGTGCTGCAGGTAGTCCTGGTGTTCGGGCTCGGCTTCCCAGAAGTCGCCGGCCGGACTGACCTCGGTCACCACCTTGCCCGGCCACAGCCCGGACGCCTCGACATCGGCGATGGTGTCCAGCGCGATCCGCTTCTGCTCATCGTCGAGGTAGAAGATGGCCGACCGGTAACTGGGTCCCCGGTCGTTGCCCTGCCGGTCTTTCGTTGTCGGATCGTGAATCTGGAAGAAGAACTCCAGCATCGTGCGGTAATCCGTGATCGTCGGGTCATAGACGATCTCGATGGCTTCGGCGTGCGTGCCGTGGTTGCGGTAGGTCGCATTGGGGACGTCACCGCCGGTGTAACCGACCCGGGTGGACACCACGCCCGGCTGCTTGCGGATCAGTTCCTGCATTCCCCAAAAGCAGCCGCCGGCCAGAATTGCTTTCTGGTTGGTCATCGTTCGTCCTCCATAACCGGCCAGCACTCGAGCAGAACAAAAGCCAGGCTACACTCCGCCGATGAGCTGCAACGGTGCCGCGAAATCATGAGCACGCCGAAGTTCTCCCGTAGCGAACTGGCCGCCGCCTTCGAAAGATTCGAAGCGACCGTCGATGCGGCGGCGCGATCGCAGGACTGGGACGCGTGGGTCCAGCACTACACACCCGACGTCCTGTACATCGAGCACGCCGCGGGCACCATGCACGGCCGCGACGAGGTCCGTGCGTGGATCAGCCGGACGATGAGCACCTTTCCCGGCAGCCACATGGTCGCGTTCCCGTCGTTGTGGTCGGTGATCGACGAGGCAGGCGGCCGCATCATCATGGAACTCGACAACCCGATGCGCGATCCCGGGGACGGCAGCGTCATCACCGCGACCAACATTTCGATCATCACCTACGCCGGTGAGGGCCTGTGGTGTCGGCAGGAAGACATCTACAACCCGTTGCGCTTCCTGCGGGCCGGGATGAAGTGGTGCCGCAAGGCGCAGGCGCTGGGCACGCTCGACGACGACGCCGCGCGCTGGATGCGGGAGAACGGCGGCGAACAGTGAAGGAAGAGGGATTCGTGAGCACCAAACCGAAGCTGGTCATCGGCGCCAACGGCTTCCTGGGGTCGCATGTGACCCGCCAACTCGTCGCCGACGGCGCGGAAGTCCGGGCGATGGTGCGGCCGAACGCCAACACCCGCGCCATCGATGACCTCACGCTGGCCCGATTTCACGGCGACGTGTTCGACACCGCCGTGCTGCAGGAGGCGATGGACGGCGTCGACGAGGTCTACTACTGCGTCGTCGACACGCGCGCCTGGCTGCGCGACACCTCGCCGCTGTTTCGCACCAACGTCGAAGGGTTGCGCAACGTTCTCGAAGTGGCCGTCACACAACCCGACCTGCGCCGGTTCATTTTCACCAGCACCTACGCGACCGTCGGCCGGCGCCACGGGCACGTGGCGACCGAAGAAGACATCATCGGCACCCGGGGGTTGTCGGACTACGTTCAATCCCGGGTCCAGGCCGAGAACCTCG
Organism: Mycobacterium mantenii; assembly: GCF_001667865.1. Taxonomy (GTDB): domain Bacteria; phylum Actinomycetota; class Actinomycetes; order Mycobacteriales; family Mycobacteriaceae; genus Mycobacterium; species Mycobacterium mantenii_A. Next base: position 54,996 of record NZ_LZJP01000130.1, on the reverse strand, counting down.
TGATGCGCTATGTGGCCGAGGCCGGGCTGCCCGCGGTGGCGATGTGCGTGTCGACGACCTACGGCAGCGGCGACTGGGGTCGCACCCCGCACGGTGCGTTCATCGCCGGCGCGGTCTTCGGCAAGCTGCCCTTCACAATGGAGGGCATCGCGCTGGAGGCGGTCGGCGTCACCGACGCCGCCCGGGCCATGATCTTGGCCGCCGAACACGGGCACATCGGCGAGCGGTACCTGATCTCCGAACGGATGATCGCGCTGAAAGAGGTGGTCCGGATCGCGGCCGACGAGGCCGGGGTGCCGGCGCCGCGGCGCTCGATCTCGGTCCCGATGCTGTATGCGCTGGCGGCGCTGGGCAATCTGCGGGCGCGCCTCACCGGCAAGGACGCCGAACTCAGCCTCGCGTCGGTGCGCATGATGCGTGCCGAAGCGCCCGTCGACCACAGCAAGGCCGTGCGCGAATTGGGCTGGCAGCCGCGCCCGGTCGAGGAATCCATCCGCGAGGCGGCCCGCTTCTGGGCCGCACTGAAGACCGCGCAGGCCGGCCGAAAAGACACCCAGGACAGCGGCGCCGCCCGCGCCGAATAGGCTTCGTTCACGTGGAACGCCTTCAGCTCGATCTCCACGGGCCGCCGCAGACCATGTTGGCGACGTTGTACGCCAAAGCCCTCGACGCCGATCTGCCCAAGCCGATCCTGGGTGATCGCTACGCGAAGGAAATAGTCGGGCGAATCGACTACGACTGGTCGAAAACCACCATCACGCCCCGTAATTCGACGTCGGTGACGACGCGCACGGCGCACTTCGACATCTGGGTGCGTCAATTCCTGGCGGCGCATCGAAGCGCCGTCGTCCTGCATGTGGGCTGCGGGTTGGACAGCCGCTACTTCCGGCTGCAGCCGGGCCCGCACGTCCAGTGGTATGACATCGACTACCCCGACGTCGCCAGGCTGTGCACCCAGCTCTACCCCGCGACGGATAACCGCCAGGCGATCGCGGCGTCGGTCATCGACCCGGCCTGGGTCGCCGAGATACCCAACGACCGGCCCACGCTGATGATCGCCGAGGGACTGACCATGTATCTCGACCGGCCGGAGGGCGTTGCGATGCTGCGGCGAATCGTCGATCGCTTCGAGGCCGGCGAGCTTCAGTTCGACGCCTTCAACCGGCTGGGCATCAAGTCGCAGTGGATGAACAGGGTGGTGCGCCGCTCGGGCTCAAAGCTGAGCTGGGGTATCGACGGACCCGCCGACATCCTGTCCGCGGTGCCCGGTACCCGCTTGCTGTCCTGGCAGCGGTGGTTCGAATCGGAGACGTTCGCGTGGCTGCCGCGCAGGTATCAAGTGCTCGGCAGGACCATGGCGCTGGTACCGGCCGTGGCGAACATGTCGCAATACCACCGCTACGCATTCGGCCCCGCCTGATCGGGAAGTGATGGGCGCGGGCTGGTGTTGCAACCGTTATCCGCGTCTGAGGAGGATCCATGAGCCACCCGGAAATCAAAGAGCCCAGCGCCGGGCACCCGATCACCATCGAGCCGACCAAGGGCCGGGTTCAGGTCAAGGTCAATGGCGAGCTCGTCGCCGACACCACGGCCGCGCTCGAGTTGCGCGAAGCCACTTTGCCTGCGGTGCAATACATTCCGATCGCCGACGTGGTGCAGGACCGGCTCACCCGGACCGACACCACGACACACTGCCCCTTCAAGGGCGACGCCAGTTACTACAGCGTGACCACCCCGGCAGGCGACACGGTCACCGACGTGATCTGGACGTATGAGCAGCCGTATCCGGCGGTCGCGGCGATTGCCGGGCATGTCGCGTTCTATCCGAACAAGGCCGACATCAGCATCTCGGCTCAGTAGGGGAGCCACCCGGGAAGTGCGCTCGCCACCGCGCGGGTGTCGCTGTACAAACGCATCGCGACGATCAGCCCGTCGCGGGTATCGAAGATGCACACGAACGGGCTGTCGTACTCGATGCCGGCGGAGGTGGTGCCGGTGGCTTGCGCCTCTACCACCACCGTCTCGCCCTCGTTGACGCAGCGCTCCAAATCGATGGTCAGTTCGAGATCTTGTTTGCGCCGCTCGACCGCCCGCCGAAATGTCTGCTTGTCGCAGGAAGTACGCGTGTAGAGCGTCCAGTAGGTGAAGTCTTCGCTGAGCAGGGCGAAACCCTCGTCCAGATCGCCGCCGTCGCTGGTGCTCTGCAAGAACATCCAGGCCAGTTCGCCCTGCGGGTCATCGAACGGCGTCATCACACCGCAATATTGACTTGGGACACAGTTCACGGTCAATCACGGCATTCGGAGGGTCACAGGTGAAGAGCACGCGCACGGTCGTGTTCCCCGGAGCCGTCAGCTTCGGGCACACGCTGGCGCCCCTTCGCCGTGGCCGCGGGGACCCGTGCTTTCGGGCACCCGGTGACGGCTCGATCTGGCGCACCAGCCTGCTGCCCACCGGACCCGTCACGGCCCGGATCAGCCGCGTCGGCCCCGATGCCGCACAAGGTGTGGCGTGGGGCAGCGGCGCGCAGGAGTTCATCGAAATGCTGCCCGCCATGCTGGGACTTCAGGACGACGACTCGGATTTCGTGCCGCGGCACCCGACGGTTGCCGCCGCGCACCAACGCGTTCCGCACTTACGCCTGGGCCGCACCGGGTTGGTGCTGGAGGCGCTGATCCCGGCGATCATCGAGCAGCGGGTGCCCGGCGCCGACGCGTTTCGCTCGTGGCGGGTGCTGGTGTCGAAGTACGGGACCCCGGCGCCCGGACCGGCGCCGGAGGGGATGCGGGTCATGCCGTCGGCGCACGTTTGGCGAAACATCCCGTCGTGGGAATTTCACCGCGCCAACGTCGATCCGAGGCGGGCGCAGGCGGTGGTGACGTGTGCGCGGCGGGCCCCCTCGCTGGAACGGCTGGTGTCTCGGTCGACGGAGCAGGCGCGTGCGGCGCTGATGTCGCTGCCCGGCGTGGGGGAGTGGACCGCCGCCGAGACCGCGCAACGCGCCTTCGGCGATGCCGACGCCGTGTCGGTGGGCGATTACCACGTCCCAAAAATGATCGGGTGGACGCTGCTGGGGCGGCCCGTCGACGACGCGGGCATGCTCGAAGTGCTCGAGCCGATGCGACCCCACCGCCAGCGAGTGGTGCGGCTGCTCGAAGCCAGCGGACTGGCGTACGAACCCCGCCGCGGGCCGCGACTACCGGTGCAGCAAATCCACTCGCTTTGATCCGCCGCGTTTTTCAACTGGGCCATCGGGTACCCAACAGGGCAAGTAACTTGTGCGAACCCCATGGAAGGAAGCTAGGAAACAAGCGATGACTCAGTTCACAATTCCGGGATTGACCGACAAGCAGGCAGTGCGGCTCACCGAACTACTGCAAAAGCAACTGAGCACCTACAACGATCTTCATCTGACGCTGAAGCACATCCACTGGAACGTGGTGGGGCCCAACTTCATCGGCGTGCACGAGATGATCGACCCGCAAGTGGACGCGGTCCGCGGGTTCGCCGACGATGTCGCCGAACGCATTGCGGCCCTTGGTGCTTCGCCGCAGGGTACGCCGGGCGCCATCCTCAACGACCGTTCCTGGGACGACTACTCGGTCGGCCGCGACACGGTCCAGGCCCACCTGGCCGCGCTCGACCTCGTCTACAACGGCGTCATCGAGGACATCCGTCAGTACATCGACGAGACGGACGAACTCGACCAGGTGACCCAGGACTTGCTGATCGGCCAGGCGGGCCAGCTGGAGAAGTTCCAATGGTTCGTCCGCGCGCACCTGGAAAGCGCCGGCGGCGAGCTGGCGCATAAGGGCAAGAGCACCGAAAAGGATGCTGCCAGCAGCGCTCGCGGCAAATCCTGACGCTTGCGTTTTACCGCCTCGGTTACGCCTCGGTGCCGCGTGAACCGTTTTTTGGCACGAGGACATTGATCCGGTCGCCTGCCGAAAGCCGCACGGTGGGATGCGCGTCCACGAGCCGTCGATTGTGCACCACGGATACCGGGACGTGGCCCGCCGGCCATCCGAAATCGTCCAGGTTGCGCCCGACTGCGACCGAATCGGCTGTGAGGGTGTGCTCGACGATGCAGTACCCGTCGAGCTGACTTCGCGGATCGTGTTCGGGGCCGGGTGTTCCCGGGTCGGCCGTGACGTGGGTAGCGACCGCGCGCAGCACGTTCTGGTTGGTCAGCCAGCCCTGAACGCGCCGTGCGTCGGTGTCGATCACCGGTAAGCCGTCGCGGCCGTAGAGGACGAGCTGACGCAAGGCCTGGGCGAGGCTGTCATTGGCAAACAGCGCCTGAGGTTCACGGACCCGGGTCACGGGGCCGAGCAGTGTGGTCCAGTCATGCGTTGCGTCACCCATCGGGTCGGTCAGGTCGAGTGGGGTGGCGAACGGGTGCATGGCGTCAGCCACCGTCAGGCCGGCGAAGGCGTGCGTGGGCGTGGGCCGGTCGATGTCGATCCCCCGGCGTAACAGCTTGGCGGTGTAGATGGTGCCGTAGGAGAGACCGCGCGACACGGTGGTGCCGACGGCGACGGCCAGCATGACCGGCAGGGTAAGGGTGAAGTCTCCGGTCATTTCGACGGTGCTGGCCAGTGCCGTGAGCGGGGCCCGCGAAGCAGAGGCGAACACCGCGCCCATGCCGACGATGGCGTAGAGCGCCGGATGCCCGACCGCCGTGCCGATGACGTGCTGCACGATGAGGCCGAAGGCCATGCCCGACGTGGCCCCCACGAACAACGAAGGAGCGAATACGCCGCCGGAGCCGCCGATCCCAATGGTCAAGCTGCACGCCAGCATCTTCCCGGCGGCGAGGATCACCAGAAACCACAAGGCGTAATGGCCGGCGAAGGCGGCATACATGACCGGGTAGCCGACCCCGTAGAGCTGGGGCACGGCGAGCAGCAGCAGGCCGAGCACGATTCCACCGACGGCCGGGCGCGCCCAGTCCGGGCGGCTTCCCCATAGCCGGTCGCACACGTCCTCGGTCTTGTACAGCAGGTTCTTGAAGACGATCCCGAGCAGCCCGGCGATCGCCGCGAGGAGCGCCACCAACAAATAGTTGGCGATGTGATTGAGTTCGATGCCTTCCGGCAGCTGGGTGAGGAAGGGGGCCGAGCCGAAGAAGACGCGGGCTATCACGTCGGCCACCATCGCCGAAAGCATGATCGTGAATATCGCTTCGACGGAGAGTTCGCGCAGGATCAGCTCGACGGCGAAAAACACGCCGGTGATCGGGGCGTTGAACGTTGCCGAGATGCCACCGGCGGCGCCGCAGGCCACCAGCACCCTCAGCCGGTTCTCCGGCATCCGCACCCATTGACCGAAGCTGGACGCCAGGGCCGCGCCAATCTGCACGATCGGTCCTTCGCGACCTACCGATCCGCCGGTGCCGATGCACATCGCCGAGGCCAGTGCCTTCACGACTGTCACCTGAGGCCGGATGCGGCCGCCGTTCTCTGCGACCGCGATCATGACTTCCGGCACGCCGTGGCCGCGCGCCTCTCGCGCGAACCGGTTGATCAGCGGCCCATAAAGCAACCCGCCGATTACGGGGATGACCGCATAGAACCCGACCCCCAACCACGGCAGGTGATCGCTGGCCACCCATCCCTGCTGGCCGAACTCGTCGTGCCCGGTTGCCAGCCAGGTGAAGCCGAAGACCAGATACCGGAATGCTGCGGCGCCGAGCCCGGCGCCGACCCCCACCACGATCGCCACGCAGAACAATCCGAGGCGGTTCGCCCGCGTCCAGCTGGCGACCTGCCCGACGGCACTGGACGCCGTTGGCCGCGTCCGGGCCGGTTCGGCCGCCGAACTGTTCTGCTCCATCCCCCGTCACCTTTCTCAGCGGCCTTCTCACGTCGGCGTCCGAGTCATTTCGGAGCCACGTCGAACATCGCGAGACCAGCACAACGACGACTATTTTTCTCGGCAAATATTGCCTTATCAAACTATCGTTCGCACGCCGGCCGTCCTGGCCGGGGCCGACCGAACGCACCTCGTGCCGACGACGCCGCTGGCAGCAGCATGTCACGCCGCAATGGAATAACTGGACCGTAGTCCGGTTATACAGGGCATCCGCTATATGAGGAGGCCAGATGCCTGCAGTCACGGCTAACACGCTGACGTTGCCACGCGTGGGCGGTCCAACTCCCGCCGACACCGAGCGGCCGGTGCGATCGATCACCACCGGGCCGCGGGGGTACGAGGGCGAGGGTTTCCCGGTCGTCCGCGCTTTCGCTGGAGTCGGCGCGGCCGCGCTCGACCCCTTCGTGCACATGGACCAGATGGGTGCGGTCGAATACGCACCGGGGGAGCCCCGGGGCACCGACTGGCATCCGCACCGCGGCTTCGAAACCGTGACCTACATGCTCGACGGCAAGTTCGCGCACCAGGACTCCCACGGCGGTGGCGGTCTGATCACCGACGGTGCGACGCAGTGGATGACCGCAGGTTCGGGCATCCTGCACATCGAGACGCCGCCGGCCGAACTGGTCGACAGCGGCGGGCTCTTTCACGGCGTCCAGCTCTGGGTGAATCTGCCCAAGAAAGACAAGTTCGCTGCCCCGCGATATCAGGCCATCGCGGGCGGCGACGCCGCATTGCTCGCATCCGACGACGGTGGGGCGCTGCTCCGCATCATCGCCGGCGAGATCACCGGACACCGCGGGCCCGGTGCCACCCACACCCCGATCACCCTCGCGCACGCGACGATCGAGAACGGGGCTCGGCTCAACATGCCCTGGCGGCGAGACTTCAATGCGCTGGTTTATGTGCTGTCCGGCAGTGGGTACGTCGGGCCGGTGGCCCATCCGATCCATGAAGGGCAGTTAGCGGTCCTGGGGCCCGGTGATCGGATCACCGTGGGGGCCCGGCAGGTCGCGGATTCGAGTCACGCACCGGTTCGCTCCGCCATTGATGTGCTGCTTTTGGGCGGACGGCCCATTCGCGAGCCGGTATTCCACTACGGGCCTTTCGTGATGAACACTCGCGTGGAATTGATCGAGGCGCTAGAGGACTACCAGGCCGGAAGATTTGGCACCATTCCGCCGAATGCGCTAATGCCGCACCACAGCGGTGGCACACTTTAGCAATGCATCCACGGGGGAATCGCCGGCCCGGGCGTCCGCCTGCGGCGAAGGCCGACGAGACCCGCCGACGGATCATCCAAGCGGCTCGTTTGGTATTCAGCGAGCGGGGTTACGACGGCGCGACCTTCCAGGCCATCGCGGCGCGCGCCGACCTGACCCGCCCGGCGATCAATCACTATTTCTCGAGCAAGCGGGTGCTGTATCAGGAAGTGCTCGACGAAACAAATGAATTCATTATCGGGACCGGCATTAAACGGGCGGAGCGCGAAACCACGCTGGTGGCGCGGCTGACGGCGTTCATCTCCGCCGCGGTGAAAGCCAATTCGGAAAATCCCGCGGGGTCAGCATTCATTATCGGTGGCGTTCTTGAATCGCAGCGGCACCCCGAATGGAGCAAAACCGAAAATGAGTCCATACGGATGGCTCGGGAATTCTTGTTGCGCGTGGTCAACGATGCGATCCGGTCCGGCGAGGTCGTCGCCGATGTCGATCCGTTGGCATTGGTCGAAACCCTGCTCGTGGTGATCTCCGGCGTGGGTCTGTACGCGGGATATATCCAGAGCTATCACGAGATGCTGGCGGTCACCGGAATGCTGCGCCAACTGCTGGAAGGCGCGCTCTTCCGCCCAGAGGGTTAAGGGCGCTTCGGGGCGCAGTGAAGTTGCGCACAAAGCGTATAGGCTAACTAACTTATCCCGGTACCATGGTCGGGATATGACTGATCTGGACGCATCGTTGCCGCCTTCCGTACGGTCTGCCGGCGACAGCTGGACCATCACCGAACTCGTCGGCGCCACCGCGCTGGGCGTCGCCGCGTCGCGCGCCGCGGAAACCGCGGGACCCGATCCGCTGATTCGCGACGACTTCGCGCGCCTGCTGGTGTCGTCGGCCGGTCCGGCGTGGGCGCGGCTGGCCGACCCCGAGCTCGCCTGGCTCGACGGCGACCAGCACGGACAGCGCTCGCATCGATGCGGCATCGACTACCAGGCCGTGCGCACCCACTTCTTCGACGAGTATTTCGCCGACGCCATCGGCGCTGGGATCCGCCAAGCGGTGATCCTGGCGGCCGGGCTTGACTCCAGGGCCTACCGGTTGGACTGGTCGGCCGGCACCGCGGTCTACGAGATCGACCAGCCCCAGGTGCTGGAGTACAAGACCGGGATCCTGCAGCAGCACGGGGCCGTGCCCTCGGCGATCCGGCGCCCCGTCCCGGTTGACCTGCGTGACGATTGGCCCGCCGCCCTGACCGCCGCGGGCTTCGACCGCACCCAACCGACCGCGTGGCTGGCCGAAGGGCTGCTGCCGTATCTGCCCAGCGACGCCCAGGACCGGCTGTTCGAGATGGTCACCGCGCTCAGCGCGCCGGAGAGTCAGTTCGCGATCGAGATGTTCGGCCTGAACTCGCGGAGCAATTCTTCGCGCTGGCTGCGGATGCGGGAACGGCTCGGCCTGGATGTGAATGTCCAAGCACTGACCTACCACGAGCCGGACCGTTCGGACGCCGCGGCGTGGCTGGCCGACCACGGCTGGCACGTGCACAGCGTGAGCAACCGCGACGAGATGGCCCGGCTGGGCCGTCCGGTACCCGACGACCTGACCGACGAGGCGGTCCGCAGCACACTGCTGCGGGCGCGTCTTGGCTAGCCCACCCCCCGACCGAAGTCCATTCAAGGAGCAACCGCAATGAGTTCACTGCGCACCCACGACGACACCTGGGACATCAAGAGCAGCGTCGGCACCACCGCGGTCATGGTGGCCGCCGCCCGGGCCATCGAGACCGAGCAGCCCGACGCGCTGATCCGCGACCCCTATGCGCGACTGCTCGTCAACAATGCCGGTGCCGAGGTCTTGTGGGAGGCCATGCTCGACCCGGACGTGGTAGCCAAGATCGAAGCCATCGATGAAGAATCCGCAGCGCGCATGCAGCACATGCGCGGCTATCAGGCGGTGCGGACCCACTTCTTCGACTCATACTTCGCCGACGCCGTCGCCGCGGGGATCCGGCAGATCGTGATCCTCGCGTCGGGACTGGACTCACGGGCGTACCGCCTCGACTGGCCGGCCGGCACCACGGTCTACGAGATCGACCAGCCGCAGGTGCTGGACTACAAATCCACCACGCTGGCCGAAAGCGGCGCCACCCCTTCCGCCGATCGTCGCGAGGTGGCGATCGACCTGCGTGAGGATTGGCCGGCCGCGCTGCGCGCCGCCGGATTCGACCCGGCCCAGCCGACCGCCTGGCTGGCCGAGGGACTGCTGATGTACCTGCCCGCCGAGGCCCAGGACAAGCTGTTCACCCAGATCGGCGAGCTGAGCCCGGCCGGCAGCCGCGTCTCCGCGGAAACCGCACCCATGCACGCCGAGGAGCGGCGCCAGCAGATGCGGGAACGGTTCAAGAAGGTGGCCGACCAGCTCGGCCTGGAGGAGACCGTCGACGTCGGCGAGCTGATGTACCGCGACGAACACCGCGCGAACCTCGCCGACTGGCTCAACGAAAACGGCTGGCGCGCCACGGCGCAGAACTCGATCGACGAAATGCACCGCTTGGGGCGCGGGGTGCAGAGTTCTGAGGTGGACGAAGACCGGGACGCCTTCTCCGACTTCGTGATCGCCGAGCGCCTGTAAGGGCCACGCCGCCGGCATGTAAACCGTTGGCTCGCGGCTGCGGTTACCGGGAATTCGCCTGGTCATCCGGGACAATGGTCACTCACTATGGCCAGTGGCGGATCCGATCAGTCGCGCCGCTGGGCGCTGCGAAAGGGCCGGCTGGTCGCCGCCATCGCCTCGGCTGTGGTCATGGCGATCACCGGCATGGGCTGGACGGGCTACCACACCGCGCTGGGCAAGATCATCATTTCGCACGCGCTACCGCACGGGGCCACGACGCTGGACGGCAACCAGAACATCCTGCTGATGGGGCTGGACAGCCGGTTGGACCAGAACGGCAAGCCCCTGCCCCAGGACGTCTACGAGGCGCTGCACGCCGGTGACGAAAGCTCGGGCGGCTACAACGCCAATGTCCTTATCGTGGTGCATATTTCGGACGGGGACGGACCGGTCACCGCGATTTCGATTCCGCGCGACGACTACGCGGAGCTGCCTGGCTGCCCGGGGTCGGTCTGCGCCGGCAAGATCAAGCAGGCCTACGGCCTGGCTTACCAGCAGTCGCTGAATGCCCAGGCGGCCGGGAGCTCGGGTGGGGCGGGCGCCAACAATTTGACGGCTCGCGAGCAGACCGCCCGCGAGGCCGGCCGCAAGGCCGAAATCAGCGCCGTCAACGACTTTCTGGGCATCTCGGTCGACCACTTCGTCGAGGTCACGCTGGGCGCGTTCTTTCAGATAGCCAAGGCCGTCGAGCCGATCACCGTGTGCCTCAACGCCGATACGCGGGACAGCTACTCGGGTGCCGACTTCCACCAAGGGGTTCAGCGCATCGACGCCGCCGACGCGATGGCGTTCGTCCGGCAGCGTCGCGATGAAAACGACGGGTCCTTCACCGATTTCGACCGCACGCGACGACAGCAGGCGTTCCTGGTGTCGTTGGTCCAGGCGGCCCGCAGCGGCGGCGTGTTGTCCAGCGTGAGCGGGCTGCGCAAATTGCTGCAGGTCGCCCGCGACAACGTCGCCGTCGACGACGGGCTGGACATCATGGAATTCGCCTCGCGGGCCTCGCGACTGAGCGAGCGGCCGCTGTCGCTGTACACCCTGCCGATCTCCGGCTTCGGCAAAGACGCCAACGGATCCGACATCAACCAGGTCGACCTTCCGACGATCCGGCGCATCGTCAACGAGCGCTTCATGTCGGACACACCGGTCGCGCTTGAGGCCGCATCACCGACCACCCAACCGCCCGCGTTGACCGAACCCGCGATCCTCGACGTCGTCAACGCCACCTCACGTGACGGACTCGCGGCCGCCCTCGAGGAGGCCTTCGCGGGCCGCGGCTTCACCCGCGGCAGCGCCACCACCGCGGCTGCCCAGGCCGACGACAGCATCATCGAGTACGGCCCCGGCGCCGACCGGGCGGCACAGGCATTGGCCGATCAGCTGCATCTGCCGGCGACGGCCAACGACACCGTCGCCGCCGGCACCGTGCGGCTGACCGTGGGCGCGCAGTTCCCGGCGGCGGATTATCTCGCCCACCCCGGTGCGACGCCCGACCCGTCCGGGTCCGGGCAGGTGAGTGCCGTGGCCGCCACCGGCACCGGCGACCGCGCTCCCGCGCCGACCGACCTCAGCCAGATGACCGCGGCCAACGTCCCCTGCGTCAAGTAACCGCGCCGGCCCGCCCGGTTCCGGGGCGAGGTCGGCGCGGGTCTGTCTGGGCGTGGCCGGGGTGAGCCGGATCCTTCCTACTGCTCTCCCAACCGGATGGTTAGTATCGCGGTTATCACCGATGAGCGGCCGCCACGCTGCGCGACTTTGCTCGGGAAGGACAATGATGACCACCGAATCGGTTGCATCGACGACATCGCGCGCCAAGGACTCGACGAACGGGACCGCACCCGCCGATATCCCCGCCACGGTCGCCCGGCTTCGCCAGACCTTCGCCACCGGACGCACCCGCGACGTCGAATGGCGCAAACGCCAGCTGCTGCAACTGGTGAAGATGATGGACGACAACGAGGGCGCCATCATGGAGGCCCTCGACAAGGATCTGGGCCGCGGCCCGTTCGAGGCCTGGCTCGCCGATATCGCCAGCACCTTGGGTGAGGCCAAGGACGCGGCGAAGAACGTCAAGAAGTGGATGCGCCGCAAGTACCGGCTGTTGGAGATGTCGCAGTTACCCGGGCGGGGCTGGGTCGAGTACGAGCCGTACGGGACGGTCCTGATCATCGGCGCGTGGAACTTCCCGTTCGTCTTGACACTCGGCCCTGCCGTCGGCGCCATCGCGGCGGGCAACACGGTGGTCATGAAGCCCTCGGAAGTGTGCCCGGCGTCGTCGGCACTCATGGCCGAGTTGGTGCCGAAATACCTCGACAACGATGCGATCGCCGTGATCGAGGGCGACGCCGCGTGCAGCCAGGAACTCATCGCGCAGGGCTTCGACCACATCTGCTTCACCGGTGGCACCGAGATCGGCCGCAAGGTCTACGAGGCCGCCGCACCGCACCTGACCCCGGTCACCCTCGAACTCGGCGGCAAGAGCCCGGTGATCGTCGCGGCGGACGCGGACGTGGACGTCGCGGCAAAGCGCATCGCCTGGACCAAGCTGATCAACTCCGGTCAGATCTGCATCGCTCCGGACTATGTGCTCGCTGACGCGAAGATCCGCGACGAACTCGTCGACAAGATCAAGGACGCGATCACGACGTTCGAGGCGAACAATCCCGCCGGAAAGCGCATCGTCAACGAGCGCCACTTCGCACGGCTGACCGCGTCGCTGGCGGCGACCAAGGGCAACGTCGTCGCCGGGGGCGGTTCGGACGCGTCGAACATCAGCATCCAGCCCACCGTCGTGGTCGACCCGGACCCCTCCGAATCGCTGATGACCGACGAGATCTTCGGACCGATCCTGCCGATCATGACCGTCCAATCCCTCGACGAGGCAATCAGTTTCGTGAATTCCCGGCCCAAACCGTTGGCTGCCTACCTGTTCACGAAGACCAAGAGCATTCGCGAACGGGTGATCAAGGAGGTCGCGGCGGGCGGCATGGTGATCAACCACCTGCTGTTCCACTTCGCGACCAACAAGCTGCCGTTCGGCGGGGTCGGCCCGTCGGGTATGGGCGCGTATCACGGCAAGTTCGGCTTCGAGCAGTTCAGCCACCGCAAAACCGTGATGACCAAGCCGACCCGACCCGATTTGGGCGCGTTCATCTATCCCCCGTATACAGAGAAAGCTTTGAAGCTCGCCAAACGGCTGTTCTGAGAGAGGAAACTTATGCCCGGAGTGCAGGATCGCGTCATCGTCGTCACCGGAGCCGGTGGGGGACTGGGCCGTGATTACGCCCTGACCCTCGCCAAGGAAGGCGCCAGCGTCGTCGTCAACGACCTCGGCGGGTCGCGCGACGGCACCGGCGCCGGCCACAACATGGCCGACGAGGTCGTCAAGGAGATCAAGGACGCCGGCGGACGGGCGGTCGCCAACTACGACAGCGTCGCCGAGTCCGAGGGCGCCGAGAACATCATCAAAACCGCGCTCGACGAATTCGGCGCCGTGCACGGCGTGGTCAGCAACGCCGGCATCCTGCGCGACGGCACCTTCCACAAGATGTCCTTCGAGAACTGGGATGCCGTGCTCAAGGTGCACCTCTACGGCGGCTACAACGTCATCCGCGCCGCGTGGCCGCACTTCCGTGAGCAGAGCTACGGCCGGGTGGTCGTCGCCACCTCCACCAGCGGCCTGTTCGGCAACTTCGGCCAGACCAATTACGGCGCCGCCAAACTCGGCCTGGTCGGTCTGATCAACAGCCTGGCGCTCGAGGGTGCGAAGTACAACATCCACGCCAACGCCGTCGCACCGATCGCGGCGACCCGGATGACCGAGGACATCCTGCCCAAGGAGGTACTCGAGAAGCTGACGCCCGAGTACGTCGCGCCCGTGGTGGCCTACCTGTGCACCGAGGAAAACCCCAACAGCGCTTCGGTTTTCGTGGTCGGCGGCGGCAAGGTGCAGCGCGTCGCGCTGTTCCAGAACAAGGGCGTCAACTACGACAAACCGCCGACGGTAGAGGACATCGCCGCGCAGTGGGGCGAGATCACCGATCTGTCCGCGGCGAAGCAGGCCGATTTCAAGCTGGGCTAAGCCAGTTGCGACCGGGTGGTCAGCGAGTCAGGCGAGCAGCTCGCCGCGCAGACGTTCCACGTCCGCCTCGCTGACGCCCGCGTCGCGCAGATAGGCGTGCAGCGACCCGAATTGCTCGTCGATCGCTCGCCGCGCGGCGTCCAGGTACTCCGGACGTACGCCGAGGACTCCGTCCGCCAGCCGGGCCTTGGTGAACGTGACCACCTCGGGGGTCAATTCGACGTCAGACCGTTTCTGGATCATCTCGTAGATGTGGTCGCGCAGTTGGGGTACCGCTGCGTTGCTGCGCAGGTAGTCCGCGACGATGGTGTCTCGATCGACGTCGAGCACTTCCAGCACCGTCGCGATCACGAAGCCGGTGCGGTCTTTACCCGCGAAGCAGTGCGTGAGCACCGAACGCCCGGCGGCCAGCAACGAAAAGACTTGCCGCACAGCGCGTTGCGCCCCGTTGCGGGTCGGGAACTGCCGATATTCGTCGATCATGTGCTGGATGGCGGCCTCGTTGACCTCTTCGTCGGATTGGCTCGCGTCGCCCTCGAAAAGCCGCCGGAATGCGTGCTCGTGCGGGGCGTCGTCGTCGCTCGGCGCGTCGTCGCCGAGGTCGGGCAGGGGGAGCCGATGGATCTCGACGCCGTGGGGAACCAGTCCCGGACCGCGCCGCGCGACTTCCTGTTTGGCGCGCAGATCGGCGACGTCTGTGATACCCAACTCGCTCAGTGTGGCGCGGCCCTGGTCGTCGAGGCGGCTCAGCTCGCCGGACCGGAACAGCCGCCCGGGCCGCAGCCCGGGCGCGCCGTCGGAGACGTCGCGAAAGTTCCACGCGCCGGAGAGTTCTCGCAGAGCCTCAGTCATGCGCGGTGACCGCCGCGGCGAGCGCAGACTTTTCGCGGCCGAGCTCGGCGCGCGCGATGGTCCGCATGTGCACCTCGTCGGGCCCGTCGAAGAGCCGCATGGCGCGATGCCAGGCGTACAGCCGGGCCAGCGCCGTGTCCTCGCTGACGCCGGCGGCCCCGTGCACCTGGATGGCGCGGTCGATGACGTTGCAAGCCACCTGCGGGGCGACCGCCTTGATCTGCGAGACCAGCGTGTGGGCGGCCTTGTTGCCGTGCTGGTCGATGGTCCACGCGGCTTTCTCGCAGAGCAGCCGGGCTTGGTCGATCTCGTTGCGGGACTTGGCAATCTGCTCGCGCACCACGCCCTGTTCGGCCAGCGGACGGCCGAACGCCACCCGTTTGGAGGCCCGGTCCACCATGAGGGCCAGTGCACGTTCGGAGCCGCCCAGCGCTCGCATGCAGTGGTGGATGCGGCCCGGCCCCAGCCGCGCCTGCGCGATCGCGAAGCCCCCGCCCTCCTCGCCGAGCAGGTTGGTGACGGGCACCCGGACGTTGTCGTAGATGATCTCGCAATGCCCGGGCTGGTCCTGGAAGCCGAAGACCGTCGTCGAGCGGACCACCGTCACGCCCGGGGTGTCCATCGGCACCAGCACCATCGACTGCTGCTGGTGGCTGGCCGCCTCGGGGTTGGTGCGGCCCATCACGATGAGGATCTTGCAGCGCGGGTCCGCCGCCCCGGAGGTCCACCACTTGCGGCCGTTGATCACGTAGTCGCCACCGTCGCGCACGATGGAGGTCTCGATGTTGCGGGCGTCGCTGCTGGCCACCGCGGGCTCGGTCATCGAGAAGCCGCTGCGGATCTCGCCGGCCAGCAAGGGCTCCAGCCACTGCTTGCGCTGTTCCTCGGTGGCGAACAGGTGCAGCGTCTCCATGTTGCCGGTGTCGGGTGCCGCGCAGTTGAGCGCCTCGGGGGCGATCTCCAGGCTCCAGCCGGTGATCTCGGCCAGCGGCGCGTATTCCAGGTTGGTCAGGCCCGACTCCGCCGGCAGGAACAGGTTCCACAGACCCTGCGCCCGGGCTTTGATCTTGAGCTCCTCGACGATGGGCGGGACCGTGTGATCGTGCGGGCCGGCTTCGTCACGGAATTTGTCGTATTCGGCCTCGGCCGGAAAGACATGCTCGGTCATGAAGTCGGACAGTCGCTTGTGGTAGTCGCTGGCTTTGGCCGACATCGCGAAGTCCATGCCCGTCACGATAGGACACGTGTCGAGTCGCTGCGTTTCCGGTCGTCAGCGCGGTGCTTACGCCGCGGTGAAAACACGCCGGCGCGGGGCGCACGATAGACGCCATGAGTGAATCCCGCCCCCCGTTGCCTCCGTTCACCCACGAGACCGCGCTGCAGAAGGTCCAGTCGGCCGAGGACGCCTGGAACACCTGCGATCCCCAGCGCGTCAGCCTGGCCTACACGGTCGATTCGCACTGGCGAAATCGAGACGAGCACATCGTCGGCCGCAACGAGATCGTGGCGTTTCTGACTCGCAAGTGGCAGCGCGAACTGGACTACTCGCTGCGCAAGAGCCTGTGGAGTTTCCACGGCAACCGCATCGCGGTGCGGTTCCAGTACGAGTCCCACGACCAGTCCGGCCAGTGGCATCGCAGCTACGGCAACGAGTTGTGGGAGTTCACCGAGGCGGGGCTGATGGCGCGTCGCGAAGCCAGCATCAACGACGTGCCGATCGACGAATCGCAGCGCCGCTTCTTCGGGCCCCGCCCCGAGTCCGAACACGGCCAAGAGATCCCGCTGTGGTAGTCGACCGCGTGGCGACGATGCGGCCGGCGGGGCCGGGTGGCGGAGGAGTCGCGCAGTCGAACGGAAACCACAACGCCTTCTTGTGACTCCACAACGCAGCGGGCGCTACTGCGTCGGCGTCGGATGACGAACCATCGACGGGAGTTGATCGGCCGGTCGCGGGTATCCCGCCCCGGTCGATCGCGCGTCCGGCCTGAATCCCGGCAGGCGTTAAGGTAGCGAAGCGTGCTGGCCAGCCAGCGGCACATTCAAACGGCAGGAAAGTACGGAAAGTAGATGTACGCGCCATGACAGATGCGCAGACCCACGCGGTCAAGGTAGGAGTGGTCGCCGAATCCGGTGCCGACGAGCGGCGGGTTGCGCTGGTGCCGAAGGCGGTGGCCTCGCTGGTGAGCAACGGCGTGGCGGTGGTGGTCGAGTCCGGCGCGGGTGAACGGGCCCTGCTGCCCGACGCGCTCTACACCGAGGCCGGCGCCACCATCGGCGACGCGTGGGCCGCCGAGGTGGTGGTCAAGGTCGCCCCGCCGACACAGGCCGAGGTTGCGAAGTTGCGTAGCGGCCAGACGCTGATCGGTTTCCTCGCGCCGCGCAACGCCGAGAACTCGATCGGCGCGCTCAAGCAGGGCGGCGTGCAGGCGTTCGCGCTCGAGGCCATTCCGCGGATCTCGCGCGCCCAGGCGATGGACGCCTTGTCGTCGCAGGGCAACGTGTCCGGTTACAAGGCCGTGCTGCTGGCGGCCTCGGAGTCCACCCGCTTCTTCCCGATGCTGACGACGGCGGCCGGAACCGTGAAGCCCGCCACCGTGCTGGTGCTCGGGGTGGGCGTGGCCGGGCTGCAGGCGCTGGCGACGGCCAAGCGGCTGGGCGCGCGCACCACCGGCTACGACGTCCGCCCCGAGGTGGCCGACCAGGTCCGGTCGGTGGGGGCGCAGTGGCTCGACATCGGCATCGACGCGTCCGGTGAGGGCGGGTACGCCCGCGAGCTCACCGACGAGGAGCGCGCCCAGCAGCAGAAGGCGCTGGAGGACGCGATCGCCGGATTCGACGTCGTGATCACCACGGCGCTGGTCCCGGGACGCCCGGCGCCGCGTCTGGTCACCGCGGCGGCGGTGGAGGCGATGAAGCCCGGCAGCGTGGTGGTCGACCTGGCCGGGGAGACCGGGGGCAACTGCGAGCTCACCGAGCCCGGGCGCACGGTCGTCAAGCACGACGTCACCATCGCCTCGCCCCTGAACCTGCCGGCCACCATGCCCGAACACGCCAGCGAGCTCTACAGCAAGAACATCACCGCACTGCTGGACCTGCTGCTCACCGACGGCAAGCTGGCCCCCGACTTCGACGACGAGGTCATCGCGGACTCCTGCGTGACGCGCGCCGGCGACGATGCAGAGCGAAGCGATGCTGAGGAGCGGCGCGGTTAATCCGGGCCTGAGAGGACGACATGTACGACGAGCTATTGGCCAACCTGGCGATCCTGGTGCTGTCCGGATTCGTCGGGTTCGCGGTCATCTCCAAGGTGCCCAACACGCTGCACACGCCGCTGATGTCGGGCACCAACGCCATCCACGGCATCGTGGTGCTGGGCGCGCTGGTGGTGTTCGGCTCGGTTGAGCATCCCTCCCTGGCGGTGCAGATCATCCTGTTCGTCGCGGTGGTGTTCGGCACGCTGAACGTCATCGGCGGGTTCATCGTCACCGACCGCATGCTGGGCATGTTCAAGGGCAAGAAGAAACCCGTGCCCGCCAAAAGTGAGGAGCCGGCGGCCAAATGAACTACTTGGTTATCGGCCTCTACATCATTTCCTTCGCGCTGTTCATCTACGGCTTGATGGGCCTGACCGGACCCAAGACGGCGGTGCGCGGCAACCTGATCGCCGCGGTGGGAATGGCGCTGGCCGTCACGGCGACCCTGATCAAGATCCGCCACACCGACCAGTGGGTGCTGATCATCGCCGGCCTGGTGGTGGGTGTGGTGCTCGGCGTCCCGCCGGCCCGCTACACGAAGATGACCGCCATGCCGCAGCTGGTCGCGTTCTTCAACGGCGTCGGCGGTGGCACCGTCGCGCTGATCGCGCTCGCGGAATTCATTGAGACAAGCGGCTTTTCGGCCTTCCAGCACGGCGAGTCGCCGACCGTGCACATCGTGGTGGCCTCGTTGTTCGCCGCGATCATCGGGTCGATCTCGTTCTGGGGATCGATCATCGCGTTCGGCAAGCTGCAGGAGATCATCTCCGGCTCGCCGATCGGCTTCGGCAGGGCGCAACAGCCGGTCAACCTGCTGCTGCTGGCGGCCGCGGTGGCCGCTGCGGTGGTGATCGGTCTGCACGCCCATCCGGGCACCGGTGGGGCGCCGCTGTGGTGGATGATCGGCCTGCTCGCCGCGGCCGGCGTGCTGGGCCTGATGGTGGTGCTGCCGATCGGTGGCGCCGACATGCCGGTGGTCATCTCGCTGCTGAACGCGATGACCGGCCTCTCGGCCGCCGCGGCGGGCCTGGCGCTGAACAACACCGCGATGATCGTGGCGGGCATGATCGTCGGCGCGTCCGGCTCGATCCTGACCAACCTGATGGCCAAGGCCATGAACCGCTCGATCCCGGCGATCGTCGCCGGCGGCTTCGGCGGCGGCGGGGTCGCCCCGAGTGGCGGCGACGGCGGCGACAAGACCGTCAAGGCCACCTCGGCCGCCGACGCCGCGATCCAGATGGCCTACGCCAACCAGGTGATCGTGGTGCCCGGTTACGGGCTGGCCGTCGCGCAGGCCCAGCACGCCGTCAAGGACATGGCGTCGCTGCTGGAGGAGAAGGGTGTGGAGGTCAAGTACGCGATCCACCCGGTCGCCGGCCGGATGCCGGGGCACATGAACGTGTTGCTGGCCGAGGCCGAGGTCGACTACGACGCCATGAAGGACATGGACGACATCAACGACGAGTTCGCCCGCACCGACGTCGCGATCGTCATCGGCGCCAACGACGTCACCAACCCGGCGGCCCGCAACGACGCGTCCAGCCCCATCTACGGCATGCCGATCCTCAATGTGGACAAGGCCAGGTCGGTGATCGTGCTCAAGCGGTCGATGAACTCCGGCTTCGCCGGCATCGACAACCCGCTGTTCTACGGCGAGGGCACCAGCATGCTGTTCGGCGACGCGAAGAAATCGGTGACCGAGGTCGCCGAGGAACTCAAGGCGCTATAGGCATCGTGGTGATCGCAAGCGCAGCGGAGCTGGGCGCAGCGGGTCACCACGAAAAAGACTGGTGTTTTAGACGGGCGGGTACGCCGGGGGCGGGTATCCGTTGCCATCGGTCACGCCACGCAAGCCCCAGGTCAGGTACCGCATGAAGAACTCGATCTCGTCGCTTCCGTCGTAGTCCGGACTCGGATCCATCGGCCCCACCTCTCGACTCATCGCGTTCGAGAAGGAGTCTAGTCGCATACGCCTGCACGTGACACCCGGCGTTTTGCTTAAACTGTCCAACCAGTTGATTGATAGCTATTCTGGCCGAACTGGCCCTGGCCAGGCCATACCGACGATAGTGAGAACAGATGCCCACCGACAGCATCACCCCGAATGGGCTGACCCGGCGCGAAGAGCTGCTGGCGGTTGCCACCAAGCTGTTTGCGGCGCGCGGCTATCACGGCACCCGGATGGACGATGTGGCCGACGTGATCGGCCTGAACAAGGCGACCGTCTATCACTATTACGCCAGCAAGTCGCTGATCCTGTTCGACATCTACCGTCAGGCCGCCGAGGGCACGCTGGCCGCCGTGCACGACGACCCGTCCTGGACGGCGCGCGAGGCGCTCTACCAGTACACGGTCCGGCTGCTGACCGGCATCGCCAGCGATCCCGAGCGGGCCGCGGTGTACTTCCAGGAGGCGCCCTACATCACCGAGTGGTTCACCACCGAGCAGGTCGCCGAGGTCCGTGAGAAGGAAGCTCAGGTCTACCGGCACGTGCACGGACTGATCGACCGCGGAATCGCCAGCGGCGAGTTCTACGAGTGCGACTCGCACGTGCTGGCGCTGGGCTACATCGGCATGACACTGGGCAGCTATCGCTGGTTGCGGCCCAGCGGACGGCGGTCGGCCAAGGAGATCGCCGCCGAGTTCAGCACCGCGCTGCTGCGTGGGCTGATCCGCGACGAGGCCATCCGCACGACCTCTCCGCTGGGGCCCTAGGCGCGCGCACCTTTGAGTTTGAGGTGCTCGTCGAGGAACGCGACCTGGTCGGCGACCACCCGATCGAAGGCGTCGTCGACGTAGATCGCGAAATGGCCCTCTGGATAGAGCCTGACCTCGCCGCGGGGCGCGTTGGCCGCGTGCCGCAGCGTCGCCGCCGCGGGTGCCAACGAGTCGGCTTCGCACACGCAGAACAGGATCGGGCAGTTGATCTTGGGTGTGGCGCGACCCGGGCGATAGCTGAAGATATGCAACGCGATTCGGGCGGCGACCTCATTGGGGAATGAAACCCCGTCGGGCACCAGCCGCAGGTAGCCCGCATACGCGTCGGGCGTGTTCATCAGCGCGACCTCGCCGGGCTTGCCGGCCGTCGCGACCATCACCGGCGGCCTGCCCCGCCGGCCGGCGAGCGCGTCGCGGACCGCCCGCGCGGTCATGCGCGCGGCGGTGAGCGGGTTGGTGATGGTGCGGGCCGACGCGAGCCCGTCGGTGAACGGGCACTGGACAACGGCCGCGGCGATGCCCGGCAGCTCGGCCGCCGTGGCGATCACATGGCCGCCGCCAAAAGAGGTGCCCCACAAGCCGATCCGGTCGGGATCGATCCCCGGCAGGGTGCGGGCGTAGGCGACGGCCGCGACCCAGTCGGCGAGCTGCATGCCGACGTCGACGACCTGACGCGGCCGGCCCTCGCTGTCGCCGAAGTTGCGGTAGTCGAACACCAGGCAGCCGTAGCCGGCCGCGCTGAACCGCTCCGCATACGCGTCCAGCCGCATGCCGCGCACCGCGCCCAGGCCGTGTGCCATCACCAGCAGCGGCGCGGGCCCGTCGCCCGGCGGCCGGTAGAGCCAGGCGCTGATCAGGTCGTCGCCGGACGGGAACCGAAGGTCTTCGCGTGGTGTCATCAGCGATTGATTCTGCCTCGGTCGATCGTGACCAGCCAGGTATGCGCGTCGAAATTAATGGACTAGTGTCTAGAAAAGTTTTTGAGCGCTCAACGGACGGAGACTCTCATGGCGATCCGCGTCGCGCACGTCGGCACCGGAAATGTCGGAGGGCTGGCCCTCGCCGAACTCATCACCAACCCGCAGTACGAGCTGACCGGGGTATGCGTCTCCACGCCCGAGAAGGTGGGCCGCGACGCCGGGGAGCTGTGCGGCGTCGGCCTGGACGCCGGTGTCGTCACCGGTGTCACCGCCGTCGACGACCTGGACGCCATCATCGCCGCCAAACCCGACTGCGTCGTGTACTGCGCGATGGGTGACACCCGGCTGCCCGAGGCGATGGCCGACGTCATGCGCATCCTGGCCGCCGGCATCAACGTCGTCGGGTCGTCGCCGGGGCTGCTGCAGTACCCGTGGGGTGTCATGCCCGACAAATACATCGCCCGCGTGGAAGACGCTGCCAAGCAAGGCAATTCGAGCATCTTCATCAGCGGAGTAGACCCCGGATTCGCCAACGACCTGATCCCGTTCGCGCTCGCGGGCACCTGTCAGCGCATCGAGCAGGTGCGCTGCATGGAGATTCACGACTACGCGTCGTACAACGGGACCGAGGTCATGGACTACATGGGATTCGCCAAGCCCATGGACGAGATCCCGATGCTGCTGCAGCCGGGCATCCTCAGCATCGCCTGGGGGACCGCGATCCGTCAGCTGGCGGCTGGCCTGGGCATCGAGGTCGACGAGATCACCGAGTCCTACCAACGCGAGCCCGCCCCCGAGGATTTCGACATCGCAATCGGCCAGGTGGCCAAGGGCACGGTTGCCGTGCTGCAGTTCGAGATTCGCGGCATGGTCAAGGGGCACCCCGCGATCGTCATCGAGCACGTCACCCGGCTGCGGCCCGACCTGCGCCCCGACCTTCCCCAGCCCGCCTCCGGCGACGGCTCCTACCGCGTCGAGATCACCGGCGAGCCGTCGTACGCCGTCGACATCATCCCCAGCAGCCGCAAGGGCGACCACAACCACGCGGCGATCGCGGGCGCCGCGGGCCGCGTCGTCAACGCCATTCCCGCCGTGATCGCGGCGCCGCCGGGCATCCGGAACACACTCGATTTGCCGCTGGTAACGGGCAAAGGCCTTTACGCACCAAGCACTTTGGTGACCACCTAAATCGAAAGGAGACCCACGTGGGTCGGGTAGACGGCAAGGTAGCGCTGATCAGTGGTGGCGCCGGCGGGATGGGCGCCGAAGACGCGCGCCTGCTGGTCGAGGAAGGCGCCAAGGTCGTTATCGGCGACATCCTGGACGACCAGGGCAAGGCGCTGGCCGACGAGCTCGGCGACTCCGCGCGCTACGTGCACCTCGACGTCACCCAGCCCGACCAGTGGGACGCCACCGTCGCCACCGCGATCGGCGAATTCGGCAAGCTCAACGTGCTGGTCAACAACGCCGGCACCGTCGCGCTCGGCCCGCTGAAGAGCTTCGATCTGGCCAAGTGGCAGAAGGTGATTGACGTCAACCTGACCGGGACGTTCCTGGGTATGCGGGCCGCGGTCGAGCCGATGATCGAGGCCGGGGGCGGCTCGATCATCAACGTGTCGTCCATCGAGGGCCTGCGCGGCGCGCCCATGGTGCACCCCTACGTCGCGTCCAAGTGGGGCGTGCGCGGGCTGGCGAAGTCGGCGGCATTGGAGCTGGCGCCGCACAACATTCGGGTGAACTCGGTGCATCCGGGGTTCATCCGCACCCCGATGACCGCCCACCTGCCCGAGGACATGGTGACGATCCCGCTCGGGCGTCCGGGCGAGGTCCGGGAAGTCGCGACGTTCGTGCTTTTCCTGGCCAGCGACGAGTCCTCCTACTCCACCGGCAGCGAGTTCGTGATGGACGGCGGCCTGATCACCGACGTGAATCACAAGGAGTTCTAGCGGCGGAACGGCGCGATTCGGCAAAGGTAAGTGACCGGTCGGCTAATATCGACGGCATGCCGCGCCCGCCGAACTCCGAGGTGCGCAATCGCCTGCTCGCGGCGGGGCTCGACCTCGTGCACGCGCACGGATTCTCGGCCAGCGGGGTCAAGGACATCACCGACGCGGCCGGCGTGCCGAAAGGCTCGTTCTACGCGTACTTTTCGAGCAAAGAGGCGTTTGCCGCGGCAATTCTCGCGCACTACTGGGCCGACATCGAGGCGCGGCTGCTCCCAATCCTCGATGAGGACGGGCCGGCGCAGGAACGCATCACCCGCTTCTTCCACGCGCTCGCCGACGAGCACGAGGCCGGCGATTTCCTGCTCGGCTGCTTGATCGGCAACCTGTCGCTCGAATTGGGTGGCACGAGCGAAGCCGTACGCACCGAGATCATGCGCATTCTCGACCGCTGGGGCGCGGCCGTGACCGAATGTGTGCGGTCTGGCCAGCGGCGCTCCGGTGGGGTGCGACGGGATCTCGCCGCGGGAGAGCTCGCATCGCAGCTGATCGAGGCGTGGGAAGGCGCCGCCCTGCGGGGGAAGGTGACCCGCAGCCGCGCGCCCTACGACCGATTCGAAGCGCACACCGTTCCGGCTCTGCTGCACTGACGAGCCGAAGGCGGAATGGATGTACGCTGCGGCTTGTTAGATAGACGACTGGTCATCTATCCTACAAATGCCAATCGTCAGACGAGCCGCAAGGGTGGCCCTCATGCCAGAGCCGAGCATCTACGCAGAACCGCGAACGCCCGCGCTGCCGGCGTCCGAGTTCGAGCTCTACGTCGAGCGCGCCGCGCTCGTCATCACCGATCCGCAGATCGATTTCCTGAGCCCCGACGGCGCCGCATGGCCGGTGTTCGGCGACAGCATCCGCGACAACCACACCGTCACTCACATCGGCGAGCTGCTCGATGCCGCGAAGCGGACCGGCCTCACCGTGGCGGTGTCTCCGCACTACTTCTACCCAACCGACGGCCAGTGGTTGTTCGGTGGCCCGCTCGAGAATTTCATGAATTCCGCCGGCATGTTTGGCCGCCAAAGCGCTTATACGACGGACGGATTCGCCGGGTCCGGTGCCGACTTCCTGCCCGCCTACTCCCATCACATCCACGACGGGCAAACCGTCATCGCCTCCCCGCACAAGATCGTCGGACCCGAATCGAACGACCTCGTGCTGCAACTGCGCAAGCGCGGCGTGAGCCAGGTCGTCCTGGCGGGGATGGCCGCCAACCTCTGCGTGGAAGGTCACCTGCGCGAACTCATCGAGCAGGGCTTCGAGGTCGCGGTCGTCAAGGACGCCACCGCAGGCCCGCGGCTTCCCGAGGGCGACGGCTACCTCGCCGCCCTGGTGAATTTCCGATTCCTCGCCAGTGCCGTCTGGACGACCGCCGAAGCCGTCGCGCAGCTTACGAAACACGTTGCGCACAACAAATTCGATAATAAACAAGGAGACCGGCCATGGCATCGAACGAGACCCTCAGTCAGCGCAGATTCGCCTTGAACGACGGCAGCGGCGAGATCCCGGCGCTCGGGTTTGGGACCTCACTGTCCGACAACACCAGGACCCGAGATGCCGTCAAGACCGCGGTCGAGGCGGGATTCCGCCACCTCGACGCCGCCGAGCGGTACCGCAACGAAGCCGAGGTCGGCGCGGCGCTCAAGGAGCTGTTCGCGCAACGCACGGTCCGCCGCGAGGAACTTTTTGTGACCACCAAGCTGTGGAACAACAACCACCGACCGGAGCGGGTGAAGCCCGCGCTGCGGGCCAGCCTGAACAGACTCGGGCTCGACGCGGTCGATCTGTATCTGGTGCACACACCGTTCGCGTTCAAGCCCGGCGACGACCAGGACCCCCGCGACATCCACGGAGCCGTCGTCTACGACGACGGGGTGACCCTGGCGGAAACCTGGGCGGCCATGGAAAGCCTTGTCGATGAGGGACTTACCCGCGCGATAGGCCTCTCCGACATCGACGCCGAAGGCGCCAGGAACGTCACCGAAACCGCCCGCATCAAGCCGGCGGTCGTGGAGGTCGAGTCGCATCCGTATCACCCCCAGTGGGAACTCCACCGAATGCGCGAGACGGACGGGGTCATCCTCTTGGCGTTCGCCTCACTCGGGCACGCCCTGGAACCGCGGCTGCTCGATGACCCTCTCGTGGTCTCGATCGCCCGGAGTCTCGGCAAGACCCCCGCGCAAGTGCTGCTGGCCTGGGGCATCCAGCGCGGCAGCGCGGTGCTCACGGCATCGGTGACGCCGGCGCGCATCCGCGAGAACTTCGATGTCACCGAGCTTCCCGAGAGCGCGCTCCAAGAGATCAACGAGCGTCTCGAAACCCGGATCCGGTTCAACTCCGTTGTCGACGCGGGTGAGCCGGGCTTCGCCGAGGTCCCCCGGGGCTAGGGTCGCCGCGTGAAGGCGATGGCCGGTGTCGGCGTGCCTCCCGAGTTCGTCACCGTGGTATCCGGTCCCGACGGCATCACCCGCTGCCGGTGGGCGACCCAGACGGGCCGCGACCTGACCGCCTATCACGATCACGAGTGGGGAATCCCGACACACGACGAGGCGGTGCTCTTCGAGGCGCTTGCGCTGACCTACTTCGAGAACGGCCTGTCCTGGGCGATCGTGTTCGACAAGCGGGAGAACCTGCGCGCGGCGTTTCACGGATTCGACCCGGCGGCGGTTGCGGAGATGACGCCCGACCACGTCGAACGGTTGATGCTCGACACCACGATCATTCGCAATCGGCGAAAGATCGAAGCCACGCTGCACAACGCCCGCCTGCTGACGAAACACCCGCTGTCCCAACTGGCGTGGCGCCATCGGCCGCGCACCCACCATCGCCTCCGGACCTGGGCCGATGGCCGGATGGTGTCCCCGGAGTCGCACCGCCTCTCAGCGGCGTTGCACGGAGCGGGTTTTCGACTTGTTGGTCCGGTCGTCGCCCACTCGTTCATGCAAACCGTCGGGATCGAGAACGGTCATTTCGAGGGCTGTTTCCGCGCCCCGGCGTGAGGTGCTATAACCGCGAGCATGCTGCGCAGTCTGGCCGAGGTGGTCGGTTCGAACCACGTCGTCGCCGATTCTGATGTGCTGGCGGCGCGCAGCGTCGACCACACCGGCCGGTACCGGGGCAAGGCGAGCGCGCTGGTGCGGCCGGGCACGGCCGAGCAGGTCGCCGAGGTGCTGCGGGTGTGCCGGGATGCCGGGGCACACGTGACGGTGCAGGGCGGTCGGACCTCGCTGGTGGCCGGCACCGTGCCCGAGCACGACGACGTGTTGTTGTCCACCGAGCGGCTGCACGCCGTCGCTGACGTCGACACCGTCGAACGCCGCATCGAGGCCGGCGCCGGAGCCACCCTGGCCGCTGTGCAACGGGCCGCAGGCGCGGCCGGTCTGGTGTTCGGCGTGGACCTGGCGGCCCGCGACACCGCGACCGTCGGCGGCATGGCCTCGACGAACGCCGGCGGCCTGCGCACGGTTCGGTACGGCAACATGGGCGAGCAGGTGGTCGGCGTGCAGGTGGCGCTGCCCGACGGCACGCTGCTGCGCCGGCACAGCCGGGTGCGCCGGGACAACACGGGCTACGACCTGCCGGCGCTGTTCGTGGGCGCCGAGGGCACGCTGGGCGTCATCACCGAACTGGACCTGCGGCTGCACGCCACGCCGTCGCATCGGGTGACGGCGATCTGCGGGTTCGCCGACCTCGAGGCGCTGGTGGAGGCGGGCCGGGCGTTCCGCGACGTGGATGGCATCGCGGCCCTGGAACTGATCGACGGCCGGGCCGCCGCGCTGACCGGCGAGCATCGCGGCGTCGGTTCACCGGTCTCCGGCGAGTGGCTGTTGCTGGTGGAGTTGGCGGCCGATCACGACCAGACCGAACGGCTCGCCGAGCTGCTCGATGACGTGCCGATGTGTGGCGAACCCGCGGTCGGCGTGGATCTTGTTGCGCAGCAACGGTTGTGGCAGGTCCGCGAATCGCTGGCCGAGGTGCTCGGTGTGTACGGGCCGCCGCTGAAGTTCGATGTCTCGCTGCCGCTGTCGTCGATCGGTGAATTCGAAAGGCGCGCGGTCGATCTGGTGCACACCCATGCACGCGACGCGCTGCCGGTGCTGTTCGGCCACATCGGCGAGGGCAACTTGCATCTGAATGTGTTGCGCTGCCCGGCCGACCGGGAAATCGCGCTGTACGAGCCGATGATGGACCTCATCGCGCGCTGCGGGGGCAACGTCAGCTCCGAACACGGCGTCGGCAGCCGCAAACGGCCCTACCTTGGTATGTCCCGCGAGGCCGCCGACATCGCGGCGATGCGTACGGTCAAAGCCGCGCTGGATCCGACTGGATTCCTCAATGCCGCGGTACTTTTCGATTAGACCGCGAGTGCGGCGAAGCCGTAACCTTCCAGCGATTTTCTGCGATGGGACATTACGCGGGGATGAGTTCGCGACGGGCCCGTGCGCGGCGAGGGCAGCATGGTATGGGCACATGCAGGACAGCGTCGGCTTGGGCCGCACGTGACGCGCCGTCCTCAGCACTGTCGCAGTCGATGTGCGTCCTGCGGCTGAGTTCTTCATACGCCAAATAGTTCGTGAGCTTCATGTCGCCGATCCGTCAGAACGAATTGAGGTCCGAGGGCTGCGGCGGCCATTCATCTCTTGGTCGGAAGGCAAGTGAGTTTGGGTTTTCGGGGTCTTTTCGGTCCACGACTGCTAAGCCAATCACGCGACTCTTGTCGTCACGTGGAACGTCGAACACGAGGTCTCCCTCCTGGATGGCGTGCTGGTTAGCGTCGAAACGCAAAGGCTTAGAGGCTGTTTCGCCAGGAGCCTTCACTCCATAGTCCCACTTCAGCGTGGCGAAGCTGTCCCAGATCTCCATGCCGTTCGGCAGCTTGATTTCGACCGAATCTCCAGGCTGGTTTGGTGGAATCGACCAAACCATCTGACCATTGGACGTGTCACCGCGATTGGTCGATCGCCCTGCTTGCGCGTGGCCTCGTGTGGTTGCCACCAGTCCGCGGGCGGCCTATCCGTGGAAACCAACAGGCGGACGGCGGCGGGATTAGCGATCGAAAGGTCGAGTGGTTTCGAGGTCCCGTTGTAGATCAATGGTCTCAGTTTGATTTGCCCACGGCCCGGGATGTCGGAACCGTCTCTGGATGATCGGTACGTGCCTTCGCACCAGAACATCACGCAGACATCTACCCTTGTTGGCTGGAACTGCGCTGCCGGAGGAGCGTTTTGGCATACGTGGTTGAGTGGCTCGCCTTCCGCCGGTGGGTTCGGGTCAACATGAGTTGGCGGAAGGGGTGCCGGTGGCCGCGGCGCAGCTTCTTGCTTCACCGCGGCGTCTGATGAGCCACCAGGCACAAAAAATATCCCGACAGTTCCGGCGACCAACAGAACCACTACTCCTATGGCAACTGGGCGCTGGAACTTAGTGTTCTTGGCCCAGAGCAGCACACCGGTTAGGAGCACGGCTACCAGGGCTGCGATAAGTCCTATCCGCCACCAGCCGAATTCGTGGCTCTTATCTAGGGCGAGGCATCCAAAGGTAACAAGGCCACCAACAGGCCCACCGACCTTCGGAATATGCTTTGCCGCATCCGTCCACGATGCGCTTTGCTGTGTCACGCACTCAGTTTCGCACAATGGGGGTTTTCAATGAGCCTCATTAATTGATCTCCTTGCACCACTCCGAAGTCGAGTGTGCAGAATCCGACCCGGACTGAGACCGTTGTTGTACACGCGTCCGATCCGGATAGGTGGAAGTAGGGCAGAAGTCTGACTTGCACACTCGCACAGGTTGTTCCGGCCCCATATCTGGCGCTGGTCGAGCTGGCGGCCGGTCAGCACGATCCTGCTCGAGGAACTGCAAAGCCAGCGCTGAAGCGGAGATGCGTCGGCGCAACATGCTACTCCGCAAGTTGGACACCCCCACCGCAGCCAACCGCAACGAGCAACTCCTCCCATAGGTGTACTGACCTGAGAGGTTAGGTACGCGGCTGGCCGGTGGTTGGCCGCCGAGTGCGGTGTGGAATCGCACGAAAAGCAAACATCTCAACGTATCTGGGCTTGTCTAGCGCGTTGGAGGATTGCCAGGACCCTCAGCCCGGCGCCGAAATACGGCATTTGCTGGACAGTAGGCGGACCTCAGGCCTGTACTTAGGTCATATTTTCCCGGAGTTCGCGGAGGCAGGCATGACAATGGCGGGCGGTCAGGCGGGTCAGGGCATGACACTGGAAGAGCAAGCGCAGGCCGGGTCGGGCGCGGATCTTGTTCTCGAGGGCGGGGGAGTCAAGGGGATCGCCCTGGCCGGGGCCGTTCTGACCCTGCATAACGCGGGGTTTGTCTTTCCGCGGATCGGCGGCACATCGGCCGGCGCCATTGTGGCCGCCCTCATCGCCGCATATCAGGTCGGCAACGTCCCGCTTACCCAGCTACAGACGGATATGGCCGAGCTGGACTACACCCAGTTCATGCAGAAGACCTGGGCCGAGAAGCACCTGGGCCTGATCGGGGACGCCACCGCGCTGGTCAGCCACCAGGGCCTGTACGCCAGTTCCTACGTCCGAGAGTGGCTGACCTCGAAGCTGGAACCGCTGGGCATCCGGACATTCGCCGACCTCAAGATCACCAGCGACGAGGGCACCTCCCTGGCCCCGTACCAGCGTTACCGGCTGGTCACCCACACCTCGGACCTGACCCGCGGCGCCCTGGTCCGGCTGCCCTGGGACCTGCCCTACTATCTGCTGAGCAGCAAGGATCAGGGTGATCCGGCCCGGCAGATCGAGGTCATCGACAGCTATCCGATCGTGGACGCGGTCCGCGCGTCGATGTCGATCCCGTTCTTCTTCCAGCCCTTTGAGCAGAAGACGGTCCTGGGCGCCTGCACCTGGGTCGACGGCGGGCTGCTGCAGAACTTCCCGGTGACCGTATTCGACCGGACCGACGGCCGGCCTAACCGGTGGCCGACGTTCGGTATCAAGCTCTCGTCGCAGCCGGCGCTGAACACCCCGGACGTGCCGGTGCAGGGCGATCTCCGCGAGGTCGTCTCGATCGCGCACACGGCCATGGGCGAGTGGAACCGCTACCCGCTGGCCGATGAGGGCGTCGGCGCCCGGACGGTGTATGTGGACACGATGGGCATCGCCAGCACCGATTTCGGGCTGACGACCGACCAGCGTGACAAGCTGTTCGCCAATGGCGAGGCCGCGGCGGGCAAGTTCCTGGCCGCCTGGACCGAGGCTCACCCCCCGGGTCAGGACCGCCGAACTAACCGCCGACGCCGCGGGTGAGGTCCAGCCGTGACTTCCGCAGGTTCGACTAGCTGCCCTTGATCCCGACGGCGTGCCGCAACTGCGCCAAGAACTGCTCGGCGTCGTCGCTTCGCACGATGTAGTGCGATATCGCAATCCGGATCACCGTCGCGGCCTTGACCGCGGCATTGGGCCCGGGCAGGTGGCGCTGCAGGCCCTCGCGCATCTGCGGGATGACCCAGGAGAACTGGGCGATGGTGTGCTCGGGTTCGACGTCGACCATGCGCACACCGGAGTACGAATGCTGGTATTCGACGATGAACCGCAGCACGGCGTCGAGCTTGTCCACGCCCTTCAGGCCGGCGGTGGCTTTCACCAGACCGCTTTCGAAGATCTGGCGCTCATAGCTCGAAAACGCCGACAACAACTCCTCTTTGGACGCGAACCAGCGGTACAGCGTCGGCCGGGAGACGCCCGCCTGGGTGGCGACGTCGGACAGGCTGAGCTTGGTCTTGCCGTTTCGGCCCAGCACCTCGGCGGTGGCCGCCAGAATCCGCTGACGGGTCGAGGTGTCGGTGTCGGCGATCGTCGTCGCCCGGACCGGGTGGCTCATGAGTCAAGCTTTTCGAAGTATCGCCGAGGTGTCATGGTCATTCGCTCCCACGTTAGGCCCGAGGAGGGCGTCGGCGCACCAGCACCGACTGCTGGATGGCGCCGACCGCGCCCTGCTCGTCGAACAACGTGCCGATCGTCGTCCCGATGCCGTCCGGCCCGTAACTGGTCTCCGAGCGAATGCCGATCCAGTCGCCGTCGGGAACACGAAACACGTGCACGGCCAGGTCGGTGTTGAGGAACGTCCATTTGGTGATGTCCAGCTTGCTGCCGATGCCGTTGGCGCAGTCGGCCACCGCGAACAACCGTTCCAGCTGCGTCATGGACTCGCCGTTGACCAGGTCGACGGTCGGGTTGATCCAGGATTCGCCGGGGCCCGGGCTCAGCGGCTCGGTCAGCCACAGCCACTGAAGGCTGTGCACGTAATTGCGGTCCCAGTCCCGCGCCTTCAGGTTGCGGTTGAAGGCCTCGGCCCGGGGCCCCGGCAGCGGCGCCGCGGCGTGCGCCAGGGTCTGGGTGTCCTGCTGCTGCAACCGCCAGCCGGTGGCGCGCGCGACCGGCCGCGGGGTGCCGTCGGGACCGGGGGCCAGCATCTCGGCGCCGAGCAGTTCGATCTGCTTGCCGGGGCGCTGCACCTCGGCGCGCACCCACAGATCGCCCTCGGCCGGCACCCCGCCCAGCAGGTCGATGACGACCCGGGACAGGCGGGTGTCGTCGCGCTGTTCGCACCGCTCCAGCGCCCGCACGAGCAGCGCCGACACCGGACCGCCGTGCTGGATGGCCGCCGACCAGGTGCCGCGCGCGAGATCGGTCGCCCGGAACTTCTCGCCCAGCGCGGCGGCGTCGTCGCCGGCCGGATCGATCAGCTCGTAATAGGCGTCGGTCATCGTCAACCTCTCGGGTCAGGGCAGGCCGGCGCCGGGAGTGGTCACCGTGACGGCGTCCAGCCGGGAAAGCCGGGTGCCGACCAGGCGTTGAGGATAGGCCTCGGTGCTCGACAACAGAAACAGCGTGCGGCGCTGCGGACCGCCGAGGGCGCAGGCGATGGCGACCCGGTCGCCCATGTCGATGCGGTCGGTCACGGTGCCGCCCGCTACGATCCGCTCGAACTGATGGGCCAGGGTCATCGACGCCCACACCCCACCCTCGGCGTCCAGCGCGATGCCGTCGGGCGGCCCGTCGAGGCCGTCGGCGAAAACCCGGCGATCGGACAGCCCGCCGTCCTCGTCGATGGAAAACGCGGTCAGCCGCCGGCCCGTCGACTCGGCGACGATCAGCGTCGTGCGATCCGGTGTGATCGCCATGCCGTTGGGGAAGTCCAGATCGTCGGCCACGACGGTCGCACTGTCGTCGGGGTCGAGACGAATGATGACGCCGCCGCGCAGCGCCTGGCACCCGATGTAGGCGCGGCCGGCGTCGTCGACGACCATGTCGCCGAGGTTGGCCGGCGCCAGGTCGGTGAGATCGGCGATGGTGATGACCGTTTCGCCGTCATAGCGCAGGACCTGACGGTCCTCGGTCGACGCGATCAGCAGCGACCCGTCGGGACGGAAGCCCAGACCCGACGGCGAGTGGCCGGGCAGCGGCAGCGTGGTCAGCGAGCCGCCCATGGTCGCGGTGTGGACCGCTTCCCCCAGCATGTCGGAGAACCACAGCAGGCCCTCGAACCAGCGCGGGCCCTCGCCGAAGCAGAACCCGTTGGCCAGCGGCTCGGGAATCATCCGCGCACTCCGGCAAATCGGCCCGCTTTACAAAACACCGAAAAAGTGTCATGCACCGCGGGTACCGGTGTCAATCTGCCGATCGGGCGAGTTCCCGCGCTACGGCCTCGTGGTACGCGTCGATGTTGGCCGGGTTGGCCGAGGCGATGAGCGCATCGGGCAGCGGGGCGTGTTTGTACGCCTCGATCGTCATGGTCCGCGAGAACAGCGTGACGCCCTGCCCGGGCCGGGTGAAGTGGTAGGAGACCGTGATGCGGCCCTCCATCCCGCCGTTGCCGTCGCGGTCATGGCCCAGGCGCCCGATCGAGGTGAACACGAACAGCGTCGGGCGCACCGCGGCGGCCAGCTGCCAGCTGAAGATCCGCTTCCCGTCGGGCCCGGCTTCCTCCCAGGTGTCACCGACCTTCAGCGGGAGCTCCGGCAATTTGCCGATGTGCGCGCTGCCGGGGTAGGTCTTCGTCCAGTTCTGCGGATTGGTGACGAAGTCGTACACCGTCTCGGCGGACTGGGTGAACGCGGTCTCTGAAGTGCTGGTCACGATGCCCAATGGTGTTGCCTCCCTTAGCGTCCCGCTGTCCGGCGGACTTGCCGGGCCGCCGCCTTGTTAGCCAAGCTTTACAAATCCTACGCAAAGTGTCACGCTGAGCGCTGAGCTGCGAGCGCGAGAGGCGGACTGGATTGACCACGGAATCTGAGCAGACCGAGTGGACGGTGCAGGGCCTGCTGGATCTGTTCGACGTGCGGGAAGACGGGCAAGACCGATTCACCGGTGAGACCGGCATCGCCGCGGGCGACGAACGCCAGGTGGTGGAGGGCACCCAGGTGCTCGCGCAGGCGATCGTCGCGGTGGCCAAGCGGTTCCCGGACAAGTCGGTGCGCTCGGCGCACGCGGTCTTCTCGCGCGCGGTCACCGTCGGGCCGCCCATCGAACTCGTCCTCGACGTCGTATCCGAAGGCCGCTCCACCGCCACCGCCGTGGTCGCCGTGCACCAGAACGGCCGGCGCTGCCTGAGCATCACGGTGCTGGCCGACGTCCCGACCGACGACGTCATCCGTCACCACCTGCCGCGCCCGCAGGTGGCCGCCCCGGCCGACGCGCACCACTCACCGATGCCGATGGTCGGCCGCGAGCTGCGCCTGGTCGACGTCGTCGACGTCAACAGCCCCGACGAGGTCGGCCCGCCGGAGCTCTACGCGTGGCTGCACTACGACCCGATCCCCACCCGCGACGAGTTGGCCAAGGCGCTGATCGCGTACTTCACCGGCCACCTCGGGATCTCCACCACGATGCGGGCGCACGAGGGCATCGGCACCGCCCAGGCGCACCTGACCGTGTCCACCGCGCCGATGAGCATCTCGGTGGCGTTCCACGAGCCGGTGGACTGGACCGGGTGGCTGCTCTACACCCACGAGAGCACCCAGGTGGGCGCGGGCATGTCGTACGTGCGCGGCACCGTGCACTCCGAAGAGGGTGAACTGCTGGCCTCGTTCGCCCAGGAGGCGCTGATCCGGCCGCTGCGCACCAGCGACACCGCGATCGACTCGCGCGCACGGTTCTAAGAGGCAGCGATGCGGTTCACCATCACCCACCCGATGCACAGCCATCCCTACAACCCGGAGCTGGTGAGCGGGGACGGGATCGGCAAGGTGGCCGCCGCGACGGAAGCGGCCGGGATCCACGGCTTCGGCTTCACCGATCATCCGGCGCCCTCGCAGCGATGGCTGGAGGCCGGCGGGCACGATGCGTTAGATCCTTTCGTCGCACTGGGTTTCGCGGCCGCCACCACGTCGACGCTGCGACTGATCCCCAACATCGTGGTGCTGCCCTATCGAAACCCGTTCGTGGTGGCCAAGTCCGGCGCAACCCTGGACCTGCTCTCCGGTGGCCGATTCACACTCGCGGTGGGTGTGGGCTACCTGAAGCGCGAATTCGCGGCGCTGGGCATCAGCTACGACGAGCGCGCCGAGCTGTTCGAGGAATCCCTACAGGTGATCCGGGCCATCTGGACCGGCGACGATATCTCGTTCGAGGGCAAGCATTTCAGTGCGCGGGGGATCACCGCGCATCCGCGCCCCGTCAGCGATCCGCATCCGCCGATCTGGATCGGCGGCAATACCACGACCGCTCGCCGGCGGGTGGCGCTCTACGGCGACGGCTGGTGCCCGTTTCCCGCGCCGCCGCAACTGGCGCAGACCGCGGGCACCGCGTCCATCACCTCCACCGAGCAGCTCTCGGCGGCCATCGACGATCTGCGACGCAGATGTGATGCGGCCGAACGTGATTGGTCGGCCATTGACATCACGTTCACCAACTTCGAGGGCGGCAGCATCACCGACGACGACTTCAACGCCGACGCCTACCTGGAGGGTTTGGCGACGCTGGAGAAGCTGGGCGTGACGTGGGTCAGCATCCACCTGCCCGGCGACAGCATGGCGCACGCGCTAGAGACCCTCGAGCGTTTTCGCACCCTCGTGATCGACGCGGCCTGATGGACTTCTCCCGCGTCGAGCTTTCGCCCGAGGATCAGAAATTCTTCGATGAGACCCGGGCCTTCATGGCCGAACACGTCACGGACGAGGTGCGCCGCCTTGATCGCGAGACCGGCGAAAACTTCAGCGAGCCGGTGCATTTGGCGCTGGGCAAAGCGGGGTATCTGACATCGGACTGGAAGCTGGAGTCCGAAGGGGGATTCGACCCCGTACGCCGGCGAATCTTCCACCTCGAAATCGGCCGCGCCCATACGCCGTGGTTCCACTGGGGTACCACCGCGGTCGTCGCGCGGCTGGTGCAGCAGTTCGGGGCGCCCGAACTCGTCGAGTCGTTGCTGCCCGGCGTGCTGTCCGGCGAGACCAGGCTGTGTCTGGGATACACCGAACCCGAGGGCGGCTCGGACGTGGCCACCTGCAAGACCCGCGCGGTGCGCGAGGCGGACGGATCGAGTTGGGTCATCAACGGCTCCAAGATGTTCACCTCGAACGCGCAGAATGCCAAATACGTATTCCTGCTCACCAACACCGATCCCCAGGGCCCGAAACACAAGAACCTGACCATGTTCCTGGTGCCGCTGGATACCCCCGGGATCGAGATCCAGGGCATCCGCACGGTCGACGGCGACCGCACCAACATCGTCTACTACAGCGACGTCCGGGTCGACGACCTTTACCGGATCGGCGAGGTCAACGGCGGCTGGACGGTGATGCGGTTCGCCCTGGACGCCGAGCATGGCATCACCGACCCGGCAGACCATGGCCTGCAGAACATTTCGATGCTGTCCGAGCACGGCCAGCTGATGGCCGAGGCGGCCGACGGGGTCGCGGCACGCGTGGCGGGGCTCGATGACGACTCGGTGAAATACCGGCTGGGGCGCAGCATGGCCCGCATCGAGGCGGCGCTGTCGACTCCCGGCATGTACGGACGCGTCGCGATCATCCAGACAATGCGTGACATCTCACCGGAATTGATGGACATCCTGGGAGCCGCATCGGCGTTGCCCACCGACACAGCGGGTTCCGCCGACGATGGCGGGATGGAATTCATCTTCCGGCACGGGGTCCCCGCCGGCATCTATGGCGGCACCATGGAGGTGTTTCGCAACATGATCGCCCAGCACGAGCTGGGGCTTGGGCGGCCTAGCTACGGCCGCTGATTTTACCGCGAGACTGTAGTTACCGACGGTGTTACTCGCGAAATGCGTCGCCAGTTGCAGTCTCGCGGCGTCAAGAAGCCGGCAGTTCGGCCATCACCTCGACGCGGGTCTCGTCGAAACTCAGGAATCCCTTGATGGGCAAGCTTTCCGGCGGCGGACCGGGATAGCTCCAGGCGACGTCCGCCACGACGTCGCCGCCCGACACGAACGACCAATACGTCGCAAAGCCCTTGTAATTGCAGTAAC
Organism: Mycobacterium mantenii; assembly: GCF_001667865.1. Taxonomy (GTDB): domain Bacteria; phylum Actinomycetota; class Actinomycetes; order Mycobacteriales; family Mycobacteriaceae; genus Mycobacterium; species Mycobacterium mantenii_A. Next base: position 17,937 of record NZ_LZJP01000130.1, on the reverse strand, counting down.
TCGACGTCTCGGAGCGCTGCAATAGATCGGTGCGCACGTGAGCGGGGTCCACGTAGAGCCGTGGGGCGAGCGCGGTCTCGAAAAGAATCACGGTGTCGTCGGTGTCCACCAGCGTGGTGCCGGCCACGCGGACGCGCAGGCGGCGTTGCGTCGGACGGCAATCGACGCGGTGATAGGGATTGGGCGGGTAGTGCACGAGCTTGCGCCCCTCTTCCAGCCAGGTGTCGACCGCGTCCCAGGGCACGTGGACGAAGCCCGGCGCCTCGGGTTCCGGCTCGCTCGGTAGGTCGGCGACCTCGTCGGCCGCGAAGACGTAGCTCAGCGGCCGGCCGCGGCGGTGCACCATCAGCGCCCGCTCCGTGTCGATCACCACCTGCCCGTCCTTGACGGCCTGCACGCGCCGGGGATGCGGTTCGATGTAGACGACGTCGTCGGGTATCGCAGGGGAGAAGCGCCCCGCGGGATCGCTGCTGAGCGGACCGCGCCCCGCTACCAGAGTCATGTGTCGTCCTTCCATCGCGCGCAAACGCCGCTGAACGCCACGCTAGCGTGGCACACAGAATGCGGCGTTGCGCCGGCGTGACGCTCGAACGGCAGAGAGTGGGAACGTGCCCATGGCGGGACCAATGGAGGGCGTCAAAGTCGTCGAGCTCGGGGTCTGGGTGGCCGGGCCGGCCGCCGGCGGCATCCTGGCCGACTGGGGCGCCGACGTGATCAAGATCGAACCGCCGACCGGTGATCCGGGGCGGATGTTCGGCCGGATGTTGGGCTGCGACCTGGGTCTGAACCCGCCGTTCGAGATGGACAACCGGTCCAAGCGCAGCGTCGTACTGGACCTCGGCACCGAGGAGGGCCGCGGCACCGCGCTCGAATTACTTACTGGCGCCGACGTTTTCCTGACCAACGTGCGCCCCGGTGCGCTGCAGCGTCTCGGGCTGGACTTCGAGGCGGTGTCGGCCGTCAACCCCCGTCTGGTCTACGGGCTCATCACCGGCTACGGCGAAACCGGCCCCGACGCCGACCGCGCCGCCTTCGACGTGGCCGCGTTCTGGTCCCGGGCCGGGGTGGCCCACCTGCTCACCCGGCCCGGCGACACGCCCCCGTTTCAGCGCGGCGGCATGGGCGATCACTCCGCGGGGATGACGCTGGCCGCGGCCGTGTGCGCGGCGCTGCTCGCGCGCGAGCGCACCGGGACGGGCCAACTGGTGACCACCTCGCTCTACCGGCAAGGCGCCTACACCGTGAGCTTCGACCTCAACACCTATCTGATGAGCGGGCAGCCGATCGCGATCGGCCAGCGCGAAACGATGGGCAACCCGTGCATGAACAACTACACCGCCTCCGACGGGCGGCGATTCTGGATCGTCGGCCTGGAGCCCGAGCGGCATTGGCCGGCGCTGTGCCGTGCGGTGGGCCGGCCCGAGTGGCGCGACGACCCCCGGTTCGCCGACGCCCGTGCCCGCGCCGTCAACTCGACCGTGCTGATCGCCGCGCTGGATGAGATCTTTGCGACGCGGCCCCTCGACGAGTGGGCAGAGGTGTTCGCCGGCGAGCCGGATTTCTTCTGGTCACCGGTCAACAGCCTGGAGGACGTCGTCGCCGACGAGCAGTTCCGCGCCGCGGGCGGCATCGTCGACGTGCCCGACGGCGAAGCCGCCGTGCCGATGGTGGCCACTCCGGCGGATTTCCACGGGACTCCGTGGGCACCGCGTTCTGCGGCACCGGAACTCGGGCAGCACACCGCGGAAGTCCTGGCCGACCTCGAGGCGCGCCGCGGCTCTTGACGGGCCGGCGGGACCTTTACAAATTTGGCTAGAAGTGTCACGCTGTCCGGTGAGCCGCTTCGCCCTGCGCGTGACGCGGCCGCAGCCCTTGAGAAAACCCATGACAAGCGCTTGAGACCCGCACCGACCTGGCGGCGGGTGGTGGTGAGGAATGGATCGATGGTCGCTCCGACGTTCGAGATCAGCAAGAGCAGCGCTGCGAAAGCAACCGGCGCGAACGGTGAGGGTCTGCGTTACCGCCTCGACGTAGTCGCGGCCAGCGCCGCCGATGTCGTGCAATCGGCCGGAGGCTGGCTCTACGACCGGGCCATGGCCGGCTGGGAAGTCACCGTGCTGCTCCCGCGGGGCTGTGACACCCGGTCGTTGCGAATCCTGGGGGTAGGGGTCGCAGACCTCGAACCGGAGCTCGCCGGGTTGGGCGCGGGCACGGCGAGCCTGGCCGTCAGCGCCGAAGCGTTCACCGCCGACGCCCGGGTGCGTGACGCGGTGCTCGAAGCGCTGGACAACCGGCTGACCGAGGTCGCGTTGTGGGGTGAAGGGTGGCCCCTGGGCGTCAATCGTGCGACGGCCCGAGCGCAGCACCTGCTCAGCGGCGCGGCCCGCATGTTCAAGGGCTATGCGCTTGCGGCAGCGGGCATTCCGGGTGCAACGGTCGATGCCACCGAGGCGCTGCTGTGCGACGTGGGATCGGGGACCGACTCAGAGCTCATCCGGCTCGATTAGCCTATGAAGAAATACTTTCGACACACGCTGCTCTACTTGCACGAGACCATCTCACTGGGATCCGGGCGAAGCGACCGGTTCACCGAGATCTTCGCCGACACCTATCAACCGATGATGGAGCAACTCGGGGCCCGGCTGTTCGCGATCTGGGAATCGACGCCGTACAACGGCCACTGGCCACAGGTGACGGTGATCTGGGAGATCGACGGCTTCGCCGACTACGCCAGGATCGGCGCCGCGCAGGCCCGCGGCGGCAGCCACGAGGCCGCCTCCGGCAAATGGGCGGCGTTTCTGGCTGACATCGGCGCCTCGGGGGAGGGGCGCATCATGTACCCCGGGCCCAGCAACAAGACGCTCGCCCAGCTGCAAGAGGCCAATTTCACTGCGCCGCTGGTGATTCAGGAGATCATGCAGACGAAACCGGGTCGCCAGGACGATTACATCCGCGAACTGGAGCGGCTCTACGTCCCGTGGTCGGAACGCACCGGTAAGCACTGGCTCGGATCATTCACCACGACCTTCCGTTACAACGAAGTCATCCACTACTGGGCGCTGGACGGCGGCTGGGACTGCTTCGCCGAGCACTATCCGTCCTGGAAAGAGAGCCCACCGGCCGAGATCGTCACCTGGATGAGCGTGGCGCCCGCGTTGCGCGACGGCTGGGAGGATTCCATTCTGCAGGCCCTGCCGCCCTCGCCGCTGCAGTGACGGAGCTACGAAAAGCCTTGGACACCAACGACTTCAGCTACAACCCCTTCGATGCGGCGGTGATGGCGAATCCATTGCCGTATTACCGGATCCTGCGCGACCACCACCCGGTGTACTACATGCCGCAGTGGGACACCTTCGCGCTGTCGCGCTTCGAGGACATCTGGACGGTGCTGGAAGTCAACAACGGCACATTCGTCGCCTCGGAGGGCACGCTGCCGCCGGCGTCGGTGCTGGCGCAACACAACAGCGGCCCGGTCGACGACCCGCCGCTGCACCCGCTGCCGTTTCACGCGATGTTCGACGCGGAGTTGTACGGCGAGATCCGCCGCACCCACTCCCGGCCGTTTCGGCCCCGCGCGGTCACGGACCTGGAGGGCCGGATCCGCGCCCTGGCCAACGAACGCCTCGACGCGCTGCTGCCGGACGGATCGTTCGACCTGACCCAGGACTACGGTGGCGTCGTGGTGGCCGCCATCGTCTGCGAACTCCTCGGCATCCCAACCGATCTCGCGCCGCAGGTGCTGGCCACGGTCAACGCGGGCAGCCTCGCCCAGCCGGGCGTCGGCGTGGACACCGGGCAAGCGCGTCCCAACTATTTCGAATATCTGCTGCCCGCGGTTGCGCGCCGCCGCGCCGATTCGTCCGGGGGACCGCTCGACGTGGTCGACGGTCTGCTCGGCTATCACCTGCCCGACGGCAGTGCGCTCGACGACATGGAAGTCGCGACGCAGATGCTGTGCATCTTCATCGGGGGGACCGAGACGGTGCCGAAAATCGTCGCTCACGGCCTCTGGGAACTCAGCCGGCGGCCCGACCAACTGGCGGCCGTGCGCGCCGACCTCGAGAACAACGTGCTGGTCGCGCGCGAGGAGATGATCCGATACTGCGCGCCGGCGCAGTGGTTCGCGCGAACGGTGCGCAAGCCGTTCGAGATTCACGGCCAGACCATGCAGCCGGGCCAGCGCGTCATCACCCTGCTCGCATCGGCCAACCGCGACGAGCGGGAATACCCCGAGCCCGACGAATTCATCTGGGACAGGCCCATCCGCCGCTCGCTGGCGTTCGGCCGTGGCCAGCACTTCTGCATCGGCTACCACCTGGCGCGACTGGAAGTGGCTGTGCTGCTGGCCGAATGGCTTCGCCGGGTGCCCGACTACGCGATCCAAGGCGACGCCGCCACCCGGCTGCCGTCCAGCTTCCAATGGGGCTGGAACAACATTCCGGTGGAGGTCTGACGTGTGGTCCTACCGGATCGTCGCCCCATACCTGTTCGAGCGCGACGCGATCGACGACAAGACGCCCGATCACCTGGCCGACGGGCAGGTGCTGCTGCGGTTCCTGGCCGCGGGGGTCTGCGGCAGCGATCTGCCCGCCTTTCGCGGCGCGAAGGGCCGGCTGCCGGGTGACGACGGCCGCAGCGGTCCCGAGAAAGACGGCTTTCCCATCCACGAGGTCGCCGGCGAGGTGATCGCCAGCCGGCATCCCGCACACCGTCCCGGAGATCGCGTGGTCGGCTGGGCGTCCGGGTTCGACGGCCTGATGGAACGCGTCGTCAGCGACGGCGAGGGATTGGCGCCGTACGATCCGGCGCTGAGCGCCGCGCAGGCGGTCGGGCTGCAACCACTGGCCTGCGTGCTCTACGCCTGCGAGCAGCTCGGCGACCTGGCCGGCCGGCACGTCGCGATCATCGGCCAGGGATCGATCGGGCTGCTGTTCTCGTACGTCGCCAAGGCGGCGGGTGCGCGGCGCGTCACCGGGGTCGACCCGATCGACCGGCGCGATCTGGCAAGGGCTTTCGGCGTCGACGATGCCGTGCGCGCCACCAGCGACCGCTGGGTGAGTCAACTTCGGCCCGCGGACCGCGCCGACGTCGTCATCGAGGCCGTCGGTCACCAGGTCGCCACGCTGAACCACGCCATCGATGCCGCCGCCCCCGGCGGCACCGTGTTCTATTTCGGTGTCGCGGACGACGAGATGTACCCGATCAGCATGCGGGCGATGCTGCGCAACAACCTCACCCTGAAATCCGGTGTGACCCTGGACCGGCGGCGGATGCTGGAACTCGCCGGCAAGTTCGCCGCCGAGCATCCCTGGCTGCTGGGCGCCTACCTCACCCACACGTTCGGCGTCGACGAGGTGCAGGACGCCTTCGACCTGGCCTGCCGGCCGGTCGCCGACCGCATCAAGATCGCGATCGCCGGATGAGGCGACCATGACGGAGCCTTCGGCGAGCAATCTGCAGCTGGCGCTGAGTCGCAAGAGCCCGGTCTTCGGCGGCTGGGTCACCGGCCCGACGGCGCTGGGCCCGGAGGAATTCGCCCGCGCCGGTTACGATTACGTGGGCTTCGACGCCCAGCACGGCTATCTCGACGACGCCGATATCGCCGGCATCTTGCGCCGCATCGAGCATGTGCCGGTCGGCACCGTGGTGCGCCTGCCCAACGCCGACGCGGCACCGATCGGGCGGGTGCTGGATGCCGGCGCCGACGCGGTCGTCATCGCGATGATCGAATCGGCGGACCAGGCCGCGGCGGCGGTGGCCGCCACCCGCTACCCGCCGAGGGGCGTGCGCAGCTTCGGTCCGTTGCGGGCCAGCTTGGGTCACGACCCCGCCGCCCACGAATCGCGGGTCGCCGTGTTCGCGATGATCGAGACCGCGGCCGCACTGTCCGGCATCGACGAGATCTGCGCCGTCGACGGCCTGACCGGAATCTACGTCGGCCCGGCCGATCTGGCCATCTCGCTGGGCGCCGGCGTCATCGGCGCGACCCGGCACCCGGACGTGCTCGACGCGATCGTGTGCATCCAGCGGGCGGCGTCGGACGCGGGTCTGGTCACCGGCATTCACGCCGGGGACGGCAAGACGGGTCATGCGATGGCGCAGTTGGGATTCGGGATGATCACCCTGGCCGCCGAGTCGCAGGCGCTGCGGCGCGGAGCCGCGGAGCACCTGCGCGAGGCGACGCAATGACGCACGACACCACCGAAGACCGGGCCGCGATCCGCGATCTGCTCGCCGGCTACGCCCTGGCGCTGGACGCCGGCGACTTCGAGGAGTGCGTCCAGCTGTTCGCACCCGACGGCGAATTCCTGGTCTACGGCAAGAACTTTGCCGGCCATGAAGGCATCGCCGGCATGTTCCGCGACGCGGCCCGCGGCCTGCACCTGACCGGCAGCGCCCGGATCCAGGTCGACGGGGAGCGCGCCACGGCCAGATCGCAAGTGCTGTTCGTCCGCGCGGGCGACCTGCAACTGCGCCCCGCGATCTACGACGACGAACTGACCCGTATCGCCGGGCGGTGGCTCTTTACGCGGCGCCGCTGCCGCTTCATCACCACCGCCGGATTGGCCGACAGCCCCGAGGTGAGTCCCGCATGAACCAACGTGTCGCACTGGTGACCGGCGCCGCCGGCGGACAGGGCCGGGCCATCGCAAAACGCCTGCGCGACAACGGGTTCTCGGTGGCCGCTTGCGACCGGCGGGCCGACGAACTCGGCGACGCGGGCGACGACGGCGTGCTCGCCCTCGAGCTCGACGTCACTTCGCCGGAGCAGTGGGACTCCGTCGTCGCGGACGTCGTCGGGCGCTTCGGCTCGCTGGGCACGCTGGTCAATTGCGCCGGCGTGCTCAACCGGGCCTCGCTGACCGAGGAGACGGCCGAAGGCTTCGAAAAGGCCTGGCGAGTCAACTGTCTGGGGCCATTCCTCGGTATACGCGCGACGCTGCCGCACCTCCGCGAGACGGCCAACGCGTCCGTCGTCAACATCTGCAGCACCGGGGCGATCCGCCCGTTCCCCCAGCACAGCGCCTACGGGTCGTCGAAGTGGGCGCTGCGCGGCCTGACCCAGACCGTCGCGGCCGAACTCGCCCCCTCCGGTATCCGGGTCAACGCCGTCTTCCCCGGGCCGATCGCTACCTCGATGCTCGACGAGGTCACCCAGACCCGGCTGGCCGCGGCATCGATGTTCGGGCGGATAGGCGAGGCCCGTGAAGTCGCCGACGCCGTGGCGTTCTTGGTCTCCGAGCAGGCGTCGTTCATCACCGGTTCCGAACTCGTCATCGACGGTGGGCAATGCCTGCAGATCCGGTGAGCGACTTCTCGGTCGGCATCATCGGCGCCGGCCCCGGCGGCCTGGCGCTGGGAATCATGCTGTCACGAGCCGGGTTTGACCGCTTCACCATCTTCGACCGAGAAGACGGCGTCGGGGGAACCTGGCGCATCAACACCTATCCGGGACTGGCGTGTGACGTCAAATCACACCTGTACTCCTACTCTTTCGACCTCAACGCCCACTGGTCGCGCCTGTGGTCGGGCCAGCCTGAGATCCTGGACTACTTTCAACGCTGCGCCGACAAGTACGGTCTGCGGCCCCACCTGCGCCTGCGCACCGAAATCCGCGCCGCACAGTGGGATCCGGACACCGAACTGTGGTGCCTGACCACCGCGTCCGGCGAGCAGCACCACTTCAACGTGGTCGTATCGGCCGTCGGCCTGTTCACCCGGCCGCTGCTCCCCGACCTCGTCGAGGAGGAGCCATTCACCGGAAGCGTGATGCACTCGTCCCGCTGGGACCACTCGATCCCGCTGGAGGGCAAACGGATCGCCGTGCTGGGCACCGGATCGACGGCCTCCCAACTGATCCCGGAGTTGGCCAAGGTGGCCGCCAAGGTGTATTCGGTGCAACGATCCCCGACCTGGATACTGCCCAAGCCCGACCGGCGCTACACGCGACGGGAACGCTGGCTTTTCGCGCACCTGCCGCTGGCCAAGAGGCTCTACCGGACCCGGCTGTGGCTGCGCAGCGAATCCAACATCGGGGTGATCGAGCACGGGAGCGAAAAGACCGAGGAATTCAAGGCCGTCGCGCTGGGGCTGCTGGCGAAGACCGTCGACGACGAGGACTTGCGGCGCAAGCTCACGCCGGACCACCCGATGGGGTGCAAACGGCTGGTGTTCTCCTCGGATTATCTGCCCGCGCTGACCCAGCCCCACGTCCAGGTGGTGACCAGCCCGGCGCGCTCCCTGCGCTCCCGATCCCTGGTCACCGAGGACGGCGCCGTACACGAGGTCGACCTGGTGGTCTGCGCGACCGGTTACGCCGCCGCGGACTATCTCGGGGAAATGGACGTGACCGGCGAACACGGCGTCACCCTGAAAGAGGTCTGGCGGGACGGGGCGCACGCCTACCTCGGCATGGCCGTGCCGGGATTCCCCAACTTCTTCATGCTGTACGGACCGAACACCAACGTCGGCTCCAACAGCGTCATCTTCATCCTCGAAGCGCAGGCGCGTTACATCGTGCGGGCGCTGAAATACCTGAGACGCAGGGGAAAACGCTACATCGCGGTGCGCCCCTCCGCGCTGGCCGACTTCGTCGGCAAAATCGATCGATGGATGGTGGGCACCGTGTGGACCGCCCAGTGCAACAACTACTTCCGCGCCCCCAACGGGCGGGTGGTCACCCAGTGGCCGCGCAGCGCGCGTACCTTCTGGGGGATGACGCGCAGGTTCAAGCCCGCCGACTTTCTCCTCGAAGCGCCGGTCGCCTCGACGCCCGATGCCTACACCGCGCCGCAGCGGGGCAGCCGATGACCGAGCTGGACGGCGCCGATCGCCTGGACCCCGCGTTGCGCGCCGTCGCCACGACCCGGACCGAATTTTCGCTGGCCGCAATCCAACTGATCCGCGAACCGTTCAACGAGCGACGCCGCTTGGCGGCCGAACAGACCGATGCGCAAGGGGCCCGGATCGTTGAGGACACCGTGCCGGCGGAATCCGGCGACGTCAAGGTGCGCATCTATCGCGGCGGCCCGGCGGCGGATCGGGCACCCGCGGTGGTGTACTGCCACGCAGGCGGCTTCGCCCTGGGCAACCTCGACACCGATCACCGCCAGTGTGTGGAACTCGCGCGCCGCGGCCGCTGCACGGTGGTGTCGGTGGACTACCGGCTGGCCCCCGAACACCCCTACCCGGCCGCGCTCGAGGACGCGCGCGCCGTGCTGCGCTGGGTGGACGCCAACGCGGGCGAGCTAGGGGTCGATCGGGCGCGGCTGGCCGTCGCGGGCAGCAGTGCCGGCGCAACCCTGGCCGCCTGCCTGGCCCATGGTTCCACGGACGGGTCGCTTCCGTCGGTGGTGTTCCAGTTGCTGCACCAACCGGTGCTCGACGACCGAATCACGCCGTCGAAGGAGGAATTCCGCAGCAGTCCGGCGTTCGACGGCGAGGCCGCCGAGCTGATGTGGCGTCACTATCTGGGCGCGGCCGGCGGATCGGCGGCCACGGTTCCGGCGCGACGAACCGGATTCGCCGGCCTGCCACCGGCTTTGATCACCTGCGCGGAGATCGACCCGTTTCGCGACGAGGCGGTCGACTACGCGTTGCTGCTGCTGCGCGCCGGAGTCTCGGCCGAGCTGCAGGTGTTCGGACGTACCTGCCACGGGTTCGATTCGCTGTTGCCCGATTGGTCGACCTCCGAGCGGCTGTTCGTCCTGCAGGGTCACGCGCTCGGGCGCCTCCGGGACGGGATCTGAGCCCGGTCGCTTCGGTGTAGGACCTTTGCCCCTACTGCCGGCATCCCGGGCGGCGGAACAATCTGCTGGATGAAGATCACCGGCCTCGAGGTTGTGCCGTTCGAGACATTCGTCGATCGAATCTCGTTCGGCGAGTTGACTACCGACTATCGCGTGGTGCAAACCGTGACCAAGGTGCTCACCGACGAGGGGGCCGAGGGCTATTACCTCGGTGGTCACTTCCACGGAGACCAGGACGGCCTGCTGCCCGGCGACCGGGCGCTGATAGTGCAGTTCTTGAGCCCGTTGCTAGCCGGCCAGGATCCCTTCGACCGCGCGGAGATCTGGCGGCAGCTGTGGGCCGCGAAGCTTCCCGAAAACGTCTGCAGCGTCATCGATCTGGCCCTGTGGGATCTGGCCGGCCGGGTCGCCGGGCTGCCGGTGCGCAAACTGCTGGGTGGTGCCCGCGACCGGGTCAAGGCCTACGCCAGCAGCTTCAACAACCTCGGATCGCCCGAGGAGTACGCCGCCCACGCCGTTGCATGTCAGCGGCAGGGGTACGGCGCCTACAAGATTCACCCATACCACTACTGGGACCCCGCGACACGTCAACCCGCGTTGCCGCGGCCGTCCTATGTGGACTGGGATATCCAGGTGTGCAGGCAGGTTCGCGCCGCGGTAGGTGGCGAGATGGTGCTCATGTTCGACCCGTGGGGGACCTACCACACCTACGAGGAGGCGCTGCGGGTCGGCCGGGAGCTGGAGCGGCTCGGCTTCTACTGGTACGAGCACCCCATGCCGGAGTACCGGGTCGAGTCGTATCGGCGCCTCGGGGCGGAACTGGACATCCCGATCTGCTCACCCGAGATCGCGGAGGGCGGCATCTACACCCGCGCGGACTGGATTCTGCGCCGCGCCTCCGACATCAGCCGCATCGACGTGTTGCGCGGAGGTATCAGCGGGGTGATGAAGCTGGCCGGCATGTGCGAGGCGGTCGGCATGCGGTGCGAGCTGCACATGAGCGGTTTCGGCAACCTGCAAGTCCTCGGCGCCACAAGCGAAGACGTCTGCGAATACTACGAGCGTGGGCTGCTCGGGCCCGGGGCCCGCTACGACACCGCGCCGCCGTATCTCAACGCGCCGTGCGATCCAATGGGTCCGGACGGATTTGTGGACATTCCGTCGGCACCCGGGCTCGGCTACCAGATCCGGTGGGACTACATCGAAAGTCACCGGCTCCCCGACACGGAAACCGAACCCGTCGCGCCCCTGCATCCGAGGTAGCGGGGGCGACTAGCCGTCGAATCTGATCAGCTGCCGCACGGCGGTGCCGTCGGCCAGGTTGTCCATCGCCTCGTTGATGTTTTCCAGCGGAATCGTCGACGACACAAGCGATTCCACCGGCAGCCGGTCCGACCGCCACAACTCGACAAACCGGGGGATGTCTCGGCTGGGCACCGCCGAGCCGAGGTAACTACCAATCAGCGATCGGCCTTCGGCGACAAAACCCAACGGCGACACGCTGATTCGTGCGGCCGGCGGCGGCAGGCCCACGGTGATGGTGCGCCCGCCGGGTGCGGTCAAGCCGATCGCGCTCTCCAGCGCGGCGGGATGGCCGACGGCCTCGACGACCACCGCCGCCTTCACCCGGGCGTCGGCGGCCTGCTGCGGTGTGTAGGTGTCGTGGGCGCCCAGCCGGCGGGCGGCGGCCAGCTTCTCCGGCAACTGATCGACGGCGACGACGCGGACGTCGTCGTAGGTCAGCGCCGTGAGCAGCGCCGCCATCCCCACCCCGCCGAGCCCGACCACGGCGACCGTCTGGCCCGGCCGCGGATGCCCCACGTTGAGCACCGCGCCGCCCCCGGTGAGCACCGCGCAGCCCAGCAGCGCTGCGACGTCGGGTGGCACGTCGCGGGGCACCGCGACCGCGCTGGCCCGATTGACGACCGCGTGCGTCGCGAACCCCGAGACGCCCAGGTGATGAAACACCGGGTGGCCGGCCCGGCTGAGCCGAATGTCGCCGCCGAGCAAAGTGCCGGCGCCGTTCGCCGCGCTGCCCGGCTCACACGGCGTCAGGCCCTCGGTCGCGCACGCCGCGCAATGGCCGCACCGCGGCAGGAACACCAGCACCACCCGCTGGCCGACGGCCAGGTCGTCGACGCCCTCGCCGACCCGCTCGACGATCCCGGCGGCCTCGTGGCCGAGCAACATCGGCACCGGGCGCACCCGGTTGCCGTCGACCACCGACAGGTCGGAGTGGCAGATGCCGGCCGCCTCGACGCGGACCAGGACTTCGTCGCGCCCCGGCGGTGCGAGGTCGAGTTCGGTGACGGCGATCGGTCGCGACTGCGCGTAGGGCCGAGGTGACCCGATGTGCTCCAGGACCGCGCCCCGAATTCCAGACATGCTGGAATACAACCATGGCGTCGGCTTCCGTAGTTCCGCCCGCACCGGACGGGCTGACCAGCAACGACTTTCCGGTGCTGTGGCCGGTCGGAACCCGGTGGGCCGACAACGACATGTTCGGCCACCTCAACAACGCGGTGTACTACCAGCTGTTCGACACCGCGATCAACGCCTGGATCAACACCAGCACCGGGCTAAACCCGATCACCACGCCCGCGCTGGGCATCGTCGCCGAATCTGGTTGCCGCTACTTCTCCGAACTGCAGTTCCCCCAGAACCTCGCGGTGGGCCTGGCCGTCACGCGGTTGGGCCGCAGCAGCGTCACCTACCGGCTCGGGGTGTTCCGGAACGATCCCGCGGGGAATACGGCGCGCCCCATCACCGCGCTGGGGCACTGGGTACACGTTTACGTCGACCGGGTCACCCGCAAGTCCGTCCCGATTCCCGACGCCGTTCGTGCGCTGCTGGCGACGGCCGCCGTGGATCCACCAGGGGACCAATAACTGCCTGGCATCAGGGCTTTCGCCGGCAAACGGGCCGCGACGGCAGCGCGGGGAACGCGTCGTCGGTCCGGCTATGCTTCGCGCATGCCAGTCATGAGCAGGACCGTCGAGGTGGACGCCGACGCCGCATTGATCATGAGGATCGTCGGCGACTTCGAGGCCTACCCGCAGTGGAACGAGGAGATCAAGGGCCTCTGGGTGCTTGCCCGCTACGACGACGGGCGCCCCAGCCAGCTGCGGCTCGACACCGATTACCAAGGCATGCAGAGCATGTTCATCCAGGCCGTCTACTACCCCGGGGAAAATCAGATCCAGACCGTTTTGCAGCAGGGTGATCTGTTCACCAAGCAGGAGCAGCTGTTCAGCGTGGTGGCGATGGGGGCCTCGAGCTTGCTGACGGTGGATCTGGACGTGGAAACCTCGATGCCGGTTCCGGCGCCGATGGTCAAGCAACTCCTCAACAACGTGCTCGACCATCTGGCCGACAGCCTCAAGCAGCGCGCCGAGCAGCTGGCCGCGGGCTAATCACCGCGATATCCCGTTCTCGCCGCGAGCGTAAGCCCACTGCGAAAAAGCGGCCCCGAATTCGCGGTGTGCTTACGCTCGCGATCGTTAGGAAGCGCTGAGCCCCGTCCGGTCGCGCATCTCGGTCAGCCGGGTCGCGGCGTCGGTGAACTGCCACACCGTGTGTTCAATCACCGCGGCGGTGTCGCGCCGGCGCAGCGCGGCGATCAGCTGCCGGTGGTTGTCGACGGCGGCCTTGCCCCACTGCGGATCGGCGGCGTAGACCAGCACCGGCATGTAGCGCGCGGCGTTGAGCAGAAACCAGGCCAGTTTGATCCGGCCGCTCGCCTGGTTGAAGACCCGGTGGAACGCGAACTCGATGCCCGCGATGGTCTCGGCGTCGCTGGATCCGACGGCCGCGGCGAGCGAGCCGTTGATGCGGTCCAGCTCGTCGATCTCGGCGTCGGTGATGTGGTCGGTGGCCGCGGCCGCCAGCTCGCGGGCGATCGACGCCTGCAGCCAGAAGATGTCCTCGATGTCCTGCCGGGTCAGCGGCAGCACGACGTGACCGCGGTGCGGTTCGAGCTGCACCATGCCCTCGCCCCGCAGTTTCAGCAGGGCTTCCCGCACCGGGGTGACGCTGACCCCGAGCTCGGCCGCCGTCTCGTCCAGGCGGATGAACGTCCCCGGACGCAGCGTGCCGGCCATGATCGCCGCCCGCAGCCGACCCGCAACCTCGTCGGACAATTGCGCCCGGCGCAGCGGCCGTCGACTCCTCGGCTGCATTGACATGGGTGCGTTCACGGGGGCTGCCAGGGCTTTCGTGGGCTTGGCGGGACGGGGTTTAAGTTTTGACGGGTGTTGACGGGGACTTGTCAGTAGACCGTCAACGCCATAATGTGACCCAGACAACACTAAGTTTTATCAAATATCAACCTGGCGCAAGCGGTGCGCGAGTGAAGGGAAGTGTGGGGCTTGACCGCGCAATTGGCGAACCATCAGACGCAGGCGAACGAGCAGCCGTACCTGGCCCGGCGACAGAACTGGGTGAACCAGCTCGAACGGCATGCCTTGATGCAGCCCGGGGCGACGGCGCTGAGATTCCTGGGCAAAACCCTGACTTGGGGTGACCTGCGCGACCGGGTGGCGGCGCTGGCCGACGCGCTGAGCCGCCGGGGTGTCGGCTTCGGCGACCGGGTCATGATCCTGATGCTCAACCGCACCGAGTTCGTCGAATCGGTGCTGGCCGCCAACATGCTCGGTGCCATCGCGGTTCCGCTGAACTTCCGGCTCACCCCGGCCGAAATCGCCTTCCTGGTCCAGGATTGCGAAGCGCGCGTGATCATCACCGAACCGGTGCTGGCGCCGGTGGCGAGCGGAGTCCGCGACATCGAGCCGACGCTGGGCACCATCGTGGTGGCCGGCGGCTCGACCGACGACAGCGTGCTCGGTTATGAGGACCTGATCGAGGAGTCCGGGGACGCGCACCAACCCGTCGACATCCCGAACGACTCGCCGGCGCTGATCATGTACACCTCGGGCACCACCGGCCGGCCGAAAGGCGCCGTGCTGACCCACACCAACCTGACCGGCCAGACCATGACCGGGCTCTATACCAACGGCGCCGACATCAACAGCGACGTCGGATTCATCGGTGTGCCGTTCTTCCACATCGCCGGCATCGGCAACATGCTTACCGGCTTGTTGCTCGGTATCCCGACGGTGATCTACCCGCTCGGTGCGTTCGAACCCGGGCAACTCCTCGACGTGCTGGCCGAGGAGAAGGTCACCGGAATCTTTCTGGTGCCCGCCCAGTGGCAGGCGGTGTGCGCCGAACAGCACGCTCGCCCGCGTGACCTGAAATTGCGGGTGATCTCGTGGGGGGCCGCGCCGGCGCCCGACGCCCTGCTGCGCGAGATGTCGGAAAGGTTCCCCGGCACCCATATTCTGGCCGCGTTCGGCCAGACGGAGATGTCGCCGGTCACCTGCATGTTGCTGGGCGAAGACGCCATTCGGAAGCGGGGCTCGGTCGGCAAGGTGATCCCCACCGTCGCCGCCCGCGTCGTCGACGAAAACATGAATGACGTACCGATCGGTGAGGTCGGTGAAATCGTTTACCGCGCACCAACTTTGATGAGCGGCTACTGGAACAACCCGGAGGCCACGGCAGAAGCGTTCGCGGGCGGGTGGTTTCACTCCGGCGACCTCGTCCGCATGGACTCCGAGGGCTACGTGTGGGTGGTCGACCGCAAGAAGGACATGATCATCTCCGGTGGCGAGAACATCTACTGCGCCGAGGTGGAGAACGTCCTCGCCAGCCACCCCAGCATCGTCGAGGTCGCCGTCATCGGCCGCGCGCATGACAAGTGGGGCGAAGTGCCCATCGCGGTCGCCGCTGTCGCGGTCGACAATTTACGGCTCGACGAGCTGGACGAGTTTTTGACCGAGCGGCTGGCCCGGTACAAGCACCCGAAGGCGCTCGAGATCGTCGACGCGCTGCCGCGTAACCCGGCCGGGAAGGTGCTCAAGACTGAACTGCGCGTCCGTTACGGAGTTGGAGAAATCGACTAAATCCATTCTTGGGCAAGAGATTTTGGGAGCAGAGAGGAAAGCCGACGGGACCTGTAACGTTTGCCAGCTGTTGACGAAGGGTTAATTGTGCGGATGCGGTTCACACCTGGAAGACCATCGGGTACATTCCTGTGGTCTCCGTTACTACTTGCCAGTAGGGAGCCGATGGTCACAGGCATCAAGCCGGGGCGAGGTGGGGGCACCCCCAGCTGCATGGCGGCAAAGGGGGCGAGGCGTGCTACATGATCCGTCGCGACGCCGGGAGGCGCGCGGTGACGGCCGGAGGGGGCAACGGTGACTTCAACGTCGACGAGTCGGCGGGGTCCCTACTTGGTCAGCTATGTGCGCGACCAGCTGGAGACGCCGCTGACCCTCGTCGGGGGGTTCTTCCGGATGTGCGTGCTCACCGGACGGGCGCTGTTCCGCTGGCCGTTCCAGTATCGCGAGTTCATCCAGCAGTGCTGGTTCATCATGCGGGTGGCGTTCCTGCCGACCATCATGGTGTCGATCCCGCTGACCGTTCTGCTGATCTTCACGCTCAACGTCCTGCTCGCCCAGTTCGGCGCGGCTGACCTGTCCGGCGCCGGGGCGGCGATCGGCGCGGTCACCCAGCTCGGCCCGCTGACCACGGTGCTGGTGGTCGCCGGCGCCGGCTCCACCGCGATCTGCGCGGACCTGGGCGCCCGCACCATCCGCGAAGAGATCGACGCGATGGAGGTGCTCGGCATCGACCCGATCCACCGGCTGGTGGTGCCCCGGGTGGTCGCCGCGACTCTGGTCGCCACCCTGCTCAACGGCCTGGTGATCACCGTCGGCCTGGTCGGCGGCTACCTATTCGGCGTCTACCTGCAGAACGTGTCGGGTGGTGCGTACCTGGCCACCCTGACCACCATCACCGGCTTGCCCGAGGTCGTCATCGCGACGGTCAAGGCCGCGGTCTTCGGCCTCATCGCCGGGCTGGTCGGCTGCTACCGCGGGTTGACCGTGCGCGGCGGCTCGAAGGGCCTGGGCACCGCCGTCAACGAGACCGTGGTGCTCTGCGTCGTCGCGCTCTACGCAGTCAACGTCGTGCTGACCACCATCGGCGTGCGGTTCGGGACGGGGCACTGACATGTCGACGTCGGCCGTCTTACGCGCCCGCTTCCCGCGGGCGGCAGAGAACCTCAACCGCTACGGTCTCGCCGCGGCCCGCGGGCTCGACGACATCGGCCAGATGGCGTGGTTCGGCACCATCGCCGTCGGGCACATCCCGCACGCGCTGCGCAACTACCGCAAGGAGACGCTGCGCCTGATCGCCCAGATCGGGATGGGCACCGGCGCCATGGCGGTCATCGGTGGCACCGTCGCCATCGTCGGCTTCGTGACGTTGTCCGGTAGCTCGCTGGTCGCCATCCAGGGCTTCGCCTCGCTGGGCAACATCGGTGTCGAGGCGTTCACCGGATTCTTCGCCGCGTTGATCAACGTGCGCATCGCCGCGCCCGTCGTCACCGGCATCGCCATGGCCGCCACGGTCGGCGCCGGCGCCACGGCGGAGCTGGGCGCCATGCGCATCAGCGAGGAGGTCGACGCCCTGGAAGTGATGGGCATCAAGTCGATCTCGTTCTTGGCCTCCACCCGCATCATGGCCGGACTGGTCGTGATCATCCCGATCTACTCCATGGCGATCATCATGACTTTCCTGTCCCCGCAGATCACCACGACGGTGATCTACGGGCAGTCGAACGGCACCTACGAGCACTACTTCCGGACATTCCTGCGTCCCGACGACGTGTTCTGGTCGTTCCTGGAGGCGATCATCATCACCGCGGTCGTGATGATCACCCACTGCTTCTACGGCTACAACGCCGGCGGCGGGCCGGTCGGCGTGGGTGAGGCCGTCGGTCGATCGATGCGCTTCTCGCTGGTGTCGGTGCAGGTTGTCGTCTTGTCCGCCGCGTTGGCGCTGTACGGCGTCAACCCCAACTTCGCGCTCACGGTGTAACCGCCATGGCCCGACCGATCCAGACCAACGCCCCGCGGACCCCGCCGTACAAGCTGGCCGGCATCGCGCTCCTGGTCGTCGGCGCACTGGCGCTGGCCCTGATCTACGGCCAGTTCCGGGGCAACTTCACCCCCAAGACCGAGCTGACCATGCTGGCGGCGCGGGCCGGGTTGGTGATGGATCCGGGTTCGAAGGTGACTTATAACGGGGTGGAGATCGGCCGGGTGGGGTCGATCTCGGAGAC
>NZ_LZJP01000129.1:0-544 GCF_001667865.1 Mycobacterium mantenii | reverse complement strand
CCTGCCGCCTCGCTGGTGTTGCTGACCACCGCGATGGCCGGGCCGACGTCGGACGTGCGGATTCCGCTCAACCGCGCGGTCGTGATGCTGGTGATCGACGTGTCGGAGTCGATGGCCTCCAACGATGTGCCACCCAACCGCCTCGCCGCCGCCAAGGAGGCCGGCAAGCAATTCGCCGACCAGCTGACCCCGGCGATCAACCTGGGGCTGGTGGAGTTCGCGGCCAACGCCACGCTGCTGGTTCCGCCGACGACCAACCGCGGCGCGGTGAAAGCGGGCATCGACAGCCTGCAGCCGGCCCCGAAAACCGCGACGGGAGAAGGCCTGTTCACCGCGCTGCAGGCGATCGCGACGGTTGGCTCGGTGATGGGTGGCGGCGACGGCCCGCCGCCGGCGCGGATCGTGCTGCTGTCCGACGGCGGCGAGAACAAGCCCTCCAATCCCGGCGATCCGCACGACGGCGTCTACACCGCGGCGCGGCTGGCCAAGGACGAGGGCGTGCCCATCTCGACGATCTCGTTCGGGACCAAGGGCGGCGAGATCG
>NZ_LZJP01000128.1:0-156619 GCF_001667865.1 Mycobacterium mantenii | reverse complement strand
TACACCTGCGCCTACTTCGAGCGCGACGACATGACGCTCGAAGAAGCTCAAATCGCGAAGTTCGACCTGGCGCTGGGAAAGCTGAACCTCGAGCCCGGGATGACGCTGCTGGACATCGGCTGCGGCTGGGGCGGCGCCCTGAAGCGGGCTGTCGAGAAGTACGACGTCAACGTCATCGGAATCACGCTGAGCCGCAATCAGTTCGAGTACAGCAAGAACAAGCTGGCCGCGTTGCCGACCGACCGCAACATCGAGGTGCGCCTACAAGGCTGGGAAGAGTTCGAAGACAAGGTCGACCGGATTGTCACGATCGGCGCCTTCGAAGCTTTCAAGATGGAGCGCTACTCGGCATTTTTCGAGCGCGCGTACGACATCCTTCCCGATGACGGCCGCATGCTGTTGCACACGATTTTGGCGTATTCCCAAAAGCAGCAGCATGAGCGCGGTGTTTCGATCACGATGAGCGATTTGCGCTTCATGCGATTCATCGGCCAGGAAATCTTCCCCGGCGGACAGCTGCCGGCGCAGGAGGATATCTTCAAGTTCGGTGAGGCTGCTGGCTTCTCGATCGAACGGGTGCAGTTGCTGCAGAAGCATTACGAGCGGACCCTCAACATATGGGCGGCCAATCTGGAAGCCAATAAGGACAAGGCGATCGCTGTCCAATCGCAAGAGGTCTACGACCGGTACATGCACTACCTGACGGGGTGCGAGAACTTCTTCCGCAAGGGCGTCTGCAATGTGGGGCAGTTCACGATGGTCAAGTAGGACAAAGCAATTCAGCCCCGAACGTGATTCGTTCGGGGCTGATTGCTCGTTGTGGTCCGGTTACTTTTCCAGCGTGAATTGATTGACGTCGGTGTATCCCTCACGGAACAGCTTCGCGCAGCCGGTCAGGTACTTCATGTACCGGTCGTAGACCTCGTGGGACTGGATCGCCAGGGCCTGCTCGCGATTGGCCTCGAGGGCTTCGGCCCACAGGTCCAGGGTTCTGGCGTAGTGCAATTGCAGCGACTGGACGCGGGTCAACTCGAAGCCCGTCGTCACCCCATACTCGCCGACGGTCTGCGGGGTCGGCAGCCAGCCGCCGGGGAAAATCTCGGCCAGAATGAATTGCGAGAACTGGACGATCTCGTGGGTCAGTGTCATGCCCTTGGCCCGGGCGTCCTTGAACGACGGACGAACGATGGTGTGCAGCAACATCACTCCGCCGGGCGGCAGCGCCTGGTAGGCCATCTTGAAGAAGCGGCCGTAGCGTTGCCGGCCGAAGTGCTCGAACGCGCCGATCGACACGATGCGGTCCACCGGCTCGTGGAACTTCTCCCAGCCTTCCAGCAGCACACGTCGGGTGCGGGAGGTATCCATCTGGTCGAAGGACTGCTGCACGTGCTCCGCCTGGTTCTCCGACAGCGTCAGGCCCACGACGTTGACGTCATATTTCTCGATGGCCCGCCGCAGCGTGGCGCCCCAGCCGCAACCGATGTCCAGCAGCGTCATCCCGGGCTCGAGCTTCAGCTTCCCCAGCGCCAGATCGATTTTCGCGATCTGCGCCTCCTCGAGCGTCATGTCGTCACGCTCGAAGTAGGCGCAACTGTAGGTCTGAGTGGGATCCAAGAACAGACGGAAGAAGTCGTCGGACAAGTCGTAATGGGCTTGCACATTTCCGAAATGCGGCGTGAGCTGCACAGACATGTCGACAAAAGCCTTTCTATATGCCGGGGACAAGGGGAGGCAGCCAAACGACAACCCGCGATATCCCCCGATACCCCCACTGCATGCTAATCGCTGCGACGGTCCGAGGCGCCCGCACACGGCGCGTCCCAGCCTCACACGGAACGGGTGAAATTCCCAAAAGCGCCTACCGGGCGCCGGGCCGTTTTAGAACGCGGACCCGTTGTCCAGCTCTCGGGGCGGCACGATCGGTGACGGGTGCGGCTCCTCGCGAAACTTCTCCAGCGAGCCGCCGACTTCGACGATTCCCTTGAGCGCATTCCAGCTCAGCATCGTCAGATAGTCGATCAACTCGTCGCGACTCATGCGCGGGTTCGACATCCAGGAATGGGTGGCCAACTGCACGCCGCCGACGATCAAATATGCCCACGGTTCGACGCCGCCGGTGTCCATCCCGGCATGCTGCATGCGGCGGCGCATCATCACCGCGAGCATGCGGGCGATGATCCGCTCGGAGTCGGCAAGGACCTTGCTCTTGCTGGCCGAGCTGTTGGCCATCACGAACCGGTAGGGCTCGGGCTCGTTGGCGACCGTTTCGACGTATACGCGGATGATTTCGCGGGCCAGGTCGAAGCCGTCGAGGTTAGAGGTAAGGGCCGCAGCCATGTTCGGAATCAGGGTGGTTTGGGTGAACCGCATCATCACGGCCGTCGTGAGGTCGTTCTTGTCGACGAAATAGCGGTACAGCACCGTTTTGGAGACCCCGATCTCGGCGGCGATCTCGTCCATGCTCAGCGCGCCGCCCAACCGGCGAATCGCGTCAATCGTGCCGTCGACCAGTTCGTTACGACGCTCCACTTTGTGTTGATGCCAGCGCCGCTTGCGCCCATCCATTTTGACGCTCACAGCCGTGATGTGCTCTGCCACTGTCGCCTAATTCCCATTCCCTAGACGCCCCTGATCTTACGGCGTGAGGGGGTGCGTTTCTCGCTCTGGCCGGGCGTGGGTGAGACGTCGCGAACAGTGTCGTACCCCGATTGCGGGGAAAGATAGATGATGGAGTGGTGTCACACAGAGCCTCGGTGCGAGGCGAAACGTCGGGCCCGCCGCGGGCGAGGCCCGATTCGGCGACGCCGTTGACTTCCCCGCGCGCGGGGCGCGCTTCCCTTGCCGAGACCTTCGCCGGCGCCGATCCCGAAGCCGACGCGCAGCGCCGGGTTGCGCTGCGCCGGATGAAGATGGTGGCACTGAGTTTCCTGATCGGTGCCACCGGCGTGTTCCTCGCCTGCCGGTGGGCCCAGGCGCATGCCAGCTTGGGGGCCTGGGTCGGATACGTCGGCGCCGCCGCCGAGGCCGGGATGGTGGGCGCCCTGGCGGACTGGTTCGCGGTGACCGCGCTTTTCCGGCACCCGCTGGGTATCCCCATCCCGCACACCGCGATCATCAAGCGGAAGAAAGACCAGCTGGGCGAGGGTCTGGGCACGTTTGTACGGGAGAACTTCCTATCGCCGGAAGTGGTCGAAACCAAACTGCGCGACGCCCAGGTGTCCGGCAGGCTCGGTAAGTGGCTGTCGGAAGCCGCACACGCCGAACGGGTGGTCAGCGAGACGGCCACGGTGCTGCGGGTGCTGGTGGAGTTGCTGCGCGACGAGGACGTCCAGCAGGTGATCGACCGGATGATCGTGCGCCGCATCGCCGAACCGCAGTGGGGCCCGCCGGTCGGGCGGGTGCTGGCCACCTTGCTGGCCGAGCACCGGCAGGAGGCGCTGATCCAGTTGCTGGCCGACCGGGCGTTTCAGTGGTCATTGAAGGCCGGTGAGGTCATTCAGCGCGTGGTCGAGCGCGATTCACCGACCTGGTCGCCGCGCTTCGTCGACCATCTGGTCGGCGACCGCATCCACCGCGAGCTGATGGATTTCACCGACAAGGTGCGCCGCAATCCGGACCACGAACTGCGCCGGTCGGCCACCCGTTTCCTGTTCGACTTCGCCGACGACCTGCAGCACGATCCGGACACCATCGCGCGCGCCGACGCGATCAAAGAGCAGCTGATGGCGCGTGACGAGATCGCGAACGCCGCCGCGACCGCGTGGAAGACCCTGAAACGACTGGTGCTCGAGGGTGTCGACGACCCGTCCAGCACGCTGCGCACCCGGATCGCCGACACGGTGGTGCGCATCGGGGAATCGCTACGCGACGACGCCGAACTGCGCGACAAGGTCGACAACTGGCTGGTCCGGGCGGCCCAGCATTTGGTCTCGCAGTATGGGGTGGAGATCACGGCGATCATCACCGACACGATCGAGCGCTGGGACGCCGAGGAGGCCAGCCGGCGCATCGAATTGCACGTGGGCCGTGACCTGCAATTTATCCGGATCAACGGAACCGTGGTCGGGTCCCTGGCGGGTTTGGTGATCTACGCCGTCGCGCAGTTGCTGATCTAGCGGATTTCTAGCAGTGCTAACAAGTGCTTGCAATAGCAAGCACTTGTTGTAGTCTGTGTGCGTCAACATCAGCCACTCGACCAGGAGCACGCCATGACACCCGAGGAGAAGCTCTCCGCCAAGGTGTCCAACGCTGCCTCCGACATGGCCTCCGACATCGGTAGTTTCATCCGCAGCCAGCGCGAACTCGCGCAGGTCTCGGTGCGTCAGCTCGCCGAGAAGTCCGGGGTCAGCAATCCATATCTGAGCCAGGTGGAGCGCGGATTGCGTAAGCCCTCTGCCGATGTCTTGAACCAGATCGCGAAGGCCCTCCGGGTTTCCGCCGAGGTTCTCTATGTGCGCGCCGGGATTCTCGAACCCAGTGACAAAAGTCAGGTGCGGGACGCGATCGTCACCGACACCGCGATCACCGAGCGCCAAAAGCAAATCCTGCTCGACATCTACTCATCGTTCGCCCAGCAGAACGAATCGATCCACGAGGAGTGTTCGACGGAATCCGACAACTGATCAGCCCGTTCGGCCCTGCACCGTAGCCAGCTGTGCCAGGGGATTCGCGCCACGAAGCGGGCTTTCCACCTCGCGGTAGCGAGTTGATGATGTATAGACGACCGGCCGTCGCGGTTACCCAACGGGGGAGGACCTAACCGGTTCCAGCTGAATTGCTGGGCTAACCACCCGGGCACTGGCGGCCCCAGTTGCAAAGGAGACTTTTGCACCTAACTTATCGACCAGACAACTGATAACACCGAAATAACCGAAGCGAGACCAAACACCATGAAAGGAACGACCATGGCGGAAAACACCAACATCGAAGACTTGCGGGCCCCGCTGCTCGCCGCCCTGGGTGCGGCCGACCTGGCGTTGGCCACCGTCAACGACCTGATCGCCGGCCTGCGGGAGCGCGCCGAAGAGACCCGCGTCGAGACCCGCACCCGGGTCGGGGAGCGCCGCGCTCGCCTCACCAAGCTTCAGGAGGACCTGCCCGAGCAGTTCACCGAGCTGCGCGACAGGTTCACCACCGACGAGCTGCGCAAGGCCGCCGAGGGCTACCTCGAGGCGGCTACCACCCGGTACAACGAGCTGGTGGAGCGCGGCGAGGCGGCCCTGCAGCGGCTGCGTAACCAGACCGCCTTCGAGGACGCCTCCGCGCGCGCCGAGGGCTATGTCGACCAGGCCGTGGAGCTGACGCAGGAAGCGCTCGGCACCGTCGCGTCGCAGACCCGCGCGGTCGGCGAGCGCGCCGCCAAGCTGGTCGGCATCGAGCTGCCCGGCAAGACCGAAGCGACCACCAAGAAGGCCCAGAAGGCCGTCGCCAAGAAGGCCCCGGCCAAGAAGGCTCCGGCCAAGAAGGCCCCCGCCAAGAAGGCTCCGGCCAAGAAGGTCACCCAGAAGTAAGCCAGGTGCACCACCACGTCCGGCTCCGAGTCGCCTTCGGGTGACTCGGAGTCGACGTTTTGGCGGACGCCCGCCTACGCTTAAGGCGTGAGCCACCTCGTGGGAACCGTCATGCTGGTCTTGCAGATCGCCGTCCTGGTCACGGCGATCTACGCGTTCGTGCATGCCGCGCTGCAACGACCCGACGCCTATACCGCCGCCGAGAAGCTGACCAAGCCGGTGTGGTTGCTGATCCTGGGAGGGGCGGTCGCCCTGACATCCATCTTGGGCTTCGTGTTCGGCGTGCTCGGCATGGCGATCGCGGCCTGTGCCGCCGGTGTCTACCTGGTTGACGTGCGGCCCAAACTGCTTGAGATTCAAGGTAAGTCGCGCTAGCGGAATGAAGGCCCTGCTGACGGCGCCGATAGCGGCGCTCGTCGCCCTGTCCTGCCCGGTGCCGCCCGCCGCCGCTGCGCCCGACCCGGGCGGCGGCGCCGCCGACCCCGCCGTCCCGCCGCCGCCGTACATCGACCACACGCGGTGGGCGCAGTGGCAGGGCCGAAGCAGCCTGCGGGTCTTCCCGTCGCCGGCCGGCCGGACCGCCTCGAGAATCCCCGCAACCACGGCCCTGGCCGACGAGGCCTGGGCCGAGGTGCTCGCCTTGTCCCCGGACGCCGACACCGCCGGCATGCGCGCGCAGTTCGTCTGTCACTGGCAGTTCGCCGAACTCGGTCAGCCCGGCAAGGTCAGCTGGAACCTGGAGCCGTGGCGACCCGTCGTCGACGAAGCCGACATGGTTGCCTCCGGCTGCAATCCCGGCGGTCCGGAAGAATCCTTCTGATGGCAACCCAACCCAGCCGCGCTCAGTTGGCGGCCTTCGTCGACCACACTCTGCTCAAACCCGAAGCAACCGAGGCCGACGTGGCCGCCCTGGTCGCCGAAGCGGCCGAATTGGGCGTCTACGCGGTGTGCGTCTCGCCTTCGCTGGTGCCCGTCGCCGTGCGGGCCGGCAGCGGTGTGCGGGTGGCCGCCGTGGCGGGTTTTCCGTCCGGCAAGCACCTCCCGGCGGTGAAGGCGCACGAAGCGGCCCTGGCCGTCGCCTCGGGTGCCGTCGAGATCGACATGGTCATCGATGTCGGGGCGGCGCTGGCCGGCGACATCGAGGCGGTGCGCTCCGACGTGCATGCCGTGCGCAGCGCGATCGGCGGCGCCGTCCTCAAGGTGATCGTCGAATCGGCGGCGCTGTTGGCCCTGGCGGGCGAACCCACGCTGGCGCAGGCATGCCGCGCCGCCGAAGACGCCGGCGCCGACTTCGTCAAGACGTCAACGGGGTTTCACCCGGCGGGCGGCGCATCCGTGCGCGCGGTGGCGCTGATGGCCGAGACCGTCGGTGGGCGCCTTGGGGTGAAGGCCAGCGGCGGCATCCGCACCGCCGCGGACG
Organism: Mycobacterium mantenii; assembly: GCF_001667865.1. Taxonomy (GTDB): domain Bacteria; phylum Actinomycetota; class Actinomycetes; order Mycobacteriales; family Mycobacteriaceae; genus Mycobacterium; species Mycobacterium mantenii_A. Next base: position 149,689 of record NZ_LZJP01000128.1, on the reverse strand, counting down.
CGCTCGCGATGCTGGATGCCGGCGCCACCCGGCTGGGGCTGTCGGGGACCCGCGGGGTGCTCGACGGCCTCGGGTGAACGGACTGGACGCCTGCCGTCAGAGGTTGGCGAAGCAGGGGTCGTTGTTGTTCCCGGCGGGGATGGTGGCGTTCCGCGTGGAGAAGTGGCTGGTCACACCCTTATCGGTGACCTGCACGCTGTCGGCGTGGATGCCCAGCGGGTAGTTCTTCGTCAGGTTCGAGGTGAAGTCGTCCAGCGTCGACTGCACCGACTCCTTGGGCATGGTGAAACCGAGCGCGTTGAAGCTGACGATCTGCAGCTGCAACCCGGTGCCCGACACCACCGGCTTGGCCGTGATGTTGTCCAGCATGCCCTTCAACTCGATCGTGCCGTCGGCGGGATGAGTGGTCACGGTGTTGGTGACGAACGGGCCCAGCACCGGGATCGCGTTCTGCACCGACTGCTTGATGCCGTCACTGGTCCAGTCGATCGTGGCGTCCAGCGAGCCGAGGGTGCCCTTCGAGTTGCCCGTGTCCTTGAGCCGGACGTCGTTGATGTTGATCGAGAGCTTCATGCCCTTGGCGTCGCGGATGTTGTTGCCGGCGGTCTGCACCGAGATGTTGGTGTAGTGCTTGGTCGCCTGCTGCCACAGCATCAGGGGTGTCACCCCGAAGGACGCGGTGGCCTGGTCCTTGACCTCGCATGCCACCGCCTCGGCGACCTTGGAGTCCGCGACGTGGCGCACGTAGAGTTCGGCCCCGATCAGCGCGGCGATGATCAGCGCGAACACGATGATGAAGATCAGCAGGATGGACACCGGGTCGCGACCGAAGCGGCGCTTCTTTTTCCCGGGCGTCGCGTCATCGCCGGGGGGCGTCGTCAGCCGCTCCGTCGGACCCGCGGGCGGGGTCGGCGGAGGCGGGTAGCCAGGCTGCTGCATGTTCGGCTGGGGCGTCCCGAATCGCTCGGTCTGGCCCGGCGGGGGACCGGCAGCGGGAGGCGGCGGGGGTACGTGACCCTGGCCGCCGGTGCTAATCCGCTCGGTCGGCCGCTCCGTGGGCGGCTGGCCGAAGGGTCCCTGGTTGGCGGGACGGGCCCACTTCGACGGGTCCGGGTTCGGTGGTCCTTGTGGGTTCGTCACCCGACCGATTCTGCCCTATCAACCTGAGCAAAGTCCGAGCGGTTGCTGAGGACTGCGATGGTCTTGCGCGCGTCGGCGACCCTGCCGACGTCGATGTCGGCCATCACCAGCTGCGGTTGCGGGCCTGCCGACGCGACGACTTCGCCCAGCGGGGAGACGACCAGGCTGCCCCCGACGCCGGTCGGTGCCCCCGACCCGGATCCGTACGCGTCGGCGGGATCCGCCTGACCCGCCGCCGCGACGTAGCTCATCGAATCGAGCGCGCGGGCGCGGGCCAGCAGCGTCCACTGGTCGAGTTTGCCGGGGCCCGCGCCCCAGGATGCGCACACGGCGATCACCTGGGCCCCGCGGCGGGCCAGCTCGGTGTAGAGCGCGGGAAACCGAACGTCATAGCAAATGGTCAGCCCGATTCGGACGCCGTCGACCGTGATCACTACAGGGTCGTGTCCCGGCGCGACCGTGCGGGATTCGGTGAAGCCGAATGCGTCGTAGAGGTGGATCTTGTCGTAGTGGGCGTCGGGCGCGGCGGGATCGTCCAGCCCCACGGCGATCAGCGTGTTTTTCACCCGCCCGTCGCCGGCCGGGGTGAACATGCCGGCGACGACGGCGATGTTCACCTCGGCCGCGATGCGGCGCACCCCGTCGGCCCAGGGGCCGTCGACCGGCTCGGCGACCGGGCCCAGCGGCACGCCGAACCGGCACATGGTCGCCTCCGGGAACACCACCAGCTTCGCGCCCGAATCGGCGGCCCGGCGGCTGTATTCGTCCACCAGCTGCAGGTTTGCTGCCGGATCGGTGCCGCTGAGGATCTGCGCCAAGGCGATTCGCATGAGCGCCAGCTTAGGCCCGGCGACGACGCGGCCCGGGCCCGGCGACGCATCGGCCTCAGGCCGTATTGGAGATCCACTCCGTGGTGAAGCGCTGCTCGGCGGCGACCACTTCCGCCAGCCTGGTGCCGATGATGTTCTCCAACTTGCCGCCGATGATCGGGACGCGCACCTGCACCGTGGCGCGGAACGTCAACCTGGCGCCGCCGGTCTCTTCGACGGCCTCCAGGACGGCGGTGCCGGCTAGTTGCACCGGCGCATCCACGATCGAACCCACGACCGACCCCGTCGCGGCGCCGTCGGTGACCGGCCCCCACGTCTCCTCGCGCCGGATACACAGGTCGCCGTTGTGCAGCTGGGTGACCATTCCGGGCAGCTTGTGACTGCGGATCACCTGCAGCGTGACGACCTCGACGGTGTCCTCGACGCCGACCCGCAGCGACTCCAGCGTGGCGAGGTCGACACCGGACCCGGCCAGCCTGGCCCGCCAGTATTCCGCGTCGGTGAAGGCGCGATGCACCTCCTCAACGCTGCCGTCGTAGTCGGCCGACAAGTCGAATGAACGCGGCATAGCAGGTCAGGCTACCGTTACGGGCCATGAAATCCAGCGGTGCCGGATCGGAGTTCGGCGGTGCGTCGGTGGCCGACGCCGCGCCACTGGCGCCCCTGACCACGCTGCGGGTCGGACCGACCGCGCGCCGCCTGATCACCTGCACGACCAGCGAACAGGTGATCGCCGCCCTGCGGCGGCTGGACACCGAAACGCCTGGCGGACAACGCGGCCCGGTCCTGGTCTTCGCCGGCGGCTCCAACCTGGTGATTTCCGACACGTGCGCGGACCTGACCGCGGTGCGGCTGGCCAACGCCGGCATCACCGTCGAGGGCAACCTGGTCCGCGCCCAGGCGGGCGCGGTGTGGGACGACGTCGTGGTCGCGGCCATCGAGCACGGCCTCGGCGGGCTGGAATGCCTGTCCGGCATTCCCGGATCGGCCGGGGCGACCCCGGTGCAGAACGTCGGGGCCTACGGCGCCGAAGTCTCCGACACCATCACCCGGGTCCGGGTGCTGGATCGCCGCAGCGGCGAGGTGGGCTGGGTGCCGGGCGGCGAGCTGGGCTTCGGCTACCGCACCAGCGTGTTCAAACGCGGCGACGGTGAAACCCCTTCTGTCGTACTGGAAGTGGAGTTCGTGCTGGATCCGTCCGGGCGCAGCGCGCCGCTGCGCTACGGCGAGCTGGCCGCCGAGCTGGGCGTGGGCGCCGGCGAGCGCTCTGACCCGCAAGCCGTTCGCGACGCGGTGCTGGCCTTGCGGGCGCGCAAGGGCATGGTGCTCGACCCGGCCGATCACGACACCTGGAGCGTGGGTTCGTTCTTCACCAACCCGGTGGTCGCCCCGGACGTCTACAAGCGGCTGGCGGCGACCGTCGACGGGCCGGTCCCGCACTATCCGGCGCCCGACGGCGTCAAGCTGGCCGCCGGCTGGCTGGTGGAGCGGGCGGGCTTCGGCAAGGGCTACCCGGAGCCGGGCCCACGCGGTCTCGAACGGCCCTGCCGGTTGTCCACCAAGCACGCGCTGGCGCTGACCAACCGCGGCGGCGCCCGCTCCGAGGACGTGATAGCCCTGGCCCGCAGCATCCGCGACGGCGTGGAGGCTGTGTTTGGCATCACATTGGTCCCCGAACCCGTTCTGCTCGGCTGCAGGCTGTAGCGGCAAAATTTGCCGACGCGCTCCCGGCGCCGATTTGTCGTGGCCGGGGTGGCCGATTTTCCCCGGTATCTTTGATTTTCGTGACCCCGTCCCGCGCCCCGCGGCCGTTCAACCGGCGTGCCGCTCTGGCGACCCTTGGGCTGGGCGTGCTCGCCCCCAACGTGCTGGCCGCATGCGGCGGCCCGACCGCGAAACAGGCCGAGAAGAAAGAGCAGCCGGCGCCCCAGCTCAAGTACCAGCCGGCCAACGCGACCGACAACGTGGTGCCGATCGCTCCGGTCAGCGTCGAGGTCAACGAAGGCTGGTTCCAGCACGTCACGCTGGCCAATTCGTCGGGCAAGGCCGTCGCCGGCGCCTTCAATCAAGACCGCACCGTCTACACGACCACCGAGCCGCTGGGCTACGACCAGACCTACACCTGGAGCGGCTCGGCCGTCGGGCACGACGGCAAGGCGATCCCGGTGGCAGGCAAGTTCACCACCGTGTCGCCCACCAAGAAGATCGGTGGGGCATTCCAGCTCGCCGACGGCCAGACCGTCGGGGTCGCGGCGCCCATCATCATCCAGTTCGACGCGCCGATCAGCGACAAGGCCGCCGTCGAAAAGGCGCTGACCGTCACCACCAACCCGCCCGTCGAGGGCAGCTGGGCCTGGCTGCCCGACGAGGCGGCCGGCGCCCGGGCGCACTGGCGCACTCGCGAGTACTACCCGGCGGGCACCACGGTCAACGTCGAGGCCAAGCTCTACGGCCTGCCGTTCGGCGACAGCGCCTACGGTGCCGAGGACATCTCGCTGAACATCCAGATCGGTCGCCGGCAGGTGGTGAAGGCCGAGGTCTCGTCGCACCGCATCCAGGTGATCCGCGACGAGGGCGTCGTCATGGACTTCGCGTGCAGCTACGGCGAAGCCGACAAGGCGCGCAACGTCACCCGCAACGGCATCCACGTGGTCAGCGAGAAGTACGCCGACTTCTACATGTCCAACCCGGCCGCCGGCTACAGCCACGTGCACGAGCGCTGGGCGGTGCGGATCTCCAACAACGGCGAGTTCATCCACGCCAACCCGGCGAGCGCCGGCGCGCAGGGCAACACCAACGTCACCAACGGCTGCATCAACCTGTCGACCGGCGACGCCGAGCAGTACTTCCAATCGGCGATGTACGGCGACCCCGTCGAGGTGACCGGCAGCACGATCCAGCTGTCCTACTCCGACGGCGACATCTGGGACTGGGCCGTGGACTGGGACACCTGGGTGGCCATGTCCGCGCTGCCGCCCCCCACCGCGCGCCCGCCGTCGACGCAGATCCCGGTCACCGCACCGGTCACGCCATCCAACGCGCCGACCCTGTCGGGCACCCCGACCACGTCGACAACTCCCGCCAGCACCGGCCCGGCTACCCCCGGCGGTTAAACCGGGAGGCCGACGCCTGGTCGCGCGGCTTCATCACGATCAGGTCCAGATCGACGTGTGACGGTCGCGAGGCGACGAACCCGATCACCTCGGCCACATCGTCGGCCACCAGCGGAGTGATGCCGGTGTAGACGGCGTCCGCGCGTTGTTGGTCGCCGTCGAAGCGGACCAGTGAGAATTCCGTTTCGACCGCACCCGGGGCGATCTCGGTCAGCCGCACCGGTTTGCCCAACAGCTCGCCCCGCAGCGTGCGGTGCAGCGCTCCCTGGCCGTGCTTGGCCGCCGTGTACCCGGCGCCGCCGTCGTAAACCTCAAGTGCCGCAACGGAAGTGACGGTGATGATCAGCCCGTCGCCGGAATCGACCAGCTTGGGCAACAACGCCCGGGTGACCCGCAGCGTGCCGATCACATTGGTCTCCCACATCCACCGCCAATGCTCCAGGTCGGCATCGGCGACCGGCGCCAGCCCCCTGGCGCCGCCGGCGTTGTTAACCAACACGTCGACGCGGTCCACTTTGCTCGCCAATGTTTCGACCGCAGCGTCATCTGTGACATCGGCCACAATCGCGGTACCGCCGATTTCACTGGCCAGGGCCTGAATCCGGTCCGCCCGGCGCGCCACGGCGACGACGTGAAAGCCCTGCGCAGCCAGGATTCGGGCGGTTGCTGCGCCGATCCCCGAACTCGCCCCCGTGACTACTGCGACTCGTTTATTCCTGCCAGTTTTCACCATCGAAACAACCTTAATGAACGTGCTAGATTTTTCGTGTGCTCCACAGCGCCCTGTCCAACACCACGACCGCCGCGTGTCTTTGCGCGGCGGGTGCGTGTTGTTGCTGCGCACTTTGCCGCTCCTGACCCAGCCAGGTGTGGCCAAGACGGCCAGCAAAAATCGGACAAAGGACGCTCGTGCGCACGAATACCCTCACCCCTACCCATCATTCGCCCGGTCGTGCCGTCGGGCATCTGCTGCCCGGTCAAAAAGGCCACCGCTCGGTGCGCCGGCAGATCGTGCCGCCGGCACTGAACATCCCCGACTCGGCGGCCGCCTCCGTGTTCCGGGCCGTCCGGCTGCGTGGCCCCGTCGGCCGTGACGTCATCGCCGGCGTCACCTCACTGAGCATCGCCACGGTCAACCGCCAGGTCATCGCGCTCCTGGAAGCCGGCCTGCTGCGAGAGCGCGCCGATCTGGCCGTCTCCGGGGCGATCGGCCGCCCACGTGTGCCGGTGGAGGTCAACCACGAGCCGTTCGTGACGCTGGGCGTCCACATCGGTGCGCGAACCACCAGCATCGTGGCCACCGACCTGTTCGGCCGCACCCTCGACACGGTGGAAACCCCGACACCGCGAAACCCCGCCGGGCCCGCCCTCGCGTCGCTGGCCGACAGCGCCCGCCGCTACCTGCAGCGCTGGCATCGTCGGCGGCCGCTGTGGGTCGGGGTCGCCATCGGTGGCACCGTCGACAGCGCCACCGGCCAGGTCGACCACCCGCGACTGGGCTGGCGGCAGGCACCGGTCGGACAGGTGCTGGCCGACGCGCTGGGCCTGCCGGTATCGGTGGCCTCGCACGTCGACGCCATGGCCGGCGCCGAGCTGCTGCTGGGCATGCGGCGATTCCTGCCCAGCTCGCCGACCAGCTTGTACGTCTACGCCCGCGAGACCGTGGGCTATGCGCTGGTGATCGGGGGGCGGGTGCACGTCCCGGCCAGCGGCCCGGGCACCATCGCGACCTTGCCGGCCCACTCCGAGCTGCTCGGCGGCACCGGCCAGCTGGAAACCACGGTCAGCGACGAAGCCGTCGTGGCCGTCGCCCGCCAGCAGCGCATCCTGCCGTTTGCCCCCGCCAACCGCGCGAACGGGCCTGCTGCCGGTATCTCCGATCTGTTGCGGGTGGCGCGAGCCGGCAACCAGCAGGCCCGGGACCTGCTCGCCGAGCGGGGCCGCGTGCTCGGCGAGGCGGTGGCATTGCTGCGCGACATGCTCAACCCCGACGAATTGGTGGTGGGCGGCCAGGCATTCACCGAATACCCCGAGGCGATGGAGCAGGTGGAGGCCGCGTTCGCGGCACGGTCCGTGCTGGGGCCCCGCGACATACGCCTGACCGCCTTCGGCAACCGAGTGCAGGAGGCCGGGGCGGGAACCGTGTCGCTGTCCGGGTTGTACGCCGACCCGCTGGGCGCGATGCGGCGGGCGGGGGCCCTGGACGCCCGGCTGCATGACGTGGCTCGCGACGAGTCGTCCGCCTGACGCGGCTTCGTGTCCAGCGCGCTTGAGCTGGCCGGCGAGCCATCCTGTAAAGATGACAGGGTGCGCCACGACGACGTTTTCCGGCTGAATGAACCGCGCCGGGTCGCAGTATTGGCGGTCCATACCTCACCACTGGCCCAGCCCGGCACCGGCGACGCGGGCGGCATGAACGTCTACGTGCTGCAAACCGCGTTGCACCTGGCGCGGCGGGGCATCGAGGTGGAGATCTTCACGCGCGCGACCGCCTCCGCGGACCCGTCGGTCACGCGGGTCGCGCCCGGGGTGCTGGTCCGCAACGTGGTGGCGGGCCCGTTCGAGGGCCTGGACAAATACGATCTGCCCACCCAGCTGTGCGCGTTCGCGGCCGGGGTGTTGCGCGCCGAAGCATCGCATGAGCCGGGCTACTACGACATCGTGCACTCGCACTACTGGCTGTCCGGGCAGGTCGGCTGGCTGGCCCGCGACCGCTGGGCGGTGCCGCTGGTGCACACCGCGCACACGCTCGCCGCCGTGAAGAACGCGGCGCTGGCCGAGGGGGATGCGCCCGAGCCGCCGCTGCGCACGGTCGGCGAGCAACAGGTGGTCGACGAGGCGGACCGGCTGATCGTCAACACCGATGACGAAGCCAGGCAACTGATCTCGATTCACAGCGCCGACCCGGCGCGCATCGACGTCGTCCATCCCGGCGTGGACCTCGACGTGTTCCGCCCCGGCGACCGCGGCGCCGCCCGGGCGGCATTGGGGCTCCCGCTCGACGAGGACATCGTGGCATTCGTCGGCCGGATCCAGCCGTTGAAGGCGCCCGACATCGTGTTGCGCGCCGCCGCGCAATTGCCCGGGGTGCGCATCGTGGTGGCCGGCGGGCCCTCGGGTAGCGGGTTGGCCTCCCCGGACGGATTGGCCCGGCTGGCCGACGAGCTCGGCATCACCGACCGGGTGACGTTCCTGCCCCCGCAGTCGCGCCCCAACCTGGCCACGTTGTTCCAGGCGGCCAATCTGGTTGCGGTGCCGAGTTATTCGGAGTCGTTCGGTCTGGTCGCGCTCGAGGCGCAAGCGTGTGGCACGCCGGTGGCGGCGGCCGCGGTCGGCGGGCTGCCCGTGGCCGTGCGGGACGGGGTCACCGGCACGCTGGTGGCCGGGCACGACGTCGGGCAGTGGGCGGATGCTCTGAGCCGGCTGCTGCGCCTGCCCGCGCCGCAAGCCGACGCGATGGGCCGCGCGGCCGCCGCGCACGCCGCCACGTTCTCCTGGGATCACACCACCGACGCGCTGTTGGCCAGCTATCGGCGCGCGATCCGCGAGTACACCGCCGAGCGCAGAGGAGTGGGCGCATGACGGCCACCGCCGGCGACGATGCAGAGCGAAGCGATGCTGAGGAGCGGCGCATGACGGCCACCGCCGGCGACGATGCAGAGCGAAGCGATGCTGAGGAGCGGCGCATGACGACCACAGTGGAGCGCGTGATCGAGGACGCCCTGCAGGCCAGTGGGCTGAACTACTCGAAACATGCTGGGGCGCATGGTGGTCTGTCGGGTCTGGTGGTCGAACTGCCCGGCGAGCGCAAGCTCAAGACCAACACCATCCTCAGCGTCGGCGAGCACTCGGTGCGGGTCGAGGCCTTCGTGTGCCGCAAGCCCGACGAGAACCACGAAGGCGTCTACCGCTTCCTGCTCAAGCGCAACCGCCGCCTCTACGGCGTGGCCTACACGCTGGACAACGTCGGGGACATCTATCTGGTGGGCCGCATGTCGCTGGCCTCGGTGGACGCCGACGAGCTCGACCGGGTGCTCGGGCAGGTGCTCGAGGCGGTGGACTCGGACTTCAATACGTTGCTGGAGTTGGGTTTTCGCTCGTCGATCCAGAAGGAGTGGGAGTGGCGGGTCTCGCGCGGTGAGTCGCTGAAGAATCTGGAAGCCTTCGCCCACCTGATCGACGACGAAGACGACGATGACGATGACGACCGCTGAATGACTGCGTGAGAGACTGACCCGCATGGGTGACACCGCCACGCTGGTACTGCTTCGCCACGGCGAAAGCGAATGGAATTCGCTGAACCTCTTCACCGGTTGGGTCGACGTCGGCCTCACCGAAAAGGGCCGGACCGAAGCCGTCCGCAGCGGTGAGTTGCTGATCGAGAACAACCTGCTGCCCGACATCCTCTACACGTCGCTGCTGCGCCGGGCCATCTCCACCGCGCATCTGGCGCTGGACGCCGCCGACCGGCTGTGGATTCCGGTGCGCCGGACCTGGCGGCTCAACGAACGCCACTACGGGGCGCTGCAGGGGCTGGACAAGGCCGAGACGAAGTCCCGCTACGGCGAAGAGCAATTCATGGCCTGGCGGCGCAGCTATGACACGCCGCCCCCGCCGATCGAGAAGGGCAGCACCTACAGCCAGGACACCGATCCGCGGTACGCCGACATCGGCGGCGGCCCGCTCACCGAGTGCCTGGCCGACGTGGTCGTGCGCTTCCTGCCCTACTTCACCGACGTCATCATTCCGGACCTGCGCAGCGGCAAGACGGTGCTGATCGTGGCGCACGGCAACTCGCTGCGGGCCCTGGTCAAGCACCTCGATCAGGTGTCCGACGACGAGATCGCCGAATTGAACATCCCGACGGGCATCCCGCTGCGCTACGACCTGGACGCTGACCTGCGACCGGTGGTGCCCGGCGGTACCTATCTCGACCCGGAGGCGGCCGCCGCCGGGGCCGCCGCGGTTGCCAGCCAGGGGCGCGGCTGAGCTGGGCGCCCGCGCCATTCCTGCGCGTTAAAGGCCATTTAGCCAAACATCGCGTGAACGGGAGCGGAACACCTGTTGCGCAGGGTGTGACTTGTCCGATTTTGGCCTCGTTCCGCTAGGGCAGCGTTCAGGAAGATTTGTAGGATTTGCTATGTGACTGTGTTCTCGGCGCTGTTGCTGGCCGGGGTTTTGTCCGCGCTGGCGCTGGCCGCAGGTGTACTGGTCGGGACCCGGCTGACACCGCGGGCGGTGCAGCGTCGCCAGCGGGTCAGTACCGAATGGACCGGGATCACCGTCGCGCAGATGCTCCAACGCATCGTGGCGCTGATGCCGCTGGCCGCGGCGGTGGTGGACGCCCACCGCGACGTCGTGTACCTCAATGACCGGGCCAAGGAGCTGGGCCTGGTGCGCGACCGCCAGCTCGATGACCAGGCCTGGGATGCGGCGCGGCAGGCCCTGACCGGCATCGACGTCGAATTCGACCTGCGGCCGGCCAAACGGGCGGGCGGCCGCTCCGGGCTTTCGGTGCACGGGCAGGCCCGGTTGCTCAGCGAAGAAGACCGCCGGTTCGCCGTGGTCTTCGCCCATGACCAGTCCGACTATGCGCGGATGGAAGCGACCAGGCGCGACTTCGTGGCCAACGTCAGCCACGAGCTCAAGACCCCGGTGGGTGCCATGGCCCTGCTCGCCGAGGCCCTGCTGGCGTCCTCCGACGACTCCGAAACCGTGCGGCGGTTCGCCGAGAAGGTGCTCGTCGAAGCCAACCGGCTGGGTGACATGGTCGCCGAGCTGATCGAGCTGTCCCGGTTGCAGGGTGCCGAACGGCTGCCCAACGTCATCGAGGTCGATGTCGATAAGGTTGTGAGCGAAGCGATTTCGCGCCACAAGGTGGCGGCCGACAACGCCGATATCGAGGTCCGCACCGACGCGCCCAGCGGCTTGCGGGTGCTGGGTGACGAGACGCTGCTGGTCACCGCGCTGGCCAACCTGGTGTCCAACGCCATCGCCTATTCCCCGCCGGGTTCGCCGGTGTCGATCAGCCGCCGCCGCCGCGGCGACAATGTCGAGATCGCGGTGACCGACCGCGGCATCGGGATCGCCCTGGAAGACCAGGAACGGGTTTTCGAGCGGTTCTTCCGGGGGGACAAGGCGCGCTCACGCGCCACGGGAGGCAGCGGGCTGGGCCTGGCCATCGTCAAGCACGTCGCGGCCAATCACAACGGCAGCATCGGGGTGTGGAGCAAGCCCGGTACCGGATCGACCTTCACCCTTTCCATTCCGGCGGCCATCGCGTCCGATTCGGATGAGGGTGAAGTCGAGCAACCGCAGGGTCGCGAAGCGCGGCCCAACCGCTCACAACGAGAGGAAGAACTAAGTCGATGACCCGCGCGTATGACGATGCAAAGCGCAGCGATGAGGAGGACTCGCGCCGATGACCAGTGTGCTGATTGTGGAGGACGAGGAGTCGCTGGCCGATCCGCTGGCGTTCCTGCTCCGCAAGGAAGGTTTCGAGGCCACCGTGGTGACCGACGGTTCGGCCGCGCTTGCCGAGTTCGATCGGGGCGGCGCCGACATCGTGTTGCTCGACTTGATGCTGCCCGGAATGTCCGGCACCGACGTCTGCAAGCAGCTGCGTGCGCGTTCGAGCGTGCCGGTGATCATGGTGACCGCCCGGGACAGCGAGATCGACAAGGTCGTGGGCCTCGAGCTCGGCGCCGACGACTATGTCACCAAGCCGTATTCGGCGCGTGAGTTGATCGCGCGGATCCGGGCGGTGTTGCGCCGCGGTGGTGACGACGATTCCGAGATCAGCGACGGTGTGCTCGAATCCGGCCCCGTGCGGATGGACGTCGAACGCCATGTCGTTTCGGTCAACGGCGACACGATCACCTTGCCGCTCAAGGAATTCGACCTTCTCGAGTATCTGATGCGCAACAGCGGCCGAGTGCTCACCCGCGGGCAGTTGATCGACCGGGTGTGGGGTGCCGACTACGTCGGCGACACCAAGACGCTCGACGTCCACGTCAAGCGCCTGCGGTCCAAGATCGAAGCCGACCCGGCCAACCCGGTGCACCTGGTGACGGTGCGCGGGCTGGGCTACAAGCTCGAAGGCTAGTCCGAAGGCGCCGGCGACGGACTGTTGGTTTCGAAGACAGTCCGGCCATCGCCGTTGGCGCTCAACGTAATTCGGCGATGCATGTCCGCCGTCATCGGTGGAAGCTCATCAAGGTCGAACCACGCGGCGGCGGTGCTCTCGTCGTCGGCCGCAAAGGGCTCTCCGGACAGCCACTCCATTCGGAACACGTGATCCAGGTATTGGGCGTGGTCGCCATTGGCGTGCACGGTCGGCCGGGTTACGTGCACCCAGGCCAGGCCGGTGGCCCGCGCGCTGACCCCGGTTTCCTCGCGCACTTCCCGGGCCGCGCAGTCGGCCGGATTCTCGCCGGGCTCCACGATCCCCGTCACGGCCGTCCAGGCCCCGTTGTCGGATCGCTTGACCAGCAACACTTTTCGGTCGCGGATCGTGACGGCCGTAATACCGGGCAACCACAATGGCGCATGGCCGATGGCCCGTCGAAGCTCGACGATGAAATCGGGAACCGGCACCCCCCGTTCTTAACACACGACGTCGCGAGAGCTGCTCGGCGCGCAGTCACTCAGCGGGCGGCGTCGACGATGTGGTCGGCGACGCCCAGGGCGAGCGCCATGATCGACAGCTGAGGATTCACCTCCGGGCAGCTGGGCAGGATCGACGCGTCGGCCACCCAGACACCGCGCACGCCGCGCAGCCGGCCCGTCGGGTCGACCGGGCACAACTGCTCATCGGCGCCTGCCGCCGCGGTGCCGGTCGGGTGAAACGCCGCGACGTGCAGGCTTCTCGGGTCGGCGCGACGCAGTGCATCCTGTAGCGCGGGGAGCGACGTGACCGTCTTCGCATGCGGCAGGCCGGTGAGGACCTCGACGGCGCCCGCGGCGAACAGCAGGCGCCCCATGGCCTCCATCGCCGCAACCAGCTTGGCGGCGTCTCCCCTGTCGATCGGGTAGCGCAGCACGGTCTCGCCGCGAACCGACGACACCGAGCCGACGCCACGGTCGGCCACCATGGCGCCGAACGTCGCGACCTGGGGCGCGCGGTCGAGCCAGCCGAGTAGTTCAGCGCCGTAGCCCGGAAAGACCATCGATCCCATACCCGGCGGGGTGGACGTGGCTTCGATGAGCACGCCGTGCGACTCGTGCAGCTCGTGGACGGCGGCGCTCTGCAGCACGCCGTGCCAGGCCGCGACGTCGGAGTCGAAACGCCCGGCGAGCACCGTCGCGGGATGCAGCGCCAGGTTGCGGCCGGCCCGCGGATGCGAACCAATACCACTGCGCCGCAATAGGTTCGGGGTCTCCGTGGCCCCGGCGGCGACGATGACCGTGTCGGCGAGGATGTCCAGTGCGGTGCCGTCGGGACGGCGCGCGCGTACCCCGTAGGCGCGCCCGTGCTCGTGCAGCACCCGTTCCACGCGGGCGCGCGAGACGATCCGGGCGCCCGCCGCGCAGGCCTGCGGCAGCGCGTTGAGGTGCACCCCGAACTTGGCGTTGCGTGGGCAGCCGATGGCGCACTGGCAACAGCCCTCACAGCCGGGGGCGTTGCGCGGGATGGGCGCCCCCTGCCAGCCCAGCGCCGTGGCGGCGTCGAGCAGCAGGCGCCCGTTGCGGCCCATGATGTCCATCGGCACCGGCGCGACCCGCAGCGTGCGTTCGACGTCGTCGAGGTGGTTGGTCAGCCGGTCGTGGTCGGCCAGGCCGAGACCGAACGTGTCGCGCCAGCGCTGCGCGACGGCGGGCGGTGGCCGGTAGCAGGTGCCGGAGTTCACGACGGTGGTGCCGCCGACCGCGCGGCCGATCGGCAGCACCACCGACGGGCGTCCCAGCGCGATCGTGGCTCCGCCGCCGCGGTACAGCCCGGCGTAACGGTCGATCGGGTGGGTGGTGCGGAACTCCTCGACCGTCCAGCGGCGTCCCTCCTCGAGCACGACGGTGTCGAGACCCGACCGCGCCAGGGTTCGGGCCACCATCGCGCCGCCGGCGCCCGAGCCGACGATCACCGCGTCGGCGGTGACGACGGACGGGCAGTCGATCGAGGAGGTGATGGTCAGATCCGCATCGGGGCGCGCCACGTCGTGCTCGCGGGCGCGGGCGAAGAGTTCGGAGGCATAGGTGTCGGCGCCGTTGGCGAGCAACACGATCGCCTTGAGCGCCTCGAGGGCGGCGCCGGCCTCCGGGCCCAGCGATGCCACTCGGCGCAACACCCGCTCCCGGCCGTCGGGGCGCAGTCGCGACAGCGAGCGGCCGGTGGTGAGATAGCTTGCGGCGCTTACCGATGCGAATCCGGCGCGCACGCCCAGCCGGGATGTCGCCGGCAGCTGGGTGAGGTAGCGTTCGACGCGCGCGGCCAGCTCAGCCGGCGGTGGTCCGCCGTGTTCCTCGGGCAGCAGCGCGGTGCCGAACGACGTGGTCGCCCGGCCGGCCGCACGGCTCATGCCAGCAATCCGAACCGGCGACCCATTTTGATGAAGAACGGATAGGTCGCGAAGATGGCGGCCGCCGCCGCGTGCAGCGGCCAGCCCCCTTTTTCGGTCTTGACCCCGAAAACCCCGCTGTTCCACATGAAGTCGCGCCCGTTGCGGGCGCGGAACGGGCGCCACAGCAGTCCGAGCCCGGGCACGTTGTTGTAGAGGCCGAACGACCCGCCGAAGAAGATGCCGAGGACCGCGGCCTCGGCGACGTCTCGCCGCTCGGGCGGCACGTGCCGCTCGATGAGCGCGCCGCTGGCCATCAGCAGCGGCGGGTCGAGAAGGAAGCTCATGTCGGGATCCTTTCGTTGATGTCGGGCGCCTCGGCGCCGCGCAGGCCTACCTCGGCATGTCCGAGCACCGACCAACGGCGGTCACCGATTTCGACGTGGACATCGGCCTGTTCGGTGTTGGTGCACACCGCGGTGCCGCCGTCGGGGTCGGTGTAGCCCAGGCTCACGCAGCGGTCCGGCGGCTGGTCGACCCGGATGAGCACCCGGCGACCGCCGATGCGTCCCTCCAGCTGCCAGTGCCGCGGGCCGAGCGTGGTCCGCATCCGCAGGGACGGCAAAGTGCTTGCGGGCCAGTCTTTTCCGTCGAGACGGAAGCGCACGAACGCCAGCGGTGCGAGCCTGCGCAATCCCGGCTTGTGTGACACGGCGGTGACCACCTCGAGGACATCGCCGCCGCCGAGGTCGGCGTGGATCCACCCCCAGCGCTTGGCGTTTCCGTGTCCGTAGATATGGGCGACGCCGCCGCGCCACCCCTCGATGGGCGCGGCGGCGCCGGCCACGGTCAGTGAGCCGGCGAAGTCGGCGGTGGGGGCGAGGACGACCTGGGCGCCGGGCAGCAGCTCGCGCTCCCAGGTCAGGCGCGGGAACGTCCACAGCGGGCGGGCGGCGTCCCGCCAGGACAGGTCCCAGGCGAGCGACCCGGCCCGGCCGGCGAGCTGCCCGTCGGCCACCCGGACCCCGCCGGCGTCGAACCAGTCGGCGCCGGCCGCGGGCCGCACGGGCTCGGGCCCGAAGCGCCCGGTGCGGGGCGACCCCTCGGGCGGAAACCAGGTGGTCCAGCCGTGCGCGTAGGCCGCGCCCCGCAGCGGCGCCACGGTCTCGCAGTGGATCCACAAGCCCGCACGTGTCCGTGGGTCGGAGAGGGTGGCGTACCAAACCTCGAGGCGTCCCGCCTTGCCGCGCCAGCGCGGTGCCGCGGCCGACCGATTTTCGTCGTCCATGATTTGCTCCCGTCGCCGACGCCGTCCACTATATTGGTTGAGCCAATGAACCAGTCAAGTCCGATTCAGCCGCCGGATCGCCAGCGGGTGGATGAGCAGATCGCCGCCTCGATCGCCGACGCCATCCTCGACGGCGCATTTCCGCCCGGCTCCGCCTTGCCACCGGAGCGCGACCTGGCGGAGCAACTCGGCGTCAACCGCACGTCGCTACGGCAGGGGCTGGCCCGCCTGCAGCAGATGGGTCTCATCGAGGCCCGGCAAGGCAGCGGCAACCTGGTGCGCGATCCCCAGGCGCTCACCCATCCCGAGGTGGTCGAGGCGCTGGTCCGCCGATTGGGACCCGAGTTCTTGGTGGAGTTGCTCGAAATCCGGGCGGGGCTGGGGCCGTTGATCGGCCGGCTGGCGGCGCAGCGCAGCCTGCCCGAGGATGCCGAGGCGCTGCGCACCGCGCTGGCCGCGGTCCGGGACGCCGAGAGCGCGGCGGCGCGCCAGGCCGCCGACCTCGATTACTTCCGCGTGCTCATTCACAGCAGCCGCAACCGCGCGTTGGGACTGCTGTACCGCTGGGTCGAGCAAGCTTTCGGTGGCCGCGAACATGAACTCACCGCGGCCTATGACGACGCCGCGGCGGTGGTGGCCGAGCTGGGGGCCATCACCGAGGCGGTGCTGGCGCGCGACGCGGCGGCGGCCGGAGCCGCGGTCGAGGCCTACCTCAACGCCAGCGCCCTGCGGATGGTGGTGGCTTACCGCGCGGAAGCCTGAGGTACCCGGCTACTCGGCGATACGAGTCGCCGGATGCACCGCGATAAGCCCTAACTTGCTGCGGCGCTTGCACATTGCGGCCAGTTCCGAGTACGCCTTGCTGCCCAGCAGCTCGATGAGTTCGTCGGCCAGGCTTTCCCAGACCTGCTTGGCGCCGACATGAGCGGCCGGATCGCCGGTGCAGTACCAGTGCAGGTCGGCGCCGCCGGAACCCCAACCGCGACGGTCGTATTCGGTCACCCAGGTCTTGAGGATCTCGGTGCCGTCGGGCCGGGTCACCCACTCCTGGCTGCGCCGGATCGGCAACTGCCAGCAGACGTCGGGCTTCATGGTCAGCGGGGGCACGCCCAGCTTGAGGGCCTTGCTGTGCAGCGCGCAGCCGACACCGCCCGCGAAACCCGGCCGGTTCAGGAAGATGCACGCATCCTTGTGCTTGCGGGTGCGGTACTGCTTTTGGCCGTCATGTTCGTCGAGCTCGAGATATCCCTTGCGGCCCAAGCCTTTTTCGCGAAATTGCCAGTCGGCGTCGGTCAGCTTCTGCACCGCGTCGTCGAGCCGGGCGCGGTCGTCGTCGTCGGACAGGAACGCGCCGTGCGAGCAGCACCCGTCGTCCGGGCGGCCTTCGACGGTGCCCCGGCACGACGGGGTGCCGAACACACACGTCCACCGGGAAAGCAGCCAGGTCAGGTCCGCCGCGATCAGGTGCTCGGGGTTGTCGGGGTCGTAGAACTCCACCCATTCACGGGCGAAATCCAGCTCGACCTCTTGTCCCGGTTCCGGGTGCGAATTCGCCACGCAGTCCACGTTAGACCACGGTTCCGCCCATCCGAGCCGCTGACACTCGGGGCCCGTATGGCCGCGATCACGGCGGGTTGACCGGGTCGCGCAAAGCACCGCCGGCGAGGCTTCGTTAGTTTGTTTACGTGCGATTGGGCGTTCTCGACGTGGGTAGCAACACGGTGCATCTGCTGGTGGTCGATGCCCACCGGGGCGGTCACCCGACGCCGATGAGTTCGACCAAAGCCACTCTGCGCCTGGCGGAGGCCACCGACAGCGCGGGCAAGATCACCAAACGCGGTGCCGAGAAGCTGATCTCCACGATCGACGAATTCGCCAAGATCGCCGACAGCTCCGGCTGCGCGGAGCTGATGGCGTTCGCCACATCGGCGGTCCGGGACGCCGGCAACTCCGAGGACGTGCTGAGCCGGGTGCGCAAGGAGACCGGCGTCGAGTTGCGGGTGCTGACCGGAGTCGACGAGTCGCGGCTGACCTTTTTGGCGGTGCGCCGGTGGTACGGGTGGAGCGCGGGCCGCATCATCAACCTCGACATCGGGGGCGGCTCGCTGGAGATGTCCAGCGGTGTGGACGAGGAGCCCGAGGTCGCGCTGTCGCTGCCGCTGGGCGCCGGGCGGCTGACCCGCGAGTGGCTGCCCGACGACCCGCCCGGCCGGCGCCGGGTGGCGATGCTGCGGGACTGGCTGGACGCCGAACTCGCCGAAGCGAGCGTGAACATCCTCGAGACGGGTAGTCCGGATCTGACGGTGGCGACGTCGAAGACGTTCCGCTCGCTGGCGCGGCTCACCGGGGCGGCGCCGTCGGGCGCCGGGCCGCGGGTGAAACGGACGCTTACAGCGAACGGCCTCAGGCAACTCATATCTTTCATCTCTAGGATGACGACCGCTGACCGGGCAGAACTGGAAGGAGTGAGCGCCGAACGGGCCCCGCAGATTGTCGCGGGCGCTCTGGTGGCCGAGGCAAGCATGCGAGCGCTGTCGATCGAATCCGTGGATATCTGCCCGTGGGCATTACGGGAAGGTCTCATCTTGCGCAAACTCGACAGCGAAGCCGACGGATCGGCCCTCATGGAGCCTTCGGTGCGTAATGCTGGAGGGCAGGTAGTTGATCGGAACCAGCACCGATCGAGAGGCGACAAATCATGACCGGACCGGACCCCGAGACTGAAGGCCCCGGCACTCGGCCGATCTCGGTCGCCGAACTGCTGGCCAGGAACGGCACCATCGGCGCCCCGGCGGTCACCCGGCGGCGCCGCCGTCGGCGCGGCGACAACGACTCGGTGACCGTCGCCGAACTGACCGGCGAAATCCCGGTGGTCGGCGATGACGACGAAGCCGACCCCGGAGCCACCGACACGATCGACGTTGTCGAACCGCCCGCCGGCGCCGCTCAGCCGGTAACCGAAGACGAGCCCGAAGCCCCGTACTGGTCCGAGCCCGAGCCGCGCTGGCCCAAATCCCCGCCGCAGCCCAAGCGCGCGTCGGGGCCCGAGCGCAGCGAATACCCGCGGCCGTTGCCCGAGGCCGGCCGGTCGGGCTCGCTGGCCAACGGCACCGGGGGACAAGCCTCCGGGGCGGAGGACATGAGTCCCGACCCGATGGACCCTTACGCCGACATCCCCGTGGACGTCATGGACTCCGAAGTGCGCGAGGCCGAACCGGCGTTGGAGGACTCCGCCTACGTGCGCTCCTTCCTGCGGCCCGCGGACTCGGAGCTGGACGAAGACGAGGACGGCGAGGGATCGCTGACCGCCGGGGTGCTCGGCCACGAGGAGCGCCTCGATGGCGAGGGCGGTCGCGCGGACGCGGACTCCGATGGTCACCCGGGGCACGGCAGATTCGAGACGGTGTGGCGCGGCGGCGTGGTCGTGCTGCAGTCGATGCTGGCCGTCGCGTTCGGCGGCGGGCTGTTCGTGGCCTTCGACCAGCTGTGGCGCTGGAACAGCCTGGTGGCGCTGGTGCTGTCGGTGCTGGTCATCCTGGGCCTGGTGGCGGGGGTCCGGGTGGTTCGCAAAACCGAGGACATCGCCAGCACGTTGATCGCGGTCGCGGTGGGTGCGCTGATCACCCTGGGGCCCTTGGCGCTGTCGTTGCAGTCGGGCTAGCGGCACCGTAAACAGTGCGCCCAGCCATCAAAGTCGGCCTTTCCACGGCTTCGGTGTACCCGTTGCGGGCCGAGGCCGCCTTCGAGTACGCGGCCCGGCTCGGCTACGACGGCGTCGAGCTGATGGTGTGGGCCGAAACGGTCAGCCAGGACGTCGCCGCCGTCAAGAAGCTGTCGCGGCGCTACCGCGTCCCGGTGTTGTCCGTGCACGCACCCTGCCTGCTGATCTCGCAACGCGTGTGGGGCGCCAACCCGGTCCCCAAGCTGGACCGCAGCGTGCGCGCCGCCGAACAGCTGGGTGCGCAGACCGTGGTCGTGCACCCGCCGTTTCGCTGGCAGCGGCGCTATGCCGAGGGCTTCACCGAACAGGTGGCCGCGCTGGAAGCGTCGAGCGACGTGATGATCGCGGTGGAGAACATGTTCCCTTTCCGGGCGGACCGGTTCTTCGGGGCCGGCCAGTCGCTGGAACGGATGCGCAAGCGGGGTGGCGGCCCCGGCCCGGCGATCTCGGCGTTCGCGCCTTCCTACGACCCGCTCGACGGCAACCACGCGCACTACACGCTGGATCTGTCCCACACCGCCACCGCGGGCACCGACTCGCTGGACATGGCCGAGCGGATGGGGGCCGGCCTGGTGCACCTGCACCTGTGCGACGGCAACGGTCTGCCCGCCGACGAGCACCTGGTGCCCGGGCGCGGCACGCAACCCACCGCCGAGGTGTGCCAGATGCTGGCCGGCAGCCATTTCGCCGGGCACGTCATCCTGGAGGTGTCGACGTCCAGCGCGCGGTCCGCCAACGAGCGCGAGGCCATGCTCGCCGAATCGCTGCAGTTTGCCCGCACGCATCTGCTGCGCTGACATGCCAGGAGAAACACCAAACAACATGACTGCGTTATTCACCACCGCGATGACGTTGCGGGAGGTCGGTTCCGGCGTCTACGAAGGCGAGCTCGACAAGCGCTGGACCATCGGCCCCAAAGTGCACGGCGGCGCGATGCTGGCGCTCTGCGCCAACGCCGCCCGCACCGCCTGCGGCGGTCAGCCGGACGGGCTCGAATCCATCCAGCAGCCGGTCTCAGAACCGGTCGCGGTGTCGGCGAGCTTCCTGTGGGCACCCGATCCCGGCCAAGTGCAGTTGGTGACCTCGATCCGCAAGCGGGGCCGCCGGATCAGCGTCGTCGACGTCGAGCTCAACCAGGGCGACCGCACCGCGGTGCACGCCGTCGTCAACCTCGGCGAGCCCGAGCACTGGGATCCGGACGGTTCGGAAGGGTCAGCCAAGCCGCTGCTGTCGGCCAACCCGGTGCTGGACC
Source organism: Mycobacterium mantenii (assembly GCF_001667865.1). Classification (GTDB taxonomy): domain Bacteria; phylum Actinomycetota; class Actinomycetes; order Mycobacteriales; family Mycobacteriaceae; genus Mycobacterium; species Mycobacterium mantenii_A. The sequence continues at coordinate 128,851 of NZ_LZJP01000128.1, read as the reverse complement.
TGATGGCACCCGAGCCGCCCGACGAGATCGAGCCGATCGGGCCCGGCCATCCGCTGGCCGGCCTCGTGCACCTGGGAGAGGGCTGCGACGTTCGGCCGGTGCTGTCCACGATGGCGCCCCGCGCCGACGGCCGCCCCCCGGTGATCCAGATGTGGGCCCGCCCCCGCGGGGTGGCCCCCGACGCGCTGTTTGCGCTCATGTGTGGCGATTTGTCGGCGCCGGTGACCTTCGCCGTGGACCGCACCGGCTGGGCGCCCACAATCCAGCTCACGGCCTTCTTGCGGGGCCTGCCGGCGGACGGCTGGCTGCGCATCATCGCGACCTGCACCGAGATCGGGCACGACTGGTTCGACGAGGACCACACCGTCGTCGACAGCCTGGGGCGCCTGGTGGTGCAGGCCCGCCAGTTGGCATTGGTCCCTGCCGCTCGCTAGTGCGCTGTGTCTGCGATGCTGTCCGGCATGGCAAGAATCGCGATCGTCGGTGGCGGCAGCATCGGGGAGGCACTGCTCTCGGGTCTGCTGCGGGCGGGCCGGCAGGTCAAGGACCTCGTGGTGGTCGAGCGGGTTCCCGAGCGCGCCAAGTATCTGGCCGACACCTATTCGGTGCGGATCGGCTCGGTGCCTGACGCGGTGGAGAACGCGTCCTTCGTCGTGGTCGCGGTGAAACCGGCCGACGTCGAGTCGGTGATGGCGGAGATCGCCCGCGCGGCGGGCACCGCCGAGAACGACACCGCCGAACAGGTTTTCGTCACGGTCGCCGCCGGGATCACCATCACCTACTTCGAAGCCAAACTGCCGGCCGGGACGCCGGTGGTGCGGGCTATGCCGAACGCGGCGGCCCTGGTCGGCGCCGGGGTCACGGCCCTGGCCAAGGGCAGGTTCGTCACCCCGCCGCAGCTCGAGGGCGTCTCGGCCCTGTTCGACTCCGTCGGCGGCGTCCTGACCGTCCCGGAAAGCCAGATGGACGCCGTCACCGCCCTGTCGGGCTCCGGGCCGGCCTATTTCTTCCTGATGGTCGAGGCGCTGATCGACGCGGGCGTCGCGGCGGGCCTGAGTCGCGAGGTGGCCGCCGACCTGATCGCGCAGACCATGGCCGGCTCGGCCGCCATGCTGCTCGAGCGCATGGACGACGATCGGCGGCGGGGTGAGGCCGAGGCGCCGGGACTGCGGGTGGACGCCACGGCGACGCAGCTGCGGGCGACGGTGACCTCACCCGGCGGTACCACCGCGGCCGGCCTGCGCGAGCTGGAACGGGGCGGCCTGCGAGCGGCCGTCGACGCGGCCGTTCAGGCCGCCAAAATGCGCTCTGAGCAGCTAAGAATTACATCAGAGTAATCCAAGTTTTTTGAACTGATTGTCCCCCACCAGTACCAGTAACCCCATTAGTCCCGCTATTCTCCTCTTGTAAGCACGTGTGGGTGCCAGCGGAGGGGAAGCCGCTGGCATGCGCGTGCCTGACACGATTGGGTTGCGATGACGTCTAGTAACGGGCCATCAGCGCGAGATGCTGCAGGTAAGCGGGACGCCAGTCCCGTGGACGGCCAGCAGGGCAGGACGCAGTTTCTCACCGTCGCCGAGGTGGCGGCGTTGATGAGGGTCTCCAAGATGACGGTGTACCGGTTGGTGCACAACGGCGAGCTGCCCGCGGTCCGGGTAGGCCGGTCCTTCAGGGTGCACGCCAAGGCTGTCCACGACATGCTGGAGACGTCGTACTTCGACGCCGGGTGACCTGAATCGGCGCCGCTCTCGTGGGCGGCGCCCAGGCTCCGCGGTTGCGCGGCGAGCGCCCGACGCCGGTTTGGTGTTCGGTGCGTTGCGCCGGGTAAAGTGTCCGGGTCAAGCTTTGAAGCAGGTCACGGTCAGATAGCGGAGTTCATGGGTTCAGTAATCAAGAAGCGGCGCAAGCGTATGTCCAAGAAGAAGCACCGCAAGCTGCTGCGTCGCACCCGGGTGCAGCGCAGAAAACTCGGCAAGTAACCCCGTCCGCGGCGTAGTGCCGCCATCTCGCCTGGCCGCTAGGCTGTCCGGGTGGATCCGTCGAATGGGGACAACGCCGGCCCGGGCGACACCGCCGGCAATACGGTGCATTACCCCAAAATCGTGCTGGTCACAGGTGCCTGCCGGTTCCTGGGCGGCTACCTGACGGCTCGGCTCGCGCAGAACCCGATGATCAAGGGGGTCATCGCGGTGGATGCGATAGCCCCGAGCAAGGACATGCTGCGTCGGATGGGGCGCGCCGAGTTCGTCCGGGCGGACATCCGTAATCCCTTCATAGCCAAGGTGATTCGCAACGGCGACGTCGATACGGTGGTGCATGCCGCGGCCGCGTCCTACGCGCCGCGATCCGGCGGCACCGCGGCGTTGAAAGAGATCAACGTGATGGGCGCGATGCAGCTGTTCGCGGCCTGTCAGAAGGCGCCCTCGGTACGCCGGGTGGTGCTCAAGTCGACGTCCGAGGTGTACGGCTCGAGTGCGCACGATCCGGTGATGTTCACCGAGGACAGCACCAGCCGCCGGCCGTTCCGCGGCGGTTTCGCCAAAGACAGCCTCGATATCGAGGCCTACGCGCGGGGATTGGGCCGGCGCCGGCCCGATATCGCCGTGACGATCCTGCGGCTGGCCAACATGATCGGCCCCGCGATGGACACCACGCTGTCACGGTATCTAGCTGGGCCTTTGGTGCCGACGATGTTCGGTCGCGACGCTCGGCTGCAGTTGCTGCACGAGCAGGATGCGCTGGGCGCGCTGGAGCGTGCGGCGATGGCCGGCAAGGCCGGAACGTTCAACGTCGGTGCCGACGGCATCATCATGCTGTCCCAGGCGATCCGGCGGGCCGGACGAATTCCCTTGCCAGTACCGGGTTTTGGAGTTTGGGCATTGGATTCTTTGCGACGTGCCAATCGCTACAACGAAATCAGTCGCGATCAGTTTGATTATTTGAGTTACGGCCGCGTCATGGACACCACGCGGATGCGCTCCGACCTTGGCTATCAGCCGAAATGGTCCACCGCGGACGCCTTTGACGACTACGTTCGGGGCCGAAGCTTGACTCCCATTATCGACCCACATCGGGTACGCTCCTGGGAAGGTCGCGCCATATCCCTGGCCCAGCGCTGGGGTAGCCGAAATCCAATTCCGTGGGGTGGGGTCAGGTAGGTATCGTGGCGGGTGAAACCAGAGCGAATGTCATTCCACTGCACACTAATCGGGGTCGGGTAGCAGCGCGTCGGAGAGCCGATCACAAAGCAGAGGCATCTCGCCAACATCCGTCGTTACTGTCTGATCCGAGCGGTCGCGCGTCGGCCGAGCAGATCGCCGCGGTGGTTCGCGAGATCGACCAGCACCGCCGTGCCGCGGGGGTATCGTCCGCCGACGCGCCGCTGAATGACTTGGCCCAGCGCGTCGCCTCGGTCGCCGGGTTTCTCCGGCAGCGCCTGACCGGCGATTACAGCGTCGACGAATTCGGCTTCGATCCGCACTTCAACAGCGCGATCGTCCGGCCTTTGCTGCGGCTGTTCTTCCGGTCCTGGTTCCGGGTCGAGGTGAGCGGGGTCGAGAACCTACCCGCCGAGGGCGCGGCGCTGGTGGTGGCCAACCACGCCGGCGTGCTGCCCTTCGACGGGCTGATGCTGTCGGTGGCCGTGCACGACGAGCACCCCGCGCATCGCGAGCTGCGGCTGCTGGCCGCCGACATGGTGTTCGACCTGCCCGTGGTGGGCGAGGCGGCCCGCAAGGCCGGCCACACCATGGCCTGCACGACCGACGCGCACCGGTTGCTCGCCGCCGGCGAGCTCACCGCCGTGTTCCCGGAGGGCTACAAGGGTCTTGGCAAGCGCTTCGAGGACCGCTACCGGCTGCAGCGGTTCGGCCGCGGCGGATTCGTCACGGCGGCGCTGCGGACCAAGGCGCCGATCATTCCCTGCTCGATCATCGGGTCCGAAGAGATCTACCCGATGCTGACCGACGTCAAGCTGCTGGCGCGGCTGTTCGGGCTGCCGTATTTCCCGGTCACGCCGCTGTTCCCGCTGGCCGGGCCCGTCGGCCTGGTGCCGCTGCCGTCGAAATGGCACATCGCGTTCGGGGAGCCGATCTACACCGACGACTACGCCGCCTCCGACGCCGAGGACCCGATGGTCACCTTCGAGCTGACCGACCAGGTGCGCGAGACCATCCAGCAGACGCTGTACCGGCTGCTCGCCAACCGTCGCAACATCTTCTTCGGCTGAGCCGCGCAAAAGGAAACGCCACCGCGGACGACTCCGTAATCCGCGATGGCGTTGACCTTTGAAAAAGCCGACTACTTGACCATCGTGAACTGGCAGACGTTCGTGTAGCCGTCCCGGAACAGGTCCGAGCAGCCCCGCAAGTACTTCAGGTAGATGTCGTACGTCTCCTGCCCCTTGAGGGCGATCGCCTCGTCCTTGTGCGCCTCGAGGGCATCCCCCCAGGCGGTCAGCGTCGGAACGTAGTTCTTGCCGATGAAGTGGTGGCGCTCGATCTTGAAACCCGCTTCAGTCGAGTACTTGTCGACCAGGTCGACCTGGGGCAATTTTCCGCCCGGGTAGATCTCCTTCAGGATGAAGCTGATGAACCGCAGCAGGGTCATGTTCACCTGCAAGCCCATCGCCTTGCCCTGTTCGGCGGAGGGCACCACGATCGAGTGCAGCAGCATGCGGCCGTCGTCGGGCAGCAGGTCGTAGTACTTCTTGAAGAAGGTGGCGTAGCGCTCGTATCCGGCGTCGCCCGCGCCGTCGGCGAAATGCTCGAAAGCGCCCAGCGACACGATGCGGTCGATCGGCTCGTCCGGGAATTCCTCCCAGCCCTGGATCCGCACCTCCTTGCGGCGGGGGCTGTCCATTTTTTCGAACTCCGCCATGCAGTGGGCGTGCTGGTTCTCGCTGAGCGTCAGGCCGATGACATTGACGTCGTACTCGGCCACTGCGTGCCGCATGGTCGAGCCCCAGCCGCTGCCGATGTCCAGCAGGGTCATGCCGGGCTCGAGGTTCAGCTTGTCCAGGGCGAGCTTGCGCTTGGCGTACTGGGCCTCTTCGAGCGTCTTGGTCAGATTCTGCGGGTCGGGGTTCTCGTCGAAGTAACCGCAGCTGTAGGTCATCGACGGGTCAAGCCAGAGCTTGAAGAACTCGTTCGACTTGTCGTAGTGCGACCGGACCTTCTCGACCGGCGGCTTCAGCTGCGTGCTTCCCGTTTCCCCCTGTGCAGACATAGATTCGAACCTACTTTCCCGCTGATATGGACGCGACTGCCGCGACGGTTGCTTCGTGGTCGGCTTCGTGGTTTGCGGCTTCCCCCAGCATCGTGACTGTACTGGTGATCACCGGTTTGCCCTCGGCGTCCGTGACCTCGCTGCGGATCTCTGTGATCACGGCGCCATGGGACTCAATGACGGAGTCTAGATAGGTGTCGAAGTAAAGCCTATCCCCGGCGACGATCGGCCGGTGGAACTTGAATTTCTGGTCGCGGTGCATGACCCGCGCGATGTTGATCGGAATGCTGAACTTGGTGAAGATCTCCAGCTGGACTCGGCGCCCTGCGATCGCGAGGAACGTCAGCGGCGCCACCATCGCCGGGTACCCCGCGTTTGCGGACTCATTCTCATCGAAGTGCGCCGGGTGGTCGTCCTTGATCGCCAGCGCGAACTCACGAATCTTCTCGCGACCGACCTCGAAGTAATCCGGCGCCCGGTAATGGCTGCCGATGAGCCCTTCGGCTCCTTTGGGGATTGTCATACCGCTGTCGTTCTCCGCTCGAATAGGTCTCAGCGGCGCAGCCTATCAGCGCGATTGCCGTCGAGAGGCCAGCGCAGCCAGCGCACCGCCCGCTGCGCCCAGCGCCAACGCCGACGGCACGCCGATCCGGGCCGCTTTCCGGGCGGTGCGGAAATCGCGGATTTCCCATCCGCGCTCCCGGGCCAGGGTGCGCAGCCGCGCATCCGGGTTGATGGCGACGGCGGTGCCCACCAGCGACAGCATGGGCACGTCGTTGTAGCTGTCCGAGTACGCGGTGCAGCGTTTCAGGTTGAGCCCCTCGCGAATTGCCAGCGACCGCACCGCATGTGCCTTGCCGGTGCCGTGCAGGATCTCGCCGACCAGCCGGCCGGTGAAGACGCCGTCGACCGATTCCGCGACAGTGCCCAGCGCGCCGGTCAGGCCGAGCCGTCGGGCGATGGTCGCGGCGAGTTCGTAGGGCGTGGCGGTGATCAGCCACACCTGCTGGCCTGCGTCCAGGTGCATCTGGGTGAGCTCGCGGGTGCCCGGCCAGATCTTGTCGGCGATGATCTCGTCGTAGATCTCCTCGCCCAGGGCGACCAGCTGTTCGACCGATCGGCCCTCGATGAAGGCGAGCGCCTTGCGCCGACCGGCCGCGACGTCGTTGCTGTTCTCCGTCCCCAGAATCTGGAACTTGGCCTGCGCGTAAATGAATCCGACCACATCGCGGTAGGTGAAGTAGTTGCGCGTGGCCAGCCCGCGCCCGAAGTGCACCGCCGACGAGCCCTGCACGAGTGTGTTGTCCACGTCGAAGAAGGCGGCTGCGGTCAGGTCGATCGGGGGCTGCGGGCGGTCCTCCGAGGCGGCGGCTTCCTGCATGCCCTCGATCGCCCGGGCGGCGCTGGCGTCCGCGGCCAGCGCCTCCAAGTCAACCCAACCGGTGTGGTCTGCGTTGACCGGGTCTGAGGAAGTCATTGCCTAACCTCCTGATCGCTGTGCTGCCTGGCGACCCAGTGGGTGCCCGATCTCCAACCCTATCGGGCAGATGGCGTGGGGGCGTTGACGTGTCCCAGGCTGTCGGGCGTGACGCTAGCGTCACGTTCGACGCCCAGTGTGACGCCGGCGTCACGTTCGGCCGATGAGTCGGGTCACACACCAGCGGCGCCATCTCTTCACGACCACATACCGAGATTCGTCGACATCGCACCGGTGTAGTTGCCGTGCGCGGTCGTGGCCACCTTCTCCAGTTGTGCCAGCGCTTCGCGCATCATCGCTTCGCCGCGCACCCAGTGCCGATGCGCCTCGGCATGAGCCGCGGCGGCATCGCCCGTCCAGGACGCGTGCAAACGCGTTACGCGAGAATCGATTTGGGCGATCATGTCTTCGGCGTAGCGTTGAAACGCCGCCATCCGCTGCACCGCCTCGGCCAACGCCTGCGGATCGACCCGAAACGCCTCAGCCACCACGCACCGCCCGCTCCGCCGCCGCGGAGGTGTCCTCGGTGCCCTGATACGCCCCGCCGGCCTGGCCCACCAGCTGCGCCAGCATCGACAGCCCGAGTTCGACCTCGCGGGCGCCCCGATGCCACAGCTCCCACGCCGATCCGTAGGCGGTCCCCGACGTGCCCTGCCAACCGCCGAGCAGCTGCCCCACCTGATCGTCGAGCTGGGACAGCTGGGCCGAAAGCTGTTCGGCCGCACCGCTCAGCGATACGGCGGCGCCCTGCATCACCACCGGGTCCACCCGCAGCGTTTCGTCGGCCACGGTCGGAACATAACGCCTGGTAGATGGGCCCACAAGTCACCGATGCCACACTGGTGCCCATGACTGAGGCGACCCGCCGGCCGCAGGTGGAGCTGTTGACCCGCGACGGGTGCACCATCTGCGAGCGCGTGCATGCCCGGCTGGCCGAGCTGGCCGCTGAGTTGGGCTTCGAGCTGTCGGTGACCGACGTCGACGCCGCCGCCGCGGCGGGCAACCCCGCGCTGCGGGCCGAGTTCGGTGACCGGCTGCCGGTGATCCTGCTCGACGGCCGCGAACACAGCTACTGGGAGATCGACGAACCCCGGCTGCGGGCCGATCTCGGCGGCTGACCCGTCAGCCGCCGCCCGGCCGGCCGCCGCCGGACAATTATTTGGTAGCCCAGCTGATAAACGTTTACCGTGGACAGCAGTTCAGTTACTGGAAGAAGCAAGGGAGCTGGCCAGGTGATGCTGCCGTGAGCGTCTTGCTCTTCGGGGTTTCGCACCGCAGTGCGCCGGTCTCCGTCCTGGAACAACTCAGCATCGACGAGTCCGATCAGGGCAAGATCGTCGACCGGGTGTTGCAGTCGCCGCTGGTGACCGAGGCGATGGTGCTGTCGACATGCAACCGGGTCGAGGTCTACGCGGTGGTCGACGCGTTCCACGGCGGTCTGGCGGTGATCGGGCAGGTGCTGTCGGACCACTCCGGGATGTCGATGGCCGACCTCACCAAATACGCGTACGTCCGGTACAGCGAGGCCGCCGTCGAGCATCTGTTCGCGGTGGCCAGCGGCCTGGATTCCGCCGTGATCGGCGAGCAACAGGTGCTCGGCCAGGTCCGTCGCGCCTATGCCGGCGCCGAGACCAATCGCACCGTCGGCCGGGTGCTGCACGAGTTGGCCCAGCGGGCGCTGTCGGTGGGCAAGCGGGTGCATTCCGAGACCGCCATCGACGCCGCCGGCGCCTCGGTGGTGTCGGTCGCCCTGAACATGGCCGAACGCCGGCTGGGCGGGCTGTCGGGCAAGACCGCGGTGCTGGTCGGCGCCGGCGCGATGGGCGCCCTGGCCGCGGCCCACCTCTCGCGTGCCGGCATCGGGCACATTTACGTACTCAACCGGTCGCTGTCGCGGGGCCAGCGGCTGGTCCGCAAGATCCGCGACGCCGGAGTGCAGGCCAACGCCCTGCCATTGGAGCGGCTCGCAGACACCCTGGCCGGGGCGGACGTCGTGGTCAGCTGTACCGGGGCGGTGACCCCGGTGGTCTCGCTGGCCGACGTGCACCACGCGCTGGCCGCCGCGCACCGCGACGAAGCGACCAACCCCCTGGTGATCTGCGACCTGGGCATGCCGCGCGACGTCGACCCGGCGGTGGCCGGACTACCCGGTGTCTGGGTCGTCGATGTGGACCGCGTGCAGCACGAGCCCTCGGCCCACGCCGCGGCCGCCGACGTCGACGCCGCCCGCAACATCGTCGCCACCGAAGTTGCTGCCTATCTGGCCGGACAGCGAATGGCCGAGGTCACGCCGACGGTCACGGCGTTGCGTCAGCGCGCCGCCGACGTGGTCGAAGCGGAGCTGCTGCGCCTCGACAACCGCCTGCCCGGACTCGAGAGCGCGCACCGCGACGAGGTGGCCCGCACCGTCCGGCGGGTGGTGGACAAGCTGCTGCACGCGCCGACCGTGCGGATCAAACAGCTCGCCAGCGCGCCCGGTGGTGACAGCTACGCCGAGGCGTTGCGCGAACTCTTCGAACTCGACCAGACCGCCGTTGACGCCGTGGCTGCGGGCGAATTGCCAGTCATCGCAAACGGATTCGACGCGGGTACTCCGCAGCAGACCGCCGAGTAGGCGATTGGCGAACGTGATCCGGATAGGCACCCGGGGCAGCCTGCTGGCCACCACCCAGGCCGGGGTCGTCAGAGACGCTTTGATCGCGCTGGGACACCCGGCGGAGCTGGTGACCATCAGCACCGCCGGGGACAAATCGTCGGCGCCGATCGAATCCCTCGGGGTGGGTGTCTTCACCACCGCATTGCGCGAGGCGATGGACGAGGGCCGTGTCGACGCCGCGGTGCACTCCCATAAGGACCTGCCCACCGCCGACGATCCAAGGTTTGCTGTGGCGGCCATACCGGTGCGCAACGACCCGCGCGACGCGGTGGTGGCGCGGGACGGACTGGTGCTCGCGGAGTTGCCACCCGGTTCGCTGGTGGGCACCTCCTCGCCGCGGCGGGCGGCGCAGCTTAGAGCATTGGGTCTCGGTTTGGAAATCCGCCCCCTACGAGGCAACCTAGATACCAGGTTGAACAGGGTAAGCAGTGGTGACCTCGACGCGATCGTGGTAGCCCGGGCGGGACTGGCCCGGCTCGGTCGCCTCGACGATGTCACCGAGACGCTAGAGCCGGTGCAGATGTTGCCAGCACCGGCTCAGGGTGCGCTCGCCGTCGAATGCCGCGCCGGTGATAGCCGGTTAGCGGCAGTGCTGGCGGAGCTGGACGACGCCGACACGCGTGCGTCGGTCACCGCCGAGCGAACCCTGCTGGCCGAACTGGAGGCCGGTTGCTCCGCACCGGTGGGCGCGATCGCGGAAGTGGTCGAGTCCATCGATGAGGAAGGCCGGATCTTCGAAGAGCTGTCGCTGCGCGGTTGCGTGGCGGCGCTGGACGGGTCCGACGTGATCCGCGCGTCCGGTATCGGCAGTCCCGGTCGGGCACGAGAGCTTGGGCTTTCGGTGGCCGCGGAGCTGTTCGAGCTGGGCGCGCGAGAGCTGATGAGCGAAGCGCGTCAAGACCCGGCGCGAGGAAATTAAATGCGAATTACGTGGGAGCGACAATGACGACGCGAGGCCGTAAGCCGACACCCGGCCGCATCACGTACGTGGGCTCCGGCCCGGGTGACCCGGGATTGCTGACGACCCGGGCCGCTACGGTGCTGGCGAACGCCGCTTTGGTGTTCACCGACCCTGACGTGCCCGAGCCGGTGCTGGCCCTGATCGGCAAAGATCTGCCACCGGTCTCCGGCCCGGCCCCGGCCGAGCCGGCCGCCACCAACGGCGACGGCGGTTCCGACCAGAACAAGGCGCAGCCGGCGGTGATGTCCGGCGGTCCCGATATCCGCCCGGCGCTGGGCGACCCCGCCGAGGTGGCCAAGACGCTGACCACCGAGGCGCGGACGGGCGCCGACGTGGTGCGGCTGGTGGCCGGCGACCCGCTGACGGTCGACGCGGTCATCACCGAGGTGAACGCCATCGCGCGCAGCCACCTGCACATCGAGATCGTCCCCGGACTGGCCCCCAGCGATGCCGTCCCGACGTACGCGGGGTTGCCGCTGGGCTCATCGCACACCGTCGCCGATGTGCGTGACCCGCATGTGGATTGGGAGGCGCTGGCGGCGGCGCCCGGTCCGCTGATTCTGCAGGCCACGTCGTCGCACCTGGCCGACGCGGCGCGCACCCTGATCGAGCACGGGCTCGCCGAGAACACCCCGTGCGTGGTGACCGCGCACGGCACCACCTGTCAGCAGCGGTCGATCGAAACCACGCTGCACGGCTTGACCGACTCGGCGGTGCTGGGCGGTACCGACCCCGCCGGCCCGCTGACCGGTCCGCTCGTGGTGACCATCGGCAAGACGGTGGCCAGCCGGGCGAAGCTGAACTGGTGGGAGAGCCGCGCGCTGTACGGCTGGACCGTGCTGGTGCCCCGCACCAAGGACCAGGCCGGCGAGATGAGCGAGCGCCTGACGTCCTACGGTGCATTGCCGATCGAGGTGCCGACCATTGCGGTCGAGCCGCCGCGCAGCCCGGCGCAAATGGAGCGGGCCGTCAAGGGATTGGTCGACGGCCGCTTCCAGTGGGTGGTGTTCACCTCCACCAACGCGGTGCGTGCGGTCTGGGAGAAGTTCGGCGAATTCGGCCTGGATGCGCGCGCGTTCTCCGGAGTCAAGATCGCGTGTGTGGGCGAGTCGACCGCCGACCGGGTCCGGGCGTTCGGGATCAGCCCGGAACTGGTGCCGGCCGGCGAGCAGTCGTCGTTGGGTCTGCTGGACGACTTCCCGGACTATGACAGCATTTTCGACCCGGTCAACCGGGTGCTGCTGCCGCGGGCCGACATCGCCACCGAGACGCTGGCCGAGGGTCTGCGCGAACGTGGTTGGGAGATCGAGGATGTCACCGCTTACCGGACGGTGCGGGCCGCTCCACCGCCGGCGGAAACGCGGGAAATGATCAAGACCGGCGGCTTCGACGCGGTGTGCTTCACGTCCAGCTCCACGGTGCGCAACCTGGTCGGCATCGCCGGCAAGCCGCACGCGCGGACGATCATCGCCTGCATCGGTCCGAAGACCGCCGAGACCGCGGCGGAATTCGGTCTGCGGGTGGACGTGCAGCCCGAGACCGCCGCTGTCGGTCCGCTGGTCGACGCTCTGGCCGAACACGCCGCGCGGTTGCGCGCCGAGGGTGCGCTGCCACCGCCGCGCAAAAAGAGCCGCAGGCGCTAGTGGCCTACCCGCGGCACCGTCCGCGCCGGCTTCGCACCACCCCGGCCCTGCGCCGGTTGGTGGCGCAAACATCTTTGGAGCCAAGACATTTGGTGCTGCCGATGTTCGTCGCCGACGGTATCGACGAACCACGGCCGATCACTTCCATGCCGGGCGTGGTGCAGCACACCCGCGATTCGTTGCGCAGCGCGGCCGCCGGTGCCGTCGCCGCGGGGGTGGGCGGGCTGATGCTGTTCGGCGTGCCCCGCGACGAGGACAAGGACTCGGTGGGGTCAGCCGGGACCGACCCCGACGGCATCCTCAATGTCGCGCTGCGGGACCTGGCCAAGGACCTCGGTGAGGCCACCGTGTTGATGGCCGACACCTGCCTGGACGAGTTCACCGACCACGGACACTGCGGCGTCCTCGACGACCGGGGTCGGGTCGACAACGATGCCACCGTGGCCCGCTATGTGGAACTCGCTGTGGCACAAGCTGAATCGGGCGCTCACGTGGTGGGCCCGAGTGGCATGATGGATGGTCAGGTGGGGGCGATTCGCGACGGATTGGACGCCGCGGGCTTCACCGACGTGGCCGTTCTGGCCTACGCCGCCAAGTTCGCCTCGGTGTTCTACGGCCCGTTCCGCGAAGCGGTCAGTTCCAGCCTGTCCGGGGACCGCCGCACCTACCAGCAGGAGGCGGGCAACGCCCGGGAGGCGCTTCGCGAGATCGAGCTCGATCTCGACGAGGGGGCCGACATCGTGATGATCAAACCGGCGATGAGTTATCTCGACGTGGTCGCGGCCGCGGCGGACGTCTCGCCCGTTCCCGTCGCCGCGTATCAGGTATCGGGGGAGTACGCGATGATTTGTGCTGCAGCCGCGAACAATTGGATCGACGAGCGCGCCGCGGCGCTGGAGTCGCTGACCAGCATCCGGCGCGCCGGAGCCGATATCGTTCTCACCTATTGGGCCGCCGATGCGGCAGGGTGGCTCTCGTGAGATGGGGCTTGCGATGACGACCGACAGCGATACCGCACAAAAGCCGTTGTTCTACGAACCCGGCGCCAGCTGGTGGTGGCTGGCGGCCGGCCCGGCCGCGGCGGTGGCCATGGTCCTGATCGAAATCTGGAGCGGTGCCCCGGTGTCGTTCGTGGTCCCCGCCATCTTCCTGGTGCTGGTATCTGCGTTCTTGGGGATACAGGTGAAGGCCGCGCGGATCCACGTCTCGGTCGAGCTCACCGAGGACGCGCTGCGCGAGGGCACCGAAACGATCCTGGTCCGCGAGATCGTCAAGGTGTATCCCGAGCCCGAGAATCACGAAGCCTCCGGGAAGGACCTGGCGCGCTGGCAGTCGTCGCGGGCGCTGGGCGAACTCGTCGGGGTGCCGCGCGGGCGCGTCGGCATCGGCCTCAAGCTCACCGGCGGGCGCACCGTCCAGGCGTGGGCGCGCCGTCATCGCCAACTGCGGGCCGCGTTGACCCCCCTGGTTCAGGAGCGGGTGGAGCCCGCCTCCTCCGAGGTCATCGACGGTGACTGGGACGACGACACCGGGACGGCGCCATGAACGCCCGCGCGCTGTTCGAGCTCGGTCTCGCCTGCGCCGCGCTGGTGTGCTCCGGACTGACCTGGCTGCACTCGCATCACACGGTGATCGTGGCGCCGATCGCGGACGGGCAGCCCTCCACCACATCGCTGGTGTATGACCCGCAGCTGCTACTGCTGACGCTGGTGCTGCTGACGAGCGCCGGCGTGCTGGCGGTCAACGGCACTGCCAGGCTGCGGCGGGCGCGCTCGGGCGCTAGGGCGTCTTCCTGACGAGCGGCAATGCCATCCGGCGGCGCAGCACGATGGCCTCGGCCCGATCCTGCAGCGCCTCGTGAACCGAGCGCATGATCGGGAAGCTGTCGTCATGACCGGTGTCATCCAGCACCCGAGTCACCGCTGAGCTGGTGACCAGGGTCCAATCCACCCCGGCGGCACGACAGTCGGCATCGAACGCATACAGCAGCGAGATACCCGCCTCAGCAAATTCGTCGACGTCGGCCACGTCGAGCACCACAGGGTTTTCTCCGAGCGTGAAACGCGCAATGTGGTCGCTGATGCGGTCCACGTTGTTGTCGTCGATTTCGCCGCGGATGTGCACCACCGTCGCCAGGTGGCGGTAGTGCGCCCGGACCTGGGCCCTGCCGCAGTCGAACACGCAGTTGTCGTGGCCGGTCGGGCTGCCTGCGATCGCCATGAGGACCCCTCACTCTCCGTGCCGCTCGCGCCGCCTCCGGGGGCGCCCCGAGACGCTCTCCGAAGGGGTGTCTGAAACGTTAGGCCGCAAGCCTAAGGAGACCGGAAGCCGCGTCTAACGCTTTGCTAAGAAGCGACCGTGGGGCCGTCCCGACGCCGGGCCTGAGCAAACGCCCAGCGGGGCCCTCGAGCCCATGGATTACCCCGGAAAGCCGTATGCCACACCACAACCGTCCACGCATGCGGGCGATTGCGCTGCTAGGCTGCCAAGGCTGCCGGTTGCTGGTCGGGGGGCTTGTGAAAAGGCGAGATCTCCCGCTCAACCGACGTAGCAGGAGAACGAAACGGCAGGATTCGGACGGGAAGAGCAGCGTGCGGGGCGGAGAGATCAGGGGCGAGATCACGGCCCTGACGGGGCTCCGCATCGTGGCCGCGCTCTGGGTGGTGCTGTTTCACTTCCGGCCGATGCTCGGCGACGTGTCGCCCGATTTCCGCGACGCCCTCGCGCCGGTGCTCAATTGCGGCGCCCAGGGCGTCGACCTCTTCTTCATTCTCAGCGGGTTCGTGCTGACGTACAACTATCTGGACCGCATGGGCCGGTCCTGGTCGACCCGCGCGACCCTGCATTTCCTGTGGCTGCGCCTGGCCCGGGTGTGGCCGGTGTACCTGGTCACCCTGCACCTCGCCGCCCTGTGGGTGATCTTCACCCTGCACGTCGGCCATGTGCCGTCGCCGGACGCCGCTTCGCTCACCGCGATCAGCTATGTGCGCCAGATCCTGTTGGTGCAGCTGTGGTTCGTGCCGTTCTTCGATGACTCGAGCTGGGACGGGCCGGCCTGGTCGATCAGCGCGGAATGGCTGGCCTATGTGCTCTTCGCCGTCCTGGTGCTGGTCCTGTTGCGGATGAAGCAGGCGACCAGGGCGCGCAGCCTGATGGTGCTGGCGTTCGCGGCATCGCTGCCGCCGGTGGTGATGCTGCTCGCCAGCGGACACTTCTACACACCGTGGAGCTGGCTGCCGCGAATCGTCACGCAGTTCACGGCCGGCGCGCTGGCCTGCGCCGCGGTGCGCAGGCTGCGGCTGAGCGATCGTGGCCGCCGCGTCGCCGGATACGTCTCCCTGCTGTTGCTGGCCGCCATGGTGGGTGTGCTGTATTGGTTTGGCGCGCACCCGATATCGGGGGTGGTGGAGAACGACAGCGGCGGCGTCGTCGACGTGTTGTTCGTTCCGCTGGTGATATCGCTGGCCATCGGGCTGGGCAGCCTGCCGCGGGTGTTGTCGACGCGGGTGCTGGTGTACGGCGGCAAGATCTCGTTCTGCCTGTACATGGTGCACGAGCTGGTGCACACCGCCTGGGGTTGGGCCGTGGAGCAATTCGAGCTCCCCACCCTGGACAACCCCTGGAAATGGAACGTCATCGCCCTGCTCGCGATCGCCCTGGGCGCCTCGGCGCTGCTGTATCACGGCGTCGAAGAGCCCGCCCGCCGTTGGATGCGCAAGATGGTCGATGTCAGAGCCGTCAGTGCCAGAAGCGATCCCGGCGAGTCGACCAGTAAGCTGCATCCGATCGACCGTCCGCTGGAAGCGGTTTCGGCCCGCGCGGTGTGATGGCCGCCTCAGCGGCCGGCCGCGAATCCCGGGGAATACTTGATGGGGGCGCGGCGGCACCCGACGATGCCGTTGACAGTGGAGGTGAGAGTGAGTCGTCTGGCCACCTTTCTCATTGGGGTGAGTTTTCTGGCGGGCGTAGGCATCGCATACCCGGCGCAGGTGCGCACCTACGAGACACTGACGCTCGACTTCAGGCTCAATCATGTTGCAGTGGTAGGGGATTCGTACACCACCGGTACCAATGAGGGCGGTCTGGGCTCCAGATCGTGGACGTCGCGCGCCTGGCAGGTGCTCGGTTCGCGGGGTTCGCGGATCTCCGGCAGTGTGGCGGCGGAAGGCAGAGCGGGTTATGCCGCGCTCGGTGACCACGGCAGCATCTTCGAGGATCTGACCGCCCGGGCGGTCCAGCCCGACGACGCGCTGGTGGTCTTCTTCGGCTCCCGCAACGACCAGGGTATCGATCCCGCGACGCTGACCGTAAAGACCCATGCCGCTTTGGATCTGGCGCGTCAACTTGCGCCGGCCGCGCGGTTGCTGGTGATCGGACCGCCCTGGCCCACCGCCGACGTTCCGCCGTCGATGTTTCTGATCCGCGACATCCTCGGCGGCGCGGCCGGGGCGGCCGGGGCAACGTTCATCGACCCGATCGCCGAGCACTGGTTCGTCGGCCGGCCCGACCTGATCGGTGCCGACGGGGTGCATCCGAATGACGCGGGGCACCAGTACATGGCGGACAAGATCGCGCCGCTCATCCGTACGCAGCTGTCGACCTGACTCAGGTGTGCCGCGCGGCTTCCCGGGCGAGCTGAACCCGTGACGACACAGCGAGTTTGGCGTAGACGTGCGTCAGATGGGTCTGCACGGTACGCGGAGAGACGAACAGCCGCGCCGCAATGTCCTTATTGGGCAACCCGGCGCTGACGAGCCGGACGACGTCCAGTTCGGTGGGCGTGAGCGACTCCCATCCGCTGGCCGGGCGGCCGCGGACACCGCGGCCTCGCCGCGCGTAGCCGATGGCCTCGTCGGTCGACAGCGCGTTGCCCTCCGACCATGCGGCATCAAAGGACGTCTCTCCCAAAGCGTTACGTACCGCCGCCAGCGATGCGTCGTAGTCCGCTTGAAAGACCGTGAAGCGCACCTCGCCGTGCCGCCGGCGCACGCCGTCGGCCGCACCCAACAGCCGCCCGGCGTGTTCGGGGTTGGTGTCGGCGGTGAGTGCGGCCAGGCGCTCGAGCATGTCCGGCAGGTGCAGGCGTCCGCCCGTGCGCGCGGCAACGTCGAGCGCGTCGTGCAGGTCGCGTTCGGCCTGCTGCGGCTCACCTTGCGCGCCGGCGACTCGGGCCCGCGCCGTCAGCACCAGCATCCGATAGCACCCCGGAACCACCGCGACGGCGTCGTCCGCCCAGCGGCGGGCGCCGACCAGGTCACCGCAGCACATGGTCGCCTCGGTCATCGGCACCAGGCTTCGCACGAACAATTCCTTCAGCGGCGAGGTCCACTGCAAGGCCGCATCGCATGCCTCCTTTGCCGCGGCGGCGTTACCACTTGCCAATTCGGCGTTCGCCAGCGCCACGTAGGCGGTGTCCTCGTGGAAACCGCCCATGGCGACACCGTTTTCGAGAGCGGCCCGCGCGGCGGCGCGGCCCGCCACGGCATCGCCGGTGAAGGTCAGGACCTGCGCGAGCGTCATCAGACCGAATGCTTCCATCGGGAGGTCTTGCGCGGCTCGCGCCTCCTCGACCAGCGCACGGGATACTTGCAGCGCCTCGGCGTACTTGCCCTGCATCGCCAGCGCGCCGGTGAGGAACACCCGGCTGTAGCGGGACATGAAACTGTCGCCGAGCTCGTCAGCGAGGGCCCGCCCCTCCTCGCCGGCGGCCTGCGAAGCGGCGGGGTCACCGCTGACGTTACCGACGAAGCATTGGTACGAGCGCACGTGGTACAGCGCGACGGGATCGCCCGCGTCGCGGGCCAGGTCGACCGCCGCTGCCAGGTACGGGCCGGCCAACTCGGGGGTGTTGATGGCGAGCATGCCGCACGTCGTCAGGCTGTGTACGACGAGTGCCTGGTCATCGAGGCGGCGCGCGGCGGCCAGGGCCTCCTCCGCCCGTTGCCCGCTGTCCGGCACGGAGCACCAAACCGCAAGCAGCCCACGGTCGCCCACCGCGCGGATCCAGATCTCGGGAGCGACGTCGTCGTCGCGGTACCGCTCGTCGCCGAATACGGCGTCGAACCCGGCCACGCCCTCGCGGAACCGCCCGCGCGTCACCCACAATCGCTGCAGCGATGACACGACCTGCAGCGCCGGCCCGAATTCCGCTGCGTCGCAACTCCACGCGTGCGCCGCCCGCAGGTTGGCCATCTCGATCTCGCCCCAGCGGACCAGGGCCGCCCCGTCGCCGCGCATCTGCGATTCCAGCGTCACCGCGGCGGCTGTGTAGTGGTCGCGGTGGCGGGTCCGCACCGCCTCGGCTTCGCCCGACTCGGCCAGCTTTTCCAGGCCGTACTGGCGCACGGTCTCCAGCAGGCGATATCGCATCAGGCCGTCGGTCTCCTCGGTGACGACCAGCGACTTGTCCACGAGCAGTCCGAGCAGATCGATGAGCTGAAACTGCTCCACGTCGGAGTCGGCGCCGACGGCGTGCGCGGCGTCCAGATCGAAACCGCCCATGAACACCGCCAGCCGGCGAAACAGAATGCGCTCCGGCTCGGTCAGCATCGCGTGGGACCAATCGATGGACGCGCGCAGCGTCTGCTGACGGCGAACGGCGGTGCGCGCGCCCCCGGCGAGCAGACGGAAGTTGTGATGCAGGCCGTCGACGATCTGGGTCAGCGACAGGGTGCGGGTGCGCGCGGCGGCGAGCTCGATCGCCAGCGGCATGCCGTCGAGTCGCCGGCAGATCTCGGCGACCGCGGGCGAATTGTCCTCGGTGAGGCGGAAATCCGGCCTCATTCGGCGGGCACGGTCGACAAACAATTCGACGGCTTCACCGTCCACCGACAGCGACGGCACCCGCCAGGTCAGCTCTCCGGCGATGCCGATCTGCTCGCGGCTCGTCGCCAGCACGGTGACATCCGGCCCGGCCTCGAGCAGCGCCATCACCAGGTCCGCGCTGGCGTCCAGCAGATGCTCGCAATTGTCGAGCACCAGCAACATCTTTCGGCTACGGATGAACTTCGTCAGCGTTTCCATGGTGGAGCGCCCCGGCTGGTCGGTGAGACCCAACGTGCGCGCCACGGTGACAGGCACGACCGGGGGATTGGTGACCGGGGCGAGGTCGACGAACCAGGCCCCTTCAGCGAATTCGCGGGCAACCTGGTCGGCGACCTGCACCGCCAACCGCGTCTTTCCGACGCCGCCCGCCCCGGTCAGCGTCACCAACCTGTTGTCGTTCAAAATCCTTGCAATGTCCTCGATTTGGGATCCGCGGCCGACGAATGTGGTCAACTGATTCGGAAGATGGCTTCCTGAAACGTCATTCGCCGTGCGTAACGGCGGGAAGTCGTTGCGCAGGCCGGGATGGTTGAGTTGCACGACCCGCTCCGGGCGCGGCAGATCGCGCAACGGGTGCTCGCCCAGGTCGGTCAGCCACGCATCGGCCGGTAACCGGTCGACCACCAAGGGTTCGGTGGCACCGGACAGCACGGTCTGCCCGCCGTGGGCGAGGTCGCGCAGCCGCGCGGTCCGATTGATGGTGATTCCGGCGTAGTTGCCGGCGTCGCGCAACTGGACCTCCCCGGTGTGTACACCCATGCGGATCCGGATCGGCGGCCGCACGGTTAGCTGTATCTGCAGCGCGCAGGCGACGGCATCGCTGGCGCGGGCGAACGCCAGCACGAAGCTGTCACCCTCGCCCTGCTCCACGGGCCGCACGCCACCGTATTCGGCGACCAGATCGTTCACGGCGCGATTGAGCTGCTCAAGCGCGGTTGCCATGACGTCTGACTGGGTTTCCCACAACCGCGTCGAGCCCTCGACGTCGGCGAGCAGCAACGTCACGGTCCCAGTGGGCAGCTCGCTCACGCTCTGCTCGCTCCAGTTCAGCAACGGCATGTCCGCCGGCGGATCAATTTTGATCATGTTAGCCAGCATGTCGGCATGGGCGAGGCGAAAACATCCGCACAATCGCGTAGAACCCGGCCGCGGGTACGCGGATATGCGCAAGCGGGGCCTTTGCTCAGCGCGGGTCAGTCGTCCGCGTGCCGCTCGTAGTCCCAGCGCTCCAGGCGGTCCTGGACGTGGAGGAAGCCGATTCCGGCGAAGGGCGCGGCTAGTGCGATGCAGACCAGCAACAGCGGGGACATGACCCTAAAACCTCCAAAAACCCTTCACTGATCTGACGTTGGTCAGCCACGAGAAGTTCATTGCCCTTCACCCACCAGGGCGCGGTCGGCCAGCGCACCCAGCAGCGGTGCCACCAACTGCGCGTACTGGGTCGTCACATGGTTGTCATCGCGGAACACCAGGGTGTTGCCGACGATGACGGGGCAGCGGTCGGCGGTGCAGAACATGTCGGTCAGGTCGGCATAGTGGCCGCCGCTGCCGGTCGTCGCCGCGCGCTCGGCGGCGATGCCGTCACCGTCGAGCGCCTCGGATCTCGTTGGCGTGCAGGCGCTCACGTCGTCGAGGTGCGCGGACAGGCACGTCGGCGCGGACGAATGCGGGTCGGGGGCGGGTCCGAGCACCAGGACGGTCGCGCCGGTGCCGCGCAACTGCGCCACCGTGCGCCCCAGGGTGTCGATCCACGCCGGGTCGTAGGAGGTGAAGCCGAAGTCCCCGCCGTAGCGCCGGCTCATGTCCAGGACGATCAGGCGCGGGTGTTCGGCGTTCATCCGGCCCATGATCTGGGCGCGCCACTGTTCGCATTCGGTGTACTCGCGGCCCAGATACGGGCTCACGATGTGCAGGTCCTGCAGCGGACAGGTCACCTTGGCCAGCGTCTCCAGTCGCCAGTGCCGCTGCTCGGCGAGCTGCTCGAAGGCGGGGTTCCACATGGCGGCGTGTGAGTCGCCGATCAGGGCGACCGTCGTCGGCGAGGCGGTGTCGCCCGTCGCGCACTCGCTTTGTCCGACGTCGCGCCAGGACCGCACGCAGCCGTTGACGAACACGGCGGCCTTGTCGGCCGGCGCCTTCGCCAGCGGCGGCTCCAGGTTCGACGGGACGGCCCGCAGGCCGGCGGCCGCCGCGAGCGCCACCCGCGCCTGCTCGAAGCCCTGACGAACCGCCGCCTCCTGGGGACTGACGGCCGGCGCGTTGGTCGGGGGCGTCGCAATGATGTTGGCCCGCGGGGCGGCCACCCCGTGGCCCACCGGCGCCGGAATCACGTTGAGCAGCAGCAGGCACGCGCACGCGGTGGCGGCACTGGCGCCGCCCGCCACGACCAAACTGACCCTCGCCGACCGGCGCAGCGCCGCGGCGAAGCGGCCGGGATTCTCCACCAGGTGCAGGGTGATGACGGCCAGCCCGGCCGAGACGGCCGTCGCGCTCAGCCTGGCCGGCAGCCCCGCCGGCTCGCCGAGCAGCGCCGGCATCAGCAGCAGCACCGGCCAGTGCCACAGGTACCACGAGTAGGAGATCCGGCCGATCGCGCGCATCGCCGGGCGGCACAGCAGGCGACCTGGCCCGAGCCCACCGGTGACGGCGCCCCCACCGATGATCAGCGCGGTGCCCAGCACCGGCAGCAGCGCCTCGGTGCCGGGATACGGGGTATGGGCGTTGAGCTGGGTGCAGGTCAGCAGGATCAACGCCAGACCGCCCCAGCCGGCGATCGACGCGGTCCGCAGCGACAACCGGCGCCACTGCTGAATCGACAGGGCCACCAGACCACCGGCGGCCAGTTCCCAGGCGCGGGTGGGCAGCGAGAAGAACGCCCACGACGGCGAGGTACGGGTCCACAGCGCGCCCGCCGTCAGCGACGCCGCGAGCACCACCGCGAGGGCCACCGCGTACGGGGTCGCGCGCGTCCCCGCCGCGCGAAGGCGCGGGATGCGCGGGACCGACCAGGCGATGGCGATGATCAGCACCGGCCACACCAGGTAGAACTGCTCTTCCACGCCCAGCGACCAGTAGTGCTGGAACGGCGACGGGGCGTCGGAGGTCAGATAGTCGGTGCCGCGCAGCGCGAACCGGTAGTTGCCGACATACAGTGCGCTGGCGATGCCGTCGAGAAACACGCTGCGCGCCTGCAGCGGTGGCAATACCGCGGCGGCGGCGATCGCGGTGATGGTGCCGACGATGGCCGCGGCGGGCAGCAGCCGCCGGGCGCGTGCACCGTAAAACCGGCCCAGTGCAACGGTATTCGTGGTGCTCGCCTCGCGGAAGAGCAGCCCGGTGATCAGGAAGCCGGAGATGACGAAGAAGACGTCCACTCCGATGTAGCCGCCGGTGATTCCCGGGATGCCGGCGTGGTAGAGCACCACGGCGATCACCGCGACGGCGCGCAGTCCCTCGATGTCGGGCCGGAATCCCCTTCGGGAAGTCTGCCGCGCAGGTGTGTGTGGGCTGCCGGCGACTGATTCTTCCCGAAGTGTCATCTGCGTGGGCTAGGTCGCCAACCAGGCCAGTTCACCGGACAATTGGCTTCGCCAATAGGCGACGTCGTGTCCGCCGAGGGAGAAGCTGCCCGCTGGTTGTGTTTTCAACTGGTACACGAATTGCTTTGTGGCGAAATAGAAGCGGTCGAAGTTGCCGCAATCCACCCGCAGCGGAATCGAATTCAGCGCCGGCAGGCCCATGACGCTGTTCTGCACAAAGTCGTCGTTGCTGTCGAAAGCCCCGGGCGCACTCAGCGGATACGAGGTGTACAACGCCGGGCTGATCGCACAGATGCCCGCGGTCCGTGCCGGCCCCAGCTTGGCACCCAGACGCAGCGCCCCGTACCCGCCCATCGACCACCCCATGAAACCCACCCGGGAGGTGTCGAAACCCATGGTGGACAGCATCGGCAGCAGCTCGTCGAGCACCATGGCGCCCGAGTCCTCGCCGGAAGTCCTTTTGTGCCAGTAGGTGTTGCCGCCGTCGACGCTGACGTCCGCGAACGGCGGCTTGCCTTCCTTGACCAGCTGGGCCAGCCCGTCCGGCACGCCCATGTCGAGCATCTGGTTGGCGTCGCCGTCCACGCCGTGCAGGGCGATCACGGGGCGCAGCGCGCCGGTCTGGCCCGGCGGCATGGCGATCACGTAGTTGGTCTTGATCCCGCCACGGGCCGCCGACACGAACGACCCGGTGAGCCGGGTCGGCAGGGTCTTGCCCGCCGTCGGCGGCTCGAACGGCGCGGGAGCCTGCGGCAGCGTCGCGGCGTGCGACCTGCCGGGAGCCAGCACGGAGCCGAAGGCGAGCACGCCGGCAGCCCCGAGGCTGGCACCGGCGCCCGTCCGGAGCACCGCTCGGCGTGTGAGGTCAGGCATGATCGCAATAATGCCGCGCTGAGCGGGGATCACCCGCCGAGCCACGCCGTATTGGAAGCATTGTGTGATCTGGTGTGACCTTCCGGTCACGAAGCGGTGACCTTTCCGGCCGTCCGGTGCGCGCAATGTCGGCGCTAAGTTGCGGCATCGGCCGGGATCGTAGTCATCGTAGCGCCGATTTCGCAGGTTGCCGCCGCCGGATTCATCTCGATCGTATTGCCTTCTGGGACAGGGGGAGACGCGAGCGTGCCGGCCACCCGTCCGGCACCGCGGCGACGCGCGCGGCGTGCGGTTGGCCGCCGCCATGGCGGTGCGCGGCCGGGATGCAATCTCGCAGGTTTCAACCCTCGCCCGCCGACGCCGATTTCAGCAGGATGGAGCCTTGCGTGTGCACAGGAGCGGAAGAGGATGGTGAATTGAGTCTCGCGTTTCATTGGTTTCTGCCGACCTACGGCGATTCGCGGAATCTGGTCGCGGGCGGGCACGGCACGGCAATGTCCGGTGACCGGCCGGCCACGCTGAAGTATCTGCACCAGATCTGTGCGGCCGCCGAAGACAACGGTTTCGAAGCAGTCCTGACGCCCACCGGATTGTGGTGTGAGGACGCGTGGTTGACGACGGCGATGCTGGTCGAGTCGACCGAGAGCCTCAAGTTTCTGGTCGCGTTCCGGCCCGGCATGCTCAGTCCGACCCTGGCCGCGCAGATGGCCGGGACGTTCCAGCGGCACTCGGAGGGACGGCTGCTGCTCAACGTCGTCACCGGCGGTGAACCGCACGAGCAACGGGCCTACGGGGACTTCCTGGACAAGGAGGCGCGGTACGTCCGCACCGCCGAGTTCTTGCATGTGGTGCGCCAGCTGTGGACCGCCAAGGAGCCGGTGAGCTTTGCCGGATCCCACATTCGGGTCGGGGACGCGCAGCTGAACAACCCGCCCGACCCGATACCGGCGGTGTTCTTCGGCGGCTCCTCGGCATCGGCCGGCCCGGTGGCGGCCAAGCACTCCGATGTGTATCTCACCTGGGGTGAACCGCTGACCGCGGTCGCCCAGAAGCTGGACTGGATCCGCGGGCTGGC
Source organism: Mycobacterium mantenii (assembly GCF_001667865.1). GTDB lineage: Bacteria > Actinomycetota > Actinomycetes > Mycobacteriales > Mycobacteriaceae > Mycobacterium > Mycobacterium mantenii_A. The sequence goes on along the minus strand of NZ_LZJP01000128.1, from coordinate 104,576 downwards.
CGTCGACGAGGGCCGAATCCTGCAGTACGGCTTGCGGATTCACGTGATCAGCCGCGATACGGCCGCCGAGGCATGGGCCGAGGCCGACCGGTTGCTGGCCGCGATCGACCCGGCGGACATCGAGCGGGTCCAGGCCAGCCTGGCGCGCAGCGAGTCCGAAGGCCAGCGCCGCATGCTGGACTTGCACGGCGGCAACAGCAGTAAATTGCTGGTCGCGCCCAACCTGTGGGCCGGCGTGGGCCTGGTCCGTGGGGGAGCGGGCACCGCCCTGGTCGGCTCGCACGCGGAGGTCGCCGAACGGCTGGCCGAATACGCCAAGCTGGGCATCAGCCACTTCATCTTGTCGGGGTATCCGCATCTGGAAGAGGCCTACCGGTTCGGCGAGGGCGTGTTGCCGCTGCTGGAGCGGATGGGCTTGTGGCGGCACCCCAATCGCCAGTCGCATCCGGCTGCGGCGACCCCGTTCGCGGTCGCTTCGGCGCACTGACGGCCATGGCAGCAACGTTGCCCGCGTCCGCAGCCGACGCCGGGATCGCGCCGGCGCCCGAGGCGGCTGACGAATCCGCCGAGCAGCAGCGACGGCGGCTGCGCATCGTCGTCGCCGCGAGCCTGCTGGGCACCACGGTCGAGTGGTACGACTTCTTCCTGTACGCCACCGCGGCGGGCCTGGTGTTCAACAAGGTGTTCTTCCCCAATGAGAGTTCTTTGGTGGGAACACTATTGGCGTTCGCGACTTTCGCCGTCGGGTTCGTCATGCGGCCCATCGGGGGCCTGGTGTTCGGCCATATCGGTGACCGGATCGGCCGCAAGCGCAGCCTGGCGTTGACCATGCTGATCATGGGCGGCGCGACGGCGCTGATCGGGGTCTTGCCGACATCCGCGCAGATCGGGGCGTGGGCACCGAGCCTGCTGCTGGTCCTGCGCGTGCTGCAGGGCTTTGCGCTCGGGGGCGAATGGGGCGGGGCGGTGCTGCTGGCCGTCGAACACAGCCCCGGCGACCGGCGCGGCCGCTTCGGGGCGATCCCGCAGATCGGGTTGGCGCTCGGCCTGGCCTTGGGCACCGGCATATTCGCGTTCCTGCAGATCGTTTTGGGGCCGGCGCGGTTCCTCTCCTACGGCTGGCGCATCGGCTTCCTGCTGAGCCTGCTGCTGGTCGTGATCGGCATCGTGGTCCGGTTGCGCGTCGACGAGACACCGGCGTTCCGGGAATTGCAGGACCTGCAGGCCGCATCCACCGTCCCGATCCGCGACATCGTCCGCGAGCCGCGGTCGCGGCGCAACACCGTGCTCGGACTGTTGTCGCGATGGGCCGAGGGCTCGGCCTTCAACACCTGGGGTGTCTTCGCCATCAGTTACGCCACCGGCGCCCTGGGACTGAACCGGGTGTCGGTGTTGGTGGTGGTGACCATTGCCGCACTGGTGATGGCGGTGCTGCTACCGATTTCGGGACGATTGACCGAGCGCTTCGGTGCGCGGCGGGTCTACCTGGCCGGCATCGCCTGCTACGGCCTGGCCGCCTTTCCGGCGTTCGCGCTGTTCGGTACCAGGAATCTGGTGTGGTTCGGGCTGGCGATGATCATCGTGTTCGGCGCCGTGCACGCGCTCTTCTACGGCGCCCAGGGCACGCTGTACTCGGCGCTGTATCCCACCAACACGCGCTATACGGGATTGTCGTTCGTCTACCAGGTCTCGGGCATCTACGCCTCCGGGGTCACCCCGATGATCTTGACCGCGCTGATCGCGGCGGTCGGCGGGGCGCCGTGGCTGGCGTGCGGGTATCTGGTTGCGACAGCGGCCATTAGCGTGGTCGCCACGGCCCTGATCCGCGACCGCGACCTGTACCTGTAGGCCGTTGTTGCTGCGGGCCGCGAAGCCCGATAGCGTCCGGGCATGCGGCGCACGCAACGCCAGGTGAGTTCCGGTCCCGCGGATGACGGCCCGCCGGCGCCGGACGGCGGCGCTACTCCGCAACTGCGCCAAGGACTGTCGCAGCGGCAGCTCAGCATGATCGCGCTGGGCGGGGTCATCGGCGCCGGACTGTTCGTCGGGTCCGGTGTGGTGATCAAGGACACCGGCCCGGCCGCGTTCCTCACCTACGCCCTCTGCGGTCTGCTCATCGTGCTGGTGATGCGGATGCTGGGCGAGATGGCGGCCGCGAACCCGTCCACCGGATCGTTCGCCGACTACGCGGCCAGCGCCCTGGGCGGCTGGGCGGGTTTCTCGGTCGCCTGGCTGTATTGGTACTTCTGGGTGATCGTGGTGGGCTTCGAGGCGGTCGCCGGCGGGAAGGTGCTCAACTACTGGTTCCATGCGCCGCTGTGGCTGCTGTCGCTGGGCCTGATGGTGTTGATGACGGCGACCAACCTCTTCTCGGTGTCATCCTTCGGGGAATTCGAATTCTGGTTCGCCGGAATCAAAGTCGCGACGATCGTGATCTTTCTGGTCGTGGGCACGGCGTATGCCCTGGGCTTGGTGCCGGGCCATCACGGAGGTCTTTCCAACCTGCACACACATGGCGGGTTCTTTCCGCACGGCGTGGGCGCGGTGTTCGCCGCCATCGTGGTGGTGATCTTCTCCATGGTGGGCGCCGAGATCGTCACCGTCGCCGCCGCGGAAAGTCGCGACCCCGAGCTGGCGGTCCAGAAGGCGACCAGGTCGGTGGTGGCGCGCATCGGGATCTTCTTCGTCGGTTCGGTCTTCCTGCTCGTGGTGCTGTTGCCCTGGGACTCCGTGGAACTCGGCGCCTCGCCGTACGTTGCCGCGCTCAAACACATGGGGCTTTCCGGCGCGGACCAGGTGATGAACGCCGTCGTGCTGACCGCGGTGCTGTCCTGCCTGAACTCCGGGCTCTACACCGCGTCGCGCATGTTGTTCGTCCTCGCCGAGCGCGGCGAGGCCCCAACGCAATTGGTCAAATTGAGTGGCCGCGGTGTTCCCCACTTCGCGATCTTGTGCTCGTCGGCGGTCGGGTTCGGTTGCGTCATCATGGCGCGGGTCTCACCCAACACGGTGTTCCTCTTCCTGCTGAACTCGTCGGGCGCCATCATCTTGTTCGTCTACTGGTTGATCGCCCTGTCGCAGATCATCCTGCGCCGCCGCACACCCGCCGAGAGACTGACGGTGAAAATGTGGTTCTATCCGGTGCTGTCCGTTCTCACGCTGACCGGAATCACCGCGGTGCTGGTCCAGATGGCGTTCGACCACACGGCGCGCAGCCAGCTCTGGCTCAGCCTGCTGTCCTGGGCGGTGGTGATCGGGCTGTATTTCGTCGCGCGAGTTCGCGGCCGTGTCGGCGCTGTCTCCGGAGAATAAATCTCTTTCAAAGGCGCTAGCAGATGCGCTATCGGATTGCGGACTCACACGATCGGGAACCCGGCGGGCGACCGGTTGCCGATTTCCGGCAGCGCCGGCTGCGTTCAGCCCCAGTGCCTTTCGATCGCCTTGACCACCGCGGTCAGCGTCGCGTTCACCGGCGCCGCGACACCGACCCGCGCGCCCTGGCGCGGGACCGCGCCGTTGATGACGTCGATCTCGCTGACCCGGTGCGCCTCGTGGTCCAGCAGCGCCGACGGTTTGGCGTCGGGCATCTGCGCGCCGAAGGCGCGAACGTGTTCGACCGCATCGGCGACGGCGACCGCGATGCCCGACGCCCGCGCGACGGTCCACGCCTCGGTGGCGGCCGCCCGGCTGACCGGCCCCATCTCCGGGTCGTCCATCACCTGGCCCACGGTCATGCCGGTCAGCGCGCACGGGGCGCTGTAGGCGGCGTTACAGATGAGCTTCTCCCACTGCATCGCGGCGATGTCGGTGACCGAGGCCGCATCGAATCCGGCATCGGCCCACGCGTGTGCGATCGCCTCGACCGTCGCCTGCGGCAGCGACGAGTAGGCGCCGAACCGCATCGCTTTCATGGCGTTGTGGCGGACATGGCCGGGGGCCACCGTCGCCGCGCCGAACCCGCTGGCGATTCCGACCGCGACCCGACCGTCGCCGACGATGCCGGCCACGGTCTCCGCCGATCCCAGGCCGTTCTGGATGGTCAGCACCGGCGTGGCCGCACCCAACATCGGAAGGGCTTGTCGCGCGCCGGTTGTCACGTCGGCCGCCTTCACGGCGAGCACGATCAGGTCCATCTCCTCGTCCGGTGCGGTGGTGCTCGCGCGCAGCTCGACCACCCGGTCATAGCCCGGACCGGTGACCCGCAGCCCATGCCTGCTGATCGCCTCGATGCCGGCCTGGTAGTGGTCGATGGCCAGCACCTCGTTGCCCGCGGCGGCCAGCCGGGCCGCATAGATGGAACCCATTGCGCCGCAACCGATTACCGCGATCTTCATCCGCCCGTTCTCCCGTCGGTCAGCTCGGCGATCAGTTCGGCCAGGCCGGTCTTCTGCTCCAGCCCGAACCCGGCGGCGTCGGTCGGCGCGATCCGTCCCGCCGACAGCGCACAGGCATCCGAGTAGCCGCCGAACGGCGCGAACACGCCGGGGTAAGCCTCACAGCCGCCCAGGCCCAGCCCGGCCGCGACGTGCAGGTTGATCAGATGACCGCCGTGCGGGAACGCACAACCGCGATCAAAACCATGGGCCGCCATGACGTCGAGCATCCGGATGTACTCGGTCAACCCATAGCTCAGGCCCGGATCCATTTGGAAGACATCATGATTGGGCCGCATGCCGCCGTAGCGCAGCAAATTGGTCACATCCGGCACCGAGAAGAGGTTCTCACCGGTGGCCACCATGTCCTCGTAGCACTCGGTCACCGCCCGGTTCAGCGCGTAATCCAGGGGATCGCCCGGCTCTTCGTACCAGCGCAGCCCGTAGCGGGCCAGCGCGGCCGCCCACCGGGTGGCCTCGGCCCGGTCGAACCGGCCGTTCGCGTCGACAGCGACCCGTCCCGCGTCGCCGACGACGTCGATGACGGCCTCGATGCGGGCCAGGTCCTCACCCAGGGCGGCGCCCCCGATCTTCATCTTGACCGCCTCATAGCCCGAATCGAGGTACCCGCGCATCTCCCGGCGCAGCTGATCGACCCCACGTTCGGCGTAGTAGTAGCCGCCGGCGGCATACACCGGCACCGACGGGGCGGGCGCCCGGCCGGCGTGACGGGCGATCGTCACGCAGGCCGGCTCGTCGCGCAACTTCGCGTTCAGGTCCCAGCAGGCCAGCTCCAGCGCTGCCGCGGCCGCCGCCCGGTCGCCATGACCGCCGGGCTTCTCGTCGGCGAGCGCGCACGCCGAAACCGCGGCGGGATCGAGGTATCCGGACGCATCCAGCAGTGCGTCGGGGGACGCCGCCAGCACCCGCGGGATCATCCGGTCGCGCAGGATGCCGCTCTGGGCGAACCGCCCGATCGAATCGAAGGCCACGCCCACCACCGGCCGTCCGTGCCGGATCACGTCGGTGATCACCGCGACCAGCGAGACCGTGTGGTGGGCGAACTTGACCACCGCATTGGCGGGCCCACCGCGCCCAAGACTGTCGAGACCGACCGCTTGCTCGGCTATCGCCGTGATTCGCATCACCCGGGGAGTCAGGAAGTCCGGGTGAGCAACACCGCCTGCTCGAACGGCAACCTGGCGAAAACCGTTCGCGCGCCGCGAGTTACGTGCGCGGCGGCCTCGGCCTTGGTGACCACGCGCGGATCGGCGATGCCGAAACTCTTGCCCTTGCTGCGCCGCCGGCCGCCTCCGGCCGCCTTCAGGTTCTTCAGCCAATCCCGGTCGGGGCCGTAGGTCAGCAGGATCGCCACCCCCGGTTTGCCGTCGACGTCGGTGCTGAACACATTCACCGGGGTGCGGTACGGCTTGCCCGAGCGCCGCCCGACATGCTCGATGATCCCGAACGGCGGTAGCCAACCGGCCCACATCCGTTGAATCGGGTTGGTGACGCGACGGTTGAACCGGGCAAGTCCTTGTGGGAACTGCATACCGCTATCCAACTCGCAGGCGCCGGGCGAGGACAACCCACTTTTTCCAGCGGATGCGACTACTGTCTTGGCATGGCCGATACACCCGGGAACGAGGCCGCCCGCCGCAGCCAGGAGTTGCTGCGCCGGGGGCGGGAACTCGCCGACGGGCACTCCATCACCGAGGCGGACGTGCGGCGCGCCGCCGAGCGTGCCGAGAGCGCCCATGCGCGTGACGAGGAAGCGCACCGCCGCGAGAGCCGTCGCCACTACGAGGCCGCCATCGCGCACGAGCGGGCCGCCGAAATCCAGGAACTCGCGGTCGCCGAGGGCCTCGGCGACGTCGACGCGCACAAACGGGCGGCGGAAAGAGAACGCGAAGCCGCCCGCCGCAACTTCGTCGCAGCTCAGGAAGCCGTCCACCCGGACGCCGATTAACCCCGCCACCGACGCCGCGCCACCTTCTGTTAGCCCCTTCTGCTACACCCTGTAGTGGAATGACCGGCGAGGGCTGGAACACTGGTCGTCATGGGAAGCAGTGATCAGGCGACCGCGCGCGTCGACGGGGGCCCCCGGCCCACGGCGGCGTCGGCCCGGTTGTTCGAGGATGCCTGCGCCGTCATTCCCGGTGGGGTGAACTCTCCGGTCCGCGCGTTCAGCGCGGTGGGCGGGACGCCGCCCTTCATCACCGAGGCGCGCGGCTGCCGGCTGACCGACGCCGACGGCAACCGGTACGTGGACCTGGTCTGCTCGTGGGGCCCGATGATCCTGGGTCATGCGCACCCGGCCGTCGTCGACGCCGTCGCCACGGCCGCCGCTTCGGGCCTGTCGTTCGGGGCGCCCACGCCGGCCGAAAGCGAACTGGCCGCCGAGATGATCGGCCGGGTGGCGCCGGTCGAGCGGATCCGGCTGGTCAACTCCGGCACCGAGGCCACCATGAGCGCGGTCCGGCTGGCCCGCGGCTTCACCGGCCGGGCCAAGGTGATCAAGTTCGCCGGCTGCTACCACGGCCATGTCGACGCGCTGCTCGCCGACGCCGGCTCCGGGGTGGCCACCCTCGGCCTGCCGTCCTCGCCGGGCGTCACCGGCGCGACGGCCGCCGACACAATCGTGTTGCCCTACAACGACATCGACGCCGTGCAACAGACCTTCGCCCGGTTCGGCGACCAGATCGCCGCGGTGATCACCGAGGCGAGCCCCGGCAACATGGGCGTGGTCCCACCCGCGCCCGGCTACAACGCGGCGCTGCGCACGATCACCGCCGAGCACGGCGCGCTGCTGATCATCGACGAGGTGATGACCGGTTTCCGGGTCAGCCGAAGTGGTTGGTACGGAATCGATCCCGTCGAGGCCGACCTGTTCACCTTCGGCAAGGTGATGAGCGGCGGCTTGCCGGCCGCCGCATTCGGCGGCCGGGCCGAGGTGATGGAGCGCCTCGCACCGCTGGGCCCGGTGTATCAGGCCGGCACCCTGTCGGGTAACCCGGTGGCGATGGCCGCCGGGCTGGCCACCCTGCGCAACGCCGACGCCGCCGCCTACGCCACCCTGGACGCCAACGCCGATCGGCTGGCCGGGCTGTTCGCCGACGCGCTCATGAATGCCGGTGTCGCGCACCAGATTCCGCGGGCCGGAAATATGCTCAGCGTGTTCTTCTCCGACACGCCGGTGACGGACTTCGCGTCCGCGCGCGCCACCCAGACGTGGCGTTACCCACCGTTCTTCCACGCGCTGCTGGACGCGGGCGTCTACCCGCCGTGCAGCGCATTCGAGGCGTGGTTCGTCTCAACCGCGCTGGACGACAGCGCGTTCGACCGGATCGCCGACGCCCTGCCGGCCGCGGCCCGGGCCGCCGCCGCAGCCGAGGAGGGGAAGTCCTGATGGCCGAGCACACCCGGGTGCACGTCATACGCCACGGCGAGGTGTACAACCCCAGCGGCATCCTCTACGGGCGGCTGCCCGGGTTTGCCCTCTCCGACAAGGGCCGGGCGCAAGCGGCCGCGGTGGCCGACGCGCTGGCCGACCGCGACATCGTCGCGCTGATCGCCTCGCCCCTGCAGCGGGCCCAGGAAACCGCCGCGCCCATCGCCGCCAAGCACGGCCTGGCCGTGGACACCGACCCGGACCTGATCGAATCCGCCAACTTCTTCGAGGGCAAACGGGTCAGCCCGGGCGACGGCGCCTGGCGCGACCCACGGGTGTGGTGGCAACTGCGCAACCCGTTCCGGCCGTCCTGGGGTGAGCCGTACGCCGAGATCGCCGCCCGGATGGAGACGGCGGTGGACAAGGCCCGCGCCCGCGGCGCCGGCCGCGAGGTGGTGTGCGTCAGCCACCAACTGCCGGTGTGGACGCTGCGGCTGCACGTGACGGGCCGGCGGCTGTGGCATGACCCGCGCCGGCGGGAGTGCGGCCTCGCATCGGTGACGACCCTGGTCTACGACGGCGACCGGCTGGTCGACGTCGAGTACAGCGAACCGGCGGCGCCTTGATCACCCGCCGACGGGCGATGACCGGGGCCGTGCTCGCGGCCCTGGTGCCTGCCCTGCTCGCCGGCTGCTCCTCGGGGCGCGACGCCGTCGCGCAGGGCGGCACCTTCGAATTCGTCTCGCCCGGCGGCAAGACCGACATTCACTACGACCCGCCGTCCGGCCGTGGCCGCCCCGGGCCGCTGGCCGGGCCCGACCTGGCCGACCCCGCGCACACGCTGTCGCTGGACGACCCGATCTTCGCGGGCCGGGTCGTCGTCATCAACATCTGGGGACAGTGGTGCGGGCCGTGCCGCGCCGAGGTCACCCAGCTGCAGCAGGTGTATGACGCCACGCGCGGCGCCGGGGTGTCTTTCCTCGGCATCGACGTCCGGGACAACAACCGGCAGGCCGCGCTGGACTTCGTCAACGACCGGCAGGTGACGTTCCCGTCCATCTACGATCCCGCGATGCGCACCCTGATCGCGTTCGGCGGCAAATACCCCACCACCGTGATCCCGTCCACGCTGGTCCTCGACCGTCAGCACCGCGTCGCGGCGGTCTTCCTGCGCGAACTGCTGGCGTCCGACCTGCGGCCCGTGGTGCAGCAGCTGGCCGGCGAGGCAGCCCCGGCGGGCCGGACGACCCCGGGACAGCAATGACCGGATTCACCCAGATCGCCGCCGCCGGACCGCTCTTGCTGGCCCTCGGCGTGTGCCTGCTGGCGGGCCTGGTGTCGTTCGCCTCGCCGTGCGTGGTGCCGCTGGTGCCCGGCTACCTGTCCTACCTGGCCGCCGTCGTGGGCGTGGACGAGCAGCCGCCGCAGGGCGCGATCAAGGCCCCGCCGGGCGCCCGCTGGCGGGTCGCGGGGTCCGCGGCCTTGTTCGTCGCCGGCTTCACCACGGTGTTCGTGCTCGGCACCGTCGCCGTCCTGGGAATGACGACCACCCTGATCACCAACCAACTGGTGCTGCAACGGGCCGGGGGAGTGCTGACCATCGTGATGGGGCTGGTGTTCGTGGGCCTGATCCCGGCGTTGCAGCGCCAGGCCCGATTCAGTCCACGACAGCTGACCACGGTCGCCGGGGCGCCGGTGCTGGGCGCGGTGTTCGCCCTGGGCTGGACGCCGTGCCTGGGGCCGACGCTGGCCGGCGTGATCACCGTCGCGTCGGCTACCGACGGCGCCAGCGTGGCGCGCGGAATCGCGTTGGTGATCGCGTACTGCCTGGGCCTGGGCATCCCGTTCGTGCTGCTGGCCTTCGGCTCGGCGGGCGCGGTGGGAGGCCTGGGCTGGCTGCGCCGGCACACCCGGGCCATCCAGGTCTTCGGCGGCGTGCTGCTGATCACCGTCGGCGCCCTGCTGGTCACCGGGGTGTGGAACGACTTCGTCTCCTGGCTGCGCGACGCGTTCGTGTCCGACGTGAGGCTGCCGATTTGAGGCAGCTTGTCGCCTGGACGCGCAACACCTGGCGCGCGCTGACCTCGATGGGCACCGCGCTGGTGCTGTTGTTCCTGCTCGCGCTCGGCGCGATACCGGGGGCGCTGTTGCCGCAGCGCAGCCTCAACGCCGGCAAGGTCGACGACTACCTGAAGGCCCACCCCGTGATCGGACCGTGGCTGGATCGGCTGCAGGCCTTCAACGTCTTCTCCAGCTTCTGGTTCACCGCCATCTACGTGCTGCTGTTCGTGTCGCTGGTCGGCTGCCTCACCCCGCGGATGATCGAGCACGTCCGCAGCCTGCGGTCCACCCCGGTGGCCGCCCCGCGCAACCTGGCCCGGCTCCCCAAACACGCCAGCCACCAGATCCAGGCCGACGCCGAACAGCTGAACGCCCTGGCCAACACGCTGACCGAACGGCTGCGCGGCTGGCGCACCGCCATCCGGCACCACCACGGCGGGCAGCCGGCGGACGCCCACGTCGTCGAGGTGTCCGCCGAGAAGGGCTACCTGCGCGAATTCGGCAACATCGTCTTCCACTTCTCGCTGCTGGGCCTGCTGGTCGCGGTGGCCGTCGGCAAGCTGTTCGGCTACGAGGGCAATGTCATCGTCATCGCCGACGGCGGACCCGGCTTCTGCTCGGCCTCACCCGCCGCGTTCGACTCGTTCCGGGCCGGCAACACCGTCGACGGCACCTCGCTGCACCCAATGTGCATCCGCGTCGACGACTTCGCGGCGCACTACCTGCCGTCCGGGCAGGCCACCTCGTTCGCCGCGAACATCGACTACCAGTCCGGCGACGACCTGAGCGCCAACAACTGGCGGCACTACCAGCTGGAGGTCAACCACCCGTTGCGGCTCGGCGGTGACCGGGTGTACCTGCAGGGGCACGGCTACGCGCCCACCTTCAGCGTCACCTTCCCGAACGGGCAGATCCGCACGGCGACCGTGCAGTGGCGACCCGACAATCCGCAAACCCTGCTCTCGTCGGGTGTGGTGCGCATCGATCCGCCCGCCGGCAGCTATCCCAACGCCGCGGAGCGCCGCAACCACGAGATCGCCATCCAGGGCCTGCTGGCGCCGACCGAGCAGCTGGAGGGCACGCTGCTGTCGTCGCGCTTCCCGGCCCTGGACGCCCCGGCGGTGGCCGTCGACATCTACCGCGGCGACACCGGGCTGGACACCGGCCGGCCCCAGTCGCTGTTCACCCTGGACCCGCGCCTGATCGAGCAGCACCGGCTGACCAAGGAGAAGCGGGTCAATCTGCGTTCCGGCCAGTCGGTCCGGATCGACCAGGGCCCGGCGGCGGGCACCGTGATCCGCTTCGACGGCGCCGTGCCGTTCGTCAACCTGCAGGTCTCGCACGACCCCGGCCAGACCTGGGTGCTCGTATTCGCCATCACCATGATGGGCGGTCTGGTGGTGTCGCTGGTGGTGCGCCGCCGCCGGGTGTGGGTCCGTCTGACGCCCGACGCCGGCGGGTCGCCCGGTACGGTGAACGTCGAACTGGGTGGCCTGGCGCGCACCGACAACTCCGGCTGGGGCGAGGAGTTCGAGCGGCTGTCCGAACGGCTGCTGACCGGGCTCGGCGACTTCGGCGCCGCTGGCGCCGCGAGGCCCCCCGCGTCGGACCGCGACGCGACACCCGCAGCGTCCAAAAGGAGTTCTGAGGTGGACGTCAAATGAATACGGTGCACGTCAACATCGAGCTGGCGCGCTACTCCGACTGGGCGTTCACGTCCGCCGTGGTGGCCCTGGTCATCGCGCTGCTGCTGTTGGCCTTCGAACTGGCGTACGCCGGCGGGCGCCGCGCGGAGCAGCGCGAACGGGTGCTGGCCGGCGCCGTCAGCGCCGACTCCGCCACCCCCGGGGTGGTCGACGAGGCAGCCCGGCGGCCGATCGACGAGCGGGCCGGCCGGGCCGGGCTGTCCGTGGTGTACCTGGGCATCGGGCTGCTGCTGGCCTGCCTGGTGCTGCGCGGCCTCGCGACCCTGCGCGTGCCGTGGGGCAACATGTACGAGTTCATCAACCTGACCTGCTTGTGCGGGTTGATCGCCGGGGCGGTCGTGCTGCGCCGCCCGCAATACCGCCCGCTGTGGGTGTTCTTGCTGCTGCCGGTGCTGATCCTGCTCACGGTGTCCGGGCGCTGGCTCTACACCAACGCCGCGCCGGTGATGCCCGCCCTGCAGTCCTATTGGCTGCCCATCCACGTGTCGGTGGTCAGTCTGGGATCCGGGGTGTTCATGGTCGCCGGCATCGCCAGCATCCTGTTCCTGCTGCGCACGTCGCCGCTCGGAGACCCAGAACACGCTCAGGACAGCGGGTTGAGCCGGCTGGTGCAGCGGTTCCCCGACGCGCAGACCCTGGACCGCATCGCGTATCGGACGACGATTTTCGCATTTCCGGTGTTCGGTTTCGGCGTCATTTTCGGGGCGATCTGGGCCGAAGAAGCCTGGGGCCGCTATTGGGGCTGGGACCCCAAAGAGACTGTGTCCTTTGTCGCCTGGGTGATTTACGCCGCGTACCTGCACGCCAGGTCGACCGCGGGATGGCGGGACAGGAAGGCCGCCTGGATCAATGTCGCGGGGTTTGTGGCCATGGTCTTCAACTTGTTCTTCGTTAACCTGGTCACTGTGGGCCTGCATTCTTATGCGGGCGTCGGGTGACGGTGCACAACCGGCCCGCGAAGCGCACAACACGGGAATAACGCACAACAAGGGGGAGTGCAGTGACCGAGCATCCAACGGCGGGCGTCGGGGCGCCCGAACAACCGACCACGCAGATACCCCAGCAGACGTCGCCGGCCGCAGACCAGCGGGACGCCGCCGAACCGCAGGCCGAGCCGGGTGGTGACGCCCCCACCCGCGCCTTCGCCGGGTTCCGCACCGAGCGCCGCGGCCCCGGCCCCGAGCGCCAGCAGGCCGCACCGCCCACCCCCGGCGGGATGCCACCGTGGGATCCCACGCCGATGACCGGCATCCCGCGCGTCGACCCGACGGCCTACGGCGCCTACTACACCGGCCCGGACGCGCCGCCCACCGAGGTGCACGGACCGCCGCCGCAACAGCGCCCGGAGCACCTGCCGCACACGCCGTATCCGGAGCTGTCCACCGGCATGCTGTTGCGACCGGTCGCGCCGCCGCCGTCGGACGGATGGCGCCTGCTGCTGTTCAAGCTGTCCGGCGGACTGATCAACCTGGGCGAGAGCCCGCGGGCCACCCGCTACAACAACCTCGTCGCCCAGGTGAACCGGCCCCTGCGGGGTTCCTATCGGGTGGCATTCCTGTCGCTGAAGGGCGGCGTCGGCAAGACCACGATCGCCGCGACGCTGGGCGCCACCTTCGCCTCCATCCGCGGTGACCGGGTGGTGGCCGTGGACGCCAACCCCGACCGCGGCACGCTGAGCCAGAAGATTCCGCTGGAGACGGCCGCGACGGTGCGTCAGCTGCTGCACGACGCCGGGACCATCGAGCGCTACAGCGACGTGCGCCGGTACACCTCCAAGGGGCCGAGCGGTCTGGAGGTGCTGGCGTCCGAAACGGATCCCGCCATCTCCGACGCGTTCAGCGCCGAGGACTACGCTCGTATCCTCGACATCCTGGAACGGTTCTACGGCCTGGTGCTGACCGACTGCGGGCCCGGACTGCTGCACTCGGTGATGAGCTCGGTGCTGGACAAGGCCGACGCCCTCGTCGTGGTCAGCTCGGCGTCCATCGACGGCGCGCGCAGCGCCTCGGCGACGCTGGACTGGCTGGATGCCCACGGCCACGAGGACCTGGTCCGCAACTCCATCGCGGTCATCAACGGGGTGAAGCCGCGCCCGGGCAAGGTCGACATGAACAAGGTGGTCGACCACTTCTCCCGGCGCTGCCGCGCTGTTCAGCTGGTGCCCTTCGATCCGCACCTCGAAGAGGGCGCTGAGATCGATCTGGACCGGTTGCGGCGCCGGACGCGCGAAGCGCTCACCGAGCTGGCCGCCATCGTCGCCGACGGGTTCCCCGGTGACCAGCACAACCCGGGCGTGCTCGGCTAGCTGCCCGCCTTGGGCGGCCGGCGGCCCGCCGCCGAACTAACGCGGGTTGTTGTCGCCGTGACCCAACCGCCGCAGGAAATCCGGATCGTCGTCGGGCCCGATGACGCGGGTCTTCGGCCGGTGGGCCTGCGATCGCGCCGCACGCCAGCCAACGTAGATCAGCGTCCCCAAAATCACGACGAGCAGCAGGTAGAGCACGCAACACCTCCTTTTGGCGAATATACCCGCGCCGTAGGCTCAGCCTGTGTCACAAGAAGCTAGCGACGACAGCACCGAACGCCCCGCCCCGGACGGGGGTACCGCCCAGCCCGGCGCGAACCGCGTCGCCGTCCACGTGGCGGTGTATATGGCGGCGCGGGTGCTGCTGGCGGTCGCGCTCACCGGCGTGATCTACGGTGTCGCGCGCTTGGCGGGCATCACGCAGTTCCCGATCGTGGTGGCCGTGCTGTTCGCCCTGATTATCGCGATGCCGCTGGGTATCTGGGTGTTCGCCCCGCTGCGCCGGCGGGCCACCGCCGCGCTCGCGATCGCCGGGGAACGACGCCGCCGGGAGCGCGAACTGCTCCAGGCCCGACTGCACGGGGATGTGCCGCCCGAGGCGACGCGCGGCGACGAGTGAGAGCGGCTCAGGCGTTCGGCAGCCGGACGACTTGCGCGGCATAGCTCAGGCCCGCGCCGTAGCCGAGCAGCAGGGCCAGATCGCCGGCCTTGGCCGCCCCGGTCGCCAGCACTTCGGCCATCGCCAGGGGGATGGATGCGGCCGAGGTGTTGCCGGTGTGTTCGATGTCGTTGGCGACGACCGCATCCGGACGCAGCTCGAGGCTCTTGGCCAGCACCTCGTTGATCCGGCTGTTGGCCTGGTGCGGCAGGAACACGTCGATCTCGTCGGGCCGGACGCCCGCCGCGTCCATGGCCTGCCGGCCGACTTTGCCCATTTCGAACGCCGCCCACCGGAACACCGCGCTGCCCTCGAGCCTCAGATACGGGCGCTCCCCGGTCGGGTTTTCGGTGTAGTCGATCCATTCGATGTCCTGGCGGATCGCGGTGGCCTGTGCCCCGTCGCTGCCCCACACGGTGGGGCCGATGCCCTGGTCGGGTGTCTCACCCACCACCACGCCGGCCGCGCCGTCGGCGAAGATGAAGCAGTTGCTGCGGTCTTGCATGTCCACGGTGGGGGACAGCTTCTCCGAACCGAGCACCAGGACCTTGGCGGCCGTCCCGCCGCGGATCATGTCGGCCGCCACACCGAGCGCGTAGCCGAACCCGGCGCACCCGGCCGAGACGTCGAAGGCCGGCACGCCGCCGGCGCCCACCGCCGTCGCGACCGCCGGGGCGCACGCCGGCGTCTGCAGGAAATGGGTGCTGGTGGCGACGATGACGCAATCGATGTCGGACGGCTCGAGGGAGGCCTTGGCGATCGCCTGCTGTCCGGCCGCGGTCGCCATCGAACTGGCGGATTCGTCGCGCCTGGCGAATCGGCGCGTCTTGATTCCGGTCCGCGAATAGATCCACTCGTCGGACGAGTCGATGTTCTCGCAGAGCTCGTCGTTGGTGACCACCCGCTCGGGGCGGTATGACCCGACGCTGAGCAAGCCGATGTTGGTGGGCCCGCTGGTCGCGGCAATCTGTTTCATTGCGGTCCTTCGCTGTCGCCCGAGCCGACGCAAAAGTACCCCAAACCGCTTGCCCGCAGGGGACCATTGCCTGTGCCTGCACCCAAGGTAACCCCTATGTCCCCAACGCCAGGGCCGCCGCCACCGCGATCGCCCACACCACCATCGCCAGCCCGGTGTCGCGCAGCACCGGGATGAGCTCCGGCCCGCCGCGCCCGGACCGCACCGGGGCCATGGCGCGCAGGGCCAGCGGCGTCGCCACCAGCCCCGCGACGCACCACGGTGTCGCCAGCATGAGCACCAGGGTCAGCACCCCGGCGGTCCCCAGCAGCGCCTGGTACAGGATCCGGGTGCGGGCATCGCCCAGCCGCACCGCCAGCGTGATCTTTCCCGAACGCGCGTCGGTCGGGATGTCCCGCAGGTTGTTGGCCACCAGCACCGACGAGGACAGCGCCCCGACCGACACGGCCAGCATCACGCCCACCCAGTCCACCCGTAGCGCCTGGGTGTACTGCGTGCCCAGCACGGCGACGAGCCCGAAGAACAGGAACACCGCGACCTCGCCAAAACCGGCGTAGCCGTAGGGCTTCGACCCGCCGGTGTACAGCCAGGCCCCGGCGATGCAGGCGGCGCCCACGGCGATCAGCCATGGCGCGCTGAACAACGCCAGCGCCAACCCGGCCAGCGCGCCGACCGTCAGGCTGGCGGCCGCGGCGGCCAGCACCGCGCGCGGCGCCGCCAGCCGCGAGCCGACCAGGCGCACCGGGCCGGCCCGGTCGTCGTCGGTGCCGCGGATGCCGTCGGAGTAGTCGTTGGCGTAGTTGACGCCGACGGTCAGTGCCAGCGCGACGGCCAGCGCCAGCAGCGCCTTCCACCACACCGCACAGTGCAGCCACGCCGCCGCGCCGGTGCCCGCGACGACGGGCGCCACCGCGTTGGGCAACGTCCGCGGCCGTGCACCCGAAATCCACTGCCCGAAACTGGCCACACGAACATCCTGCCAGGGTGCGGGCCTGCGATCCCCGTGCCCCGCAATCACCCCGGCGTCATGCACCACAATGGTCGAATGCTCGGAGTGATCGGCGGCAGCGGCTTCTACACGTTCTTCGGATCCGATGCGCACGACGTCGCCGTCGACACCCCGTACGGGCCGCCCAGCGCCCCGGTCACCGTCGGCGCCGTCGGCGACCACGAGGTGGCTTTCCTGCCGCGCCACGGCGCCAGGCACGAATTCTCCGCGCACACCGTGCCGTACCGGGCCAACATGTGGGCCCTGCGCAGCCTCGGTGTGCGGCGGGTGCTCGCGCCGTGCGCGGTCGGCAGCCTCAAGCCCGAACTCGGCCCGGGCGCGGTCGTGGTGCCCGACCAGCTGGTCGACCGGACCAGCGGACGCGCCGACACCTATTTCGACTCCGGCGGCATCCACGTCGACTTCGCCGACCCGTACTGCCCGACCCTGCGTGACGCGGTGACCGGCCTGCCCGACGTGGTCGACGGCGGCACCATGGTGGTGATCCAGGGGCCGCGCTTTTCCACCCGCGCCGAAAGCCAATGGTTCGCCTCCGTGGGGTTCTCTCTGGTCAACATGACCGGCTATCCGGAGGCCGTGCTCGCGCGCGAACTCGAAATGTGCTATGCGGCAATCGCTTTGGTGACCGATCTGGATGCCGGGGTGAGCGTCGGTGAGGGTGTGAAGGCCGTCGACGTGTTCGCCGAGTTCGAACGCAACATCGAGGTGTTCAAGAAGCTGGTGCGCCAGGCCATCGCCCGGATCGACGCCGACCGCAGCTGTACGCATTGCCTGCCGCACGCGGGAGTCACGTTGCCCATCGAGCTGCCGTGAGGGTGCTGCTGACCGGGGCGGCCGGCTTCATCGGTTCGCGGGTGGCCGCCGCGCTGCGGGCGGCCGGACACGAGGTGGTGGCCGTCGACGCGCTGCTGGCCGCCGCGCACGGCCCAAACCCGGTGCTGCCGAAGGGCTGTCACCGCGTGGACGTGCGCGACGCCGACGCGCTGGCCCCGCTGTTGGCCGGCGTGGACCTGGTGTGTCATCAGGCGGCGATGGTGGGTGCGGGCGTCGACGCCGCCGACGCCCCCGCCTATGGCGGCCACAACGACCTGGCTACCACCGTGCTGTTGGCGCAGATGTTCGCCGCCGGGGTGCGCCGCCTGGTGCTGGCTTCGTCGATGGTGGTCTACGGCCAGGGGCGCTATCACTGCCGGCGACACGGAGGCGTGGATCCGCTGCCGCGGCGGCGCGCGGACCTCGACGCCGGAACCTTCGAGCACCGTTGCCCGGTCGGCGGGGAGGAGCTGCACTGGCGCCTCGTCGACGAGGACGCCTGCCTGCGGCCGCGAAGTCTGTACGCCGCCAGTAAGACCGCGCAGGAGCATTACGCGCTGGCCTGGTCGGAGGCCACCGGCGGTTCGGTGGTGGCGCTGCGCTACCACAACGTCTACGGCCCCGGCATGCCCCGCGACACCCCGTATTCCGGGGTGGCGGCGATCTTCCGGTCGGCCCTGGAAAAGGGCGACCCGCCAAAGGTTTTCGAGGACGGCGGGCAGATGCGCGACTTCGTCCACGTCGACGACGTGGCCGCCGCCAACGTCGCGGCAGCACAGCGAGACGAGGGTTTTACCGCGCTCAACGTCTGCTCGGGACAACCGATTTCGATCCTGGAGGTGGCCGGCGCGCTGTGCGAGGCGCGCGGCGGTTCGCCATCCCCGGTGGTCACCGGGCAGTACCGCAGCGGCGACGTGCGCCACATCGTCGCCGACCCGTCCCGGGCCGCCGAGGTGCTGGGGTTCCGGGCGGCCATCGCACCCGTCGACGGGCTGCGCGAATTCGCGTTCGCGCCCCTGCGCTGAGCCTCAGCCCTGCGGTGGGCGGAAGATCTGGGGCTTCTGCGCGGGCATCTGCCGCGTCCCGGAGTCGTCACCGCGGAAGATCCGGGGCGCGTTGGCCAGCGGCGGTATCTCGGCGGTCGGCGGGTCGTTGTCCGCGCCGGCGGGGATGCGGGTGGTCGCGGCGGCCGACGGCCCGGCGCCCTGGCCGACCCGGACCCGGGTGGTGGGGGCCGCCGCATTCGCCGCCGCGGCGCGCCGCCCGCCGGCGCGGCGCTCCAGCCGTCGACCGCTCAGCTGTCCGGCGACGATTGCCGCCGCCAGGATGCCCAGCGCCAGGCCGCACAGCGTCACGTCGAAGGTGCTGGTGATCTGCTGAGCCAGGTTGTTGCCGTAGACCGGGTGCAGCGCAGGCGAATTGGGCGAGTCCGCGAACCGCGGCGCCAGTTCGACGCCGACGATGACGCGGGCGACGCTGAGCGTGGCGACCAGTCCGCACAGCGAGGTGACCATTCTCGCCGAGAGGGTGGGAAGCCTGCGGCGCAGCCAGATCGCCAGGACCGCGGTGCCCAGATCGAACGCGGCGAGCACGATGCTGGAGTACCGGGAGAACGGGTAGTTCAGAATCACGCCGACGACGAGGTCGGTGATCCTCATCAGCGTCGACCCCACGCACCAAACGGCGATGAGCAGCAACCCATTTCGGGTGGTTGCGCGCCACGCCGACTCCTCGGTCGGCGAGGCGTTGCGGTGGCCGAACAGCGCGCGCGGCGCGAACAGCGCCGCGCCGGCCGCCCACGCCAGGTAGCCCTCGAACCCGACCCCGGCGGTGGACGTGTTCTGCGCGATGCCGTGGAACGCGTCGAGGTCACGACCGACGGGCAGGAACCACACCAGGATCCCGGCGACCAGCGTCGACGCACCGAGCGCGACGATGGTCAACCGGCTTGCCCGGGCACTGCGCAGCAGCCACCGGGAGGCCACCAGGACCGCGACCAGCGCCACCACGCCGTACACCACCGCGGTCGCGATCACCGCGATGTTCTGCTTGCCGAATGCTTCGGCGCCGCCGGTGTTTTGCAGCGCGTACCGCATCCGCCAGTACAGGTTGACACCAAAGCTGAGCACCGCGGCGAGCATGGACAGCGAGCCGATGACCCGCGCCGATCGGTGCCAACCGGTGGATTCGTCGCCCGCCGGAATCGGTCCGGCGAGGGCGCCGGCCGGCACCGCCTGGGCGCTCAGCAGCGAGCCGGCGATCCCGGCCCAGGCCCCCGGGCCGACACCGCCCGGCACGTTGACCGTGCCGCCCAGGCGGACGGTTTCGTAGGCGTCGAACGCGACGAAGGCCAGCACCAGCAGGAGGTAGGGCACGTTGAGCGCAAGGCGCAGCCGGGCGGCCCGCGCGGGGTTGAACCGCGCGCCGGCCGACCGCCAGGAACCGGCGACGGCGACGGCGGCGACGGCCAGCACCGTCACCGCGATCAGCACGGCGAACAGGGTCGGGCTGCTGTTCGGGATCCCGACGCCGAAATAGAGATTCCACGGCAAGAACACCGCGAGAACGAGCAGTGCCAGCGCGGCCAGGTCGCCGAAGACCTGCCGGTGCCGCTTCGTCGCCGCGGCCTCCGGTCCGGCGCCGCCCGTGGCATGCGGGCGGATGATGCGGGGCGGCGGTGCTTGCTGAACCCCGCCGCTGATGGGGCCGGTAGGCGTGTCGTCGCTGCTCTGGCTCACCATGCCCCCCGGGATTCAAGGACCGATTTTTTTGGCGCAGTTTCGGGTGTTCGGCGAGGGATTACCCTGCCGAGCGGAATGCACTGCTCGCTTGCGAACATATTCTCCGTTCGGATGCCGTGGCAGTGGCTGATCGGCTGCCGGGGCGGAGATGATTCCGCGGTGAGGCGTCCTGTCGTTCGAAAAGCTGGTTACGCTGCGCTAGTAGACAAAGCATTCGCCTGAATGACTGATACTGCCAACGGTATCGCAAGTGTAATGATGCCGGGACATTGCCGGTTGCGGGGTAGCCGGGGTGAAGGAGAAGCGGGATGGACGTCGTTTTGGGGGTCGCGGTCACCGGACCCGTCGCCCGCTTGGCGCTCGTCGGGCCGGGTGCGCAGGGGGCCGACGTGATCGACCAATCCGTCGTCGATCTCGCCGACAATCCGATCGGGACGCTGACCGAGACCGTGGTTGGTACGAATCGGCTGCTGGCCGGCGAGAACCACCGCCTGGTCGGCACCCGGCTGTGCTGGACCGACCATCCCGCCGCCGACCAGCTGCGGCGGGCGCTGGAGGATTCCGGCGTCCACAACGTCGCGGTGCTCTCGGAATCGCAGGCGGTGGCCGCTCTGATGCGTGCGGCCGGTCGGCCCGGGGCGGCGCTGGTGATGGACGACGCGACCGCGACGCTGTCGATGGTGGGGTCTGCCGACGGCGATCCGGACGCGCCGCCGACCGTGTTGGCCTCCCAGCCGCTGGCGGGCGCCGCGGGCGGCGAAGCGACGGCCGCGTTCCACACGATGATGGCGAATCTGCGCGCCCACCCCGACGCCCCGCAGGATGTGTATCTGCTCGGTGCTTCCCCCGATCTGGATCGGGTCGCCGACGAGCTTCGCGACTCGTCGACCATGCGGGTGCGGGTCGCCGAGGACCCCACGTTCGCGCTCGCCCGCGGCGCCGCGATCGCCGCCGCGCCGGCGGCGGCGCTGCTGGCCGGGGACGCGACGGCCATGGCGCCGGCGGTCGGGCTGACCGGCGATGAGACCGCCATGGCGCCGGCGGCCGGGGACGCCACGGCGATGGTACCGGCGTTCGGGGAGGCCACGGCGATGGCGCCCGCGGCGGGGACCACCGGGGATGAGACGGCCTTCGTGCCGGCATCGGAGTTCGCGGACCCGAATGCCGAAGACCACCAGCTGGCCTATTCGATGGCCGACGAGGGCGAGCAGTACCCGGGCGAATTCGCCGAGTACGACCCCGAATTGGACGACTACGAGTACGGCGACGTCGACGAGGAGGCGCCGACGAAGCTGTCGCGGCGATCGCTGGTGATCGGCAACGCCGTCATCGCCTTCGCGGTCGTCGGGTTGGCGTCGCTGGCCACCGCGATCGCGGTCGCCGTCGAGCCGACCGCCAGCCAAAAGCCGGTGGTGGGAGTCCAAAACGGCACGCCGGGCAAGTTCATGCCGATCCTGCCGAGCCAGCAACTGGCGCCGCTGCCGCCGCCCCCGGTCGATCAGCCCAATGCCGGGTTCCAGGGCGGCACCGTCCCGGCTCCGAACAACCCGATTCCGCAGCAGGTCGCGCCGTCCGGCGGCGGCGTGCCGGCCGCTCCGGTTCCCCAGGCCCCGGTCAACCCGCCGAGCGTCGTGCCGAACCCCGAGCCCGGTTGGGCGCCTCGCCCCAATCCCATTGTGCCGATTCCGATTCCGATTCCCATCCCGATCCCGGGATGGGGGCCGAACTACCCGCCGTTCCACCCGCCGTACACCCCGCCCTCCACATCGCCGACCATCACGCCCTACACGCCGCCGACCAGCAGCCTCCAACCGCCGTCGACGACGACGTATTCGCCTCCGACGACCACGTATTCGCCGCCGAGCACCACCCACGAGGCGCCGACGACGACGTATTCGCCTCCGACAACCACGTATTCGCCGCCGAGCACCACGTACCAACCACCGACGAGCACGTACTCGCCACCGAGCACCAAGGCGACCACCCAGGCGCCGCAGCCGACGCACACCCAACAGACGGTGCCGCCGACGCATTCGCAGCCGCTGTTCCCGCAGGAGCCCCGCCCCCACCGTGGTTTCTGAGCGTGCCCGACACCGACAGTCTGGTCACGGTGATCCTGCCCTGCCTCAACGAAGAGGAGTCGCTGCCAGCGGTGCTGGCCGCCATCCCCGCCGACTACCGGGCGTTGGTGGTCGACAACAACAGCACCGATGACACCGCCGGGGTCGCGAGCCGGCACGGCGCCCGGGTCGTCGCCGAACCTCGGGCCGGGTACGGGTCGGCCGTCCACGCGGGTGTGATCGCCGCGACGACACCGATCGTGGCGGTCATCGACGCCGACGGGTCGATGGATGGCGGCGATCTGCCGCGGCTGGTCGCCGAGCTCGAAAAGGGCGCCGACTTGGTGACCGGGCGGCGCCGGCCGGTACCGGGGCTGCACTGGCCGTGGGTGGCCCGGGTGGGCACCGTCGTCATGAGCTGGCGACTGCGCACCCGGCACGGCCTGCCGGTGCACGACATCGCGCCGATGCGGGTGGCGCGGCGCGAAGCCCTGCTGCAGCTCGGCGTCGCCGACCGGCGATCGGGCTATCCGCTGGAATTGCTGGTGCGCGCCGCCGCGGCCGGCTGGCGCGTCGTCGAACTCGACGTCAGCTACGGCCCGCGGACGGGCGGCAGGTCGAAGGTCAGCGGCTCGCTGCGGGGCAGCATCACCGCGATTCTGGACTTCTGGAAGGTGATTTCGTGAGTGTCCTGCCGGTGACGCTCCTGGTGGTCGCCAAGGCCCCCGAGCCCGGCCGGGCCAAGACGCGGCTCGCCGCCACCGTCGGCGACCGCGTCGCCGCCGAAATCGCCGCCGCCGCACTGCTCGACACGCTCGATGCCGTGGCCGCCGCGCCGGTGGCGGCGCGGGTGGTGGCCCTCACCGGAGACCTGGACGCCGCCGCGAACGCCGACGAAATCCGGCAGCGGCTGGCGTCCTTCACCGTGATCGCCCAGCGCGGCGACGATTTCGCGGCACGGTTGGCCAACGCGCACACCGACGCGGCCGGCGGGCTTCCGGTGCTGCAGATCGGGATGGACACCCCCCAGGTGAGCGCCGATCTGTTGACCGGGTGCGCGCGCCGGCTGCTCGAGTCGCCGGCGGTACTCGGGTTGGCCCGTGACGGCGGCTGGTGGGCGCTCGGCGTCGGGGACGCAGCGCTGGCCCAGTGCCTGCGCACCGTTCCGATGTCCGTGCCCGACACCGGAGAGCTGACATTGAAGGCATTGCGCGACAGGGGAATTGACGTGTCGACCGTCCAGGAGCTGGCCGACGTGGACGTGGTCGACGATGTCGCGGTGGTGCGCGGCGCCTGCGCGCCCGCCAGTCGGTTCGCGCGCGTCACCCGCGCCGCCGGCCTCTAGCCGGGCGGTCGCCTACCAGTTCGTCAGGATGATCGTGTTGAGCGCGAGCGCGCCGGCGGCGTTGAGTGCCAACCAGATCCGGTGTGAGCGCACCGGCAGCAGCGCGGCCGCCGCGGTGAGCCAGATGGTGAACGGCAGCCAGATGCGTTCCACCTCGGCCTTGCTGAGCATGCTCAGGTCCGCGCACACGATGGCGGCCAGCATGCCCAGCAGCAGCAGGTGGAAACCGGAGCGGCGGCGGATGGCGGGCCAGTCGAACACCCTGCTGATGCCGGCGACACCACCCAACCCGATAGCGCACACCACGCACGCCAGGTTGGCCCAGCTCCAATACTGAAACGGCCGGAATTTGGCGATGCCCTGCCAATAGCGTTGCTGGACAAGGTTATAGCCGTCGAACCAGAAGAATCCCGCGACGGCGAAGGCCACCGCCACCGCGATCGCGGCCAGCGCCGCCGGACCCAGGGCCCGCAAGATGGCCCGCCAATCCGCCCAGCCTTTGTCCGGGTGCTGGGCGGCGGCCAGCACCGCCGCCGCCGGCAACCCCATCAGCATCAGGCCGTAGTTGCAGAACACGCCCCAGCCCAGCAGCAGACCCGCGCCCGCGGCCGTCAGCGCGGGGAAGCGAACGTCACGGTGCACCGCCACGGCCAGCAGCGCGATGCCCCACGCCGCCACCCCGGCGAAGTAGCCGTCGGCGGAGACCGCCACCCAGATCGCCGCCGGCGCCAGGGCGACGAACGGGGCGGCGCGCCGGGCGGTCGGCTCGTCGGCCAGCGCGCGCACGGCGATCACCACCGCAGCAGCCGCGCTCGAGCCGACCAGCAGGCACAGCAGCCCGGCCCAGGCGCCGCCGTGCAGGCCGAGCCGGTCCAGCCAGACGAATGTCAGCAGCGCACCGGGTGGATGCCCCGACACGTGGGTGGTCCACGAGTGCGGCTGGTAGTCCACGATCCGGCTCGCGAAGGTGCGCAGCGTGGCGGGGATGTCGGTGATGCTCGGCACCTGCGACAGGTACTCGTCGCGGGTGGTCAGCCGGCCGGCGAAGCCGCGCTGCCAGCCGTCGATCATCGCCAGCGCGAACGCCCACCCACACGCGGTGGCCCAACTGCCCAGCGTCAGCGCCCGCCACGAAAGGCGTTGCGCCAGAATCGGTCCCCACGCGACGACGGCGACCGCGATGGCGATGGCCGGCCCGGTTCCCCACCCGGCGTGGATCAGCCAATCGCCGAAGATCGGCGCGGCGCCGGCGTGGGTGGCGAACTTCTCGGGGCCGACATCGAGGCGTGGTCGCACCCCGATGTTCATCCGCGGCAGCACGAACGCCGCCACCACCAGCAGCAGCCCGACTGTGACCGCGACC
The DNA here is from genome assembly GCF_001667865.1 of Mycobacterium mantenii. Taxonomy (GTDB): domain Bacteria; phylum Actinomycetota; class Actinomycetes; order Mycobacteriales; family Mycobacteriaceae; genus Mycobacterium; species Mycobacterium mantenii_A. Next base: position 79,775 of record NZ_LZJP01000128.1, on the reverse strand, counting down.
GCCTCGCCCAGCGCCTCCCGTCTCGCGATCCTCACGGACGAACAGCCTATTGATCGCTCGCGCCGGCGAACCGGCGCATCAGCGCCGCCCGGTCGACCTTGCCGATGCCGCGGCGCGGCAGCGCGTCGACGATGTGCAGCTCGCGCGGCGCGGCGGTGGCGTCCAAGGTGCCCGCCACGTGCGCGCGCAGCGCCTCCAGGGTCGGCGCGGCGGATCCGTCGGCCACCACGATCGCGGCGACCACCCGCTGGCCCAGTCGGTCGTCGGCCACTCCGAACACGGCGCAATCGTCGACGGCGGGATGGGTGCACAGCGCCGCCTCGACCGGCTGCGGCAGCACGGTCAGCCCGCCGGTGCTGATCGCGTCGTCGGCGCGGCCCAGCACGGTCAGGACGCCCGCCTCGCTGACGGCGCCAAGATCGTCGGTCGCAAACCAGCCCGGCTCGGCGAAGGGATCCGGGTCGACCGGGTTGCGGTAGCCCTTGGCCAGGGTCGCGCCCCCGATGACGATGCGCCCGTCGACCGTCCGCACCCGCACCCCGTCCAGCGGGACACCGTCGTACACACAGCCTCCGGCCGTTTCGCTCATCCCGTAGGTGCGGACCACGGTGATGCCCGCCGCGGCCGCGGCGTCGAGGATCGGTCGCGGCGCCGGTCCGCCGCCGAGCAGCACGGCGTCGAGTTCGGCGAGGGCGGCCGCGGCCGCCGGGTCGCCGAGCGCCTTGGCCAGTTGCGCGGCCACCAGCGACGTGTAGCGCCGGCCCGAACCCAATGCCCTTATCGCGCTGGGTAATTCGGCGACGTCGAAGCCTTTGGTGACATCCATCTCGACCGGTGTCGAGCCGGCGAGCACGCTGCGTACCAGGACCTGCACGCCGGCGATGTGGTGGGGTGGCAGGGCGAGCAGCCAGCCGCCCGGCCCGCCGAGGCGGTCGTGGGTGGCCGCCGCGCTGGCCTTCAGGGCGACGGCGGTCAGCAACGCCCCCTTGGGAACCCCGGTGGTGCCCGACGTCGCCGCGACCAGGGCCACGTCGTCGTCGATGTCCTCGCCGACGCGCAGGCCCACCCGCAGCGCATCCGATTCGCGCTCGTCGCGTGCGGGCAGGGCGACCAGTGCGGGGTCGCGCCCCTCCAGCACGCGTTCCAGGGCGGGCAACAGCGACGAGGCCGCCGAGCCGGGCGGGACGTGCAGCGCGCGCAGTACGGCTATGCCGGATCCTCGGCCTCGTCGAACGGCCAACCCTGCGCCGCCAGCCGCACCCGCACCCGTTCGACATCGGACGGCGACGGCAGTTCGTCGGTGATCTGGGTGATCAGCACGCCGATGTCGACATCGTCGAACTCGCTGCGCCGGATCAGTTCGCAGGCCACGTCCTTGACCTCGTCGCCGGACAGCCGGCGGGCCAGCAACGCGAGCACCGGGAAGGTGTCCGTCGGCGGGACGCCTTCCGGATATCCCGCGCGCAGCCACGAGACAATCGAATTGAGGAATCCGTTCACGCTGTGACAACACCCCCCGGTGTGTGGCGTAGCAAATCGGTGGGCATCAACCGATGCTACTTGGGTTTGGCTCCGAGGAAAGCAGTGCCGGTGTGGTGGGCGATGAAGTCCCGGGAGATGTACAGCAGAGCGAAGGCGATCACCAGCAGCACCACGGCGTAGATCGCCCAGGCGATCGCCAGCATCGCCGGGTTCTTCTGCGGTGAGCTGCCGTCGGTGCTGACCTGTCCGGCGCCCACCGCGTGGAACCGCAGGCCCAGGGCGAACAGCCCCGGCAAGGCGGCCCCGGCCAGCATGGCGAAGACCAGGATTTTGAGGGAGGCCTCGTAGTTGAACCAGTCGCCGAAGTGACTCATCAAGCGTTCGCCTTCATCGTGGGGTCATCGGAGTCGTACCGGCGGGGGCTGCCGCCGAGGGTGGAGCCGGTGTCCGAGGGCGGGTGGCCGTGATCGTCGGCCTCTTCGAGCCCACTGGTCAGGTCGCCCTTCCATTCGGCGTTGACGTTGTTGTGGTCGACCTTGACCCTGCGCGACCGGATGTAGATGGTGGCCGAAACCGCGATCAGCAGCGCGAAGCCGACGATGGCGCCCGGGTACCCGCCGATCAGGTGCACGATCCAGTAGGTGAGCGCACCGACGAGCCCGGACAGCGGCAGCGTGACCAGCCACGCGACACCCATGCGACCGGCGACGCCCCAGCGGACCTCGCCGCCGGGCTTGCCCAGCCCGCTGCCCAGCACCGAGCCGGTGCAGACCTGGGTGGTGGACAGCGCGTAGCCGAAGTGGGCGGAGAGCAAAATCACTGCGGCCGAAGCGGATTCGGCTGCCATGCCCTGCGGCGACTGGATCTCCACCAGGCCCTTGCCCAGGGTGCGGATGATCCGCCAGCCGCCCAGATAGGTGCCGAGCGCCATCGACACCGCGCAGCCGACGATGACCCACAGCGGCGGCATGGCGGCGGTCTTGCTGACCGAGCCGTAGGACATCAGCGCCAAGAAGATGATGCCCATCGTCTTCTGCGCGTCGTTGGTGCCGTGCGCCAGCGAGACCAGCGACGCCGAGCCCCACTGGCCGTACCGGAAGCCGGACTCGGTGCGCTTGGTCGGGATGCCGCGGGTGATCCGGTAGACCAGCCAGGTGGCCACCGCGCCGACCGCGATGGCCAGGATCGCCGACACGACGGCCGGGATGATCGCCTTGGACACCACGCCCTTCCAGATCACCCCGTGCGCGCCGACGGCGGCGATGGTGGCGCCGACGATGCCACCGATCAGGGCGTGCGACGAACTCGAGGGGATACCGAGGAGCCAGGTGAGCAGGTTCCACACGATGCCGCCGACGAGGCCGGCGAAGACCAACTCCAGCGTCACGATGTGCCCGTCGATCAAGCCCTTGGCGATCGTCGCGGCGACGGCGGTGGACATGAACGCACCCACGAGGTTCAGCACCGCGGACAACGCGACAGCCACTTTGGGCTTGAGCGCGCCACTGGCGATCGAGGTCGCCATCGCGTTGCCGGTGTCGTGGAAGCCGTTCGTGAAATCGAAAGCCAATGCCGTGATTACGACAATGATCAAGAGGAACAATTGGATGTTCACAGCGCCTGATTCTGGTGGTAGGAGGATTCCATTGTCGAATGCTGGGGGAGCCGAATCGCGGGTGTACCTTGACTCGTCGCCAGATGTTACCTCTCAGTTAACCGCAATTTCCCTGTCATTCACCTCGGGTGTCACGCCGTAACGGGTGGTCGGAGGGGATTTCGAGGAAGATCAGCGTGATTCCGTCCGGGTCGATCACATGCATCTCGTACAGGCCCCATGGTTCCTGGCGGGCCTCGCGCGCGATCGCCACCCCGCGGCTGCGAAGTTCGGCCTGGGTCGCCTCGATGTCGCGGACCTGCAGCCACAGCGCGCCCGGGAAGGGGCCGTGGGAGTGGTCCGGGGAACCGTAACCGGCGAGCTCAAGCAGCGACTGCCCCGCGAAAAAGACTGTGCCGCCGCCGTATTCACGGGCTATCGCCAGGCCGATTTCGTCGCGGTAGAAGGTCAGCGACCGCTGATAGTCCGCCGGCCGGAGCAGCATCCGACTGGCCAGGATCTCCATAGCGTCGTGTCTATCACAATGCCCGCGTGAAAAGCCCCGGCGAGTGGGCCGGGTCAGCTGTCGCTGGCGCGGTTGGGCTGGATGCTCTGGCGCTGCATGACGGCGTTGACCCAGCGGGGCCCGAAGGTGTCCAGCGCCTTGGCGGCGATCGCCATCCGCGGTGCGATGCGCACCGGGCGGGTGCGGGCCGCGGTGATCATCCACTCGCCGGCCTCCTCCGACGTCAGCGCCGGCATCCCCTCGTAGGCCTTCGTCGGCGCGATCATCGGGGTGGCCACCAGCGGGTAGTAGAGCGTGGTGGAGTGCACCCCCTTGTCGCCCCACTCGGTCTCCACGACCCGGCTCACCGTCGACAGCGCGGCCTTCGAGGCGTTGTACACCGCGAACAGCGGCGAGGCCTCCGACAGCACCCCCCACGTCGAGACGTTGATGATGTGGCCGTCGCCGCGCTCGATCATCCCCGGCGCCAGCCCGCGGATCAGCCGCAGCGGCGCGTAGTAGTTGAGCACCATGGTCCGCTCGACGTCGTGCCAGCGTTCCAGCGACTCGGCCAGCGGCCGGCGGATGGACCGGCCGGCGTTGTTGATCAGGATGTCGATTCCGCCGAGACGTTTTTCGACGTCGGCGACCAGCTCGTCGACGGCGTCCATGTCCGAGACGTCGCACGGGATCGACAGCGCTTCGCCGCCCGCCGTGGTGATCCGCTCGGCGAGCGCGTCCAGCAGGTCTTGGCGGCGGGCGACGACGACCACCGTGGCGCCCGCCCGGGCGAACTGTTCGGCCGCGGCCTCACCGATGCCCGACGACGCCCCGGTGAGCAGGATGCGCTTGCCGGCCAATTCGATCGGCTTGATCAGCGGGCGGTTGACCAGTACCTGCGGCGCCATGGGGGGTCGCATGGTCGCCAGCACCAGCTGGTCGGCGATCCGGCGAAAAGGACTCTTGCTCACGTGGGGAGTCTAGGGGTGGCCTTGCATGCCACGAGCGTCACGCCAGCGTGACGTTGGCCGGCCGAGCGTCACGCCAGCGTGACCCGCTAGAAGTAACGGGGGAACCGGCTCCAGTCCGGGTCCCGCTTCTCCAGGAAGGCGTCGCGACCCTCGACGGCCTCGTCGGTCATGTAGGCCAGCCGGGTGGCCTCACCCGCGAACAGCTGCTGGCCCACCAGACCGTCGTCGAGCAGATTGAACGCGAACTTCAGCATGCGTTGCGCCTGTGGGGATTTGGCGTTGATCTCGCGCGCCCATCCGATAGCCTCCGATTCCAGTTCGGCGTGCTCGACGACGGCGTTGACCGCGCCCATGCGGTGCATCTGCTCGGCCGTGTAGGGCCGGCCCAGGAAGAAGATCTCGCGGGCGAACTTCTGGCCGACCTGACGCGCGAGGTAGGCGCTGCCGTAGCCGCCGTCGAAACTGCCGACGTCGGCGTCGGTCTGCTTGAAGCGGGCGTGCTCGCGGCTGGCCAGGGTGAGGTCGCAGACCACGTGCAGGCTGTGCCCGCCGCCGGCCGCCCACCCGTTGACCAGGCAGATGACCACCTTGGGCATGAACCGGATCAGCCGCTGCACCTCGAGGATGTGCAACCGGCCGGCGCGGGCGGTGTCGACGGTGTCGGCCGTCTCGCCGCTCGCGTACTGGTAACCGGACCGCCCGCGGATGCGTTGATCGCCGCCGGAGCAGAACGCCCAGCCGCCGTCCTTGGGCGACGGACCGTTGCCGGTCAGCAGCACCACGCCGACGTCCGGGGACATCCGGGCGTGATCGAGCACCCGGTACAGCTCGTCGACGGTGTGCGGCCGAAACGCGTTGCGCACCTCGGGCCGGTCGAACGCCACCCGCACCGTGGCGTCGTCGACGTGGCGGTGATAGGTGATGTCCGTCAGGTCGCCGAACCCGTCGACCGGACGCCAGGCTTGCGCATCAAAGGGGTTGTCACTCAATGTGTTTGAACTCCTATACCGGGTCCAGCCGGAATACCGGGCACACGCCGGCCAGCGCCTCGAATTCCTCGGGGCGTCCGTCCTTGACCAATCCCGAGCGTTTCATGAAGCCGACGCCGGTGGGCACCTCGGTGGGAAACGCCCGCAGGAACGGCCGCGCCGCGTCGGCGGGCAACTCCACCATCTGCACCCGCTCGGAGTGCCGGCCGCGGGCCAGCGTCGCGTAGCCGGCGGCGCGGACGTTGCGGATCCAATCCGCACCCGGAAATCCGCCCACCACATACCGTTTCCCGTCCACCGTCATCGGCGTCACCGGCGTCGACCGGGGTGTCCCGGACTTGCGGCCGGGCACGGTCAACACCACCGGGCTTTCCCCGCCGAAGCTCAGGCCGAGCCGCGACATCTGGATGAAGACTTTGTTCGCCGGCTTCAGCCACCACGGCGGCTTGATCGGTGTGCCGCTTCCCATAGGCAGCGACGTTACCTCTGAAAGCGGTCGACGCCATGGGGCTGGGGCTCGGTTGTACCGACGGCGTCCAGCCTTTCCAGCGCGTCGGCGCTCAGCGTGACGTCGGCGGCGCCGACGTTCTCTTCGAGGTGCGCCACGGATCGGGTGCCCGGAATCAGCAACGTGTTCGGGGCGTGAGCCAGGATCCAGGCCAGCCCGACCTGGGCGCCGGTGACGCCGAGTTCGCCGGCGACGTCGGCCACCGCCGGGTTGTCGGCGACCTTCGGGAACCCCGGGAACGCCGAGCCCAGCGGGAAGTACGGCACCCACGCGATGCCCTGGGCCTCGCACAGCCGCAGCGCGGCTTCCTGGGAGCGGTCCAGCAGGCTGTAGGCGTTCTGCACGCAGACGATTCCGGCGGGCAGCGCGCGCCGCACCACCTCGAGCGGCACCGCGCTGATGCCGATCCCGCCGATCTTGCCCTCGTCGCGCAGGGCGATCATCTCGGCCAGCTGGTCATCGAGCCCGACGATCTGGTCTCCCTCGGCGGCCACGCCGGGCCCGAGGTCCATGCGCCGAAGGTTGACCACCGGAACGCAGTCCAGACCCAGCTGGCGCAGATCGTCCTCGACCGCCGCACGCAACTCGGCGGGCTTCTGCGCGGCGGCCAGCGGTATCGGCTGTTCGCCGGTGTAACGCGCACCGACCTTGCTGACGATGACCAGGTCGTCGGGGTAAGGGTAGAGCGCCGCGCGGATCCGGCGGTTCACCTCGCCGGGGCCGTAGAACGACGCGGTGTCGATGTGGTTGACGCCGAGTTCGATTGCGCGGCGCAGCACCGCGGTCGCGTCGTCGACGGTCGGCGCCTCGAACAGTTGCATGGCGCCGAAGCCCATGCGGGCCACGGGCGTCGCGCCGAGAGTGCCGACGCCGCCGGGCCGGGGTTGGTCTGTCATGGTGCTCCCTGAAGGATCTGGTGCCACACTGGAGAAGCGGAGGGTCCTCCGCATTCACAGCGTAGCAGAAACGGAGGAGCCTCCGCTTTGGTCGAAAGGTCGGACGCCCGCCGCAACCGCGAACGGCTGCTCGCGGCGGCCACCGCCGCGTTCACCGCGCACGGCGCATCGGCGTCGCTGGAGTCGATCGCCCGCGACGCGGGTGTTGGAATCGGCACGCTCTACCGCCATTTCCCCAACCGGGAGGCGCTTGTGGAGGCGATCTACCGCGCCGAGCTCGCCGAGGTGGCGGCGGCGGCCGGGCAGCTGCTCGAGCGGCACCCGCCCAAGACCGCGCTGCGCCGCTGGATGGACCGCTACGCCGGATTCGTGGCCGCCAAGCGCGGCATGGCCGAGTCCTTGCAGGCGATGTTCGCTTCCGGCGCCATGGAGCCCAGCCAGACCCGCGACAGCATCGTCGGCGCCGTCGAATTGTTGTTGCGGGCCGGCGCCAACGATGCGAGCCTGCGCGCCGACGTGCAGGCCGACGACGTGGTGTCCAGCCTGATCGGCATCTTCCTGGCCAGCGGCTCGCCGGAGCAGACCGGCCGCATGCTCGACCTGCTGGTTGCCGGGGCGGCCCGCTAGCTAGCCCAAACGCCGAGCGTCACGCCAGCGTGGCGCACGAAGCGAAACTCAGCCGACGGCGCGCCCGGCGCCCTCCCAGAACTGCGCGCGCACGGCCTTCTTGTCGGGCTTGCCCAGCGCGGTCACCGGCACCGACTCGACGACGATCACCTGCTTGGGCGATTGCACCGAACCCTTGCGCTCCTTGACCGCGGACTGGATCTCGACGGTCACGCGCGCCACCGACTCCTCGTCGGAGGGGTGGTCGGGTCGCAGCACGATCACCGCGGTGACGGCTTCGCCCCACTTGTCGTCGGGCGTGCCGATCACGCACACCTGCGCGACGGCCGGGTGCTCGGCGACGACGTCCTCGACCTCGCGCGGGAACACGTTGAACCCGCCGGTGACGATCATGTCCTTGACCCGGTCGACGATGAACCAGAAGCCGTCGGAGTCCTCGCGGGCCATGTCGCCGGTGTGCAGCCACCCGTCTTTGAAAGTCTTGGCCGTCTCCTCCGGCAGGTTCCAGTACCCGCCGCTCAACAGCGGCCCCGACACACAGATCTCGCCGACCTCACCCTGCGGAACCGGGTTGCCTTCGGCGTCCAGCAGCGCGGTGCGGGCGAACAGGGTGGGCCGCCCGCAGGAGGTGAGCCGCTTCTCGTCGTGGTCCTTCTTGGCCAGGTACGAAATCACCATCGGGGCTTCGGACTGCCCGTAGTACTGGGCGAAGATCGGCCCGAAGCGGCGGATGGCCTCGGCCAGCCGCACCGGGTTCATCGCCGAGGCGCCGTAGTAAACCGTCTCCAGCGAGGACAGGTCGCGGGTGTGCGAATCGGGATGGTCCATCAGCGCGTAGATCATCGACGGCACCAGCATGGTGGCGGTGATCTTCTGTTCCTCGATCACTCGCAGCACCTCGGCCGGATCGAACTTGGTCAGCACCACCAGCTCGCCGCCCTTGATGATGGTCGGCACGAAGAACGCCGCCCCGGCGTGCGACAGCGGGGTGCACATCAGGAAGCGGGGGTTTTCCGGCCACTCCCACTCGGCGAGCTGGATCGTGGTCATCGTGGTGATCGACTGCGCGGTGCCCAGCACGCCCTTGGGCTTGCCGGTGGTGCCGCCGGTGTAGGCCATCCCGCCGATGTGATCGGGCGGAAGGTCGGCCGCCACCAACGGCTTTGGCGAATACTTCGCGGCTTCGGCCACCAGGTCCACCGCGGAATCGCCCAGCGCTTCGGGGACCGGGCCGATGGTCAGGACCTGCTTGAGGCCGGGCACCTTCTCCAGCAGGCCCAGCGCCCGCTCGACGAACATCGGGTTCGGGTCGATGATCAGCGACGTCACGCCGGCGTCGCCCAGCACGTACGCGTGGTCGTCCAGCGAGCCGAGGGGGTGTAGTGCCACGCGCCGGTAACCCTGGGTCTGCCCGGCGCCGATGATCATCAGCACCTCGGGCCGGTTCAGCGACAGCAGCCCGACGGTGGCGCCGGTGCCCGCACCGAGCGCCTCGAACGCCTGAATGTACTGGCTGATGCGCTCGGCGAGCTGACCGCCGGTCAGCGTGGTGTCGCCGAGATACAGCACCGGCTTGTTCTTATTGCGCTTGAGCGCACCGACGGTCAGGTGTCCGGAATGAATGGGATGGCGCAGCAGCTCGTCACTCATGTGGCCAGACTAGAACGTGTTGCAATTCGGGTCAGCCGCGCCCTTCGTCGGCGACCGCGGCAGACGTCTACGGGTCGGGCTGGGCCAATATGCGCTCCCACCGCTCACGCCCCCTTGGCGTGAGGCCGACGTCGCGAACATCGGGCCATTCCTCGATCTCAGTGATCGTCTGTTCGCACCATTCGATGAGGTCCCGATAGAACCCGGCGATGAACGTCGCTAGGGGTTCCACGAGGTGAAGCCGATTCGGGAAAGGGCCACCGGTGTGCAGCAGTTCCCCGATGAGCGCCTTGCCCTTGGCATGCAACTCGCGAGCCTCGCGCGCCGTGGCTTCCAGCGACTCGCGCAGGTCTTCGGCAGTCCCCTGATCCCCGAGGAACAACCGTAGAAACCCCTCGGCTTCGATCACCGGCGCGGCCGGCGGGCTGCCGAACCATTCCTCAAGTGCCGCACGGCCTTCGGGAGTGATGGTGTACAGGGTGCGTTGACGGCGAGGGCCCTCGACTATCTCGGCGCTGGCGTGACCGCGTTCGACAAGCCGCTTGAGCTCCGCATACAGGTGGGCCTCTGATCGCGGCCAGAAGAAGTGCACGCCGCGTTTGATCTGCGCGACGATCTCGTACGCCGTCCACGATCTGAGGCCCAGGAGGCCGAGAAGCGCGAAAGAGGTGGTGGTCGGTTTGGAGGCCATCTCTTGACAATACTCAAGTCTGGAGTACTTTTAAGCTCCATACTGGAGTATGGAGGGTCAGCATGAATGACACCGAATACATCGCGCTGGTCGAGACCACCCGAGACGAGCTACGGGATCGCATCGGGCGGGCGCGAGATCGCTTCGACCGGTTGGTCCGCACCGCCGACCCGCATGCCCCCGTTCCCGGCTTGGACTGGACTGTTCAGCAGGTCGTCGCTCACGTGCTGTCGGTGGCGCACCGCTACCAAGCGTTTGCTGAGGGACGGGACTTCCGCCGTGCCGCCTACCCGCGTGAGTTGGACGAAATCAACCGCGCCGAGCTCAATGCGTTGTTGGCGCCGGTCCGCGAAATCGCGGACCAAATCAGCGATCTCGCACCCGTCGTGGACGCGTTATTCGATACCTGCTCGAACGACCTTGTGTACGAGGCCCATTGCGGCGCCTTCGCGGACGGCATCACGCTGCAGACAAACTGGCTCGGTGAGTTGATCCTTCACGGGCGGGACGTCGCGAGGGCGACCAGGACGCCGTGGGAGGTTGAGGAACGCGACATGCTGCTCATCGCACGCGGTCTCATGCAGCTCGGCGAGGGGCCGGGATACGTGCGCGCGGGGTTGCCCGCCGGCATCGATGTCTGCGTCGCCTTCAAGCTCCCCGATGCGCGCCCGTATGTGATCCGTATTCACGACGGTGTCGCGGAAATGCGCGAGCGCCGGCCCGCTGATCGCCCCGACGCCGTACTCAGGATGCCCGCTTCGACATTGTGCGACATGCTTTACCAGCGCATCGGTCCGTTGACCGCTGCGCGCAGGGGACTGATGATCGTCGGCGGCCGCCGGCCGTGGAAGGCACTCAAGCTGCAGTCCTGTTTCGAACGCCTCTGACACGCCGGAGCACTAGCATCCCTGCACATGGCCGATGCAGACGTCGTCATCACCGGAACCATCCTGACCGTCGATGAGGCACGGCCCACGGCCGAGGCGCTTGCCGTCGCGGACGGCAGGATCGTCGCCGTCGGCACTCGGGCCGAGGTCGCCGGATTCGCCGGCCCCGACACCCATACCGTCGATGTCGGCGATGGCTGCGTCATGCCGGGCTTCGTTGAGGCACACGGGCATCCGCTGATGGAGGCCGTCGCGCTGTCGGACCGGCTCGTCGACGTCCGCCCGGTCACCATGCGCGGTGCCGACGAGGTCGTCGCGGCGGTCCGCTCCGAGGTCGCCAGACGCGGCTCCGACGGCGCCTACCTCAACGGCTGGGATCCGCTGCTGCAGAACGGACTTCCGGAACCCACGCTGAGCTGGCTCGACGACCTCGCGCCGGACAGCCCGCTGGTGATCATCCACAACTCCGGGCACAAGGCCTACTTCAATTCGCGCGCCGCCCAGCTGCACGGGCTGAACCGCGACACCCCGGACCCCAAGGGCGCCAAGTACGGCCGCGACGCCAACGGCGAACTCGACGGCACCGCCGAGGAGACCGGCGCGGTGTTCCCGCTGCTGGGCGGCGCCATCGACTTCGCCGATTACCCGCACATGCTGATGGCCGAGTGCGCCCGGCTCAACCGCGCCGGGCTGACCACCTGCTCGGAGATGGCGTTCGACCCGAACTTCCGGCCGGTGGTCGAGGAGCTGCGCGAGCGGCTCACGGTGCGGCTGCGCACCTACGAGATCTCCAACCCGCAGATGTCCACCGCCGCCACGCCCGGGCAGGGCGACGACATGCTGCGCCAGGTCGGCATCAAGATCTGGGTCGACGGTTCGCCGTGGATCGGCAACATCGACCTCTCGTTTCCCTACCTGGACACCGACGCCACCCGGACCATCGGCGTCACGCCGGGCTCGTGCGGATGCGCCAACTACACCGCCGAGCAGCTGCGCGAGATCGTCGGCGCCTACTTCCCACTGGGCTGGCCGATGGCCTGTCACGTGCAGGGCGACGCCGGCGTGGACACCATCCTCGACGTGTACGAGGAGGCGCTACGCCGCGATCCGCGCGACGATCACCGGTTGCGGCTCGAGCATGTCGGCGCGATCCGGCCCGAGCAGCTGCAGCGCGCCCACGACCTCGGCGTCACCTGCAGCATCTTCGTCGACCAGATCCACTACTGGGGCGACGTCATCGTCGACGGCCTGTTCGGCCAGGAGCGCGGATCACGTTGGATGCCGGCGGGATCCGCGGTGGCCACCGGGATGCGCATCTCGCTGCACAACGACCCGCCCGTCACACCCGAGGAGCCGCTGCGCAACATCAGCGTCGCCGTGACCCGGACCGCGCCGAGTGGCCGGGTGCTCGGACCCGAGGAGCGGTTGACGGTGGACCAGGCGATCCGAGCGCAAACCATCGATGCCGCCTGGCAGTTGTTCTCCGACGATGTGATCGGCTCGCTGGAAGTGGGCAAGTACGCCGACCTGGTGGTGCTCTCGGCCGATCCGCGGACCGTGCCGCCCGAGCAGATCGCCGACCTCGAGGTGTGGGCGACGTATCTGGCGGGCCGCCGGGTTTACCAACGGTGATGCCGACGCTCGAGGACCTGCTCGACCGCCTGCACGTGGTGTCGCTGCCCATGCGGGTGCGGTTTCGCGGCATCACCACCCGCGAGGTCGCGCTGATCGACGGCCCGGCGGGATGGGGCGAGTTCGGGGCGTTCGTCGAATACGGGCCGCCCGAGGCCGCGCATTGGCTGGCGTCGGGCATCGAGGCCGCCTATAAGCAGCCGCCGCCGATCCGCCGCGACCGCGTCCCCATCAACGCCACCGTGCCGGCCGTGCCCGCCGCGCAGGTGGGCGAGGTGCTGGCCCGCTTCCCGGGCGCGGGCACGGCCAAGGTGAAGGTCGCCGAGCCCGGCCAGACGCTGGACGACGACGTTGCGCGGGTCAACGCCGTGCGCGAACTGGTCCCCATCGTGCGGGTGGACGCCAACGGCGGCTGGGGCGTCGAGGAGGCGGGGGCAGCGGCCGCCGCGCTGACCGCCGACGGCCCGCTGGAATACCTCGAGCAGCCCTGCGCGACGGTCGCCGAACTCGCCGAGCTGCGCCGTCGGATCGACGTGCCGATCGCCGCCGACGAAAGCATCCGCAAGGCCGACGACCCGCTGGCCGTGGTCCGCGCCCAGGCCGCCGACATCGCCGTGCTGAAAGTGGCTCCGCTGGGCGGGATTTCGGCCATGCTCGAGATCGCCGCACAGATCGACATCCCGGTCGTGGTCTCCAGCGCGCTGGATTCGGCGGTGGGCATCGCCGCCGGGCTCACCGCAGCCGCGGCGCTGCCGCAGCTTCGCCACGCCTGCGGGCTGGGCACCGGCGGGCTGTTCGTCGAAGACGTGGCCGACGTCGCCGCGTCCGTCGACGGCTGCCTGCCGGTGGGGCCGGTCGCGCCCGATCCCGGGCGCCTGCACGCGCTGCGGGCCTTGCCGGAGCGGCGGCAGTGGTGGATCGACCGGGTCAAGGCCTGCCACCCGCTCCTTGTACCGTCGACCGAGTGATCAACCTGGCTTACGACGACCGCGGCACCGGCGAACCGGTGGTGTTCATCAGCGGCCACGGCGGTGCCGGTCGGACCTGGCACCCCTATCAGCTGCCCGTGTTCCTGGCGGCCGGCTACCGCGTCATCACCTTCGATAACCGCGGAATCGGCGCCACCGAGAACGCGCAGGGCTTCACGACGCAGACCATGGTGGCCGACACCGCGGCGCTGATCGAAGGGCTGAACGCCGCCCCGGCCCGCATCGTCGGGATGTCGATGGGCGCGTTCATCGCCCAGGAACTCATGCTCGCCCGGCCCGACCTGGTCAGCTCCGCGGTGCTGATGGGCACCCGCGGCCGCATGGACAAAACCCGCGAATTCTTCCGCGACGCCGAGGCCGAGCTGGCCGACGCCGGAGTCCAGATGCCGAGCTCGTACGAGGCGAAGATCCGTCTGCTGGAAAACTTTTCGCACAAGACCCTCAACGATGACGTCGCGGCCGCGGACTGGATCGCGATGTTTTCCATGTGGCCGGTCAAGTCGACCCCGGGAACGCGCTGCCAGCTGGACATCGCCCCGTATACCAACCGGTTGCCGGCTTACCGTGCCATCACGACGCGGGTGCTGGTGATCGGCTTCTCCGACGACGTGTTGACCCCGCCCTATCTGGGGCGTGAGGTCGCCGACGCGCTGCCCAACGGCCGTTACATGCAGATCCCCGACGCCGGCCATCTCGGCTTCTTCGAGCGGCCCGACGCCGTCAACGCCGCCATGCTCAAGTTCTTCGGCGACGCCACGGGCTGAGTAGCGCCTCACCAGCTGTGGCCGGATGGCCCGCTTCCTCATCCCGCCGCCGCGCGGCAGGCATCGCCGGCGGGCTGTGACACCCTGTAGGAGTGAACCCCTCGACGACACAGGCTCGCGTCGTCGTTGACGAGCTGATTCGCGGCGGCGTCCGCGACGTGGTGCTTTGCCCCGGGTCGCGCAACGCCCCGCTGGCCTTCGCGTTGCAGGACGCCGACCGGTCCGGCCGGGTGCGCCTGCACGTCCGCATCGACGAGCGCACCGCGGGGTATCTGGCCATCGGGCTGGCCATCGCCGCCGGCGCGCCGGTGTGCGTCGCGATGACGTCCGGCACCGCCGTCGCCAATCTCGGCCCGGCCGTGGTGGAGGCAAACTACGCCCGGGTGCCGCTGATCGTGCTGTCGGCCAACCGGCCCTACGAGCTGCTGGGCACCGGGGCCAACCAGACCATGGAGCAGCTGGGCTACTTCGGGACCCAGGTGCGGGCCACCATCAGCCTGGGCCTGGCCGAAGAAGGGCCTCTGGATTCCCTCAACGCCACCTGGCGATCGGCCACCTGCCGGGTGCTGGCCGCCGCCACCGGATCGCGTACCGCCAACGCCGGGCCGGTTCAGTTCGACATCCCGCTGCGCGAACCGCTGGTGCCCGATCCCGAGCCTCAAGCCGTGGCCCCGCAGGGCCGACCGGGCGGCCGGCCGTGGACCTACACGCCGCCGGTCACCTTCGACCAGCCGCTGGAGATCGACCTGTCACCCGACACGGTCGTCATCGCCGGGCACGGCGCGGGTGTGCAGCCCAACCTGGCGCAGCTGCCGACCGTGGCCGAACCCACGGCGCCGCCCGCGGCCAATCCGCTGCACCCGCTGGCGCTGAGCCTGCTGCGGCCCAAGCAGGTGATCATGCTCGGCCGCCCGACCCTGCACCGGCCGGTGTCGGCGTTGCTGGCCGACCCGAAGGTGCCGGTGTTCGCGCTGACCACCGGGCCGCGCTGGCCCGACGTCTCGGGCAATTCGCAGGCCACCGGCACCCGGGCGGTCACCACCGGGACGCCCAACCCGGCGTGGCTGCAGCGCTGCGCGGCGATGAACCAGCACGCGGTCGAGGCGGTCCGCGGGCAGCTCGCCGCACACCCCCTGACCACGGGCCTGCACGTCGCGGCGGCCGTGGCCGACGCGTTGGTGCCCGGCGATCAGCTGGTGCTCGGGGCGTCCAACCCGGTCCGCGACGCGGCGCTGGTCGGCCTGGACGCCCACGGCATCCGGGTCCGGTCCAACCGCGGGGTCGCCGGGATCGACGGGACGGTGTCCACGGCGATCGGGGCGGCCCTGGCACACGAACGACAGGGCGGTCCGGACGGCCCGGCGCGCACGGTCGCGCTGATCGGCGACCTGACGTTCGTGCACGACAGCTCCGGGTTGCTGATCGGCCCCACCGAGCCGACCCCGCGCCGGCTGACGATCGTGGTCTCCAACGACAACGGCGGCGGCATCTTCGAACTGCTCGAGCAGGGCGACCCGCGCTTCTCCGACGTGTCCTCGCGTATCTTCGGCACCCCCCACGACGTCGACGTGGGCGCGCTGTGTCGCGCGTATCACGTCGAGAGCCGGCAGATCGAGATCGGCGAATTGCCCGCGGCCCTAGACGAATCCGCAGCCGGGATGCGGGTGCTGGAGGTCAAGGCCGACCGCTCGTCACTGCGGCAATTGCACGCCGCGATCAGGGCCGCGCTGTGAGGCGCACGTAGATGGCGATGTCTCCAAAAGTGCTGCTGCGCATACTGATTCATGGGCGCAGTGACGAACGACCGAAAACGCGTGCCAGGATTGCGTTGCGCTGGGCGCGGATTGCGGTCCTGATCGTGGCCGGCCTGGTCACGTTGCAGTCGATGTTGCTGGTGGCCGGCGCCTGGCGCGACGACATCGCGATCACCCACAACATGGGCGTCGCGCAGGCCGAGGTGCTCAGTGCGGGACCGCGCCGCTCCACCATCGAGTTCGTCACCCCCGAGCGAGTCACCTATCGCCCCGAGCTCGGCGTGCTCTATCCGTCCCATTTGGCCACCGGGATGCGGATCTACGTCGAGTACAACAAGAACGATCCGAACCTGGTCCGCGTGCAGCACCGCAATGCCGGGCTGGCGATCATCCCGGCCGGATCGATCGCGGTGGTGGGCTGGCTGGGCGCGGCGGCGTTTTTGATCGTGCTGGCGCTGCTGGACAGGTGGCTCGACCGTCGTGACACACCCCGGAACGAACCGGACATCCCGGTCGCCAAAAGTGTCGGACCTGCAAATTTCGCGTGACATATACCCGCAGGCAACCTTGTCGACAGCCGACGCTGACACCGTAGTGGTGTGCGCGTTGCCATCGTCGCGGAATCCTTCCTCCCCGAAGTCAACGGTGTCAGCAACTCGGTGATCCGGGTGCTCGAGCATCTGCGCCGGACGGGGCACGAAGCCCTCGTCATCGCCCCCGACACGCCCCCGGGCCAGCCCCGGGCGGACCGCATCCACGACGGCATCCGCGTTCACCGGGTGCCGTCGCGGATGTTCCCGAAGGTGACCACCCTGCCGCTCGGTGTGCCCACGCCGCGGCTGGTGCAGGTGTTGCGCGGCTTCGATCCGCACGTGGTCCACCTCGCGTCCCCGGCGCTGCTGGGGTACGGCGGCGTGCGGGCCGCGCGGTGGCTGGGGGTGCCGACGGTGGCGGTCTATCAAACCGACGTCCCGGGCTTCGCGGCGAGCTACGGCATCCCGATGACCACGCGGGCCGCCTGGGCCTGGTTTCGTCATCTGCACGGTCTTGCCGACCGCACCCTGGCGCCATCCAGTGTGACGATGGAATCGCTTGTCGCTCATCGCTTTCCACGGGTGCATCGGTGGGCGCGCGGTGTCGACGTGCTGCGGTTCGCACCGTCCGCACGCAACGAGGCGCTCCGGCGGCAGTGGTCGCCGCAAGGCAAGCCGATCGTCGGATTCGTGGGCCGGCTCGCGCCCGAGAAGCACGTCGAGCGACTCATCGGGCTGACCGCGAACGACGCGGTTCAGCTCGTCATCGTGGGCGACGGTGTCGACCGCAACAAGCTGCAATCGGCGATGCCGACAGCGGTTTTCACGGGTGCGCTGTACGGCGACGACCTCGCCGCGGCGTACGCCAGCATGGACGTGTTCGTGCATCCCGGTGAGCACGAGACGTTTTGTCAGGTCGTGCAAGAAGCGCTGGCGTCGGGGTTGCCGGTGATCGCCCCCGACGCCGGCGGCCCACGTGACCTCGTCACCCCGTGGCGTACCGGTCTGCTGTTGGCCGTCAACGAATTCGAGTCCCGGCTGCCCGACGCGGTCGCACACCTGATCGCCGAACGGCCCCGTTACGCCCTGGCGGCGCGGCGCAGTGTGGTCGGCCGCAGCTGGCCGGTCATCTGCGACGAGCTGCTGGGCCACTACGAGGCGGTGCTCTCGCCGTTTGCCCGCAGGCGGATGTTCGCCAGGCGGTACGCACAGGGCGAGTGAGCCCGCGGCCCGTCCCCGCGCCGGTCGATAAGAATCAGGTATTGCCGTATCCGGGACAACCGGTCTGCGCGGCGTGATGATCAGATGTGGAAGGTCTTTCGTCGACCGCTGACGCCGCTTGCCGGCCGGGCAGCGACAGAAAGGAGCCGCAACGATGGTCACGACGCGAGCGCAAGCGGCGCAGTACGTCAGGGACGCCGGTGGATTGAAGCTCGTCGTCTTCGGAGCCGACGGGCATGAGGTGGCAGCGATGTTCGTGCAAGGATCGGTGACCTACAACCCGGAGGAGGCGACCTTCATTGCCGTCGCCGAGGACGGGCACGCGGTGGGCGAACTGTTCGTGGATGAATCGGTCGATTATGACGAGAACATCGATGCTTTCGTCATTCGCCCGCTGCGATAGCCGAGTTCACGAGACGGGGTCGAATTCGATTGGCAGCGTGGCCGGTCCGCTCAGCCCGGTGAGGGGCTTCCACGGGGCGGGCCCGGTGCGATGGGCGTTGGGCATGAGCCGTGTCATGGTCGCCAACGCTTCGGCGAGCTCGAGTCGGGCCAGGTTGGCGCCCAGGCAATAGTGCATGCCGGCGCCGAACGTTTGCATCGCCGGTGCCCCGGCGCGGGTGATGTCGAGTCGGTCGGGGTCGTCATAGACGGCGGGATCGCGGTTGGCGGCGGCGGTGTTCGCGATAACCAGTGTGCCCGTGGGGATTACCACGTCGGCGATCTCGACGTCCTCGAGAGCGATCCGCAAGGTGGCGGGTGCGATCGGTGAATGACGCATCGTCTCTTCAACCGCGCTGTTCGCGAGGCCGGGATGCTCGGCCAGTACCTTCCACTGGTCGGGACGGTCGCACAGCGCGTGCACGGAGGCGGCCAGCTGGTTGCGGGTGGTGTCGGTGCCGGCCATCAGCAGGCCCGCGGCGAGCATTCGGAGCTCGTCGGCGGAGAGGTGATCCCCGTCGTCCTCGGCACGGATCAGGTCGGAAATCAGGTCGTCGGTCAGCCTGTGGCGGCGCTGCGCGACCATGTCGTCGATGTAGGCGTCGAGTTCGTCCCACGCGGCCAAGATGGCCTGCTGGTGGGCGGCGACCTCCCAGCTGAAGGCCTTGAAGATGTCGTCCGTCCACTCCGAGAACAGCTTCCAATCCTGCGCCGGGGCGCCCAAAAGCGCACAGATGATCGGGATCGGATATTGACGGGCGATGTCGGTGACCACCTCGCAGCGCCCGGTTGTGGTGTGGCGGTTGACCAGTTCGGTGATCACCTCGACGATTGTCGTGCGCAACCGCGCCGTGGCTCGTGGCGTGAAGGCTTTGGACACCAGTCGGCGCAGCCGCTGGTGCTCGGCCCCGTCGAGGCTGATCAGGTTCGTGGCGACGCGTTCCCACAAGGGGCCAGAGGTGATGCCCTGGGAAGCAAGGAACATGCCCTGGGGAACGCGGAATCGCGGGTCGCGCAACACGGTTCGAACCAGTTCATAGGTCAGCAACTCCGGCCCATGCGGGCCGATCGCGATCGGCGCCTGTTGTCGCGCCTGACGAATGATCTCGTGGGCCGCGTCGATGCTCTGGCAAAGCTCATAATCGATCGTCGGAAGGCCGGCATCAAAGACGCTTGGGCAGATCGACGCGTCAACTGTAATGGTCATCTTGCACCCCGAAGCTGGTTGGTGAAGTACCTTCGCCACCAAGTCTTATCGGTGCGGGAACGCAGCACATGCGTAGCCGACTACCTGTCTTGCGGCATGAGTACTACGGAGCGCCAACGGGACAACCGGGCGTGAACCGGACCGGCATCGAGTGAATGCCGTTGATCAATGTCGATGTCATCCGCTCGACGGGCCCGGCCGGCTCGAGGTTCTTCATCCGCGCCAGCACCTCCGATATGAGCGCGGACGCCTCGACGCGAGCCAGGTTCGCGCCGAGACAGAAGTGCGTCCCGCCCCCGCCAAATGCCAGGTGGGGATTGGGGTTTCGAGTCAGATCGAGTCGGTCGGGATCGGCGAAGTGCGTCTCGTCCCGGTTGGCCGACGGGTAGAAGATCGCCACCCGGTCGCCCTGCCGCACCGGCACCCCGCGCAACTCGGTGTCCTTGATGGCCGTTCGGGTGAACGCAATCACCGGGCTGACGTAGCGCAGCAACTCCTCGACCGCCGTCGGCAACAGCGAAGAGTCGACCTCCAGCTTGGCCCGCTGCCCGGGGTTGTCCATCAGCACGCACATGCCGCCGGCGACCAGGTTGCGGGTCGTATCGCCGCCCGCATTGATCAGCAGCATGAAAAAGGTGTTGAATTCCAGATCGTTCAGGCGCCGGCCGTCGACCTCGGCATGCAGCAGCGATGTCACGATGTCATCGGCGGGATGCGCGCGCTTGCCGGCCATGAGTTCCGTGGAGTACGCCATCATCTCGAGTGCCGCCTGGGTGGTGTGCTGGTCGCCGAGCACGCCGGTGTTCATGATCTCGGTCAGCTCGTAAAGCCGGTAGCCGTCTTTCAGCGGAATCCCGAGCAGTTCGGCGATGACGTATGAGGGCAGCGCCCCGGCGACATCCTTGACGAAGTCGCACTCACCGCGCTCGATGACGGTGTCGACCACCTCGCCCGCCATGTCCGTGATCCGCGCGTTGAGTTTGGCGACCTGGCGCGGCGTGAAGCCCCTGCTGACCAACGCCCGCAGGGCGGTGTGCCGCGGGGGGTCCATCGTGATCATCATGACGCCCCGCGCGTCGAAAAGGTCGTCGGGGCTGGGCATGTCGAAAAACACCCCCGTCGCCTCCGAGGACCAGGTTGCGCTGTCGCGGGAGACGGCGTAAACCTCGTCGTAGCCGGTGAGCGCGAAAAAGCCCGGGCCGCCCTTATGCGGGTGCCACGCCACCGGCATGCGCTGCCGCAGCGCGCGGTAGGCCTCGTACGGTATCCCTTGGGCATAGGTGCGCGGATCGGCGAGATCGACGCCACCGATGCTGATTGCGTCTTCGGTCACGGTTTACCTCCGAGTGGTGACCGTCGGTCTCGGGCCGGCGCTGTGGAAACGGTGGGGGCACCACGGAATCGGCGCATGGCGCTACTCGTTTCACCCGGGCAAGCGCCGCAACCCGAGACCGACGGTGCCGCTTCAGGCGGCTTTGAAGATCTGGAACGACAGTAGGTATGCAATTCCGGAGTAGCCGCTGTCGGCCCGCGAGGAGAATGTGCAGAAAAGGCTCTGTCCCGCAGTGCCATTCCAGATCGCCGTGGTCGCTGCAGAGTCACTCGTGGTCGCACAGTAGGCGGTGGTTGTACCCCACGGACCGTACAGGCTCATTGTCTGCTGGTATCCGGAGAAGTTCACCACCACAATGTATGTCCCTGTTTGAGCGGGCTTGAATCGTGCATACGCTGCGGTGCCGTCCCATTCTCCCGGGGATGATCCGGTCTGGTGGATTGATTCCATGTAGACGAGGTCGCTCTCACAGTCCCACCGACCGGGCTGATAGAAGTCGGCGTATCCGGCGTCCGCGTAGGGGTGGCGTGCCGTCAGGTCGAGCACCTGGACCCCGAGGTTTTGGCCCACCGTCTCCATGGCGATCCCGTCGAGCCGGTTCATGGGCAGGCGGTTGATGTATCCGGGGCGGTAGACCACCCGGCCGCGCAGGTCGGACAGCGCCAGAACCTCCGGGTTGATTCCGACCGCCCGGTCGGTCTGGCGTACGTCGTGCAGGGTGCTGGTCATGGTTTCCTCCAGGATTGGGATCGATGAGCGAATCTGGACCAATCTTTCGCTGAAACCGACCGGATGTATCGGGTAGTCGACTACGCATTCACGATGCCGTCTCGGCCCGGGAATGGCGGGCGCGCCGCGACCCAAATCTGTTGGGTCGCGGACGGTACCGCGGGAACGATCCGACCGCCTATTCTTACGTTCGGGATCCGGATCGGCGGAGGGTCGGATGACGGCCATGACAGCGTGTCGGACGTGTGGCACACAGCCGCTTGAGAACGCGCGGTTCTGCCACGGCTGTGGTGCCCCAGTGCGCGACCGCGATACGCGGGCCGAGTACAAGCAGGTCACCGT
Source organism: Mycobacterium mantenii (assembly GCF_001667865.1). Taxonomy (GTDB): domain Bacteria; phylum Actinomycetota; class Actinomycetes; order Mycobacteriales; family Mycobacteriaceae; genus Mycobacterium; species Mycobacterium mantenii_A. Next base: position 58,030 of record NZ_LZJP01000128.1, on the reverse strand, counting down.
CCTTTTCGCCGATGTGGTTCGTTCGATGGACATCGCCGCGGCCGTGGGTGCGGAGCGTCTGCGCGAGGTGATGACCAGCCTGGTGGACCGTGCGACCGCGGTGGTGCGCCGTTTCGGCGGCACGGTGGACAAGTTCACCGGCGACGGGATCATGGCCGTATTCGGGGCCCCGGTCGCGTTGGAGGACCACGCTATCCGCGCTTGCCTTGCGGCGCTGGGCATCCAAGAGGAGACCGCCCGCCTTGCCGCTGAGGTCAAGGACCATGACGGCGTCGAACTGGCGTTGCGGATCGGACTCAATTCCGGTCAGGTCATCGCCGGGGAGGTCGGGTCAACGTCGTTGCGGTACACCACGATCGGCGAGCAGGTGGGTTTGGCGCAACGGATGGAATCGGTCGCTCCGCCGGGTGGGGTGACGCTCAGCGTCTCCACCGCGCGACTGGTTGCCGGCGCGGCGGCGCTGGGTGAACCGGAGATGGTCCACATCAAGGGCGTCGACGTACCGGTCACCGCCTACCGCCTGCGGGGCATGGGGGACCGGCATCGCGCGACCGAGCGCGCTGAGTCGATTCTGGTCGGCCGCGGGTGGGAATTGTCCGTCGTGGAGGGCTTGTTGGAGCGCGCACTCGGTGGACGGGGCACTGTGGTCGAGGTGGTGGGCGAACCCGGCATCGGCAAGAGTCGCCTGGTGCGCGAGGTCGTCGCGCTGGCCGGGGTCCGGGGCGCGGAGGTGTTCAGCACCTTCTGTGAATCGCACACCAGCCAGCTCCCGTTTCACGCCGTGGCACGCCTGCTGCGGGCGGCCATCGGCCTCGACGGTCTTGACGGGGAGGCGGCCCGGGCCCGGGTGCGAGACCGCATTCCAGACGCAGACCGCGAGGACGCGTTGCTGCTCGATGACCTGCTCGGCGTCGCCGACCCGGGCACCGCCATACCGGCGATCGATCCCGATGCGCGCCGGCGGCGGTTGGCCGCGCTGGTGAACGCCGACAGATTGTCCCGGCAAAGCCCGACGGTCTATGTCGTCGAGGACGCTCATTGGATCGATGAGGCCAGCGAGTCGATGCTGACCGATTTCCTTGCCGAAATTCCTCAGACACCCTCGCTGGTGCTGGTTACCTACCGACCCGAATATCACGGAGCGTTCACCCGAGTGGCCGGCGCCGACACCATAACCCTTGCACCACTGAGTGATTCAGACACCGCAGCACTGGTCGCGCATCTCCTCGGCGCCGACCCGTCGGTAGACGCACTGGGCCGAAGGGTCACCGAAAGGGCCGCCGGTAATCCGTTCTTCGCCGAGGAGTTGGTGCGCGAACTGGCCGAGCGCGGTGTGCTGCATGGGGGGCCCGGTGCCTATCGGTCGGCCGCGGAGGTTAGCGAGGTGAGCGTGCCCGCCACGTTGCAGGCGACCATTGCCGCGCGCATCGACCGGCTGGATCCGAAAGCCAAACGCACGCTGGGCGCGGCCGCGGTCATCGGCTCGCGCTTCGGCCTGGACCTGCTCACGGAACTGGGTGTTGAGCCGGTGGTTGACCAACTCGTGGCGGCCCAGGTCATCGACCAGGGCAGCCCTGCCCGGCAAGCGGAGTATGTGTTCCACCATCCGCTGATTCATTCGGTGGCCTACGGAGCGCAGCTCCGATCGGATCGCTCTGATCTGCACCGCCGGGTGGCCGCCGCGATCGAGGCCCGCGAGCCGGAATCGTGCGAAGAAAACGCGGCGTTGATTGCAGAACATCTGGAGGCCGCCGGTGATCTGCACGCCGCCTACGGCTGGCACATGCGCGCCGCAACCTGGGCGACCAACCGCGACATCAACGCGGCGCGACTGAGTTGGCAGCGAGCGGCGGAGATCGCCGACGCCCTGCCCGCCGAGCACCCTGGGCGGGAAGCCATGCGCATCGCCCCGCGCACCATGTTGTGCGGGACCGGCTGGCGAGTCCATGCCAGCATCGCCGGTGACCGCTTCGATGAGTTGCGCGAATTGTGCAGCGCCGCGGGGGATAAGGCCTCACTGGGAATCGCTACGGCTGGATTGGTGGTTGGCTGCGCGCATCAGGATCGGGTGCGCGAGGCGTCGCAGTTGGGATCGGAAGCCTGGGCGCTGGCCGAATCGATCGGAGATGCGACCTTGACCGTGGGGCTGTCCTTCCCGGTGATCTTCGGCAAGATCGAGAGCGCCGAATGGTGTGACGTGCTGCGGTGGTCACAGACCGTTGTCGATCTGGCTGACGGGGATCCGTCGAAGGGCAACTTCCTGGTCGGGTGTCCGTTGGCGCTGGCTTTCGCGTCGCGGGGTATTGCTCGTTATTTCTTGGGCCGGCCCGGATGGCTGGGGGACCTGCGGCACGGCGTGGCTATGGCCCGCCGCGCCGACCCCGCCTCCTACGCCGGGGTGGTCGGCTATGCCTATTTGCTGGGGATACCGTTCGGCGTGCTGAGGCCCGACGATCGTGCGCTGCACGAGATCGAGAATGCTCTACGGATCGCCGAGCGTACTAGTGACGACGTCGTGGTGGGTTTCATCGGGGCAACGTTGGGCGTTGCGCTGGTGCACCGCAACACGATTGCGGAACGCGACCGCGGGCAACGGTTGTTGGCCGAAGTCGGCGAGGTGTTTCTGAGTCGGGGACACAACCTGAGCGATCTGCCGATCGTCGAGGTCTACTCGGCACGGGAGACGGCACGGCGAGGAGATCCCGATGCCGCCATACCGGTGATCCGCGCCGCCACCGACCATCTGTTCCGCCCGGGACATCTGCTGTTGTGGGGCATTCCGGCGACGGCGACCCTGGTGGAGACGCTGCTCGATCGCGGGGCCGATGGCGACGTGGCCGAAGCCGAGGCCGCGATCGGCCGGTTAGCGGTCGCGCCGGCCGATGAGGGTCTGGTGATGCGCGACGTCTGGTCGTCGCGGCTGCGGGCGCTGCTGGCCCGGGTCCGGGGTGACGACGCCACTTACACGCACTTGCGGGACGAGTACCGCGACATGGCGAAAGCGCTTGGCTACGAGGCACATACCGCGTGGGCCGAGGCGATGCCGTGATGCGGTGCTTACGTCTTGGCGCCCGGAATGCACTGCGCGTCAAGGGGACCGCAGCGAATTTGGAATCGCTCCCGCACGGTGTCGAGAACGCGCCGCTGACGCTCGCATTCGCGGCGGTGCGTGAGCATGAACCGCGCCAGGCCCGGCACACGCCGCGGGAGCGGGTACCACTTGTCGAAATCGAGGCCGTTCTCGGTGAATACGCGGCTGGGCACGTTGTCGTAGATCACGCCGAGGTTGTGCTGGACAAGCGCGAACAGCACGTACGGGAATGCCAGCGGCGCCTTCTGCCTCAGGCTCATCCAGTCGATTTCGTACAGCGGGATCTCGGTGAGCTTGTTCAAGAACAGCAAGTGGCCCAGGAAATACCCCATGAACGCGGGCAAGTGCAGCATGGCCGACCGCACGTTGATGGAAACGACTGCGCCACTTGGCGAAACGTACGGTTCGTATGGATATTCGTCGGGGAATTTAACGTATCCCGTGCAGTTGACAACCCAGCTGCCCGGTTCGATCGTCTTGGTCGATCCGCTCCGGAACACCAACTCGGTCGTGCCATTGCGGTCGACTGCATCCTCGAAGTAGTCCATGACGAGATCGTTCAGCCCGGCGGAGATCGTGCGGTTCTCGGCCTCGGACAAGACTCCCAACACGAAGTTGTCCGCCTGCGGGGTCAGGAAGGTGCCATGGGTGGCGCGGTACCAGTCTTGGACTTCCGATTCGTTGGTGCCGTCGTAGCGGTGGCTTAGCTGCGTGGCGACGGCGCTCGGCGGCGTGCCCGTCCACCACCGCCGAGCGCCGCTTGGCAACAGATCGTCGCGGCTGGAGAAGAATGTTCCCCGGCCGGCGACGAGGTTGACCTCGCGTCCGGGATATGCCGTGATCAGTGCGTGTGCGGTGTCCATCGCGGTCTTCCCGCCGCCGATGATCCACACCGGCGCATGGCTCTCCCTGATGTCACCCGCCCGGACGTCGCAGTAGTCCGGTGACACCGAATGGATGCGTGCGCTCGAGACGGCGAGCGGTTCGTTCGGCGTGACTCCCAGGCCATACGCCTTGATCAATCGCTTGGCCTCGACGACGAGCCTGCGACCGTCGGCGGCGCTGCAGGCGACCCGCACGATTCCGTCCGCTTCTTCCTCCGACTCGAAGTCCCAGCCGAAATACTCGTCGACCTGGACTCTCTCCCTGATCACGTCGATGCAGTGCTGAAAATGATCGAGCACCTCGCCCTTGGTCGCCAGGTAGCTGCGGTCCTTGCCGAGGGTCCACTCGATGTTGCCCGCCGTGAACATCGGGTGGGGCTGGTGCAGGCGTACGTAGGGGTACACATCGACCCACATGCCGCCGACACGTGCCCGACGATCGATCAAGATCACCTTCTGATCGCGCGACAGGTACCGGCTCGCGGCGAACAGGGCGTTCAGCCCGGCGATGCCGGCTCCGACGATGCACACGTCGCAGGTTTCCACGGCGGACGGCTGGGGTGCGGACATCGGACCGCCTTTCCTCGCAGAGGTCATAAGTATCTGTCCAGACCGCGCCGCCGGGATGAGTAATCGACTACTCGATTGATCACAACTCGCGTCCGCAGCGGTTTGCTGGGTGGTGGTGGGCTTGGTGTGACATTCTGTGCGGGTGTCCGCAGGGGGCCCGCCTTCTGGGGTGGTGACCTTTCTATTCACCGATATCGAGGGTTCGACCCGTCGGTGGGAGTCAGACGCGGACGGGATGCGTGCGGCGCTGGCCGCCCATGACGAGGTGTTGCGCTCCGCGATTGAGACGCACGGTGGCTTGCTGTTCAAGCACACCGGCGATGGGGTCTGCGCGGCGTTCAGTTCTCCGAAGGCGGCGATGGAAGCGGCGGTCGCCGCGCAGCTGGCCCTGGAGTTGCCGGTGCGGATGGGGCTGGCGACCGGTGAAGCCGAGCTGCGGGACGGGGATTACTTCGGGGCGGTGTTGAACCGTGCGGCGCGGGTGATGGCGGCCGGTCATGGCGGTCAGATTCTGTTGGCCGAGTCGACGGCTGGTCTGCTCAGCGGGGTCGATCTGGTGGATTTGGGGCCGCGACGGCTGCGGGATGTGCCGATGCCGGTCGGGGTTTTCCAAGTGCGAACAGCAGGGCTACGCGCAGACTTTCCGCCGTTGCGGGCGCTGGATACGTCTCCAGGGAATCTGCGGTTGGCGACGAGCAGCTTCATCGGACGCGAGGCCGATCTCGATGAGGTGCAAGCAGCGGTCAAGGCGCACCGCTTGGTGACGCTGACCGGGGTGGGCGGCGTCGGCAAGACCCGGCTGGCGTTGGAGGTCGCAAGGCGTCTCACCGATGAATTCCCCGATGGGGTCTGGGTTTTCGAGTTGGCCGCGGTTACCGATTCCGCAGCGGTGCCCGATGCGGTCGCGTCGGTGCTGGGCATCACCCAGCAACCGGGTAAGAGCATGAGCGAGTCGGTGGCCGCTGCCATGGAAGGCACGATCCGGTTGTTGGTGATCGACAACTGCGAACACGTGCGCGAGGATGCGTCCGATCTGGTCGAGGCGATTTTGGCGCGATCGGCGACGGTGAAGATCCTGGCGACCAGCCGCGAAGGACTAAGGGTTGCCGATGAGCAAGCGTGGCTGGTGCCCTCTCTGGACGTCCGCGCTGGCACCGACTCCGCCGCGGTGGCGCTGTTCGTCGAACGCGCACGAGGCGAGGCATCGCGTTTCTCGGTGGCCGCACCTGATGAGGCGGCAGCGGTAGTTGAGATCTGCCGCCGTCTCGACGGGATCCCCTTGGCCATCGAGTTAGCGGCTTCCCGCATGGCGTCGATGACCGCCGGCGAGGTGCGGGATCGTCTCGACCAGCGGTTCCGTCTGCTGGTGGGCTCGCGACGCGCTCTGGAACGCCACCACACCCTGCGGCACGCCGTCGCCTGGTCTTTCGAACTCCTCGACCACACGGAAAAGGCGTTGCTGGAGCGGTGTTCGGTATTTTCCGGTGGATTTGACCTGAAAAGTGCTTGCGCGGTAGCAGGATTCGACCAGGCGGACGATCTCGCCGTCCTGGACTTGCTCGACGCGCTTGTGCGCAAGTCGCTGCTGGTCGCGGACCGCTCAGCCGGACGGACCCGCTATTCCATGCTTGAGACGATCCGCCAGTTCGCCGAGGAACAACTTGTCGTGCGCGGCGAAGCAACCGAGGTTCGGGCGGCCCACTCGAGGTACTTCGCGGGACGGGAAACCGACATCTTGGCCCTGTGGGACAGCCCCCGTCAGCGTGAGGCCTACGACTGGTTTACAACCGAGCTGGCCAACCTGCGCACCGCATTCCGGTGGGCTGCCGACCAAGGTGATCTCGACAGTGCTACATCTCTCGCCTTCTACGCGACACTTTTCGGCCTCATGGTCGAACAGTACGAGCCCGTTGGGTGGGCCGAGGAACTCATCGAACCTGCAGGCAAGGTGAACCATCGGCGGCTCGCGCACCTCTACGTCGTCGCCGCGCAGTGCCACGCGGCGGGGCGCTCACATGACGCCGTCGGGTATCTCGATGCCAGTCGGCAGCTAACGGAGAGCGGCGATTTCGACAAGATTCCCTACGAGTTGCAAAGCTCAACCGGAATTGTGTACACCCATGCCGGTCAGAGCGAGCGATGGGTTGAGTTGTGCCGCAGTGCGATCGAACGAGGGGCGGGTCCTCTAACGGTCACCCGTGCATGTCTGGTCATGGCGTTCTACTTCTTAGGTAATGGCGATGAAGCGATGGCGGCATCGCCGGGAATGCTTGCCGCCGCAGACGCCGCTAACAGTCCGAGTACGGCCTGCTTCGCGCTATTGGCGCACGGCCTTGCCCATTACGATGATGACCCCTCGGCGGCGTATGACGCCCTACGGCGATCCCTGACGATCGCTCAGGAGAGCGGCAACCGGCAAATGGAATCCGCTTCAGCGTCAACGGTGTTGCTTGTTGCGGCCACCTATCGTGAGCCCATCGAATGTTTTGAAACTCTGCTCGTATTGATCGGCCGCTATTACGACGTCGGCAACACGGCTCTCTTGCGAAACCCGCTGGCAATACTCGCGTCCCTGTTAGAAGGGCTCGGACACCACGAACAAGCCGCGATCATCAGCGGGTTCGCCTCCACCGACTTTTCACGCGCGAGTTATCCCCAATTGAACGCGGCGATCGCCCACCTTCGCGATGTCCTCGGTGATCAGACTTACGAATCGCTGGCACGCCAAGGCGAGACCATGACCCCCGCCGACATGGTGGCGTACGCCTACGACCAAATCGACCAGGCCCTTGCAGAACTGAACGCAGCCTCGGAATACACGACGAGGCAAAACGACGGACATCGCTGACCAGCAATGACACGATAATCACGTGGAATCCAGGCGGGATGGCGGCGGACATGTCGCGACGGAGCTGATCTGCGGTTCCTGCGGCGCGCAGTCGACCTCGGCGGCGAAGTTCTGCAGCGAGTGCGGTGCGCGACTGGCGCAGATCAACCAGTCGGCCGAGTACAAGCAAGTGACGGTCCTGTTCGCAGATGTTGTTCGCTCGATGGACATCGCCGCCGCGGTGGGGGCGGAGCGGCTCCGCGAGATCATGGCCGAACTGGTTGATCGCGCGGTGCTGGCGGTGCAGCGCTACGGCGGCACGGTGGACAAATTCACCGGCGACGGCATCATGGCCGTTTTCGGCGCGCCGGTGGCGTTGGAGGACCACGCCACGCGTGCCTGTCTGGCGGCCTTGGGTCTTCAGGAAGCGGCGCAGCGGCTTGCCACCGAAGTCCGAAACCTCGACGGCGTGGACCTGCGACTGAGGGTGGGCCTCAATTCCGGCCAGGTGATCGCCGGCGAGATCGGTTCGGGGCCGTTCGGATACACCGCGATCGGTGAGCAAGTCGGCATGGCTCAGCGGATGGAGTCGGTCGCCCCACCGGATGGGGTGATGCTCAGCGCCTCGACGGCCAGGTTGGCGGGAACCTCAGTAGTCCTCGGTGAGCCCGAACCGGTGCATATCAAAGGCGGCGATCGAGTGATCGCCAGGCGATTGTTGGCCACTGGCGAGCATCAGCCGCATCGTCGCACCGAATCCAAACTGGTCGGCCGCACATGGGAATTCACGACGATCGGCGGGATCCTCGAGGAAGCGATCGCCGGCACGGGTTGCATCGTCAACATCGTCGGACCGGCAGGTATCGGCAAGAGCAGATTGGTCCGTGAAGCTGCCGCGCTTGCCAGCGGTCGTGGTGTACCGGTGTTCGGCACCTATTGCGAATCGCATGCCAGCGATATCCCCTTCCACGTGGTAGCCCGGATGCTCTGCGCGGCAATAGGACTCGAGGGACTTGATGCCCACACAGCGCGCACGCGCGTACGCGAGCGGTTTCACCAGGCCGACCCTGAAGACCTGCTGTTGCTGGACGACCTGCTGGGGATCCGCGATCCGGCCGCGTCGCTGCCGGATATCGCCGCCGACGCGCGCCGCCGGCGATTGACCGCGCTGGTCAATGCCGGAGCACTGGACCGGCCCGAGGCGGCGGTGTACGTCATCGAGGATGCGCACTGGGTCGATGAAATCAGCGAATCGATGCTGGTCGAGTTCATGGCCGTCGCGCAACAGATCCCGTCGTTAACCCTGATCACTTTCCGCCCGGAATACCAAGGTGCGCTCAGCCGCATCCACGGTGCTCAAACAATTGCGTTGCGGCCGTTGAGCGATGTACACACAGTGGCGTTAACAGCGGAGCTTCTAGGCGCCGGTTCGTTGACGGGCGAGTTGGCGGCGCAAATCGCCGGCCGTGCGGCCGGAAACCCGTTCTTTGTCGAGGAAATCGTGCGCGATCTGGCCGAACGCGGGGTGTTGCAGGGCCGGCCCGGCGCCTATCGACCGCGTGGTGACGTCGCGGAGGTTGACGTACCGGCCACGCTGCAAGCCACCATCGGCGCACGCATAGATCGCCTCACGGCGTCGGCCAAACAGACGCTGAATGCGGCGGCGGTCATTGGGGCGCGATTCGACACCGATCTGCTGGCCGCACTAATTCCGGACGTGGACGTGGCGCCGCTGATCGAGGCGGAACTTGTCACTCAGGTGAGGTTCGCACCGAGCGCCGAGTATGCGTTTCGCCACCCGCTGATCCGCACGGTTGCCTACGAGTCACAACTCAAATCCGTTCGTGCGCACTCACATCGACGGCTCGCGGGAGCCATCGAGGCACGCGGTCCGGCGGACGAGAACGCGGCGCTGATCGCCGAACACCTGGAGGCGACCGGGGATTTGCACGCGGCCTTCGACTGGCACATGCGCGCCGGGACATGGTCGACCTTCCGGGACATGGGCGCGGCACAGACGAGTTGGCGGCGGGCCCGACAGGTCGCCGACCGGCTGTCTCACGATGATCCCGATCGGTTGACCATGCGCATCACGCCCCGAACGCTGTTGTGTGCTACCGCATTTCGGTCGGGCAGTGGGGCCGACACCGGCTTCGAGGAGCTTCGTGAGTTGTGCTCCGCCGCCGACGATCGGCGATCGCTCGCGATTGGGATGGCGGGCCAGGTGACGTGGCGGACGATGAAAGCGCACCGGCGGGAGGCATCACAACTCGCCGACGAACTCGTCGGGCTGCTGGAGGCGATCGGCGATCCTACGCTGACGGTCGCGCTGGCCTATGCCGCGATGCTCGCAAAACACGAGACCGCCGAAATGGGCGACATGCTTCGGTTCGCCCAACTCGTGATCGACCTCGCCGAGGGTGATCCCGCCAAAGGCAGCCTGATCTTCGAATCGCCCCTGACGGTCGCAACCACCATGCGCGGGTTCGCCCGATGGTGCCTGGGCATTGCCGGCTGGAAGGATGACTTTGACCAGGCTCTCACGGCGGCACGTGCGGGCATGACCGATCCCGGGACGTTGGCCGGCGTCCTGTGGTTCACGTACGTCCCCGCGATCCCGTACGGGGTACTGGTACCCGATGCAGCACTCCTGCGTGGGACCGCGGAATTCCTGTCGATAGCGGAGCAATCGGGCGACGATCTGGCGCTCGACCTGGCTCGGGGAATTCATGGCCTTGCGCTGGCGTATCAGGACGGCCCGAAGCGCAGAGGTGGCTTGGAGCTGCTCGCCAATGTGCGGGAGCGGGCCGCAAGCAACCGGTTCGCCTTGACCAATCTGCCGTTGATGGACCTGCATGTCGCCCGGGAAAAGGCGCGGACCGGCGATGTCGGCGGCGCCATCGAATTGGCTCGCGCCGTCGCCGACGAATTGTTCAACTCCGGCGGGTGCTTCTGGACCGCGCTTGCCGTCAGCGTCCTGGCGGACGCACTGGTACAACGTGGCGGTCAAAGCGAGCTCGACGAGGCCGAGAGCGCGATGGACCGGTTGGCGGCGGTGCCGAGCGATCCCGGCTTCGTGGTGCACGAGATTTCGCTGCTGCGATTGAGGGCGCTGCTGGCTCGCGCGCGGGGGGACGAGGGCAGCTATCGCGATCATCGCGACCGCTACCGCGACATGGCGGAAATGCTCGGCTTCGAGGGGCATATGCGGTGGGCCGAGGGAATGCCATGACGGGATGACTCGACATCCCGCGAAGGATTCGCCGGCTAGACCTGTCGGCGCCGACGGGGCCGGAATGCGTCTTTGACCTTTTCACCGGCATCTCTCAAATGGGCCGCCCGCTGGTCCGCCCTGCCCTCGGCTTCCAACGCCGGGTCGTTGGTGGCGCGGCCGGTTGCCGCCTTGAGCTTGCCCGTGACCAGCCGCACCTTGTTTCGGGCCTTATCCGCGCCGCTCATAGCGTGTCCTTCAATTTCGTTCCGAGTGGTAGTAGGGCGCTTACCCCTTTTCCTGCCGAGCCACGCGCCTGACCCACGGAAAGTCAGTCGCGGTTTGCTGGGTGGATGTGGGCTCCTTGTGAAATCCTGTGAACGTGTCCGCGGTACCCACCCCCTCGGGGGTGGTGACGTTTTTGTTCACCGATATCGAGGGTTCGACCCGACGGTGGGAATCGGACGCGGACAACATGCGTGCGGCGCTATTCACGCATGACGCGGTGTTGCGCTCTGCGATTGAGTCGCACGGCGGCTTCCTGTTCAAGCACACGGGCGACGGGGTGTGCGCGGCGTTCAGCTCCCCGAGGGCGGCGGTGGACGCCGCTGTAGCCGCACAGCTTGCGCTGGAGTTGCCGGTGCGGATGGGGCTGGCGACCGGCGAAGCCGAGCTGCGCGCCGGGGATTACTTCGGTGCGGTGCTCAACCGTGCGGCGCGGGTGATGGCGGCCGGGCACGGCGGTCAGATCCTGTTGGCCGAGTCGACGGCCGGTCTACTCGGCGGAGTAGGCCTCGTCGATCTGGGGCCGCGACGGTTACGGGATGTGCCGATGCCGGTCGGGGTGTTTCAGGTGCACGCACCCGGCCTGCGGGCAGACTTTCCGCCGTTGCGGGCGCTGGATGCGTCTCCGGGAAACCTGCGTCCGGCGACCACCAGCTTGATCGGACGTGAATCGGAGGTCGCCGAGGTCCAAGCGGCGGTCAAGGCGCATCGGTTGGTGACGCTGACCGGGGTGGGTGGTGTCGGTAAGACCCGCCTTGCGTTGGAGGTAGCGGCACGGTTGGCAGGTGAGTTCCCAGATGGGGTTTGGGTTTTCGAGCTGGCTGCGGTCACCGATCCCGCAGCGGTACCCGATGCCGTGGCGGCGGTGCTGGGGATTACACAACAACCGGGCGAGACCGTGAGTGAGTCGGTAGCCGCCGCATTGGAGGATCGGGTTTGCCTGTTGGTCATCGACAATTGCGAGCACATTTTGGACGCAGCCGCCGACTTGGTGGAGGCTGTCCTCGAGCGCTCGGCGACCGTGCGTGTATTGGCCACCAGCCGCGAAGGACTCGGGGCCGCTGACGAACAAATATGGCGCGTGCTGTCGCTCGATGTCAGTGCGGGCTTCCAATCCGCCGCCGTAAGCCTTCTCATTGAGCGGGCCCAGAGTGTCGCGTCGGACTTCTCGGTCGACCGCCCCGCCGAAGTGGACGCCGTAGTAGAAATCTGCCGCAGACTCGACGGCATTCCGTTGGCTGTTGAATTGGCCGCCTCACGGATGGCGTCGATGAGCGCGAGCGAGGTAAGTAGCCGTCTCGATCACCGATTCCGGCTGCTGGTCGGGTCCAGACGCGGACTGGCGCGGCACCAAACTTTGCGCCACGCGGTGGCATGGTCGTACGACCTGCTCGATGACGCGGAAAAGTCGCTACTGGAACGGTGCTCGGTGTTCGCGGGCGGTTTCGATCTCGAAAGCGCCCGCGCCGTAGCCGGTTTCAAGGATCACGATGATTACGCCACTCTTGAGGTACTCGATGCTCTGGTGCGTAAGTCCTTGCTCATTGCCGACCGGTCAAAGGGGCGGACTCGGTATTCGATGCTGGAGACGATCCGCCAGTTCGCCGAGGAACAACTCGTCGCCCACGGCGCGGCTGTTGAAGTCCGCGTTGCGCACGCTCGCTACTTCGCTGCAAAAGATGCCGACATCATGACCCTGTGGGACAGTCCCGAGCAACGCTATGCGTACGACTGGTTTACAACCGAGTTGGCCAACTTGCGCACCGCATTTCGCTGGGCCGCCGACGACGGTGACCTCGATGCTGCCGCTGCCATCGTGACGTTGTCAGGTCTGTTCGGTGTTTTGCTGGAGAATTTGGAGGCGGTTGCTTGGGCCGAGGAACTCTTCGAATCTGCTCAGGCCGTCGGCCATCCGCGCCTGGTGTCAGTGTGTTCGATCGCCTCGCTGTGCTACATGCTTGGTCGAATCGACGACGCTCTCGCCTATAGCGAGGCCGGTCGGGCGGCAATGGAGCGGGGTGTAGGCGGTGTGCCGATCGGTCTGAGCGAGCTTTGGCTTGGTGCCGTCTACAGTGCAATCGGCGAGGCTGATAAGTATGCCGATTTTTACCGTAACCACTTGACTCGCTGTCGGGATACCTATGGGCTTGCTCGGATCTGCGTCGCCATATCACTGGCGAACGGCGGTCGTCCTGACGAAGCGCGCTCTGTTGCGACCGGAATGATCGAGGCGGCCGAGGCAACCCGCAACCCTTACGTCGTTTCTTTCGCGTTGCTTTGCTATGGCATGGCGTGGAGTGACGAAGACCCGCATCGTGCACTCGATGCTCTGCGCAGGGGCGTGGCGGTCGCGCAAGAGAGCGGAAATCGGGCCAATGAGACATATTTGGCGATGACGCTGGCGATGACACTGCCTCGGATCGAGGCTGATCCCACCAATCCGCTCGTAGAACTCGACAACATCACTCTGGCGATCCGGACGTACTCCGGCGCGGGCAACACCGGCCAGATCCGTGCCGCACTGGGGCTCTTGACGACCTTTCTCGACCGGCACGGATACTACGAACCCGCCGCCGTCGTGGCCGGCTTCGCGTGTGTGGCCCCGACGGCAGCGTCAATGGTGCGAGACTTCCGTACGGCAGTCGCGCACCTACGTGATGTGCTCGGTGACCCGACGTACGAATCGCTTGCCCGCAAGGGAGAGGCGATGACCACCGCCGCCATGGCGACCTACGCCTGTGACCAAATCGACCAGGCCCGAACAGAACTGAACGCCTGATTACCCCTGCGCCAGCTCGGCCACGGGCTGCCATTCCTCCCAGTTCTTCAGCCGGCTTTCGTAGTCGGCCTTGGCCGTCTCCAGTGGGGAAGCGCCGAAAAAGACTCGCAGCGGCGGCTTTTCGGCGTCGACCACCTTGAGCAGCGCGGCGGCGGACGCCGACGGGTTGCCCGGGCTGGCCCACCGGCGGCCGCGCTCGGCCTGCACGGCGGCGCGTAGGTCGTCGTAGGCTGGCATCGGCTCGGCGTGTTTGGCCGAGGAGCCGGCCCAGTCGGTGTCGAAGCCGCCCGGCTCGATCAAGGTGACGTGCACACCGAACGGCGCGACCTCCTGCGCCAGTGCCTGCGAGAAGCCCTCCAGCGCCCATTTCGACGCGTGGTACATGCCGACCACGGGGAACGCGGTGATGCCCCCGATCGAGGACACCTGGATGATGTGGCCGCTGCCCTGCTCGCGCAGATAGGGTAGCGCGGCCTGTGTGATCCACAGTGCCCCAAAGACATTGGTCTCGATCTGATCGCGCGCGTCTCGCTCGGAGAGTTCCTCGACGAACCCGAACTGCCCGTAGCCGGCGTTGTTCACCACGATGTCGAGCCGGCCGAATTGGTCGTGCGCCTGCTTGACCGCCGCGAAGTCCGCCGCGCGGTCGGTGACGTCCAATCGGATCGGCAGCAGCGCGTCGCCGTACTTTTGCGCCAAGTCGTCGAGCGAGGCCGTGTCTCGCGCCGTGGCGGCGACCTTGTCGCCGCGCTCCAGCGCAGCGATCGTCCACGCCCGACCAAAACCCCGCGATGTCCCGGTGATAAACCAAACTTTTTCAGTCACGCCTTCCTACAACGCCGACCGCCTCACCTCATTCCCGCAACAGGTAGCGTCTCTGTGGTGAGTCGCGCGGAGTTGGACAAGGATCCCCGGGATGTCGCGTCGATGTTCGACGGCGTCGCCCGCCGCTACGACCTGACCAACACCGTGCTGTCGATGGGCCAGGACCGGTACTGGCGCAAAGCCACCCGGTCGGCACTGGCCATCGGACCAGGCCAGAAGGTGCTCGACCTCGCCGCCGGCACCGCGGTGTCCACCGTGGAGCTGAGGAAATCCGGGGCGTGGTGTGTGGCCGCCGACTTCTCGGTCGGCATGCTGGCGGCGGGTGCCGCGCGTGACGTTCCGAAAGTCGCCGGTGACGCCACCCGGCTGCCGTTCGGCGACGACGTATTCGATGCCGTCACAATCAGTTTCGGGCTGCGCAACGTCGTCGACACCCAGGCCGGTCTGCGCGAGATGGCTCGCGTCACCCGCCCGGGCGGCCGATTGGTGGTCTGCGAGTTCTCCACGCCCACCAACGCGTTGTTCGCCACCGTCTATAAGGAGTACCTGATGCGGGCACTGCCGCGGGTGGCGCGTGCGGTGTCCAGCAATCCCGACGCGTACGTGTACCTCGCGGAATCGATCAGGGCGTGGCCGGATCAGGCGGCGCTGGCGCAGCAGATAGCTCAGGCCGGATGGTCCGGGGTCCGCTGGCGCAACCTGACCGGCGGCATCGTCGCGCTACACGCGGCGCACAAGCCTCTGCGCTGAGAACGACCTAGTGCGTGCCGGCGCGCTGTACGAACGGGACCTGGTCGGGGCAGTAGTGGTCAACCGCGGCACCGAGGAACTGGAACGCCTGGCCCTGAGTGGTGCCCCGCGGCAGGTTGTGCTGAATGAAATTGGCCGACTTGTACGGGTCGCCGTCGACGCCCCGGCCGATCCGGTCGCAGGTGATCTTGCCCAGCCATGCCAACTGGTCCTGCGGCTGGTAGATGCCGAAGCCGTTGACGGTGTTCTTGAACGGCGCGTCGTAGTCGCTCGGGGGCGACGGCGTGCGCGGCGTGGGGTACGGCGCCGTGGGCGGCGGATCCGCCTGCGCCGGCACCGAGAGCTCCGCCGGCATCGCCAGCGCGGCCAGAGCGATAGCAGCAGCGGCTCCGATAGTAGCCAGGCTCGTTCCCTTCATTAGCTGGACTATACACGCCCCGGTCTGGCCGCGCGGACGAAAGCCGAACGCCGAAAGGCGGCTGCCATGGGGGCCGTGAACCCCGCCGACCAGCGGCGATGCGGGGGCTTCGGTCAGCTGAACGGCGTTCGGCGGTCCAGCAGCCGCGACAACCGGCCGCCGCCCCGCCAGGCGCGCGCCACCCAGTCCGCGTCGTCGTCGGTGACCAGGTTGGCCATCACCCGCACCGCGATCGTCATCAGCGTCGTCGAGCGCATGGCGATGGGTCCGGTCGCCGGCAGAAACCGCTGGAACGTCAACAACAGCGCCAGCCGGCGCGCTACCGAGAATCCGCGACCGTAGTGCTGCCGCAGCAGTGACGGCCACACTTGCGAGAGGTCGGGGCAATCCAGCAACGCAGCGGCCAGCCGCCCGGTCTCGAGCCCATAGTCGATGCCTTCGCCGTTGAGCGGGTTCACACAGGCCGCGGCGTCGCCGATCAGCATCCAGTTGGCGCCGGCCACCCCGGACACCGCGCCGCCCATCGGGAGCAGCGCCGAGGCCACCGCCCGCGGGTGGCCGGTGAACCCCCATTCGTCGCGGCGCAGGTCGGTGTAGTAGTCGATGAGCGGGCGCAGCGCCAGGTCGGCGGGCCGTTTCGACGTCGACAGCGCTCCGACGCCGATGTTCACCTCGCCGTTGCCGAGCGGGAAAATCCAGCCGTAGCCGGGCAGCACTTTGTCCTTGGAGCCGTCGGGTCCACGCAGCTCCAGATGCGACGTCAGCCAGGGGTCGTCGGCGCGCGCAGTGGTCAGATAGCCGCGGGCGGCGACGCCGTACACCGTCTCCTGGTGCCAGCGCCGGCCCAGCTTGCGGCCCAGTGACGAACGGGCGCCGTCGGCCACGATCAACTTGCCGCAGCTCACCTCGCTGCCGTCGGCCAGCGTCAGCGATGTCACCCGGCCCGATGAATCATGTTGTGCCGCAACGGCCTTCGTCCCGAGCAGCATCCGCGCCCCGGAATCCTCGGCGACTTTGCGGATCCGGTCGTCCAACTCGAGGCGGGCCACCGCGCTGCCGGTCGACGGGAACGACGGTCCGGGCCAATCGACTGCCACCTCGCCGCCGAACCCGCTCATCCGCAATCCCCGATGCCGGATGCGGGTGTCCAGCCAGTCGCACAGCCCGAGGCGTTCCAGCTCGGCGACCGCGCGCGGCGTCAGCCCGTCGCCGCAGGCCTTGTCGCGGGGGAAGCTCGCCGAATCGATCACCAGGACCTCATTGCCGGCCCGGGCAGCCCAGGCCGCCGCCGCGGAACCGGCGGGCCCGGCGCCCACGACCACCACTTGGGCCTTGAGGGTTCGGCTCTCCACGTCACCAGTATGTTGGTCGCGTGAGGACTCCGGCGACGGTGGTGGCGGGCGTTGACTTCGGCGACGCCGCTTTCGCGGCGACCGTACGGGACGGTGTCGGGCGGATCGAGCAGCTCATGGACACCGAGCTGAGCAGCGCCGATGACATCATGACCGAGTCGCTGACGCACCTTTTCAAGGCCGGCGGCAAGCGGTTCCGGCCGCTGTTCACTGTGCTGTCGGCGCAGATCGGGCCCGACCCGGACAGCGTGGACGTGACCATCGCCGGCGCCGTCATCGAGCTGGTGCACCTGGCCACGCTGTACCACGACGACGTGATGGACGAGGCGGAGGTTCGTCGCGGCACGCCGACGGCGAACGTGCGCTGGGGCAACAACGTCGCGATCCTGGCCGGGGACTATCTGTTCGCCACGGCATCCCGGTTGGTCTCGCGGCTGGGGCCCGAGGCGGTGCGGCTCATCGCCGAGACATTCGCCCAGTTGGTGACGGGACAGATGCGCGAGACCCGCGGGTTCGTCGAGGGATCCGACCCGATCGAGCACTACCTCAAGGTGGTGTACGAGAAGACCGCCTGCCTGATCGCCGCGGCGGGCCGGTTCGGCGCGATGTTCTCGGGTGCCGACGCCGATCAGGTGGAGCGGCTGAGCCGGCTCGGCGGCATCGTGGGCACCGCGTTCCAGATCTCCGACGACATCATCGACATCGACAGCGACTCCCACGAGTCCGGCAAGCTGCCCGGCACCGATGTGCGCGAGGGCGTGCACACCCTGCCGATGGTTTACGCGCTGCGCGAACCCGGGCCCGAAGCGGCGCGGCTGCGTGAGCTGCTGGTCGGGCCCATCGACGACGACGAGGCGGTGGCCGAGGCGCTGACGCTGTTGCGGGCATCGCCGGGGATGGCCAAGGCCAAGCACTCGCTGCAGGAGTACGCCGCGCAGGCCCGCCAGGAGCTGGCCCTGTTGCCGGACGTGCCCGGCCGGCGCGCGTTGCAGACGCTGGTCGACTACACCATCAGCCGGCACGGCTAGCGCCTGCGGAACCAACACGGCCGTCTCGGGCGTTCAATGAGCTGTAATCGGCAATAACGCGCGCTCCCGAGTGTTCCGAGGAGGACACCGATGACCTGGCATCCGCATCACAACACGTTCAAGACGTTCGCGTTGTTGGTTGGCATGTCCGCGTTGATCGTGTTCGTCGGCTCGCTGTTCGGCCGGACCGCGATGTTCCTCGCGGTGCTGTTCGCCATCGGCATGAACGTCTACACGTACTACAACAGCGACAAGCTGGCGCTGCGGGCCATGCACGCGCAGCCGGTATCGGAAGTGCAGGCGCCGGCGATGTACCGGATAGTGCGTGAGCTGGCCACCGCCGCGCACCAGCCGATGCCCCGGCTCTACATCAGCGACACCAACGCGCCCAACGCGTTCGCGACCGGACGCAACCCCCGCAACGCGGCGGTCTGCTGCACCACCGGCATTCTGGACATCCTCACCGAGCGCGAGCTGCGCGCCGTGCTGGGGCACGAGCTTTCCCACGTCTACAACCGCGACATCCTGATCTCGTGTATCGCCGGTGCGCTGGCGTCGGTGATCACCGCGCTGGCCAACATAGCCATGTTCGCCGGCATGTTCGGCGGCAACGACCGCGACGGCGAGAATCCCTTTGCGCTGCTTCTGGTTTCGTTGCTGGGCCCGATTGCCGCGACGGTGGTGCGGTTGGCGGTGTCGCGGTCACGCGAATACCAGGCGGACGAGTCGGGCGCGGTGCTGACCGGCGACCCGCTGGCGCTGGCGTCGGCCCTGCGCAAGATTTCCGGCGGCGTCCAGGCGGCTCCGCTGCCGCCGGAGCCCCAGTTGGCCAGCCAGGCGCACCTGATGATCGCCAACCCGTTCCGGGCGGGCGAGCGGATCGGGTCGCTGTTTTCCACCCACCCCCCGATCGAGGACCGTATCCGCCGATTGGAGTCCATGGCCGGGCGTTAGGCCCCGATCGCACGTACCATCGGACTTGGATGTGATGTGCGATGACTGAACGCGACTCGATAGACATTCACGAAGCCGGGCTGGCGCTGGATCTGCCTGACTTGATCTTCGAAACACGCGCCGGTGCCGGGATGAACCAGGCCCAGCTGGCGCAGGCGCTCGGCACCACCCACGAAGCCGTCGCCGCGTGGGAGGACGGAACCGAGGTGCCCCGCGTCGACGTGCTGCAACGACTGGCGCAGGTATGCGGCAAGCGGCTGCATATCCGCATCGACGTGGACTGACGTTGCAGGGCGCTCTTTCCGGGGAATGAGTGAGCTCCGATTTCGATAGCCCATGCGCTATCGGATTCGGCGCAACCCACATGGTCCCGAGAGAGCGCCGCGGGCCGGGTCAGCCTGGCCCCCTGGGCCGCGCTAGCAGTGCCGGGTCAGCCGGTCAACCCAATTACGCTGCGGCGCCTGGTCTTTCGGCTTCGACCAAGGGCTCCTGCGCGTCCCGCCGGCCCGTCGCGATCACGCCCTGGATGTCAACCGTGCCGCCGTTCGCCTCGTGCTGTAGCTGCCAGTCCGTAATCGTCTGGTGGGCAGCGTGATCGAGGTAATGCACCGCAATGGCCACCGTCACCGTCGCACCCTGCGGAACCGCTGCCAGCACCCGCGTCAGCCTCGGCAGCGCCAGGAAGGTGCACGCCGCGCCCTCGATGCTCACCCGCCAGTCGTCGTCCACCGGCGAGGCGTCGATCTTGGCCCGGATCACCCGCCATCCGGTCAGCGTGATGGCCAACGCCAGCCCGATGATGACCCCGTGCAGCAGGTTGAGGAAGATCACGCTGACGGCCGTCACGACGTACACCGCCAGATCGCCGTGTTTCATTGCGGTTTCGATGTGGGCCGGCTTCAGCAGCTGAACCCCGATGACGATGAGCAGACCGGCAAGGGCGGCGGTGGGGATCTCCTCGACCAGCCCGGCGAACGGGATGGTGAACAGCAGGATCCAGACACCGTGCATGATCGCCGAGGCTCGCGATTTGGCGCCCGCGTTGACATTCGTCGAGCTGCGGACGATGACGCCGGTCACCGGCAGTCCACCGATGGCGCCCGAGACGATGTTTGCGGCTCCCTGCCCCACCAGCTCGCGGTTGAAGTCGGTGCGTGGCCCGTTGTGCATCCGATCGACCGACACCGCTGACAGCAGGCTCTCGACGCTGGCGATGAGCGCCACCGTGATCACCCCGATCGCGAACGCGCCCCAGTTGCCGTGGGGAAGGTCGGGCAGCTGCAGCGCGTCCAGCGGTGACCCCTCGAGGTCGATCCGGCGCACGTGGAACGGGAAGACCACCGAAATCACCGTCACAGCCACGATCGCGACCAGGGGACCGGGAATGCGGCGCACCTTGGCGGGAACCCAGCGCCAGGCGACCAGGATCGCGATCACCAGCACCCCCAGGATCACCCCCGGCCGGTGCGCGCCGACGATCTGGCCCGGGAGCCCGATCAGGTTATGCCAGGCCGTGCTCTTGGATTTCCCGCCGAGCAGCACGTGCGCCTGCTGCAGGGCGATCGTGATGCCGATGCCGGCGAGCATGGCGTGCACGACGACCGGTGAGATCGCCAGGGCGGCACGCGCGACACGGCTGAGTCCCAACAGAACCTGTACGACACCGGCGGCGACGGTGATCAAGCATGTTATGCCCCAACCGAAATCGGATACCAGGTCGGCGACCACCACGGTCAGCCCGGCCGCCGGGCCACTGACCTGCAGGGGGGATCCACCCAGCGAGCCGACGATGATCCCGCCGACGATCGCGGCGATCAGGCCGGCGAGCACCGGGGCGCCCGAGGCGATCGCGATCCCCAACGACAGGGGGAGCGCGACCAAAAACACCACCAGTGATGACGGCAAGTCGTGCCGGATGACGCCGCGCAACCAAGTGATGCGCGGGGCGCTGGCGCTCTGTCCCCGGGACTTGTCGCCCGACTGTTCAACGTTGTGCATCGGTCGCGTCCCTCGTTAGGTGTTAGCGGGGGATGTTCCGATATCCGCCCCATCGTGCGCCCATTACCTCTTCGTAACGCGCTGGCGTACAGCCGATTACGACGGACCGACCCGCAGGATCGCGCCCGGAAACCACTGGCCGCCTGGACTGACGGTATTTTGCTGGCAAAGCGGCGGTCAAGCCGACGTGCCCTGCCCATAGAGAACGCAAAGATTTGAATTACCTGGTGTTAAACCATTGGGTCAGAAGCCGGAGCCGTACACCTCGTGACCGGGCACCTCGGCGATCAGGCCCCGATAGGCCTCCTCGACGGTCGAACCGTGGTTGATCACGGCATCGACCTCGCGGGCGATCGGCATGGTGAGGCCGAATTCGTTGGCGAACTCCATGATCACGCTGGCGGCCTTGACGCCCTCGGCGACCTGATTCATCGAGGCGATGATTTCGTCGATTGGCTTGCCCGCCCCCAGCTGTTCACCGACGTGGCGGTTGCGGCTGCGCTGGCTGGTGCAGGTGACGATGAGGTCGCCCAGGCCGGCCAACCCGGGGAAGGTGTCGGGATTGCCGCCCAGCGCGACGCCCAGCTTGGTCATCTCGCGCAGCGCGCGGGCGATCACCAGCGCGCGGGTGTTTTCCCCGATGCCCAGCGAGTAGCCCATCCCGACCGAGATGGCGTAGACGTTTTTCAGCGCGCCGGCCATCTCCACCCCGATGACGTCGTCGGTGGTGTAGACGCGGAAGCGGCGGGTGCGGAACAGGCCCGACAGCCGGGTCGCCAGATGCTGGTCGGGCATCGCCAGGACCGCGGCGGCGGCGTAGCCCTCGCCGACCTCGCGTGCGATGTTGGGCCCGGCCAGGATCCCCGCCGGATGGCCGGGCAGCGTCTCCTCGATGATCTGCGACATCCGCATGTTGGTGCCCTGCTCGAGGCCCTTGACCAGCGACACCACCGGTACCCACGGTCGCAGTTCCTTGGCCAGCTCGCTCAACACCCCCCGAAAGCCGTGGGAGGGAACGCCCATCACGACGACGTCGGCGCAGTTCGCGGCCTCGGAGAAGTCGGTGGTGGCGCGCAGCGTGTCGCTCAACACCACATCGTTGCCCAGGTAGCGGCTGTTGCGATGGTTGTCGTTGATGTCGGTGGCGGTCTCCTCGGAGCGCACCCACTGCAGCGTCGGCCCGCGGCGCGCGCAGATTGATGCCACGGTGGTGCCCCAGGAGCCGCCACCGAGCACAACGACATTGGGTTCGCGCTTCTCAGATGCCATGGCGATCAGCGTATTGCCGACATCTGCGATTTAGAAGCAGTTCACGAAGTCGCGCCGCGCAACAGCGCGGATCCGGTCGAAACCAATGACCTCATGCCTGGGGACTTCGGTCCCTACCCCAACCGCACGGGGTGCCGGATTGTCAGAAGTGGACTCGATGCGAGGAGGAACGATGCCCTTACGTGCTCGCTGTGGCCGGGCCCTGGCATTGGTGTCGGCGGCTGTTCTGGCGGTGTTGATCACCTCGCCGGGCATTGCGACCGCCGACGACCGCCCCCAGGCCAACCCGCAGGAGAGGGCTGCGGCCAAGATACGGCCGGCCGTCATGTATCTGGGTGCGCAAGCCTATGGCATGGTTCGGCTGCCCAACGGGCGCAACCTGTCTCAGCTCGGTGAGGGGACGAACATGCCCTTCATCGCAACGTGGAGCTGCACCGCGTTCGTCGTCAATCCCGACGGTTGGGTGGCGACGGCGGGTCACTGTGTGGATCCCGAGACCGCCAAGCAACTGATACTCAAGCGCGCCGCAGGCGAGTACATCAGTGAGTTCCCGGACTCGCCCGAATCGCGGGACCCGGCCACGGCCGCGGACTGGCTGGCCAAAAACGCACGGGTCGAAGGGGACTCCGTGGATGGGGCGCCGCAGATGAGCGTGACGCTGGTCTACGGCAGCGGGACGAACGTCGCCGGCAAGCTCGCCGCCAACGTGGCGGACTTCCGCCCCCTGAGCAAAGGCGACGTCGCTCTGCTCAAGCTGGAGAAGCGCAACTTGCCGTCCTCGGAGCTGGCCACCGATGCCGATGTCAGCATTGGGACCCCGATTCTCGCGGTGGGTTACCCGGAGAGCACCCGGAACATCACCGGTCCTTCGCTGGATCCGACCAACAAGAGCGGGACGGTCAGCAAGAAGTCGATGATGGGACCGGCGTCCGAGTACGAAATCGATGCGCCGGTCACCGAGGGCATGAGCGGTGGACCCGCCATCGAGCTCAACGGCAAGGTGATTGGCATCAGCAGTTTCGCTCCGGCCGGTGAGCCGCAGCCCTTCAATTTCGTTGCGCCCGCGGATAGCCTGGCCGCGATGATGGCCGGCAAGGGCATCAAGGCCCGTCTGGGACCCGCCGACGTCTACTACCGGAAGGGGCTCGACCACTATTTCGCGGGTCACTACACCGACGCGATCGACGATTTCGACACGGCCCTGGCGCTGTCACCCGATTATCCCGGCCTTGCCGGACTCAAGACGAACGCGGTCAACCTGCGCCAGCAGTACGGCGACCTGTCGGTTCTCAGCGGTGCGCCGCTGGTGTGGTACACCGTGGGCGGCATCGTGCTGGTGCTCGCGGCCGGCGCCGGGTTGACGATTCTGTTGATGAAAAACCGCTCGGGTGCGGGTGAATCGGCCAAAGCGTCCGGGTTGCAGCTAGTCACCGCCGTTCCCGGGAAATCAGCTGTCGCCGAGCCGGATACGGCGACCGAACCGCACTTCTGCTCGAGCTGCGGGGCACAGCATCATCCCGCCGAGAAGTTCTGCCCGAACTGCGGTAACCACATCCTGCTGGGTGGATCCGCGTTGGGCACCAAGTAAATTCGTTCCCGCCTAGCCCGCCAGTGGCGCGGGCTCGGCGACCCGGCCGAACACCATCGCCTCCTCGATGCGGTCGAAGCGGTAGTCGATGGCGTCGGCGAGATAGTTCTGCCGCACGTTCCACGGCCGCTTGGTACCGGACTTCGGCAGCGCGTGCAGCGAGCGCAGCACGTAGCCGGCGTTGATGTCCCACGACGGCTTCTCGGTCATCGGCTCGTTGCCCCGATGCGGGGCGGCGTGGGTGTAACCGTGCGAGGCCATGTGTTCGATGAGTTTTGCCGTTGCCCGGGCGGTGATGTCGGCCCGCAGCGTCCACGACGCGTTGGTGTAGCCCACACACCAGAACAGGTTCGGTACGTCCTCGAGCATGTGTGCTTTGTAGACGAAGCGATCGCTGGTCTTGATCTCGTTGCCGTCCAGGCTTATCGCGGCCCCGCCCAGCGCCTGCAGTTGCAGGCCGGTGGCGGTGACGATGATGTCGGCGTCTAGGTGTCCGCCGGACTGAAGCGCGATGCCGGTCGCGTCGAAATGGTCGATGTGGTCGGTGACCACCTCGGCACCCCCCGCGGTGATGGCGTTGTACAGATCGGCGTCGGGGATCAGGCACATCCGCTGGTCCCACGGGTTGTAGCGCGGTTTGAAGTGGGTGTCGACGTCGTAGCCTTCGGGCAGGCTACTGATCGCCTTGCGCCGCAGCAGCCACCGCACCAACCCCGGCGCCTTGCGCGACAACGCAAAGAACACCGCCTCGGTCAGGGCGCTGTACATGCGGACCACGAGATGAGCGGGCTTGCGGGGCAGTACTTTTCGGGAGATCGCGGCGACCTTGCCGTACTTGGACGCCGAAATGAGATAGGTGGGCGAGCGCTGCAGCATGGTGACCTTGGCGGCGCGGTCCGACAACGACGGCAGCAGCGTGACCGCGGTCGCCCCACTGCCGATCACCACGACCTTCTTGCCGGAGTAGTCGAGGTCTTCGGGCCAGTGCTGCGGGTGCACCACGGTGCCCCGGAACTTCTCGATGCCCGGGAAGTCGGGCGTGTAGCCCTCGTCGTAGTTGTAGTAGCCGCTGCCGAAGAACAGGAAGCGGCAGCGGTACAGCGTGCGCGCCCCATCCTGCTCGACGGTGACCGTCCAGGTGTCGGTGGTCGAGTCCCAGTCCGCCGAACGCACGTAGCTGTTGAAACGGATGTGGCGGTCGATGCCGTACTTGCGCGCGGTGGCGACCAGGTACTCGCGGATGTGCACGCCGTCGGCTACACCCTCTTTCCGGGTCCACGGCTCGAACGGGAAGGACAGCGTGAAGATGCTGCTGTCCGAGCGCACCCCGGGGTAGCGGAACAGGTCCCACGTCCCGCCGATCTGCGCGCGCCGCTCCAGGACGGTGTAGGTCAGGTGCGGATTGCGCTCGGTGATCCGGTAGGCCGCGTCGATGCCGGAGATGCCGGCGCCGACGATGATCACGTCGGAGTAGCCGGCCTCGGTCGCCCCGCTATCGGCGGCTTCCTGGGGCGTCACGGTCATCGTGAACCTCGCTCAAGTTGTGGGACTGGTCACTAGCGTAGAGACCCACCGGTTGGTCGGGCTACTAACTCGGGAATACGCGCCGCTGCGTGCGGATCGCGGCGGAGGCCCGCTTGGGACCGCGAGCGTAAGCCGACCGGGAAAAAATGCGCCTGAAATCGCGGTGCGCTTACGCTCGCGCGCCCGTCATCGGTAGTTGACGAACTGCAGCGCCACGTCCAGGTCGGCCTGCTTGAGCATCGCGATCACGGCCTGCAGATCGTCACGCTTTTTGCTGGTGACCCGGATCTCGTCGCCCTGGATCTGGGTCTTGACGGCCTTGGGGCCGTCGTCGCGGATCAGCTTGGTGATCTTCTTGGCGTTCTCGCTGCTGATGCCCTGCTTGAGGGTGCCGCTGATCTTGTAGGTCTTGCCGGAGGCCTGCGGGTCGCCGGCGTCGAAGGCTTTCATCGAGATGTCACGGCGGATCAGCTTCTCCTTGAACACGTCGACGGCCGCCTTGACGCGTTCCTCGGTGGACGACGTCAGCTCGATGGCCTCGTCACCCTTCCAGGCGATGGAGGTGTCGGTGCCGCGGAAGTCGAACCGGGTGGCCAGCTCCTTGGCGGCCTGGTTGAGCGCGTTGTCGACCTCCTGGCGATCCACTTTGCTGACGATGTCGAACGATGAGTCCGCCATGCGATCCGTCCCTTCACTCGGTGATAGGCGTTTGTGCTTTGTCTACTCGCTCGTTGTAACCTGTCTGGCGGCAGGTTGCCCGAGCGGCCAATGGGAGCGGACTGTAAATCCGTCGCGAAAGCTTCACAGGTTCGAATCCTGTACCTGCCACCACCAGCTCAGGGGCTATTTGCCCCGGCCGCAACGTGTCGAAGCCTCGGCACGCCGCAGCTGAATTGATCGCCGGGTCCGCGGCGGTAACCTTTTTCCCAGCGCGGAAGGGGTGGCGATGCTGGTCGGTCAGGTGGGCGGCTGACGATCCCATGCAGCTCCGGTACCTCAGCATCCCGGCGCTGATCGCCGCGGCCGGTGGCGACCCGTGGGCGATCAATCAAAGCCTGCAGGCCGGCAGCCCGCTGCAGATCTCCAACCTCGCGGAAGCCTTTCGCAAAGCGGGCGTGTGCACGACGGAGAGCAACAACGCGTTCGAGCAGGCCCGCACCCGCTTCGAGGCCGCCTGGAACCACCAGGACGGCGGCCACCCGATCAACGACTCCGACGAAGTCCAGCGGGTGACGAAATCCCTTGGGGCGCAGTCATTGCAGTTGCCGAAGATCGGTGCGGACCTGGAAACCATCGCCGCGGCGCTGGCCGAGGCGCAAAAAGCCGCGGCCGGCCAGATCGCGACCCTGGAGGCCCAGCTGCAGGAGCTCGACGATCTGATCGGTGAAGCCGACGAGATGGAGGACGACGAGGGCCTCACCGCGGCCGACATCGATGCGCTCGAAGCGCTCATCGCCAAGTGCGAAGACGACGCCATCCGCGACACCAAAGCCGCGCTGGGCCAGCTGCAGGCGACCCGCGACGGCTACTCGAACACGTTGCAAAACGCCTTGGGGGCGCTACACAGTGATGGATACGACCTTGCAGGTATCCGGGCGGTAGAGGGCCCGCTGTCACCCCTGCCCGCGCTGCCGGAGGACCCCAAGCAATTCGCGCAGGTGTGGAACTCGCTGACGCCCCAGCAGAAAGACGCTGAGTACCAAGACAATCCGTACATCGGCAACCACAACGGGATGCCCGCGGTGGACCGCGATCACTACAACCGGCTCACCCTCGCCGCCGAGTTGAACGGCGCTCAGACCGCCGCCGCCCAAGCCGACGCGCTCAAGGCGCAACACCCGGATTGGGCGCAGGGCAAGAACATCCCGCCGCCGAACGAGCCGGGCGCGATCTTCGACGATCGCCTGACCTACGAGGCGTGGCAACGCCAGTACGATGCCGCCCAAAACGGGGCCAAGTACCTGCCCGACCTCCAAGCGGTCGACAAGGCCGTCAAAATGAGTCCGGATCGGAAACTCATGTTGCTGGACACCAAAACCGGCAAGCAAGCCCGCGCCGCGATCGCGGTCGGCGACCCCGACACCTCCACCCACGTGTCGGTCACCGCGCCCGGCCTCAACACCACGGTGCACGGTGCCATCGGCAGCATGTCCGACGAGGCGACCCGCCTGCGAAGCGAGGCGCTGCGACAGCTGAGCCTCGCTCCGGGCCACGAACACGACACTGTCTCGGCGATCGCGTGGATCGGCTATGACCCGCCGCAGGTGCCCGGCCTCGACGACCTCGGCAAGTCGCTCGCCGGCGGGTGGGGCGTCAGCCACGACGACATCGCCAGGACCGGCGCCCACGACCTGGCCGGCTTTTACGACGGGATACAGGCCGCCCATCACGGCGGCCCCGCCGATCTCACCGCGATCGGCCACTCCTATGGGTCACTGACCACCGGCCTGGCCCTGCAAGAGCCCGGCGACCACGGCGTATCGCGTGCACTGTTCTACGGATCGCCGGGCATCGAGGCGTCCACGCCACAACAACTGCACCTGCAGCCCGGCCACGTGTTCACCATGGAAACCCCCGACGACCCCATCCAGTGGACCTACGACGGCCCCGCGATCGCGCACACGGTGGCCCCGTTCCTGCCACCGCCGTTGAGCACGCTGGCCGAAAGCGTCCTGGGTGCGGCCGACGCCAGCGGCGCCGGTCACTTCGGGCCGAACCCGGCCACCAACCCCAACTTCACGCACCTTGCGACCGGGGCAGCCACGGTGCCCGACGGCCACGGTGGCACCCTCAACCTGTCTGACGCGCACGGGCACAGCGATTACCCCCGCTTTCCCGACGGCGGAGGGACCAGAACGACGAACTTCAACATCGCGGCCGTCCTGGCCGGGCTGAGCGATCAGGCGGTGCCGCAGAAATGACGAACAACCGAATGACGAGCACCCCGAGACCGCGTCGTCTCCGACTCCTCCTGGCCACCCTGGCCGTCACCGCACTAGCCGCAACAGGATGCCACGTGAACCAACCCCACGACCCCACCCCGTCCACCGATCCCGCCAAGGCCCTGGCGACGCTGAAATCCCTGCCCTCGTTCGAAGACACTCAAACCCAGGTGCAAGCCGCGATGGCCGAAATCACCGCGGCCGCAAGCAGATTGATTCCCTCGATCAGCTGGGAGACCCCGCACGAGGGCTCGGGTCTGGGCTGCGAACGGCCCTACGATCAGACCGACGGACGGGGCTACTTCCTGCCGGACGAGGTGGCCGCGAACGTCGCGGTCTCCGAGCAGCAGTGGGCGAGCATCCAGGAGAGCGCCAAACAGGCGGCCGCCAAGCTGGACGCCACCGACATGCAGGTCATGCACGACAACCCGGGCAACCACGACGTCGGCTTCTACGGCCCGACCGGAATCTTCATCAAGGTCGGCTACCGGGGAAACCTGGTCGTGTCCGGCTATACCGGCTGCCGCCTGCCGCGCGACAAGAAATAGCTCCGAGCCTCACTCGCGGTGATCGCGCCCGCCACTCGCCCCGACGGACGCCAGCGCGGCTTCGTCGCGCTCCGAAGGTGTGGCGGGTGGCGCGGCCGCGGCGTCGGCGTTGTCGATCGCCTGGCTGCGGCCCAGCGCGATCGTCGCCGCCACCATCGCCGCCACCGCGACGACGAGGGCGAGCGCCGTCACGCTGCCCACCGCCAGGTGCTCGCCGAGCACGACAACCCCGAGCAGGACCGCGACGACCGGCTCACCCACCAGCATGATCGGCACCGACGCCTGCAGCGCGCCGGCGTGAAACGCCGAGTTTTGCACCACGGTCACGGTCACCGCCAGCGCGACGAGCACATACGGGGCGGGGACGGTCAGCAGCGCATGCCAGCCGCCGACCGAGTAGCGGTGGGTGCAGACCTTGGTGACGACGGCGATCATGCCGAGCAGGACCGCCACCGCGGCCCCCAGCAGCGACGCGCGCACCCGGCCGGCGGCGCGGTGGGCGGCGATGACGCACGCGATCACCGACGGCACGGTGATCGCCAGGGCCAGGGTCCACGCCGGCAGCGGGGGACGGCCGTGGCCTTCGCGCGGCTGGCCCACCAGCAGGAAGACGGCCAGCGCGGCCGTCAGCAACATCGCCCAGCCCCACTGGACCCGGCTGATGCGTTGGTGGCACAGCGCCGCGCTGAGCGGCAACGCGAACAGCAGCGACGAGACCAATAACGGCTGGACGAGCAGCAGGGATCCATGCGCCAGCGCCACGGCCTGAAACACATAGCCGGCGACGGCGGCAAACGTCCCCGCCCACCACAGCGGTTCGCGCGCCAACGTCGTCGCCATCGCCGCGGACATGGCCTCATCACCGGGAACGCGGTGGGTGGCCCGCTGTCGCACGACGATTCCCACCGCAGCCCAGAATGCGGAAAGCAAAGCTGAGAAGATTGCGACCGCATGCGTCGTCACCCACCCCATGCCCGGATGGATACCCCTGACCTGCGGGCGGTTAACTCACTGTGTCCGAGACGATCCATCCCCGCCTACCCTGGGTGGCCGAGGAGTTCGCCCCGATCGGGGCCGATCGGAAGGAAACATGCTGCGTAGCAAAGTAATCACCATAGTGGCGTTGGTCGCCGCCATCGCGTCCGCGGCGCTGACATTTCTGCCCTGGATCGACTTGAGCCACTTGGGATTCCCCATCCGGTGGAATGGCCTCGGCATCTACGACGGCGAGGACGCCGAACACTATGGCCCCATGCTTGCGGGCATGGTGAACAGCACGCCGGGATGGATCGTTCTGATCGCTGCGATCGCGGCCGCCGGTGCGTTGCTGGCCGCATGGCGGGTGCGCCGGCTGGGGCTCGTCGCGTGCGGCTGCGCGGTGGTCGCATTTGCCGTCGCGGTTTTGTGCCTGGCGTATCCATCAGTGCTGGTCGGCGGCACCAAGGAGGAGTTGGGTGCGTCCGGGCTGGCGGCCCGGGACTTTGTGAACTCCAGCGCATTGATCGCCGAGGCCGTGGCCACCGGCGTGCTGGCGATCTGCGCCGTGCTCGTCGCTGTCGGCACGAAAAGTGGTGCCAGCGAAGCTGATTGAGAGCGCGTCAGGCGGTTGACGTTGGCCACGTGGTGGCCGTGCGGGATCGAGACCGCCCCGCGCCGGATGGCGTCGTCGACCTTCGCGATTCCGGTCAGCTCACCGCTGGCGCTGCGCACCGTCACCTTCTGGCCGTCGGTCACTCCTGCGGCGGCGCCGTCATCCGGATGAATGAGGATCTCGGGGGCCTCGCCGAGAAAGTCGAGCTGCCCGTTGAGCTTTCGGCGCTGCCGACGCGGCACCATCACCAGGGGTGCGGGTGGTTGCAGGGCCGCGAGCTGGTCGACCAGCAGCGGCGGCGCTTCAGGCGGCCATGCCGTTTTGAGAATGCGCTCTTCGGGAAAATGCTCGCGCTTAGGCGAGCCTTAGCTATCCTCGTGGCGGATCGGGTTGCACGACCGCAGTCGTAGCGAAGGAGTGGGCCAGGGGTGACGGAGACAACCGCGCAGCCGGTGACGGACGAATTCGACGCGCCGCCGGTATCGCTGCGAACGCGTGGCCGCTGGCTGCGCTGGGGGCTGCTGTCGGTGTGGGGCCCCGGCCTGGTGGTGATGCTGGCCGACACAGACGCGGGCTCGCTGATCACCGCGTCGCAGTCCGGCGCCCAGTGGGGCTACCGGATGGTGCTGCCGCAGCTGATTCTGATGCCCGTCCTCTACGCCGTGCAGGAGATGACCGTGCGGCTGGGCATCGTCACCAAGCGCGGCCACGGTTCGCTGATCCGGGAGCGGTTCGGGCGCGGCTGGGCGTGGCTGTCGGCGTTCACCTTGTTCGCCTCGGCGATCGGGGCGTTGCTGACCGAATTCGCCGGCGTCGCCGGCGTGGGCGAACTCTTCGGCGTCTCGCGGTGGGTGAGCATTCCGGTCGCGACGGTCGCGCTGCTGGCGCTGGCGCTGACCGGCAGCTACCGGCGGGTCGAACGCATCGGCCTGGTCGTCGGCGCGGCCGAACTGGCGTTCCTGGTGGCCATGGTGATGGCCCGGCCCGATCCGAAGGCACTCGTGGACGGTCTGTCCTCGATGCCGCTGGGCAACTCGTCGTACCTGCTGTTGGTCGCGGCCAACGTCGGCGCGGTCATCATGCCGTGGATGATCTTCTACCAGCAGGGCGCGGTGGTCGATAAGCACTTGTCCGAGAGCACGATTCGCCAGGCTCGTTACGACACGGCGTTCGGCGCGGTGCTGACCCAGCTGATCATGATCGCGGTGGTGATCACCATGGCCTCGACGATCGGTAAGCACGGCGGCGCGGCGGAACTGGAAACGGTCGGTCAGATCGCCCAATCGCTGACGCCCTACCTGGGCCACGTCGGCGGGACGGTGCTGTTCGGCCTGGGCATGCTGGGCGCGGCGCTGGTGGCCGCGATCGTCGCCTCGCTGGCCGGGGCGTGGGGCCTTGCGGAGGTGTTCGGCTGGAAGCACACGCTCAACGAGCGGCCCAACCGCGCCACCGCCAAGTTCTACCTCACCTACGGGCTCGCCCACATCGTGGGCGCGGTGCTGGTGCTGGCCAGTGTCGACCTGGTCAACCTGGCCGTCGACGTCGAGGTGATGAACGCGTTGCTGCTGCCCATTGTGCTGGGTCTGCTGCTGGCGCTGGAAGCCAGGGCGCTGCCCGAACAGTGGCGCATGCGGGGTGTGCACAAATACGTCACCCGCGCGCTGTGCTTCGTGACCATCGGTTTCGGACTGTACATGGTCCCGCTGGGCTGGACTTAAAACGTCCGATTCGTCATCGTGCCCCTGCGATTTGAGGGCATGGCGAGAGGCGGGTCATCAGTCCGGTCGCACGAGCCAACGGTCGGATGCCAGCGCTTTGGCGGGATTGATTCAAAACACAAGTAGGGCGGGGGATCTCGTCGCGAACACGACATGAGATTCTTCGCCCAAACCGATCACCACCGGCATCGATTTCGGCCTGTTTATCGGGCCGGTACCACCGTCTGGCGCTACCGTCGCCGAGAAGTGCTGTGCGCCAATGTGGTTGCGCAGTTTCCGCTCGTTTCGCGGTTGCTGGGCCGGGGCCAGGCATTCAGATCGAGGCGCTCCTAATTTGTCTGCATAGAGCGCGAGGAGGGCGGCGGCGCCGTCGTCGATGGCTTCGCGGTCGCCTGTCCTGACGACTCGACGGCGGAGGCGCACCTCGACAAGGACTTTGGTGTACTTGG
Source organism: Mycobacterium mantenii (assembly GCF_001667865.1). Taxonomy (GTDB): domain Bacteria; phylum Actinomycetota; class Actinomycetes; order Mycobacteriales; family Mycobacteriaceae; genus Mycobacterium; species Mycobacterium mantenii_A. The sequence goes on along the minus strand of NZ_LZJP01000128.1, from coordinate 25,429 downwards.
CACCTTGCCGATCAGTCATGACAAGGGCGATGATCGTGACTGACGGCTAAGGAGACTCAATCATGATGCTCAATAGATTCGCCGCCTGGACCGGGCTGCTGTCCACACTCCTTGCGTTCGCCGCGCTGCCGATGGCCCTCTTCGCCGCCGGCACTGGCCACCCGGGTTGGGCGTTGGTGGCGGCCGCCGCGTTGCTGTCCTGCGTCGGCCTCGGGGGCAGCGTGGTCGCGGCGGTCGTGCACTACGACCACCGACATCAAAGGAGCACTCCCCACCTCTTCTAGCGACTCGGCGGTTTACGCGGATCGCGCGTACGCCCTGGGGTGGTGACTTGGCGTGACTTAACCGCTGTGAGTGGTTTCTTAACTCGCCATTCGCATCGACGCGGGCAGGATCAACCAGGCCGAGTTCGGGTCTGTCGGTTCCTTGGTCCGCCCAGCGTCCGCACCGCGCCTGCGGCGCGCAGGGCCTGCCGCGAACCGCGAAGCTCCGCCGCGAGGTCGTGTTCGAGCGCCGGGACCTCCAATCCGCGACGGCGCAGCTGTCGATCCAGCGCCGCGATGAACAGGCCCTCGCCCTGGCGGCGGCACCCAAGCACCGCCCGCTCGTTCATGACGTCTCGAGTGAGCGCCGCGGCCGGACAGGACGCGACCACCTCCAGCGAGGCCCGCATGTCCAGCGTGGTCGTCACCCCGCACGATGGCGAGGCGCCGATCCCCACGATGCCGGCGACCGTGATCCCGGACCGCTGGTAGTCGGCAACGTCGCGAGCGACCCGCCGCGCCAGTCGGCGATAGACGAGGCGGGTCCAGACCACGAACGCCCGCAGCAATGGACCGCGTAGCGGATACAACAATCCGCCCTTGGAGTGGTACAGGCGCAGACTGTGGGGTTTGAGCACCCCGCCCCAGGCCAGCCGCTCAGGGCACGGCAGCTGGTGAATTCCGTAACCCGCGCTGATCAGCTCGCCGACCGCCTCGGGCACCGCGCCCGGTCGGGTAGCGCCGCCCGCGTAGCGTGTGTTCTCGTTCAACAGACAATGCGAGACGAGCACCACCCGGCGGCCGCGCTCGTCTCGCAGTTGGTCGAGCAGCAGCTGCGTTTGGGACGGCGCCGCTCGGCCTGATGATCGCCTGCCACGCATACCGAGAGCATCGACAACCGCGCGGCCGTTCAGTAGGGGCCAAGGTCACCGGAGGCCGAACAGCTCGGTGGCGAAGGGATTCCCGCGCCGTCGTTTGCTGGGGATTCCTCGATGAATGGATGGCGCGGTTCAGGACCAGGGCCCGGGATAGCGGCCGTCCTGGTCTTGCACCATGACGATTTCCTTGCACTCGCCGTTGGCGCCCGGCGCGGTCTCACCGCGGCAGACCAGCGTCCATCCGGAGATCCGCTCGAAAGGCCGCAGCGCCCAGGTCGTCGGGACGGGATCGGTTGCCGGCAAGCTGATCACGGAGAACGTCCCGCCGGTGCCGGTGATGTAGAGGTGGTCTTCGAAAAACGCCAGCTTGGAAATCGACAGCTTCTTGGCGTCGTCCCGGTTCTTCTGGAAGTCCCACTGTTGGCTGCGCAGGTTCCACACGCCGAAGCCGAACTGGGAGGTGTCCGAGCCGTGGCCGTCGACGAACAGCTTGCCGTCGGACAGCGCCGCGGTCAGCCCGCCCCCGGAGATCCGGTCGGAATCGCCGACTTTGATGATGGATTTGGCGTTGAGGTCGTAGAACATCGTCGACAGCACCGGCGGGTTGTACGAATCCCAGTGCGTGATCTTCACCAATTTGGTTGGGCCGTCGGTCAATTCGGCGTCGACGGATTGCACGTCGTTGTCCTGGTAGATCGCTTCCCCGCCCGGCAGGCGCAGCTCTGCCCCAGACGTCTTGCCGGGCTCGGTGTTGCGCTGGAATGCGAGCACGTCCTGCCAGACCCGGCCGGGTTGCGGATCGTTCCACATCATCGACAGGTCGCCGCCGGACAGGACGACGGTCCGGGGCGCCGCGGCACCGTGGCCGTCGGTGAAGGCGTTCAGCCACGCCACACCCGAGGCGGTCGAGGACAGTCCCCAATCCTTGGGCGCGGACAGCTTCAGGTCGGGGGCCGGCGGCTGCAGCTCCTTGGTGGCCACCTGCTGGCCCGACTTGGAGTCGTAAACGTAGCCGGTAGTCGTGGTGACTTCCGGTGCGGGGCCCTGCGCCGGCTTGACGGTCGTGACGAGGTACACGACCTTCATGTCGTCGGCCGTGCCGGTCAGCGCGCAGATGCCGCCGGTGAGGTTCTGCCCGGCCGGAATCGCCGGGACGGCGGGGGCGACGTACCGTCCGGTTTTCGGATCGAAGATCTTCGGCCGGATGTCCTCGAGCGCCGATTTGCTGGTGGAAAACTTCTCCGGACAGCCGAAATAGGCCGTGCCGCCGTAACTTTTCCAGTCCTTCTCCAGCGGACCGGTGATCGGAGCGGGCGGGGCGACCGCGCGGGTGCTGGTCTTCGAGGCGGCCGTCGAGGTGGTCGGGGTGAGCGCGGGCGGCGCCGCGGTTTCCGAACAGGACGCCATGGCCAGGCAGGCAGCCGACGCAACCACGGCACGCCAGTGGGTGAACAGGCTGTGCCGCGCCGGATGCATCCAGGCTGCAGGCATCGAAAACCCCCGTTAAGTTCGTGTAACCAAGCAGCGTAAAGCCGCCCCGGTGCGACCGCGACTTGGGCGCATAGCGGGCTTAGTCACATGGGCCGACATCGCCGGCCCGGCGCGACTATCGGTCGAACTCGATGGGCAGGCTTTTCGGCCCGCTCAGGCTCACCATCGGCTTCCACGGCGCCGGCCCGGCCGTTCGCGGGTTGCGCAGCCGGTGCGCGAGGACGTTGAGCGCTTCGGCGATCTCACGCCTGGCCAGGTTGGCGCCCAGGCAGTAGTGCACGCCGCCGCCGAAGGTCAGGATGGGCGGCGCAGCCTCGCGGGTGATGTCGACGCGGTCGGGGTCGTCGTAAACCACCGGATCACGGTTGGCCGCAAAGGTATTCACCAGCACTGCGGTGCCGGCGGGGAATAAGTAGCCGTCCAGCTCGGCGTCCTCGGCCACCAGGCGCAGGGTTCCGCAGGCGATCGGTGAGTGACGCATGGTCTCCTCGACGGCCCGCATCGCCAGCTCGGGCCGCTGCCGCAGCAGCTCCCACTGTTCGGGGTGATCGCAGAGCACGTGCACCGAGGCGGCCACCTGGTTACGGGTGGTGTCAGTTCCCGCCAGCAGCAGGCCGCCCGCCAGCATGCGCAGCTCGGCGGCGTCGAGGCGGTCGTCCTCGTCCTCGGCGCGAATCAGGTCGGACAGCAGGTCATCGGTCAAACTCTGCCGCCGGCGCGCGACCATCTCGTCGACGTAGCCGTCGAGCTCGCCCCACGCGCGCATCACCACCGGCTCGACTTCGCGCAGATCGACGGTGAAGCTGAAGGCCTTGAACACGTCGTCGGCCCACAGCGAAAACTGTTGCCAGTCCTCACGGGGCGCGCCGAGCAGCGCACAGATGATCGGCACCGGGTAGGGACGCGCGATATCGGTGACGACGTCACAGCGGCCCGCGTCCGCCACCCGATCGACCAGTTCGTTCAGCACGCCGACCATGGTGTCGTGCAGGCGCGCGACCGTTCGGGGGGTGAACGCCCTGGAGCACAGGCTGCGCAGCCGGTGGTGCGCGTCGCCCTCCAGGCACAGCAGGCTGTTGGCCACTTTGTCCCACAGCGGGCCGGATTCGATGCCCTGGGCCAGCAGGTTGATGCCGGGTGGGATCTGGAATCGGGGATCGCGGAGCACAGAACGGACCAAGTGGTAGGACAGCACCTCGGGGCCATGCGGTCCCAGCGCGACCGGTGCCTGGCGCTGCGCCTCCCGCAGCCGCGGGTAGACCTGCGCGGGCGTCTCTTCGGGGTCGTAGGTGAGCACCGGCAGTTCGGCGTCGAAAAGACTTGGGGGAGCGGCACCGACGGTCATGACGGTCTCCTTGGTTCCGCAGACGGCTGCGGACGACTTTGAGTCAATGTATGGCCAGCGCGTAAGAGTGTCAACGATATGGGCCCCGTTGATCCCAATCGCCATACACCGGATCGAAAAATGCATTGCCGCGACGGGCGCACCGCGATGCTCAGTCCGGCGCGCGCAGCCGCACCATCCGCGTCGTCGACGTCTCGTCCAGCTCGACGGCATCGGCGCGCGAACGCAGGAAATCGCTGAATGACCGGAATCCCAAGGATCTTTCGCTGAACGACGGGTCCATCCGCTTCATTTGTGCCTTCACGGCCGAGTTGTGCAGCCAGTCGACGTCGTCTTTCTCCAGGCCGATCCGCAGGGCACGCGTCAGCAGCGCGGTGGCGGCGGCCTGCGGGTCGGCCTGCTCGTCGGGTTCGTCCCGCTTGGCCTGCTTGCTGCGGCCCGCCTTTTTCTTCGGCTCGGCCGCCCCCGCGTCCGACGGCGCCGGTTCGGGAACCGGGACCCCCGGCAGCGCGTCGTAGATGACGAACTCGTCGCAGGCCGCCGCGAGCGCGCGGCTCGACGCGCCGGCCACCCCGATGCCCACCACGTAGCGGCCGAGCCTCTTGCAGCGCTGGGCCAACGGGATGTAGTCGGAGTCACCCGCCACGATCACGACGTGGGTCAGGTCGGGCAGCCGGAACATGTCCTCTACCGTGTCGACCGCCAGCCGGATGTCGGCACCATTTTTGCCGTAGGCCGCCGCCGGGAACAACTGCACCAGATCGACCGCGCGGCCCACCAACTGTCCGCGATACCCGGCGTTGATCTCCGCCGACCAGTCCGCATAGGCGCGGGTGAGCACCAGGGTCCCGAACGACGACGCGAAGTCGAGGATCGCGCCGACGTCGACCGTCGCCTGCCCCAGCCGTTCGGAGTGCTGCTCAAGCCCCTTGGCCTTGTCCCGCTGAAACGAATTGCGGCCGTGAATCTGGTCGTACCGGGAGATCACGATGTTGTCGAAGTCGAGGTAGACGGCCACGCGGCTGGCAACCGGTTCGGTCATGCCCTAGATCATTGCTGAGCAGGACCAAAGCGGGTACCCCGCCCACATGAATGAGGTGAAAGTTCTCGAACTGCACGGCGATCGCATCGCCTACCGCGACAAGGGTGAGGGCGAGGTGCTGCTGCTCATCCACGGCATGGCGGGCAGTTCGGAGACCTGGCGGTCGGTGATACCGCCGCTGTCGAAGAAGTTTCGGGTCATCGCCCCCGACCTGCTCGGCCATGGCGACTCGGCGAAGCCCCGCACGGATTACTCGCTGGGCGCGTTCGCGGTGTGGCTTCGCGATTTCCTCGACGAGCTCGGCGTCAGCCAGGCCACCATCGTCGGTCACTCGCTCGGTGGCGGGGTCGCGATGCAGTTCGTCTACCAGCACCCCGACTACGCCCAACGGTTGATCCTGATCAGCAGCGGCGGCCTGGGTCCCGACGTCGGCTGGGTGCTGCGGCTGCTCTCGGCCCCCGGGGCGGAGCTGGTGTTGCCGATCGTCGCGCCGCCGCCCGTGCTGTCCGTCGGCAACAAGCTGCGGTCCTGGTTGAGGGGCGCCGGCATTCAATCGCCGCGCGGGGCCGAGCTGTGGAGCGCCTACTCGTCGTTGTCGGACGGCGAGACACGGCAGTCGTTCCTGCGGACGCTGCGATCGGTTGTCGATTACCGCGGGCAGGCGGTCAGCGCGCTGAACAGGCTGCGGCTGCGTGAGGATCTACCCGTCATGGCGATCTGGGGCGAGCGCGACGGCATCATTCCCGTCGATCACGCCTACGCCGCGCACGAGGCACGCACGGACGCGAGGCTTGAGGTGCTGCCCGACGTCGGTCACTTCGCGCAGGTGGAGGCCCCCAGCCAGGTGGTGGAGTTGATCGAGGACTTCATCGCCACGGGCGAGCGCCGCGACACGGCGATCACCCAGCTGCACGACTGATCTGAAGGCACCGCCAATCGATTTCCGCTGCATCGGGCAGGCCGGTCGTAAAATAACGGCAATGCCCAAAACTGCGGGTGCAGCGCTTCCGCCGGGGCCCCGCCTGCCCCGGGCAGTCCAGGCCGCATTCATGTTGCAGCGCGGGTCGCACTTCGTCGCCGCCTGCCGGCGTCGTTACGGGAACGTGTTCACGCTGCGCGTCGCTGGGATGGGCACGCTGGTGTATCTGGCCGATCCGGCCGACATCAAGACCGTATTCGCAGGCGACCCGCGAACCTTCCACGCCGGCGAGGCCAATGCGATTTTGGGCGGGCTGCTCGGCGACACCTCTCTTCTGGTGATCGACGAAGATGTCCATCGCGATCGGCGACGGCTGATGCTGCCGCCATTTCATCGCGACGCCGTCGCGCGCCAGGCCGGGCTGATGGCCGAGATCGCCGCGGCGAAGATCGCGGGGTGGCCGGTGGGCAAGAGCTTCGCGGCTGCGCCCAAGATGTCGGAGATCACCCTGGAGGTGATTTTGCGGACTGTCATCGGCACCACCGACCCTGCCCGGCTTGCTGCGCTGCGTTCGATCATGCCGCGGCTGCTCACCGTGGGCCCGTGGGCGACCCTGGCGTTGGCGAAGCCGGACCTGCAGCGCCTCTTTCCGTGGCGGGGGCTGCAACGGCGGATGGCCGAAGCCGACCGCCTGCTCTCCGCCGAGATCGCCGAGCGCCGCGCGGACCCGGACCTGGCCGAACGAACCGACGTGCTGGCCATGTTGGTCCGCGCCGACGACGGCGGGCGCAAGATGTCCGATCGGGAGCTGCGGGACCAGCTGATGACGTTACTGGTGGCCGGGCACGACACGACAGCGAACGGGTTGTCCTGGGCGCTGGAACGGTTGACCCGTCACCCGGCCGTGCTCGCCAAGGCCGTAGCCGCCGCGGAGGCCAGCGCGGCGGGCGATCCCGCGGGCGACGCGTATCTCGATGCGTTGGTGAAGGAGACGTTGCGAATCCGTCCGGTGGTGTTCGACGTCGGACGGGTGCTCACCGAACCGGCCGACGTGGCCGGCTACCGGCTGCCGGCCGGGGTCATGGTGGCGCCCGGAATCGGCTTGGTGCACACCAGCGCCGCTGTGTACCCGGATCCGGACCGATTCGACCCGGACCGGATGCTGGGCGCCACCCTGAGCCCGACCACCTGGTTCCCGTTCGGTGGCGGCAACCGGCGCTGTCTGGGCGCCGGCTTCGCCATGGTCGAGATGCGCGTGGTGTTGCGCGAGATCCTGCGCCGCGCGGAGTTAGACACCACCGCCGCGGCCGGCGAACGACAGAAGCTGAAGTTCGTTGTGCTGGTGCCGCATCGCGGCGCACGCATTCGACTGAGGGCGATCAGGGATGTCCCCGCACCAGCGGCCACGGACACGCAGGCGCCGGCCCGCTAGTGTCGCGCGTCTGAAATATGTTTACGGGTGTGGGGTGAGGTTTCGTCGGCGGTCTTGGTCCATGTGAATGGGTGGCAGCGTTGGTTCCAGCCGTCGATGAATGCGCCGATGGCCGCCATGAGTACGTTGACGCTGTCGAATGAACCTCGGCGGATGGCTTGGCGGGTGATGATCGAGAAGAACACCTCGACCAGGTTGATCCAGGATCCTGAGGTCGGGGTGACATGCACTAGTTCTGACGGCGGTGACGGGTTTCGCGTGCCAGCGGTTTGGGACCCAGTCGCGATTATGGATATCGAAAACGCATAGCGAAATCACTTGTGCCACTGTGGTTTCAACGGCCACAATGCGGGGATTTCTGTCGGTGGGCTTCGATAGTTTCGGGGTGTGAGTGTAGATCGGGAGGCCCTGTCGGCGGCGTTCGACGCGATCGATGCTGCCCTCGACGACCTGGTCGGGTATGACTGCGATGCGTTGGCCACCCGCGAGCAGTTGGCGATGCTGGAGCGCTGCGAGAAGGTGCGTCGCCGGTTGCCGGCCATCGAACACCCGCTGATCAATTCCCTTGCCCGCCAGGCCCCGTCCGAGGAACTCGGCGGCTCAGTGGTCCATGCCATCGCCGAAGCCACTTTGATCAGCCGCCCCGAAGCCTCCCGGCGCATCAAAGAGGCGCGCGATCTAGGCCCACGCCACGGCCTGACCGGCGAGCCCATCGCGCCCGCACTCGCCGCCACCGCGGCCAGACAGCGCGCGGGAGAGCTCGGCTCTGGTCAGGTGGCGGTGATCCGCAAGTTCTATCACCAGCTGCCCGGCTGGATCGACGCGCCCACCCGCGAGCAGGCCGAGGCCAAACTCGCCACGGAAGGAACCCGGTATCGGCCCGAGCAACTGGGCAAGCTGGCCGACGTCCTGGCCGATTGCCTGAACCCCGACGGCGCCTTCACCGACGAGGACCGGGCTCGGCAACGCGGCCTGACGCTGGGCAACCAGCAGCCCGACGGCATGTCGGCGTTGCGTGGCTGGCTCACGCCCGAAGCACGCGCCACGTTCGAAGCCGTGCTGGCCAAACTCGCGGCACCGGGCATGTGCAATCCCCTGGACGACACCCCATGTGTGGATGGGGCTCCCAGCCAAGAGGCGATCGAACACGATCCGCGATCCGCGGCCCAACGCAACCACGACGGACTGCTGGCCGCGCTACGCGCGGTGCTGGCCTCTGGAAAGTTGGGGCAGCACAACGGGCTGCCGGCCTCCATCGTCGTCACCACCACGCTGCAGGAGTTGGAGGCCGCGGCCGGTCGGGGGCTGACCGGCGGCGGCACGATACTGCCGATGAGCGACGTGATCCGCCTGGCCCGCCACGCCCGTCACTACCTGGCGATCTTCGAAAAGGGCAAGGCGCTGGCGCTGTATCACACCAAGCGGCTCGCCTCACCCGGGCAGCGAATTGTGTTGTACGCCAAGGATCGCGGCTGTTCGGCTCCGGGCTGCACCGTGCCCGGCTACTACTGCGAGGTCCACCACGTCACCGATTACGCCAAGTGTCGCACCACCGACGTGGATGACCTGACCTTCGCCTGCGGACCGCAACACCGCCTCCTGCAACCGGGCGGCTGGAGCACCCGCAAGAACGCCAGGGGCGACACCGAATGGATCCCGCCCCCGCACCTGGACCGAGGCCAACCGCGAATCAACACCTTCCATCACCCCGAGAAGCTGCTTTGCGACGAAGACGAGGAGGGAGACAACGAGGGCGAAGACCACAGTCCGGGGGCGGCATGACACGTGTGGGGGACCGGCGCTTGCGACGCCCGGTAATCGACGTGCCAGTGCTTGATGCCGTTGATGAACGACGACCGCAGCCGCTCGGGATCGGCCAGCGGAGTCAGGTCGGGCGCATGATCGGCGAGCGCGTTGAACATCAGGTCGATCGTCATGCGCGCCAGGTTCGCACCGATGCAGTAATGCGCCCCGGTGCCGCCGAAACCCAGATGCGGGTTGGGGCTGCGCAATATGTCGAACGCGTACGGGTCGTCGAAGACCTCTTCGTCGAAGTTGGCCGAGCGGTAGAACAGCACCACACGCTGGCCCCTGGCGATCCGGACCCCGCCAAGCTCGGTGTCCACCAGCGCGGTGCGCTGAAACGCCGTGATCGGTGTCGCCCAACGGATTATCTCGTCGGCCGTGGTCTTGGGCCGCTGCGCCCTGAACAATTCCCACTGCGCCGGGTGGTCGGTGAACGCCATCATGCCCTGCGTGATGGAGTTGCGGGTCGTCTCGTTTCCGGCGACGGCGAGCGTGACCACGAACATGCCGAACTCGGCCTCCGACAGGCTCTGGCCTTCGGCGTCGGCCCGGATCAGCGTGGTGACGATGTCGTCCCCCGGCTCTTCACGCTTGCGTGCGGCCAATTGCATGGCGTACCACATCAATTCACCCGCCGACGTCAGCGCGTCGTTGCCGGCGAACTCCGGGTCGTCGCTGCCGATCATGTTGTTCGTCCAGTCGAACAGCTTCTCGTAGTCCTCCTGCGGAACCCCGAGCAGACCGCAGATCGCCTGCAGCGGTAGCTCGCAGGCCACCTGACGCACGAAGTCGCCCGAACCGGCCGCCGCGGCGTCGGCCACAATGCGCCGCGCCCGCTCGCCGAGTTCGGCGCGCAGCCGCTCCACCGCGCGCGGAGTGAACGCCCGCGAGACGATCTTGCGCAGCCGGCTGTGCTCGGGGTCGTCCATCATGATCATCGACGCCCGTCCGGCCTCAATCTGGCCGTCGGCCAGGTCATTCCGGTAACGCGGAACAATCGACTTGGTCGCCGACGAGAAGACGTCGCTGCGCAACGAGACATCGCGGATGTCGCGGTGTTTGGTCACCACCCAAAAACCGCCGTCGCCGAAGCCGCCCTGATCGAGGGGCTGGTCGTTCCACCAGATGGGTTCCGTGGCGCGCAGTTCGGCGAATTCCCGCACCGGGAGCCGTTCGGCGTAGATGTCGGGATCGGTGAAATCGAAGCCCGGCGGAAGGTTCGGTGTCGCCATGGGATTGCTCCTCGACTCCCGCCGACCGGCCGCGGCGGTTAGCAAGATGGTAGCCGCGCCCGTTCGGATCGCCTAGCAATGCGCCGTCAGCTCGACACGGCCGCCGGCACGCTCTCGCGCCCACCCAGATTGCCCGCCGCGGTGGCGACGGCCCGCTCGATCTGGCGAAGGGAGTGCACGGCGGTGAGGAACCGCCGGATGTCGAGCGCGTCGTCCGGTGCGGCCTCGCGTTGCCGGGCAACGGCTTCCGCGGCGTCCAGCGCGTCGGTGGCGGATTCGATGGCGTGCGCGTGCGTGCCGTCGATCACCGCGATCAGGACGTCGATGTTGCGGCGAGTCTGAGCCGCGGCCGCGGTGAAGGCTGCGGCCAGCTCCGTGTCGCCGGACGGGTCGCAATGTTGCTCGCTGCTTCGGGCCAGGGTCCGTCCGTACCGGTCACATGCGGTGAACAGGCGCAGGCCACGCCGGATGTTGCGCCGGCCGGCGAACCCGGCGACGCCGGCCAGCAGCGGTTTGGCGGTGATCCTGAATTGCTGCAGGGCGCGGTCGAGTTCGCGGGCTTGTTCGGTCGGGCTGGCGGTGGCGCCGTCGTCGAACATCCTCGCGGTGGATATCTCGATCAGCGTGGACAGGGCCGTCAAGAAGTCCCGGGTGTCGTGGCGGATGGCCGTCCTGGTGTTCGTCGGCAGCACCAGGATGGCCGCGGCGACCCCGATCACGGCGCCCAGGGCGGTCTCCTCGATTCGCAGCAGCAACACGCCGAAACTGAACTGCCCGAGCAGCCCGTACAGCAACGCCAGCATCGCGGTGATCCAGAAGGTCATCAGGCTGTAGGTGACCGTCATGAAGTAGAAGGCGCAGAACAGGCACACGAAGATCATGGCGAGCGAGCCAAAGGTGTTGCCGGAGAACAGCGTCGCCACGAAGATCCCGCAGGGCACGCCGAGTATGGTGCCGAGCAGCCGTTGCCACCCTTTGGTGAGGGTTTCGCCCCACGAGTTGGTCCCGGCGAAGATGACGAACGCCGCGATGACGGCCCAGTACCAGCGGGCCGGTGACACGAGCTCACCGACCACGATCGCGAACGCCGCCGCGACGGAGACCTGGATCGCCTGCCGGGTGGTGGGCAGCAGACCGCCATCCCGTTGCCCGTCCGCCGGCTCGGTGGTGAGGTTGGGCAGCGCTGCGGGGTCGGGGCTTTCCGGGCCGGCGGGGGCGGGCAGCGCGCCGGTGGTGGCGCGTTCGACGATGGCCCGGACGTCGGCGGTCGCCTTGGCCGCGTTGATGATCCCGAGGGCGAGCCGGCGCACCGCGGTCGCGGCGCGGTCGTCGGTCTCGCCGGGCGCCAGGTCGAGTATCCGCTGGGCCTGATCGGCGACCTCGCGCAGTCGGGGCGGTTGTGGTTGGCGAATGGCACGGGCCAGCTGGGTCAGCGCGCCGACCAGCGAGGCCCGGGTCGATTCGGGTATTCGGTCGGCGACGCCGGCGACCTGCCGGGCGGAGGTGGCGACCCAGCCGATGGAAAGCTCGGCGTCGAACAGCCAGGGCGTCAGCTGTTCCGCGGTCACCCCGGGCCACAGGTCGCCCGGGTCGGCCTTGTCCTCGATCTGGCTCAGTACCATCAGCGCGGTCTCGTTGAGTTGGTTCGTGCGTCGGCCCAGGCGACGACGCCGCTTGTCGTCCAGGCGGCCGGTCCGCACGGCCTCGGCCGCGGTGTCGACCACGATGGCCATCCGCGCCCGCAACGCCCGAATGGTGGCGCGCAGCACCCGCTCCGGCCGGTCCGGCAGCACGTAGGTGCTCATCACGAACGTGCACACGGTGCCCACCGCGACCGCCCCGATCATCCAGGGCAGCTCCGCGAGGCGGGCCCGCAGATACAGCGTGAAGAAGTAGGACATGAATGCGACCATGCCCAGCGCCCTGCCCCGCGCCCCGTAGCGCCGGATGTATGCCGCGGTGAACACGACGCCGACGAAGACGACGTCGCTGGCAACCGTGTGCGGCGCCAGCACCGCGGCGGCGGTGATCGACGCCGCGGCGGGCAGGGGCAGCAGCGCCATGGTGATCCGCTGCTGGCGCGGGTCGGGTTCGTTGACGGAGCGTGACGCGACCATGGTGATGACGACGCCCAGCAGGGCGACGGTCAGCGGTTGTCCCGTCGCCCTGGTCAGCAGGTACAGCACCAGCAGTGAAAGGCCGAGCGCGGCGGTCGTCCGAGTCGCCATGCGCAGCCGAAGCAAGCCAGGATCGGAGCCGATCAGCCAGTTGCGGGCGCGTTCGTAAAGAACAGTTATCCGGATGACCGCCTCTCTTGCGCTTACCCCACATGGTTACCCGAACCGTGCCGCGGCGACCAAGCTAGTCTTCGACATCGTGACGGGGCCGACTCGGGCGAACCTGGCTGACGGTCGTGAGCTGCTGTTCTTCGCGCTGCCGGGGCATCGCCCGGCGCCGGTCGAAGACCGCCGGCCGCTGTCGGCGCGTGCCACGGAGCCCGCTGCGCAGTCGCAGTTGCGATTCGACCGGTCCACCGGGCAGTGGGTGATCATCGCGGCGCTGCGCCAGGACCGGACCTACAAGCCGCCGCCGGAGGCGTGCCCGCTTTGCCCGGGCCCGACCGGGCTGACCAGCGAGGTGCCCGCCCCCGACTACGACGTCGTCGTGTTCGAGAACCGATTCCCCAGCCTGTCCGGCGCGCTGCCCGGCACAGCGCCCATGCCCGCCTTGGCGCCCGTGCCCGCCGGGGAAGGCTTCGTGACCGCGCCCGGGCTCGGCCGCTGCGAGGTGATCTGTTTCTCCGCCGACCACACCGGGTCCGTCGCCGGGCTCAAGCCGGCGCACGCGCGGCTGGTCGTCGAGGCGTGGCGGCATCGCACCGCCGACCTGATGGCCAGGCCGGGCATCGAGCAGGTGTTCTGCTTCGAGAACCGCGGCGAGGAAATCGGGGTGACGTTGACCCATCCGCACGGTCAGATCTACGGCTATCCCTATCTGACGCCGCGCACCGCCACCATGCTGGAGCAGGCGCGTCAGCATCGAAAACGGCACGGCAGCAACCTGTTCGGTGATCTGCTGTCCCGCGAGATCGACGACGGCGACCGCATCATCGCGCGCAACGAGCTGTTCACCGCCTTCGTGCCGTTCGCGGCGCGCTGGCCGGTGGAGGTGCACATCTACCCGAACCGGTTCGTGCGCAACCTGACCGAGCTGGGCGAGGACGAACTGGACGCGTTCGTGCACGTCTACCTCGACGTGCTCGGGCGCTTCGACCGAATGTATTCCGCACCGCTGCCCTACATTTCGGCGCTGCATCAATACGCCGACACCGACGCCCAGGCCGAGGGCTACTTCCACGTCGAGTTGATGTCCATCCGGCGCAGCGCCACCAAGCTCAAGTACCTGGCGGCCTCCGAGTCGGCGATGGATGCATTCATCGGTGACGTGCTGCCGGAAAGCGTGGCCCAGCGGCTGCGGGAACTGCGATGACGATCCGCTACGCCGCGCCGGGGCGGATCAATCTGATCGGTGAACACACCGACTACAACCTGGGTTTCGCGCTGCCGATCGCACTACCGCAGCGCACCGTGGTCACTTTCACGCCCACCGACGACGATGCGATCACCGTGGTCAGCGACCGCGCGGATGCCCCGGTGCGCGTTCGGATCGGCACCGTTCCCGGTGAGGTGGCCGGCTGGGCGGCCTACGTGGCGGGGGTGATGTGGGCGCTGCGTCAAGGCGGCCACCCGGTGCCCGGCGGCACGATGTCGATCACCAGCGACGTGGAAATGGGGTCGGGGCTGTCGTCCTCGGCGGCGCTGGAATGCGCGGCGCTGGGCGCGATCACGTCGGCCATCGGTGTCCGCATCGACGCCAAGGACCAGGCCCGGTTGGCTCAGCGCGCCGAAAACGAGTATGTCGGAGCGCCAACGGGTTTGCTTGACCAGCTCGCCTCCCTCTTCGGCCGCGAAGCGACGGCGGTGCTGATCGACTTCTCCGACCTCACCGTCACACCCGTGGTGTTCGACCCGGACGCCGCGGGTGTCGCGCTGTTGCTGATCGACTCGCGGGAGCGCCACCGGCACGCCGGCGGCGACTACGCGGCGCGCCGCACGTCGTGCGAGCGGGCCGCCGCCGACCTGTCGGCGACGTCGCTGCGTGCGGTGCAGGACACCGCGGGCCGTGCCGGGCCCGACGTCCTGTCCGCGGTGCGGGACCCCACCGACGCCCGTCGCGCCCGCCACGTGCTGACCGAAAACCAGAGGGTCATCGATTGCGTTGCGGCGCTGCGGGCTTCGGACTACCGCGAAGCCGGGCGGATTTTCACCGCCTCGCACGCCTCCATGCGCGACGATTTCGACATCACCACCGAACGCATCGACCTGATCGCCGACACCGCGGTGCGCGCCGGCGCGCTCGGCGCGCGGATGACCGGCGGCGGCTTCGGCGGGTGCGTGATCGCCCTGGTTCCGCTGGGCCGCGTGGACACGGTCGGCGAGGCGGTGCAACGGGCCGCGGCCGCCGCCGGCTTCGAGCAACCCACCGTCACCCGAACCCGCGCGGCCGCCGGCGCGGGCCCCGCGTGAGTGAACGAGCCGACCGGCTACGTCGAAGTTCGGGCATACGCCGAACTCAATGACTTCGTGGCCGCGCCGCTGCGCGGGCACACGGTGCGCCGGCCCTTCCGGCCCCACCAGACCGTCAAAGACGTGTTGGAGGCGATGGGAATCCCGCACACCGAGGTCGACCTGATCCTGGTGAACGGTGCCGCCCGGGGGTTCGATCACCGCCCGCGCTTCGGCGACCGCATCGCCGCCTATCCGGTGTTCGAGGGGCTCGACATCGGCCCGACCGCGAGGTTGCGGCCCGTGCCGCTGCGCGAGCCGCGTTTCGTCGTCGACGTGAACCTCGGCCGGCTGGCGTGGCTGTTGCGGCTGTTCGGATTCGACGTGTGGTGGTCCCACGACGCCGACGACAAGACCCTGGCCGACATCAGCGTCGAGCAGCGGCGAATTCTGCTGACCCGCGACCGCGGCCTGTTGAAGCGCCGCGCCGTCACCCATGGTCTGTTCGTGCGCCCCGACGATCCCGAGGAGCAGGCACTCGCCGTCATCCGACGGCTCGACCTGCGGCAGCGACTGGCACCGCTGACCCGGTGCGTGCGCTGCAACGGAACTTTGACCGCGGTCGCCAAGGACGAGGTGATCGACCAGCTGGAGCCGCTGACCCGCGAGCACTACGACGACTTCAGCCGGTGTACGCAATGCGGCCGGATCTATTGGCCCGGGTCGCACCACGCCAAGTTGGTCGCCCTCGTCGAAGAACTGCGGCGGCGGATCTGACCGGAAAAGTTACTCGCCCGGCAATTTCGTCGTTCCGGGCATGACCAGTGGTCAGGAAATGTAGCGTAACCGCCATGGAGTTATTCCACTCCTGCAGGCGCAGTCCCGGTCTTCTCGCCCGGGCGGTAGCGATCCACGTGCGGTCGCTACCGATTACTGCCGTCAGCTCCTTCGCCGACGACGTGAAACGTTCGCTGTGGCTTGGAAATTAGACGGCCAAGCCGCGGCGATCGAGCGGGGTCTGGCCGGCGCTACGCCACAATGCGCGGGCTGGTTCCGCTTCTACTTCGAGGGCCACCGCTGGGTCTGGTCCGACCAGGTACAACGCATGCACGGGTACCAGCCCGGCACCGTGACACCCACCACCGAGCTGGTGCTCGCGCACAAGCATCCGGCCGATCGTCCCCAGGTGACCGACGGCATCAACGACATGATCAAGCGCCGCCAGGCGTTCTCCACGCGGCATCGCATCGTCGACACCGGCGGCATGATCCACCACGTCCTCGTGGTGGGCGACCAATTCTGCGATGACGACGGCAAAGTCGTCGGGACCCACGGCTTCTACATCGAAGTCACGCCGGCACCCACCCGCAGCCGCGAGGACTCCATCAGCGCGAAAGTCGCCGAGATCGCCGGGCGGCGCGGCGTGATCGACCGCACCAAAGGCATGTTGATGCTCATCTACGGCATCGACGAGGACGCCGCGTTCAACATGCTCAAAACGGTGTCCCAGACGCGAAACATCAAGCTCGGACTGCTCGCCCAACGGATCGCCGAGGACTTCGCGGCACTGGGCAAAGAGGTCATCACCGCGCGGTCGCGCTTCGACCAGCGCCTGCGTAGCGTGCAACCGCGCGGACCCGACGAGGCCGAGGGCGCCTGAGCGCTATTCGGCCGGACTCAGCCGGACCGCCCCTAGGTGCAGCCGGTCGACGGCCTCGGCGAACTCATCGCGGGTCGGTATGCGATGGTCGCGAAACTTCAGTCCGATCATGCGTTGTGCGCGCTGGACTCCGTAGGACTCGGCGCAGCGCAACAACAGATCGGCGACGGCGGCCCGGTCGCGGATGAGCTCACCGCGCATCGCCGTCGTCTTGGCGTCGTAGACAACCTGGACGGGGCCGCCGTCGCGGAAGTTCTGCTTCCAAGGATTGCCGGTCAGCGCGTACAGCTGGCCGTCAATCGTGTGAGCGCTCAACGGGATTGAATACGGGCGTCCCGTCTTGCGCCCGGTGAAACTCAACACCATGAACTGGTTGCGCGCGAGGCCGGCCAGCGGACTGCGCAGCAAGAATGCCATCATCGGATTGACCAGACGCATCAGTGCCGACGGCGGGTGCCCGGCTTCGACCGCATATGACTGCTCTGTCATGCGTTTCTCCTATGTCAACCCGGCTTTGCAGCCAGCGATGCGAGCCGCGGAGCTTGTCGGTCTCCGCGGCTCGCCTCGGGGGTCAGCCGGTGATGGTGGTTTGGTCGTCGATGATGTTGGTGGCGTCCATCAACGGGCCTTGATCGCTCTCCAGGCCGTCGGCGTTGAGTTGAAGCACATAGACCGCGCCTTGGCTCGGGATCACCACCGTCTTCTGCGCGATCACGCGGGTTTTGCCGCCCCGCTGGTACGTGCCGCCCACCTGCCAGGCCTGGAAACCGCCGAGCGTGGACGCGGAGCCGTCGCCGCCGCCCTGGTATCCGGGCAGATTCTGCACCTCGCCGGGGGCGTACTGGATGAGCTTGGCCGGGTCGACATTTCCGGTCAGTCTGGAGAACAACGCCGAGACGGTGGGCGGATCGGAGGGGTTGGCCGGCTGACTCTGCACGATGCCGCCATAGGAGGTGCCGGAGTTCTGGTTGAGCTGCCACCCCGCGGGCACCGGCAGGTCGACGTTCGGGCCGGGGTCGCCGTGGTGCACGGGCGTCTCGGAGATGTTGTTGTCCTTGACGTAGTCGGCGATCGTGTACTTGGCTTTCGCCGCGGGTGCCGTGCTGCTTTGCGACGACGTCGATGACACCGACGAGGTGGTCGTCGATGTTGACGTCGACGTCTTATCACCGGATTTGTGGTCGTGCCCGCAACCCACGAGCGCCAAACTCAGCGCCACAGAAATGGTTGCTAGAGTCAAATGTTTCATTAATCCAATCTCCCGAAAATTGGGGCTGGTACCAGCGCCAGCCATGGTGGGCATGACAGTAACCGAAATAAGCTGCGGGTTTGCCAGAATCTTTCGGAGTTTGTCTCGACGACGCCGCCGTCCGCCAATCGTTATCCAGTTCGTCGGCGAAAACACCTGCCGGAATGCGCCCCCATCCAGCCGTTATCGAGTATTAGACAGGTATGCGGTCGCGGCGGGCCCTCATTGCGGTCATCGCGGCGTCGGCTGTCTTCATGGTTTTCGTCATGGTCGCCGTCGCGCCGGCCCCGCCGAAGGGATACGACGGTCCGCCCCTGTTCGTGGCGAATCCGGTCGACCACGTCGCGACGCTGATCGGCACCGGGACGGGCGGCGAGACGGTCGGGGAGATCAACAACTTCCCGGGTGCCACGGTCCCGTTCGGGATGGTGCAGTACTCGCCGGACACCGCAGGCAACTACGCGGGCTACAACTACGACAACCCGCGCGCCACCGGGTTCAGCATGACCCACGCCTCGGTGGGATGCGCGGCGTTCGGCGACGTCTCGATGCTGCCAGTCACCGGAAAAATCGCGCCGCAGCCCTGGTCGGCCGCCGAGGAAATCGCCCACGACGACACCGAACAGGGCGTGCCCGGCTACTACGCGGTGCGCTTCCCCGGCACCGGGGTGAAAGCGGAACTCACCGCCACCGCGCACACGGGGGTCGGCCGATTCAGCTATCCGCACAACGGCCGCCCCGCCCTGCTCCAGGTGCGTTCCGGTTCGTCGCTGGCCGGCAATTCCCGTGCGACCATCCAGATCGGGGAGGACAACACCACGATCAGCGGGTGGGCCACCAGCGGGGGATTCTGCGACAAGCCGAACGCCTACACGGTGTATTTCGCGATGAAGTTCAGTCAGCCCTTCACGTCGTACGGATCCTGGGATGGCAGTGCGGTGTATGCCGGCGCCCGCAGCGCGAACGCACCGTACAGCGGCGGTTACGTCGAGTTCCCGGCCGGCTCGACGATCGAGGTGCGCACCGCGATCTCCTACGTCGGAATCGAGGGCGCGCGGGCGAACCTCGCGGCCGAGGGCGCGGCGGGCTTCGACGAGGTTCGCGCCGCGGCCTCCAGGGAATGGAACGCCGCGTTGTCCCGGGTGACGGTCGCCGGCCGAAATGTCGATGATCTGACGACGTTCTACACCTCACTGTATCGAACGATGTTGCACCCCAACATGTTCAACGATGCCGACGGCAGCTACGTCGGGTTCGACGGCTCCATCCACACGGTGGCCGCCGGCCACACGCAGTACGCCAACTTCTCCGACTGGGACACCTACCGATGCCTGGCGGCGTTGCAGGCGCTGCTGTTCCCCGAGCGGGCCAGCGACATGGCCCAGTCGCTGGTGAACGACGCCGAGCAGAGCGGCGCGCTGCCGCGCTGGGCGTTCGCCAATGCCGCGACGGGCGAGATGACCGGGGACAGCGTGGTGCCGCTCATCGCGAACCTGAACACGTTCGGAGCCAACGACTTCGACGTCAAAACGGCGTTGCGCTACATGGTGGATGGGGCCACCAAAGGTGGTGTCGGCCTGGACGGTTATGTGGAGCGCCGCGGCATCGCCACCTACCTGCGGTTCGGCTACGCGCCGTACACGCTGGAGTTCGCCCGCAACGGGTGGATCGCCGACGCGTCGATCACCCTGGAGTGGTCGATCGACGACTTCGCCATTTCCCGATTCGCCGACTCGCTGGGCGATGCCGCGACCGCCGCGGAATTCCAGGACCGGTCGCAGTATTGGCAGAATCTGTTCAACCCGACCACCCGGTCCGTCGTGCCGCGCAGCTGGACCGGCCTGTTCCGGCGCGGCCCGGCAGTCGTGGTGGCCCCGGAAAACTTCGGGCAGGTCGGCTACGACGAGGGCAACGCCGAACAATACGTCTGGTCGGTGCCGCACAACGTCGCGGGCCTGGTGACCGCGCTCGGCGGCCGCGGGGCCGTGGCCAACCGGCTGGACCGTTTCACCGAGCGGCTCAATGTCGGCCCCAACCGGCCGTATCTGTGGGCGGGCAACGAGCCGAGTTTCGGTGTGCCGTGGCTGTACAACTACATCGGCGAACCGTGGAAAACGCAGCACACCGTCGACCGGGTCCGGGGGCTCTTCGGTCCGACCGCCGACGGTGAGCCGGGCAACGACGACCTGGGCGCGCTGGCCAGCTGGTACGTGTGGGCGGCGCTGGGCCTGTACCCGGCCACCCCGGGAACGCCGATCCTCACCGTCGGCGCACCCCTTTTCGACAGCGCCGAAATCGCGCTTCCGGCAAACAAATCCATCCGGATCTCGGCCCCGGGCGCGTCGGGTCCGCGCCACCTCAAATACGTCAGCGGCCTGAAGGTCGACGGCCAGGCCACCGGCCACACGTGGCTGCCCGAGTCGATCATCCGCACCGGCGGCACGCTGGCGTTCTCGCTTGCCGCCTACCCCGACAAGCGTTGGGGCACAGCCGAAGACGATGCGCCACCGTCGTTCGGGGCGGGTAGTTCGGCGGTGGCCGTCAACCTGTCTACGCCCGTCGTCACGATCGCACCCGGGCACACCGGCAGCGTGACCCTCGACGCGCAACGCATGACCACCGGCGCTGACGGCTACGCCGTTGCGGGCACGTCATCGGATGCCGGGATCGGCGTCACGCCAACCTCTGGCCGATTCGCCGCCGACGGATCGGCCGGCGTCACCGTCCCGATCACCGTGGCACAGTCGGTGCCCGAGGATTACTACCTGGTGTATTTGACCACCACCGTCGGCCAAAGCGTGCGCACCTCAACCGTTCTCGTGGTCGCGCAGTCCGAATCCGAGAGCTAGGCCCTCAGACCATCTCGTTTTTGGTCAGCCACCGCATCACCGGCCAGCCGACGAAGACCGGGAGCCAACAGGTCAGCACCCGATACAGCAGGACGGACGGCACTCCGACGGCCGCCGGCACGCCGAACGCGGCCAGTCCGCCGATCAGCGCCGCCTCGACGGCCCCGACACCGCCGGGCGTGGGGGCGGCCGAGGCCAGGGTCCCGCCGACCATGGTGACCACGGTGACGGCGACGAAAGTCGTTCCGCCGCCGAAGGCTTCGATGCTGGCCCACAGCGCCAGCGCGGCGCCGAGCGTCGTTCCCGCGCAACCCAGCAGGATCAGGGCCAGCCGCCGCGGTTCGCGGGCGAGCTTGATTAGATCGGTCACGACCTCGTTCAGCTTGGGGCGCACCTCGGTCGCCAGCCACTTGCGCAGGGTGGGCACGAACAGGAACGTGCCGACGATGCCCAGCGCGACCCCCGCGATCAGGTACAGCAATGTCGCGCTCGGGACGAAATGGCGCAGGTTCATCGAGGCTCCGGCGGCGGCGCTGAACACCACCAGCAGCGCAAGGTGGGCGATCACCTGTACCGACTGCTGCAGCGCCACCGCCGCGGTCGCTCGCATCGCCGACAACCCGCTCTTCTGCAAAAATCGCGTGCTCAGCGCCAGCCCGCCGACGCCGGCCGGGGTGGTAGTCGCGGCAAAAGTGTTGGCCACCTGGGCGATTGACAGCGTCCAGAAGTTCACCATGCCGTCGGCGCAGGCCCACAACGCGGCGGCCGCACCGACGTAGGTCAGCGCCGACACCAACAGGCCCAGCAGGGACCACGACCAGTTCGCATGCCTCAGCTGGGAGAAGAACGTCGGCGCCGTGCTGATGAACGGATACGCGACGTAGACCAGCGCGCCGAAGAGCACCAGCTGGACGATCTGGCTGCGGGTGAACCTGGTGATGGTCTGGGGCTTGATCTGGTCGGCACCGGTTTGGCGCTTGACCTCGGCCCGGGTGGCGGAGATGAGGGCACCGGAGTTCGGCACAGACTTTCGAATAGACCGCGGCACAGCGACTTTCGTGAGCCGGCGGGACGCGCTCAGGATTGTGTCCTTGCCGAACGCCTCGATCGCCGCGCGCACCGCGGACTTCGGCTCGTACAGGGCGGAGGTGGTCACCAGCAGCTGTGCGATGTCGGACTGCAGTTGGGCATCGGTCGCTCCGTACTCGGCGCTGCCGAAGCCGCCGAACATCACGGTGTCGTCCTCCACCGTGATGTGGTGGCTGCGCAGGTCCCCGTGGGCGATCTGGCGGTCGTTGAGGACGCGCAGCGATTCCCACGGCCGGGCAACGGGAGTCGTCTTGGCGCATTCGTCGATGGGTGTTCCGCGCGGGGGCCGGTGCGAATACAGCATCCACCCGCGGTCCAGCGGCGCGACGGCGACCGTCGCCGTGTTGGCCAGACCCGCCTCGCCGATGGCGATCGCCATCAGCGCCCGATGCTCCACGGCCCGGCGCATGGAGGTCACCAGGGGTGCGGTCTCGGCGTCGCGCAGCTTCAGCTTCCCCCACAACTGACGCAACGCCCCGCCGCTGCGTTGATGCGGGCCGTACAACTCGATCAGCGCTGTCTCGCCGAGATGTTCGCCGTCAGCCGAAAGAATCAGCGGGCCGCGCCCGGCCGGCCGCACCACCGTGAGCCGCGAAACGGCGAAGCCGCCCTTGGCCAGGGCACGGACCGCGGCTTCCAGCGGCACCTCGAGCGCGGGAGTGCCGACGATGAGCACCACCAGCGCGCCGACCACCCACCCGACCGCCAGGCCCACCAGCGAGCGCGCCGGGACGATGGCACTGACCACCAGGTGGATGGGCACGAAGGCCAGTAACAGCGCCCACCACCAGCGCCGCCACCGCGCCGGCAGCCAGGGGCCCGAAACCGTGAGCACGGCCGCCAGCATCCCGATCCACCGCGGGTCGTCGAGCAACTGCGCCGGCAGCGTGGTCAGCCGGTCGAGGGCGTCGAAGTGCCACCGCGGCGCGGACAGGCCGGTACCGCTGATCGACAACAACAGGATGGCGCTCAACCCCGCGGCGGCATACGCGCCCAGCAGCTTCCACTGCCCGGCGACGATCAGGCCGATCAGGATCACGAATGGCAATGCCACGATCGCCAATCCGTAGATCAGGTACACCGCATCGGATTGCGTCGGCGATAAAACACCGACGATCTGCGAGACGGATTTCTCCAGCGCGATCCATTGCGGACGGGTGATTACCGAACCCGTGATCACCAGTGCCAGAAAGAGCACTGCCAGTATCAGCCGCAGGATGTCGTTGGTCCGTCGGGTCAGTGGCTGCAGCAAGCTGCCGGAAACGATGATCTCGCGCCCGTCAACTCGCATGTATCAACGATCCTTTGAGTTCGCGCTGCACGCTGCTTCCGGCCTGCTGGCCCGCGGACAAGTTAACTTAAATACCCGGTCCGTTGACAGCTCCCAGTCATCCGGCGCGCGTAGGGTCGGTTAGGTAGGCGTGCTAGCGAATTGGGGAGGGCACCGGCGTGGCCAGGACGGACGACGACAGCTGGGAGATCACCGAGAGCGTGGGGGCGACGGCTCTCGGCGTGGCGGCGGCCCGGGCCGCCGAGACCGAGAGTGAGAATCCGCTGATCAGCGACCCGTTCGCGCGGGTGTTCCTGCAGGCGGCCGGGGAAGGCATGTGGGACTGGTTCGCGGCTCCCAATCTGCCCGCCCAGATCGCCGAGCTCGAACCGGACCTGAAGCCGCGGATGCAGGGGATGGTCGACTACATGGCCGCGCGGACGGCGTTCTTCGACAAGTTCTTCCTCGACGCGGTCGGCGCGGGCGTGCGGCAGGTGGTGATTCTGGCGGCGGGGCTGGACTCCCGCGCCTGGCGGCTGCCGTTCCGCGAAGACGGGCCGGATGCCACCACCGTGTACGAGTTGGACCAGCCGCGGGTCCTGGACTTCAAGGCGGCGACGCTACGCGACAAGGGCGCCCAGCCAACCTGCAAGCTCGTCAACGTTCCCGTCGACCTGCGCCACGACTGGCCGTCCGCCTTGCAGCAGGCCGGATTTGACGCCTCTGCGCCCAGCGTGTGGTCGGCGGAGGGGCTGTTGCCGTTTCTGCCGGCGGCCGCGCAGGAGCTGCTGTTCGACCGGGTACAGGCGCTCAGCGCGCCAGGCAGCCGGATCGCCGTGGAGGCGCCCGGCCCCGACTTCCTCGACGAGGAGGCCCGGAACCGGCAACGTCAGACCATGCAGCGGGTGCGCGACCTGATGGCCGAACTGGACCCCGAGCGCGACATTCCCGACGTGCAAGACCTGTGGTACTTCGAGGAACGCGAAGACGTGGGTGACTGGCTGGGCCGGCACGGCTGGGAGGTGACGGTCACCCCGGCGCCGGAGCTGATGGCCGGCTACGGCCGCAGGCCACCACAGGGCATCGACGACGCCACGCCGCAGACGCTGTTCGTGGCGGCGCAACGGACGGGAGGGAACTGACCGTGGCGAGAACCGACAACGACAGCTGGGAGATCACCGAAAGCGTGGGCGCGACCGCGCTCGGGGTGGCCTCGGCCCGCGCCGCGGAGACCCGCAACGAAAACCCTTTGATCACAGATCCATTCGCCCAGGTGTTCCTCGATGCCGCCGGCGACGGCGTGTGGAATTGGCACTCCGGGGCGCAGTTGCCGCCCGAGATCGTCGAAGCCGAGCCGACGTTGCCGCTGCAGATGCAGTCGATGGTCGGTTACATGGCCTCGCGCACGGCGTTTTTCGACAAGTTCTTCCTCGACGCCACCGGTGCGGGCATCCGCCAGGCGGTGATCCTGGCGGCCGGCCTGGACGCGCGGTCCTGGCGGTTGCCCTGGCCGGCGGGCACCACGGTCTACGAGCTCGACCAGACCCGCGTCCTGGACTTCAAGGCGTCCACCCTGGCCGACCATGGGGCACAACCCGCCTGCAACCGCGTCCCGGTTCCGGTGGACCTGCGCCAGGATTGGCCGACCGCGTTGCGGCAGGCGGGTTTTGACCCGTCGGCGCCCAGCGTTTGGTCGGCCGAGGGATTGATGCCGTATCTGCCCGCGACCGCCCAGGAGTTACTGTTCGACCGCATCCAGGGGCTGACCGTTCCGGGCAGCCGGGTCGCCGTCGAGGCGCTGGGCCCGAAGTTCCTCGATCCGCAGGCCCGCGCCAAGCGCCGTGAGCGGATGGACCGGATCCGCGCGCTGATGACCGGAGTGGATCCGGACCGCGAGCTGCCCCGGACCGACGAGCTCTGGTATTTCGAGGAACGCGAGGACGTCGGCCAGTGGTTCGGCCGCCACGGCTGGGACGTGACGGTGACGCCGGCCGACGAGTTGATGGCCGGCTACGGGCGCGCGGCGCCCGAGGAGGTCCGGGACTACGTGCCCGGGAACCTGTTCGTGGCCGCGCAACGGGCCGGGGGCTAACGCCGTTAATCCCTTGTGCTACTTCATTTCAGGTCGTCGACGGTGCGGGTCTGGTTGTCGACCCAGGTGCCTATGACCCGGTAGGTAACCGTTAGTGTGATCGAATTCCTCGATGCTCCAACGTGTTTGAGCTTGGATGCATTGCCGGCGGTGGCCGGCCCCAGTAATCGGGGTTAGTTGTTGGTTGGTGGTGGTTGGGGTTGGAAGGGTGTGTACCACCACCAGTCGGCGCGTTCGCCGGTCGGTC
>NZ_LZJP01000127.1:0-769 GCF_001667865.1 Mycobacterium mantenii | reverse complement strand
CGCCGGTGGTGGCGTTGGAGGCGCTGCCGATGACCATCAACGGCAAACTCGACAAGCGCGCGCTGCCGGCACCGGAATACAGCGCGGAGGCGTATCGGGCCCCGGGCAGTGCGGTCGAGGAGATCCTGGCCGGGATCTATGCGCAGGTGCTCGGGGTCGAGCGGGTCGGGGTGGACGACTCGTTTTTCGAGTTGGGTGGCGATTCGCTGTCGGCGATGCGGCTGATCGCGGCCATCAATGCCGCTGTGGATGAAGGCCTTTCGGTGCGTGCGGTGTTCGAGGCACCGACGGTGGCCCAGCTGGCGCCGCGGATCGGCGAGGGCACCGATCGAAGGCAGCCACTGGTCGCGGGGGAGCGACCGGCGGTGGTTCCGTTGTCGTTTGCCCAGAACCGGTTGTGGTTCCTCGACCAATTCCAAGGTCCGTCACCGGTCTACAACATGGCCGCGGTGTTGCGGCTGGACGGACCCGTAGATGCTGATGCGCTGAGCGTCGCCTTCGCCGATGTGGTGGCTCGCCACGAGAGCCTGCGCACGCTGTTCCCGGCGCCCGAGGGCACACCCCAACAGGTGGTGGTGCCGGTTGAGCGGGCCGATGTCGGGTGGCAGGTCGTCGATGCCAGCGGTTGGCCGACACCGCGGTTGAACGAAGCCATCGACTCTGCGGCCCATCACCCGTTTGATCTGGCTGCCGAGATCCCGTTGCGGGCAACGCTATTCCGCGTCACCGACGATGAGCACGTGTTGGTGGTGGTGGTGCACCATATCGC
>NZ_LZJP01000126.1:0-149371 GCF_001667865.1 Mycobacterium mantenii | reverse complement strand
GCGATATGGTGCACCACCACCACCAACACGTGCTCATCGTCGGTGACGCGGAATAGCGTTGCCCGCAACGGGATCTCAGCAGCCAGATCAAACGGGTAGCGCACTGCGGAACCAATGCCCTCGTCGAGCTGGCTCGTCGACCAGCCGCTGGCATCGACTGCCTGCCACCCGACATCGGCCCGCTCAACCGGCACCACCACCTGTTGCGGTGTGCCCTCGGGCGCCGGGAACAGCGTGCGCAGACTCTCGTGGCGAGCCACCACATCGGCGAAGGCCGCACCCAACGCGTCGGCGTTCAGGGAACCGTCCAGCCGCAACGCCGCCGACATGTTGTAGACCGGTGACGGCCCTTGGAACTGGTCGAGGAACCACAACCGGTTCTGGGCAAACGACAACGGAACCACCGCCGGCCGCTCCCCCGCCACCAGGGGCTGCCCTCCATCGGTGCCCTCCCCGATCCGCAGCACCAACTGCGCCACCGTCGGCGCCTCGAACACCGCACCAACCGAAAGACCGGCATCCACACCGGCATTGATGGCCGCGATCAGCCGCATCGCCGACAACGAATCCCCACCCAACTCGAAAAACGAGTCGTCGACCCCGACCCGCTCGACCCCCAGCACCTGCGCATAGATCCCAGCCAGGATCTCCTCGACCGCACTGCCCGGAGCCCGATACGCCTCCGCGCTGTACTCCGGTGCCGGCAGGGCGCGGGTATCCAGCTTGCCGTTCACCGTCAACGGCAACGCCTCCAACATCTCCACCGCCGCCGGGACCATATAGGCCGGAAGCCGCTCAGCCAGTTGGGTGCGCACTTTGGCCGGGTCGGCAGTCCCGGTCACATAGGCCACCAGACGCTTGCCGCCGGGGCCGTCCTCGCGGACGACCACCACCGCCTGCTCCACCCCGCCCAACCCGGCCAACACCGCCCGCACCTCGCTCAGCTCGATGCGATAGCCGCGGACCTTGACCTGCTCATCAGCGCGCCCCAGATACTGCAGCTGCCCATCAGAACCCCACCGCACCAAATCCCCCGTGCGATACATCCGCACTCCGGCCCCACCGAACGGACACGCCACAAACCGCGACCCGGTCAACGCGGACCGGCGCCAATACCCGCATCCGACCCGGACGCCGGCCACATACAGTTCCCCGACCACCCCGGCGGGCACCGGCCGCAACCATCCATCCAGCACAAACAACGCCGCGCCCGGCACCGGCGAACCGATCGGCACCACGTCCGTGCCCGGCCTCAACGGCGCACTGATCGCCGCACACACCGTGGTTTCGGTGGGACCGTAAGCGTTGAGCATCACCCGCCCGGGTGCCCAACGGTCGACCAGCTCTGCCGGACATGGCTCGCCGCCAAGCAGCAAAGCCACCGATTCCAGCCCCTGCGACGGCAACATTCCCGCGGCAGAAGGGGTTTGGCTCAACACGCCAACTTGTTCGCGGATCAGTACGTCGTGGAAGTCCTCCGGTGAGGCGGTCACCTCTTCGGGCACCACGACCAGCCGCCCACCAGCTAGCAACGCGCCGAAGATCTCCCACACCGAGAAGTCGAAGGCATAGGAATGGCATTGGGTCCACGCCCGGCCCGGCGCCGAACCGAGGGTCAGAGTCGACACCAGCTGGGTGACGTTGTGGTGCGTGATGGCTACCCCTTTGGGCATGCCGGTCGTGCCCGAGGTGTAGATCAGGTAGGCGATGTCGTCGGGTTGCGGCGGCGGCAAAGCGGTACTGGACTGGGCGTCCACATCCGGGTCGTCGACATCGATGACAGCCAGATCACGCCCGCCCAGCCGGTCGACCAGCCCGGCGGTGGTGATGGCGGCGGCCGGCGCGGCGTCGGTGAGCATGAAATCGATCCGGGCATCGGGCAGGGCGCGGTCGATCGGCAAATACGCCGCCCCGGTCTTCAGTACCGCCAAAATCGCCACGATCGCCTGCGCTGAGCGTTCCAACATCAGCGCCACACACTGCCCTGGCCCCACTCCCCGGCCAATCAGCAAGTGTGCGAACCGGTTAGCAGCCTCCTCCAGCTCCCGATATGTCATGGAACGGCCGTCGAAGGTAACCGCCGTCGCTTCGGGAGCGCGCGCGACCTGGTCGGCGAACAACACCGGAACCGACACCGCGGTCGTCACCGCGCCGGTCAACGCCGCGCGGTTGCCCCACCCATCCAGGCGGGCATGCTCGACCTGGTCCAGCAAATCCATCGATGACAACCGACGCTTGGGGTCGGTGATCAGGGCGACCAATAGCCGCTCCAAGCGCCCCGCTAAATCGCTTACACCACAATCAGGGAATAACTGTCCGGCGCCCTGGGTGGTGAGAAAAAGCCGGTCTTCGTCCCTGAAGAAGGCCAGCCCGAATTGATCGACGATGCCCGAGTGAGTCAGGGTCGCCGTTGTCGCAGCATCGGCGAAATGCGACATGTGGGCTGCCGGAATGAAATTGACGACTACCCGATTCGACAGCTCCCCCGGGATACGCGAACGCCCCGCAGTCTCGACAGTGTGAACCGGGAAACGCTGATGCTGCAGCGCTTCCCGGATTCGCGCGTCGACGTGTGCGCAAAAACCAGCGGCCGTGGATCCCGGCGCAGCTTCGAACACCAGAGGCACCACCCCGGAGATCATTCCGGGCACCGTCTGTACCTCCGGACGTACCCGCCTGCTTACCGGGAAATCCAGCGCTACCTTCGAACCCTCGGTGTGACACCCGTGCACCAGCAGTGCGCACGCCGCCGTAATCACGGACGAGCGGCGCACCCCCAGCGCCCGCGACAACTCCTCAATCCCGGCAACGACGGAAGGGTCTAATTGCACCGGCGCAGAAGACTCACCGGGATCACGCCCATCTGCGACGTGCGCGAACCAGGAACGCGATTCACTCTCCGGCGGAGGGTTTTCCGTCCAATAAGTCTGGTCATCGAGGTAATCGTCGGATGCTTCGTACGCCAACTCGCAATCGATCAGCTCGCTTAGCGAACCAAAAAAGGCAGGCGAAATCTGCGCGCCCGAAGCAATTGCAGAATAGACATCTGTGATCCGATGACAAACGAGTGCAAGGCCGATTCCGTCGACAACTATGTGATGGCAGCACGCGAACAAATAGAATTCGTCAATCTTCGTCTGCAGCAACGCAAATTTAAACAGCGGGCCGCTCAGCGGCATCAGCGTTTGCTGGATCGATGACGCCAGCCGGTAGGCGTCCTGTGCAGGATCCTGCGACCCCGTCAGATCGTGGCAAGCGAGCTCAATGTCTGGGCACTCAACCACCTTTTGGAACACTTGGCCGTCGACCTGGAAGAAGGCGGCGCGAAGTGGTTCGGCCTCGTACACAACTTGACGGATCGCTGACTCGAGCAAACCGCGGTCGATCGTGCCGTCGATTCGCAAAAGCACGCCCAACTGCCACTTGGCACCAAAGCGGCCGGTTGCCTCCGCGAGCCATACATCCAGCTGTCCCCGTGTCAGCGGAAGCATCCGCTCTTCGGGTTTCATCCGAAGCCCCTCCCACCCACACGATTTGGCCTCATATGACGATTGTCTTGATCCACCGTGTATCTATAGCGAATGGCACCTGGCGGAGTTGCACTGTGCGGGCGGCTGTTTGGGGCCGCTCGACTACCGTCGTGCGCCCCCTATCGCGAAAAGGACGCTACCATCGCGATGGCCGTCGGAGCCGACCTTTGTAAGGTTTTAGCGTTACTCGAATTCCCCGGGCCACGCGGCAGTGAGGCACTCTATTGAATCATGTCCAATACCTACACTCGGTGACGCAAGCCGAACCCCCGGATTAAGGAGACGACAATGCCGGTCACGGTACTACTCGAACTGAAGATCAAGCCCGGTGAGGTCGCCGCGGCACGTGAGCTCATGGGCCGGGCGCTGCAGGACACCCGGGCGTTCGACGGCAATGTCCGCACCGACGTGCTTGTCGATGAGGACGACGAAGCGCATTGGATCATCTACGAGTTGTGGGAGACGGTCGAGCAGGACGAGGCCTACCGCGCGTTTCGTGCCGGTGAGGGCAAGCTGACCGAGCTGCCGCCTCTGCTGGCCGCGCCTCCGGTCAAGACTCGGTACGTCACCAGCGACGTCTAGCGCGATCAGCTCAGCGCCGGCATGACCTCTCGTTCGAACATTTCGATACCGGAACGGTCGTAGGCGGCCTCGGGAAAGTAGCAGATCGCGTAGTCGCAGCCGAGGTCGCGGACCTTGGTGAGCCGCTCGATGACCTGTTCGATTGTGCCCGTCGCCGAGTCCGGCCCGCTGGTGCCGGCGATCATTGCATCCGCCGAGGCCTCGCTCACGCAGCCGACCAGGCGGTCGCGGACGCGTCGCAGCCGGTCTTTGACGTCGGCCTCCGACGTGCCCACGATTGCGTTGACATTGACCGAACGCACGATGGCGTCGAAGTCGGTGCCCACGTTGCGGCAGTGTTCGGCCAGCACCTCGGACTTGTGGGCGAACGCCTCCGGCTCAGGGGTGAAGTTGGTGTACTGCGCATACTGGGCGGCGATACGCAGTGTCACCTTCTCGCCACCACCGGCGATCCACAGTGGAATCCCGTTGTCCTGCAGGGGCTTAGGCGCGACAATCGCGCCGTCGACCTGGTAATGCTTGCCGTCGAAACTGACTTTGCCGTCGCGCCAGGCATCGCGCATGATCTGCACGCCCTCGTCCAGCCGGCCCAATCGCACGCCCGCCGAAGGGAATCCGTAACCGTAGGCCCGCCATTCGTGTTCGTACCAGCCGCCCCCGATGCCCATCTGAATGCGGCCACCGGAGATGATGTCAGCGGTCGCGGCGACCTTCGCGAGGTAGACGGGGTTGCGATAGCTCATCGCGGTACACATCTGGCCGAGTTTGATCCGCGACGTGGTGGCCGCATAGGCGGCCATCAGCGACCATG
This sequence comes from Mycobacterium mantenii, assembly GCF_001667865.1. GTDB lineage: Bacteria > Actinomycetota > Actinomycetes > Mycobacteriales > Mycobacteriaceae > Mycobacterium > Mycobacterium mantenii_A. The sequence continues at coordinate 144,448 of NZ_LZJP01000126.1, read as the reverse complement.
CCTCGTGCGTGGCTTCGGCGGTCGGGACCGGCACGGTGTGGAAATGGTCGTAGACCCACAGCGAGTCCCAGCTGCCCTTGTCCGCGTGGTCAGCCAGGTCGCGCATCACCGCCCAGTGCTTTTCCGGTTCGATGCCGACGAGGTCCATTCGCCAGCCTTGCGGAATGAATAAACCAAAGCGCATAACAAAAGACTTTAGCCCGGCGACGATGCGGCGTTTCCTGACGTCACCCGCCGAGAGCGTGGAGCGCGGCCGCCACCGATTTCCTATGCTTACCGAACGATAAGTAACTGTGGGAGGTGATCATGCGGATACTCATCTCTGGCGCCAGCATCGCCGGCCCGGTCCTGGCGTACTGGCTGGCCCGGTACGGGTTCGACGTCACCGTCGTGGAGCGCGCACCGGCGCTGCGCAAGACCGGCGGCCACGCCGTCGACTTGTTCCGTCCCGCAATGGAAATCTCGGAGAAAATGGGTGTCCTCCCACGCATCGAGGCACTGGCCACGGGAACGGACCGGCTGACGATATGCCGGGAAGGCCGGACCAAGGCCACCCGGATCGACCTCACCAAGATCTACGCCGCCACCTCCGACCGGCACGTGGAAATCATGCGCGACGACCTGAGCGAGATCTACTACGACGCCGCCCGCGACGACGTCGAGTACCTGTTCGGCGACTCGATCACCGCGATCGAGCACGACGGCACCGTGACGTTCGAGCACGGCCCGGCGCGCACGTTCGACGTCATCGTCGGCGCCGACGGGTTGCACTCCAACGTTCGGAGCCTGACGTTCGGCGAGGAGGCCGAGCTCACCCGCTTCCTCGGGGGATACCTGGCGGTGTTGTCGGCACCCAAGACGATGGCGGAGTCCGGCGAGATGGTCACCCACGTCGGTGTCGGCCGGTTGGCCGCGATCTACACCGCCGATCACCTGGACGACGCGCGCGCCGTGTTCATGTTCCGCAGCAAAGAGGAATTGGACTACGACCACCGCGATGCGTTGCGGCAGAAGGAATTACTACGCAGCGCGTTCGCCGGGATGCACGACCAGGTGGACAGCTGGCTGGGCGAACTCGAGCGCACACCCACCTTCTATTTCGACTCGATCACCCAACTGCGCACCGACCGCTGGTCGCGCCGTCGGGTCACCCTGGTCGGGGACGCCGGATACTGCCCGGGTCCCGCGGTGGGCGGCAGCACCAGCCTCGCGGTCCTCGGCGCCTATGTCCTGGCCGGAGAACTCGCCGAGGCCGACGGCGATCACCTGCGCGCCTTCGCCGCCTATGAACTACAGATGCACGAACCGGTGCATCGCAGCCGGACGTTCGCCCGCGGCGCCGCCAAGGGCATCATCCCCGGTTCACGAATTGGATTGTGGGCGTTAACCCATGGCGCTCAACTGGTCTCGGCGATGCCGGGGTCGCTGTCCCGATCGTTGGCGAAGCTCAATACCAAGGGCGTCCGGATGCACGATTCGATGCCGGTGCCCGAATACACCGGAAGCGACGTCTGACAGCATGTCCTGTAGAGCCGCGGCCCCGAGTAGCCGCGGCCGGCGCGCGCCACGAAGGGAAGGCTGCATATGGAACTGACCGGCGTTGGAATCTGGAGCAGTCAGCTGCGTTACGGCGACCCCGCCGAATCCGCCGAGGCTGCAGCCGAACTCGACGAACTGGGCTTTCCGGCGCTGTGGATACCCGATGTCGGCGGGCCCGTGTTCGACGCGGTGGGTCATCTGCTCGGCGCGACCAAGCGGACCGTGATCGCCACGGGAATCCTTAATCTGTGGATGCATTCGCCCGCCGATACCGCCGAATCCTACGCGACTCTGACCGCCGAGCACGGTGACCGCTTCCTGCTGGGAATCGGCGTCAGCCACGCGCCGCTGATCGATGCCGGCCAACCCGGGCGATACCGCAAGCCGCTGGCGGCTACGGCGTCGTTCCTGGACGGGTTGGACGCCGCGCCGCGGCCGGTCCCCACCGAGCGCCGGGTGCTCGCCGCGCTCGGCCCGAAGATGTTGACGCTGTCGGCTACCCGCGCCGGAGGCGCCCACCCGTACCTCGTCACGCCCGAGCACACCGCTTCTGCCCGTGCGACTTTGGGTCGGGGCCCATTGCTGCTTCCCGAACAGACGGTGATCCTGACCGACAGCGCCGACGAGGCCCGCCAGATCGGAACCGATTGGCTGCGGGCGTATCTGGCCCTACCCAACTACGCCAACAACCTGCTGCGCAGCGGGTTCTCCGAAGACGACCTGTCGCAGGTGAGCGATCGGCTCTTCAACGCGATCATCGCGTGGGGCGATGAAGACGCCATCATGCGCCGCGTCGCCGAGCATCGTTCCGCGGGCGCCGACCACGTCTGCGTCCAAGTGCTGCTGGCCGATCCCCGGGCATTTCCGCGGGAGGAATGGCGCCGCATCGCGGCCGCCTCCCGATAGGGACCCCAGGGCCTAGGGTGAGCTATGGCTTCCAAACAGACGCTGTTCCGGATCTTTTACCGCATCGGTTTCACCCCGTGGGATGGTCATCCGCTCGCGCAGAGCGTACGGGATCTGGTCGAGGGAACCCCCGACGCGGCCGCGCTGCCCGCCGGGGCGGCCCTGGAGGTCGGCTGCGGTACCGGCGACTGCTCCATTTATCTCGCCCAACACGGATGGCAGGTCACCGCGGTCGACTTTGTGGCCAAACCCCTTGAGCGGGCAAGGGCCAAGGCCGGCGCGGCCGGCGCCGCGGTCGATTTCGTCCAGGCCGACGTCACGCAGCTGAGTCGGGCCGGCATCGGCGCGGACTTCGGGTTGATCGTCGACAACGGGTGCCTGCACAACATGAGCGACGCGGATCGCGACGCCTACGTGCGCGAAATCAGCGCCCTGGCGGCACCCGAGGCGCGGCTGCTGATCGTCGCATTAGTGCCGGGCGGTCGGGTCGGGGTGCGCGGCGTCGACCGCGCCGAGATGGAACGACGATTCACGCAGAGCTGGACGCTGTTGTCGGCGGGCGCGGAACGCGAGCTGGACCGCGCCGAGAAGACGCCGGCGTGGTACTACCTGTTCCAAAGGCGCCGTTAGCCTTTCGCGACAACCGCACGAAGAAGCCCCCGAAACCTCGTTGTTCCGGGGGCTTCCGCGCTCGTGCGTGTACTTAGCTCAGCGACGCCGGCGGCAGGAAGCGGTCGCCGTACTTGGCGGCCAATTCCTTGGCGCGGGCCACGAAGGCTTCCTTGCCGATACCGCCCGCACCCTGGTAGCCGACGATGAACTGCGCGCTACCACCGGTGTACGGCGGGAAGCCGATGCCCATGATCGACCCGATGTTAGCGTCGGCGGTCGACGTCAGCACGCCCTCGTCCAGGCACTTCTGCGTCTCGAGCGCCTCGGCGAACAGCATGCGATCGATCATGTCCTGCAACGGAATCTGCGCGCTACCGGACTTGAACGTCTCGCGCAGGCCCGGCCACAAGCGGGTCCGCTTGCCGTCCTCGTACTCGTAGAAGCCCGCGCCCTTGAGCCGCGAGGGACGACCGATCTCGATCATCTTCTCGACGACGGCCTCGGCCGGGTGCGGCTCGTAGGTGCCGCCCGCGTCCTCGACGCCCTTGCGGGTGGCGGTGGCGATCTTATGCATCAGCTCCAGATTGAGCTCGTCGGACAGCTGCAGCGGCGGTGCCGGGTAGCCGGCCTGCGAGCCGGCGTGCTCGACGCTTGCCGGCTCCACACCCTCGCCCAGCATCGCCAGCGCCTCGTTGACGAACGTGCCGATGACACGGCTGGTGAAGAAGCCGCGGCTGTCGTTGACGACGATCGGGGTCTTGCCGATGGCCAGCGTGTAGTCGAACACCCGGGCCAGCGCCTCGTCAGAAGTCTTCTCGCCCTTGATGATTTCGACCAGCGGCATCTTGTCGACCGGAGAGAAGAAGTGGATCCCGATGAAGTCCTCCTGGCGCTTGACGCCGGTCGCCAGACCGGTGATCGGCAGCGTCGAGGTGTTCGAGCCCAGCAACGCGTTGGGCTCGACGATGTCCTCGATCTCCTGGAAGACCTTGTGCTTGAGTTCCTGGTTCTCGAACACGGCCTCGATCACGAAGTCAACGCCTTTGAAGGCCTCGGGGTCGGCGGCCGGGGTGATGCGGTCCAGCAGCGCCTTGCTCTTCTCCTCGGTGGTCTTGCCACGCTGAAGCGCCTTGGCCTCAAGCTTTTCCGAGTAGCCCTTGCCCTTCTCGGCGGCCTCGAGGCTGACGTCCTTGAGCACCACGTCGAAGCCGGCCTTGGCCGAGACGTAGGCGATGCCCGCACCCATCATGCCCGCGCCCAGCACACCGATCTTGTTGATCTTGACCGGCTCGATGCCGTCGGGCCGCGACCCACCGCCGTTGATGTGCTGCAGGTCCAGGAAGAACGCCTGGATCATGTTCTTGGCGACCTGGCCGGTGACCAGCTTGGTGAAGTAGCGGCTCTCGATGCGGCTGGCGGTGTCGAAGTCCACCTGCGCGCCCTCGACGGCCGCGTCCAGGATGGCCCGCGGCGCCGGCATCGGCGCGCCCTTGAGCTGCTTCTTCAGCAAAGCGGGGAACGACGGCAGGATGCCGGCCAGCGCGGGGCTGGACGGGGTGCCGCCGGGCATCTTGTAACCCTTTTTGTCCCAAGGCTGTTCGTGTGAGTCGGGGTTGGCCTTGATCCACGCCTTGGCGGCGGGCACCAGTTCCTCGACCGAGCCGACGAGCTCGTCGACCAGTCCGATCTCCTTGGCCTTGTCCGGCTTGAAGCGGGTGCCTTGCGACAGGATGTTCATGAACGCGTTCTGGATGCCGAACATCCGCACGGTGCGGGTCACCCCGCCACCACCGGGCAGCAGGCCCAGCGTGACCTCGGGCAGGCCGACGACCAGGCCCTTGACGTCCGCGGCGATGCGGTGGTGACAGGCCAGCGCGATCTCCAGGCCGCCGCCGAGCGCGGCGCCGTTGATGGCGGCCACCACCGGCTTGCCCAGCGTCTCCAGCGCACGCAGGTCGCGCTTGACCGACTCCACGGTGTCGAACGCCTCACCGGCGTTCTCCGGGCCGAGGTTGATCATGCCCTTCAGGTCACCGCCGGCGAAGAAGGTCTTCTTCGCACTGGTGATGACCACACCGGTGATCGAATCCTTCTCGGCGGCAAGGCGTTCCACCGCGTTGTGCATGGACTCGCTGTAGTGCTCGTTCATCACGTTGGCCGACCCGGTGGGGTCGTCCAGGGTCAGCGTGACGATGCCGTCGGCATCCTTGTCCCACTGAATGGTGTTCTCTGCCATGGTCTTAAACCCTCTCAATGATGGTGGCGACACCCATGCCGCCGCCGATGCACAGCGTGATCAGGGCGCGACGCGCGTTGCGGCGCTCGAGCTCGTCGACCATGGTGCCGGTGATCATGGCGCCGGTGGCGCCCAGCGGGTGGCCCATCGCGATGGCGCCGCCGTTGACGTTGAGCTTCTCGTCCGGGATGTTGAGGTCCTTCTGGAACTTCAGCACCACCGACGCGAACGCCTCGTTGAGCTCGAACAGATCGATGTCGTCGACCGTCAGGCCCGCACGGTCGAGCACCTTCTGCGTGGCCGGGGTCGGGCCGGTCAGCATGATGACCGGGTCCGAGCCGCTGGTGGCGGTGGCCACGATGCGGGCCCGCGGGGTCAGCCCCTGCGACTTGCCCGCGGCTTCCGAACCGACCAGGACCAGCGCGGCGCCGTCGACGATGCCGGAGCTGTTGCCGCCGGTGTGGACGTGGTTGATCTTCTCCACGTAGTGGTACTTGGTCAGCGCCACGTCGTCGAAGCCGCCCATCTCACCGATGCCGTCGAACGCAGTCTTCAGCTTGCCCAGGCCCTCCAGGGTGGTGTCGGGTCGCATGTGCTCGTCGTGGTCGAGGATGACCAGACCGTTCTGGTCGCGCACCGGCACGACCGACTTGGCGAAGTAACCGCCCGACCACGCCGCCGCCGCCTTCTCCTGTGAGCGCAGCGCGTAGCGGTCGACGTCCTCGCGGGAGAAGCCCTCGATGGTGGCGATCAGGTCGGCGCCGATGCCCTGGGGCACGAAGCCGATCTGGTAGTTGGTCTCGGGATCGGTTGCCCAGGCGCCGCCGTCGGAGCCCATCGGGACGCGGCTCATCGACTCGACACCGCCGGCGAGCACCAGGTCGTCCCAGCCGGACCGCACCTTCTGGGCGGCGGTGTTGACGGCCTCGAGGCCGGACGCGCAGAACCGGTTGAGCTGCACGCCGCCGGTGGTCTCGGGCAGGCCCGCCGCCAGCACCGCGGTGCGGGCGATGTCGCCGCCCTGGTCACCGACCGGGGACACGACGCCCAGGATCATGTCGCTGATCAGGTTCTCGTCGAGGTCGGGGTAGCGTCGGCGGAGCTCGTCGACCAGGCCGACGACCAGGTTGAGCGGCTTGACCTCGTTCAGCGAGCCGTTGCGCTGCTTGCCCCGCGGGGTGCGGATGGCCTCATAGATAAAAGCTTCTTCGGACATGACGACTTCCTGTTCTCCGAATTGGGTTCGAATCCGTCTTCAAGACTAGGTTCCGCACCACCCTAACAGGGGGCCCCGGCCAACCTGTTGGTTGGGCAAGACGGTGCAGGTCCAGGCCCCCCAGTGAGGCACACCACGCGCTCGAACGTCACGCCAGCGTGACTCCGGCGGCCTGGCGCCACGCTGGCGTGACACCCGCGGACGGCCGGTTCCCCCAGTTCGCGGACGCACGCCCCGCCTAAGCTCGTCCACCATGACGGTGTCGCGACTGCGCCCCTACGCGACCACGGTGTTCGCCGAGATGTCGGCACTGGCCGCACGCATCGGAGCGGTGAACCTTGGCCAGGGGTTTCCCGACGAGGACGGGCCCCCGGCCATGCTGAAGGCCGCCCAGGAGGCCATCGCCGACGGCGTCAACCAATACCCGCCGGGCATCGGCATCGCGCCGCTGCGCCACGCGATCGCCGCCCAGCGGCAGCGCCGCTACGGCATCGAGTACAACCCCGACACCGAAGTGCTGGTGACGGTCGGCGCGACCGAGGCCATCGCCGCGGCGGTGCTGGGCCTGGTCGAACCCGGCTCCGAGGTGCTGCTCATCGAGCCGTTCTACGACTCCTACTCGCCGGTGGTGGCGATGGCCTCCGCGCAGCGGGTGGCCGTGCCGCTGGTCCCCCATGGCCGCGGCTTCGCGCTGGACGCCGACGCCCTGCGCCGAGCGCTGACCCCACGAACCCGCGCGCTGATCGTCAACTCGCCGCACAACCCGACCGGAACAGTGCTCAGCGCCGACGAACTGGCCGCCATCGCGGAGGTCGCGGTCGCCGCCGACCTGTTGGTGATCACCGATGAGGTGTACGAGCACCTGGTCTTCGACGGCCGGCAACACGTTCCCCTGGCCGGCTTCGACGGCATGGCCGAGCGGACGATCACGATCTCGAGCGCGGCCAAGATGTTCAACTGCACCGGCTGGAAGATCGGATGGGCTTGTGGCCCAGCACAACTCATTTCCGGGATGCGCGCGGCCAAACAATATCTGACCTATGTCGGCGGCGCGCCGTTCCAGCCGGCGGTGGCCCTAGCGCTGGAGACCGAGGACGCCTGGGTCGCCGGCCTGCGTGCCACCTTGCAGGCCCGGCGCGATCGACTGGCCGCCGGGCTGATCGACGTCGGGTTCGAGGTCCACGACAGCGCCGGCACGTACTTCCTGTGCGCGGATCCGCGTCCGCTGGGCTACGACGACAGCAGCGCGTTCTGCGCGGCGCTGCCGGAAAAGGTTGGAGTGGCCGCGATCCCGATGTCGGCCTTCTGCGACCCGGCCGCGACACACGGTCCCGCCGACGTGTGGAATCACCTGGTGCGCTTCACCTTCTGTAAACGCGATGACACCCTCGACGAGGCGATCAGGCGACTGGCCGCCCTGCGTGACCGGTCGACTACGTAGAAGGCTCGAAGCCCTCCATCACGCGCTTACGCAGTCCCTCCAGCGCGGCATCGAGGATCTTCTTGCGGGCCCGGCTGACCCAGAACTCGGGCAGCGGCGCCCACGGTTCGACGGTGATGGCGAACCGCACCCTGGTCTTGTCGTAGCCCTCCCTGGTCAGCGTGTACTCGCCGTGCTGGCCACGTTGCTGAGCAGTCTTCTGGGCGTCCCACACCATCCAGTCCGGCCCCCAGTGGTATTCGAGCAGTTCCGTGTCGTGGATGCCGGTCACCGCGATGGTGACCTTCACGTGGTGCGGTCGCCCGTCGGGGTGCTTGTCGACGACTTCGACCCGCTTATGCACCGACGACCATGAGGGCACGGCGTCCATGTCGGCCAGCGCCTCCATGATCAACTCCGGAGGCGCGTCAAGGACGATTTCCGACGATGCTTGAACGGCCACTGCTAATAAGTTAACAACAGCGACGCCGCCGGCGGAGGCGAAAACCGCGGACGATTCCGGCTATTCGGACTCGGCCGAACCGCGGTTCACCAAGTCGCACAATCCTTTGACCGCCGCGTCGAGAACGCTTTCGCTGGCCCGCCGCACGATGAAGGCGGGCATGGGCCGGCCGGGTTCGACGGTGATGTCGAATCGCACCCGGGTCTGGTCGACCCCTTCGGGTTTGAGCGTGTACTCGACGTGCTGCCCGTGCTGCTGGGAGGTTCCCTTGGCGTCGTAGACAACCCAATCGGGGCCCCAGTGATATTCCAGGACCTCTTTGTCCACCAGCCCGAGAATCTTGATGGTGGTCTTGACGTGGTGGGGCCGGCCGTCCGGATACCGGTCGATGACTTCGATGTTTTTGTGCAGCGGCGACCAGGACGACAGGACGCCGACGTCTGTCAGCGCCTCCATGACCACTTCTGGCGGCGCGTTGACGACAAATTCCCGTGATGCTTTTACGGCCACTGAGGATCAACTTAGCAACGCCGACCTCGAAACGGACTGATTCGGCGTAAACAGTTTCCTACCAGTTGATTTCGCTGAGCGGCGTGGTCGCCGCAGGCGGCCCTCCGACCGGTCCGGCCGGGGTCCGCGAAAAGCGCGGGGCGGGCGCGGCCTGGTCGGCCCCGTGTGCGGTGATCACCGTGGACCGCGCCCGCAAGTGCTCGTCGGCGGCGGCCTCGCTCCACGTCAGCACCGGGGTGACACACGCATCGGCGCCGGCGAACGTCTGCGCCCATTCGTCGCGCGCCCGGCTGGCGAACCGTCGGGTGAAGACCTCGCGCATCCGGGGGTAAGAGGCTCTGTCGTGTTGGGCGGGCACGTCGTCGGGTGAGAGACCAAGCCCATTGAGCAAGGCCGCGAAGAATTGTGGCTCGATGGCACCGACGGCGACATATTTACCGTCGGCGGTCTCGTAGCAGCCGTAGAACGGGGCGCCGCCGTCGAGCAGAAACGATTCGCGCCGGTCGCGCAGTGCGCCAGTGGACTTCATGGTCCACATCATCTGGGCCAGCAGGCTGACCCCGTCGACCATTGCCGCGTCGATGACCTGCCCCTGGCCCGAACTTTCCCGTTCGTAGAGGGCGACCGCGATGCCGATCACCACCAGCATGGAGCCGCCACCGAAGTCGGCGACCAGGTTCAGCGGCGGCGTCGGTGGCCGGTCGGCGTAGCCCAGCGCCGACAGCGCACCGGTCTGCGCCAGGTAGTTGATGTCGTGACCGGCGGTCGGCGCCAGCGGCCCGTCCTGTCCCCAGCCGGTCATCCGCGCGTAGATCAGCCGCGGGTTGACCGCCGCGCAGTCGTCCGGCCCGATGCCGAGTCGCTCGCAGGTGCCGGGCCGAAAGCAGTCCAGCAGCACGTCGGCCTTGGCGGCCAGGCCGAGCAGCGTCTGAGGCTGCGCCTTGACGTCCAGGTCGACGATCCGCTTGCCGCGGTGCAGCAGGTCGCGGTCCTCGGCCGGCATGCTCACGCCTGTTTGGTGGCGACCCGCTTCGCCCGGCTTCGCCGCGCTTGCGATCGCTACGAGCCCGCCCGCTGGCCGGCGCACCCGCACCACGTCTGCACCCAGATCGGCGAGCAGCATTCCGGCGTGCGGCCCCGGCCCGATGCCGCCGAGTTCGATGACCCTCACCCCGGCCAGCGGCCCGCCACCGCTCACCTGGCTACTTGCCCTTCTTCACCTTGAGCACCCGGTCGCGCAGCGCCTTGGTCGCCGAATCGATCGTTCCCTTGACGGCACGCTTGAGCACGAAGCCGGGCAGCGGCACGTTCGGGTCCGCGAGAAGCTCGAACTTGACCAGGGTCCCGTCACCCTGCGGTATCAGCGTGTACTTCCCGTCCTGCGCCTTCTGCTGCGAGGAGCTGACCAGCTTCCAGCTCACAAAGTCGTCGCCCCACGTGTAGGCGACCACCTGTTCATCGGTGATCCCGGCGACCTTCACCTTCATCCTCACTTGGCGGGGACGCCCGTCGTCGCCGGTGTCGAGGACCTCCGCACTCTGGTGCGGCTCCGACCATTCGGGCATCGCTTCGAAGTCGGCGATGACGTCCAGAATCTCCTCCGGACTGGCTTCGATGACGATGTCGCGGGATTCTTTGAGTGCCATGGCCCGCACGATACTGGCACGGCGTCTCACCCGGAACGGATTCGACCGAGCGTACCGTCGTGCCTGTGACTGATGCCGCGACCGAGCCCGCATACACCGTCGGTGACTACCTGTTGGACCGTCTCGCCGAGCTCGGCGTTTCGGAGATCTTCGGCGTTCCCGGTGATTACAACCTGGAATTCCTCGACCACGTCATCGCCCACCCCAGCATTCGCTGGGTCGGCAACGCCAACGAGCTCAACGCGGGATACGCGGCCGACGGGTATGGGCGGCTGCGCGGAATGTCGGCCTTGGTAACGACATTCGGCGTCGGTGAGCTCTCCGCGGCCAACGCGATCGCGGGCAGTTATGCCGAGCAGGTTCCCGTCGTGCACATCGTGGGCGGCCCGTCCAAGGATGCCCAGGGCACCCGCCGGGCGCTGCACCATTCGCTCGGCGACGGCGACTTCGAGCACTTCTTCCGGGTCAGCCGCGAAATCACTTGCGCCCAAGCCAATTTGATGCCCGCGACGGCCCGCCGCGAGATCGATCGGGTGCTGTCCGAGGTGCGCGAGCAGAAGCGTCCCGGATACATCCTGCTGTCCACCGACGTGGCGCGCTTCCCCACCGAGCCGCCGCAGTCGCCGTTGCCCCGCTACACCGGCGGCACCAGTCCGCGCGCGCTGGCGATGTTCGTCGAGGCCGCGACCGAACTCATCGGCGACCATCAGCTCACCGTGCTCGCCGACTTGCTGGTGCACCGGCTGCAGGCGATCAAGGAACTCGAGGCGCTGCTGGCGGCCGACGTGGTGCCGCACGCCACGTTGATGTGGGGAAAGAGCCTGCTCGACGAGAGTTCGCCGAACTACCTGGGCATCTACGCGGGGTCCGCCAGCGCGCCGGCGGTGCGCGCCGCGATCGAAGGGGCGCCCGTGTTGGTCACCGCCGGCGTGGTGTTCACCGACATGGTCAGCGGCTTCTTCAGCCAGCGGATCGACCCGGCCCGGACCATCGACGTCGGCCAGTATCAGAGCAGTGTGGCCGGAGAAGTGTTCGCGCCGTTGGAGATGGGCGCCGCGCTGGAATCGCTGGCCACGATCCTCGTCCGCCGCGGCATCTCTTCGCCTGCGGTGGTGTCGCCGCCGGCCGAGCCACTGCCGCCGCCCCCGCCGCGCGACCAACCGCTGACGCAGAAGATGTTGTGGAACCGCCTGTGTGTCGCCCTCACACCGGGCAACGTGGTGCTCGCCGACCAGGGCACCTCCTTCTACGGCATGGCCGACCATCGGCTGCCGCAGGGAGTCACCTTCATCGGTCAACCACTATGGGGCTCAATCGGTTACACGTTGCCCGCCGCGCTCGGGGCGGCGGTGGCGCATCCGGAGCGCAGGACCGTGTTGCTCATCGGGGACGGCGCCGCGCAATTGACCGTCCAAGAGCTCGGCACCTTTTCGCGCGAGGGCCTCTCCCCCGTCATCGTGGTGGTGAACAACGACGGCTACACCGTCGAACGGGCGATTCACGGCGCGACCGCGCCGTACAACGACATCGTCAATTGGAAGTGGACGGACGTGCCGCACGCGCTGGGCGTCACCGACCACCTGGCGTTCCGGGTCCAGACCTACGGCGAGCTCGACGACGCCCTGACCGCCGCCGCGGAGCACCAGGACCGCATGGTGTTCGTCGAGGTGATGTTGCCACGGCTCGAAATCCCCAACCTGCTCGTCGAACTCGTCCGGCCGACGTCACCGGACGGCAGCCCGCGGCGCTGAGGGATCTAGCGCGAGTTCGGGTTCCGATCCGGGGTCGACGATCGCAGTATGGCCTGCACGGTCCGCCGGCAGCGACCGCAGTCGGCGCCCGCTCCGCAGGCCTGGGCGACTTCCTTCGTCGTCGACGCCCCGCACGAAACCGCCTCGGTCACGGCGTGACTGGTGACCCCGTTACACAGGCACACGTACAACGGCGAATCCTCAGTCCGCCTCGATGCGCATCATGTCGAAGAATCGGCCGACGAACACGGGCGGGTAGGCGCCGATGCCCGCCCCCGACATCCACTGCGCCGCGGCATCGGGGTGGTCGATCCAGCGCCGCGCGCTTTCCTCGTCGGGCAACTCCTGCAGGATCAGTACTTCGTGGTCGTCGTCGAAAGCCTGGAATACCCACGTCTTTCGGATGCCGGCCGTGGTGAATCTGTCGATCGCCGTGCTGACTTCGGAGGTCAGCAGGGAGACGTCGTTGACGGACGCGATGGTGGCCACCACGACGCCGGGCGCCGCTGGGTCTTGCTGCGGCTGCGCGATGAACCTGTCGACGATCTCGCCGGCGAAGACCGCGGGGATGTCGTCGACGCCGGCCTCGTCGAACCAGTCGAAGAAGACCCGGGAGCGCAGCAGCTCCACGATGGGCTCACGACTGTGGACGCCGATCATCACCAGCACGCGGCCGTGGTCGTGGGTTGAGGTGTAGACCAGCACGTGGTGCGCGCCGATATCGGCCAGGGCGGCTTTATTGCGTTCCAGCAGCGGCCACACCCGGGTCGGGTCCGGGACACGGTAGTCGGACGCGATCACCATCGAATGGATGTCGCCGTTGTTCATCGAAGTTGGTCCTTCATCACTTTCCCGGTCGCGTTGAGTGGGAGTGAATCAAGGAACTCTACCGTGCGCGGCACTTTGAATCCGGCCATGCGGTCACGGCACCAGTCGATCAATTCGTCGGCGGCGACGTCACCTTTGCGGACCACAAACGCTTTGCCCACTTGGCCCATCCGTTCATCGGGGACGCCGATGACGGCCGCCTGGGCGACGGCCGGGTGTTTGAGCAGGAAGCCTTCGATCTCGGCCGGGTAGGCGTTGAATCCGCCGACGATGAACATGTCCTTTTTCCGGCCGACGATGCGCAGCCGCCCGGTCTCGGTGAAGTCCCCCAGGTCTCCGGTGTGCAGCCAGCCTTCCCCGTCGATCGCTTGGGCGGTGGCCTCCGGTTCGTCGAGATACCCCTTCATGACTCCGTAGCCGCGGACCAGCACCTCGCCGTCGTCGGCGATGCGCACCTCGACCCCGTCGCAGGGCACACCCGCCGTGGTGGCGACGTCCTGCGGGGAATCGCCGGGCAGGGACAGGGTGACGTTGCCGGCCTCGGTCAGCCCGTAACCCGTCATCAGCGTCTGGAACGGCAGTTCGTCACGGATGCGGCGCACAAGTTCGACGGGAATGTCGGCGGCGCCGGTCACCCCCGCACGCAAGGACGACAGCTTGGACTTGTCGTTGACCATCAGCAGCGAATGGTACAGCGTCGGCGGGCCGGGAAGCATCGTAATGCGTTCGCGTTCAATGAGATCCACCACGGTGTCGACGTCGAACACCGCGACGGGCAGCATCGTCGCCCCGCGCAGGAAGGAGGTGACCAGACCCGCCTTCAGGCCGAACGTGTGGAAATACGGGTTGATCTGCAAGTAGCGGTCGCCCTCGCGCAGGTCCGCGAGCGTCGCCCACTCCTCGTACATGCGCAGCGTTTGGCCGTGGCTGAGCATCGCGCCCTTGGGGCGCCCGGTCGTGCCCGAGGTGAAGATGATGTCCGAGGTGTCGGTGCCGCTCACCGTCCGCTCGAATGGTGAACCGCTGGAAAGGAAGTCGGACTTCAGATCGATGACCGGCACCCCGGCGGGCGCGGTGTAGTCCTGGTTTAGGAACCCCTTTTGCACCAGGACGGCCTTGACGCCGCTGCGGGCGATGATGTCGCCCGCTTCTTCGGTCTTGAACCGCGTATTGACCGGGACGAGCACACCGCCCGCAGTGAGCAAGCCGAACGCCGCGATAATCCACTCGGCCGAATTGGGCGCCCAGATGGCGACGCGGTCACCCTTGTCGATGCCCAATTCGGCGAAGGAGCCTGCGGCGCAACGGATTCGCTCGACGATCTCGGTGAAAGTGAAGCGCAGCGGACCGTCGACGACTGCTTCCGCGTCGCCGAACCGGTCCGCCGCGCTCAAGACCATCTCGGGGATGGTCTGCCAGGTTGGGCTAGATCCGATTGGCCGGCTCCTCCTCATCGCGCTTCGCGCTCTGCATCGTCGCCGACAGTCCGATTGGCCGGCTCCTCCTCATCGCGCTTCGCGCTCTGCATCGTCGCCGACCGGCGTCACACCGTGACGAGTCGACCGAGGTTGCCGCCCATGATCTTCGCCTGGTCCTCAGTGGACAGGTGCGACAGCGCCTCGATGTAATAGGTCGGCTCCGCCAGCCCCTCCGGGTGCGGCCAGTCCGAGCCGTAGAGCACCTGGTCCACACCGACCAGGTTGACCAGATCGTCGATGCCGTCCTCGAAGAACGGGCTGACGTGAATCCGGCTCTTGACCATCTCGACCGGGTCGCTCGGGAACGCCTCCGGGGCCTTGCGGAAGACCTCCGCCAGGCCGTCCAGCAGCGGGGTCATCCACTTCGAACCGGCCTCGACGATCGCGACCTTCAGCTTCGGGTGGCGGTACAGCGCGCCGTGAATCACCCACGAACCCACCGAGTCCTGGATCGGCCGCCACTCGTTGAGGATGCCCATCGCGTTGGTCTGGAAGGGCAGCATCTCCTGGTCGGCGCCGTCCCACTCCGAGGTGTACCGGGAGTAGCCGCTGTCGCTGGAGTGCATGCCGACCAGCACGTCGTGCTCAACGACCCGCTCCCAGAACGGGTCGAACTCGGGCACCGCGAACGACCGCGGACCGCGGAAGCCGGGGACCGGCGCCGGGCGAACCAGGATGGCGCGGGCGCCGCGCTTGACCGCCCACTCCAGCTCCTCGATTGCCTTCTCGACGATCGGCAAGGTGATGACGGGTGTGGTGAAGATGCGGTTCTGGTAGTTGAAGCCCCAGACCTCGTCCAGCCACTCGTTCAGCGCGTGGACCAGGACGTGGATGGCGAGCGGGTCGTCACGCAGCCGCTCCTCCAGGAGGCTGGCCAAGGTCGGGAACATCAGCGTCTTGTCCAGGCCCAGCTCGTTCATCGTCTCCAGGCGTGGGCCGGGCTCGAAGAACGCCGGGATGGCGCGCATCGGCTCACCGAACAGCTCGCGCTTGGTCTTGCCGTCCGGGTTGCCGTACTTGAAGTACTCCTCCCAGGCGCCCGGCCGGGCGACGACCTCAAAGGTCGGGTTGGGAATGTAGTTGCTGATCTGGCCCCGGATGGCGATCTTGGTACGACCGTTGATCTGCACGTACTGGACGTAGTCCTTGTACTCCTTGGGCAGGAACTTGGTCAGCGCCTCCGGCGGCTCGTAGAGGTGGTTATCCGCGTCAAAGATCGGGAACGGGACATCCACCTTGTGGGACAACTGGCCCATGAGATCCTCCTTTGCAATTTGTGAGAATACTATTCTCTACAGGCGCCTAATCGCAACGTGCCCCCACCGATCCCCGATTCGACGAGGTCAGCACTTCACGACGATCTTGAACGTGGCGGTCGCCGGTTCGCCGGATTTGTCCGTCTTCTGGCCTTCGGCGGTGCCGGAGACGGTGAACTTGTCACCCGCGATGCTCATGTCCGCACTGCCGGTACCACCCCGCGCGTACATCCCGCTGAAACCACCCAGGTTCTGGATGTGTACGGACTCGGCGATCGCCGGTTGCGCACTCTCGTTGATGACCACCTTGGCTCCGGAGAAATCGCTGCCGATGTCGATCATCCGGGTCCACTCCACCTGACCGCACTTCACGATGTGGAAATTCCGGTCGATGCCGTTCACGGTGACCGATGCCGTGCTGGCGAGTTGGGTGGGTGGGCGCGACGTGCACGCCGCGGCCACGGCCACGGTCAGGACCGCAACGGCGACCACGCTTCGGTTCCGCATCGAGTCACCTCCATCCTCGCTGACGAAAGTTCTTGGGCCTGCAGCGATGATGTTATTCTCGCGAAAAGAGAATGCCAATATCGGGTTCCTACGAGGAGCGATAACACATGGTGGACCTGGAGATCGACGACGGGCTGGCGGTGGTCACCATCGACCGCCCGCACGCGCGCAACGCCATCGGTCTGGACACCATGGACCAGCTGGAGAAGGCGCTCGATGCTGCGGCGGACGCGCAGGCGCTGGTGATCAAGGGCGCCGGGGACAAAGCCTTCGTCTCCGGGGGTGACCTCAAGGAATTGAGCGCGCTGCGGACCGAGGAGGACGCCGCGGCCATGGCCCGACGGATGCGGTCCATCTGCGATCAGCTGGCAGACTTCCCCGCCCCGGTCATCGCCGCGCTCAACGGCCACGCGTTCGGCGGCGGCGCCGAAGTCGCTGTCGCCGCCGACATCAGGGTGGCCGCCGACGACATCAAGATCGCCTTCAACCAGGTGCAGCTGGAGATCATGCCGGCCTGGGGCGGAGCCGAGCGGCTGGCCGCGCTGGTCGGCAAGAGCCGCGCGCTGCTGTTGGCCGGGTCGGGAAAGAGCCTCACCGCGGCCGACGCCGAACGCATCGGTTTGGTGGACCAGGTCGTGCCCCGCGATGTTTTCGACTCGCCCGACCAGGGATGGCGATCCGTCGCACGGTCGCTGGCGCGCCGGCCGGCGGCCGAGGTAAAGCGCGTAATCCGCGGAGTTTCCCCCGAGGAGGCGATAGCATCCTTCGCACGACTATGGGTAGCTGACCCGCACTGGCAGGCCGCAGAACGGGTCATGAACCGCAACGCCAAACCGCGCGCGGCAGCCGGAGGAGCGTCATGACCAGTATCAGGACCTTGCTGAACGTCGGCTCCATCGTGTCGTTGGCTTCTCTATTGGCGGCGGCCGGCGTGCTGACGGGAAGCGGACGCGCACACGCCGACGACCCGGTCATGCATCACGTCAAGTACACCGTCAGTGCGCAGAATCCGATCTATACGAGCATCTATTACCTGGACCACCAGCCGGACAAATTTTCCGACTACAGCCACAACCCCTACTCGTTCACACCACACGTCGACATCGACCTCGCCCCGGGCAAGCCGTGGAGCTTCGATCTGGATATGTCGGACCCCGATCATTACGCGATGGTCGTGGCGAGCACGGGCACAGAGCCCGGCACGCCGGGACTTCACTGCGATCTGGCGGTGGATGGGGCCGTCGTCGTATCCAAGGACGGCCCCAAGGGCGTGCTCTGCTCGTTGCGGAACTGGTGAACCAGCCAGGTCTCCGGCACACCCTCGATCGGCTGCGGTTCGCCTTCCAGGCGCCGCAGGTAGTTCTCGACCAACTCCAGCGTCTCGGCATGGCCGGCGGACATGCCGATCGCCTGCTCGAGCACCAGAAAGCGCGACAGGCTGCTCATCAGCACCGTCCACACCACCGGGGGGATGTCGATGTCCTGGCCCTCGTCTTGAATCCTGGAGCCGTAACGTTCCAGCGCCGTCGCCACTGCTTGGCGCTGTTCTTCGCGAAAACGTTCTGCGTAATAAGCGATTTCGGCCCGCATGTCTTTGCGGTGATTGGCCAGTGCCATGAATTCCATGGAAATCCGCGTGAAGGCGGGATCGGTGCCGAATCTCCACAGCGCCCACAGCGGCTGTGGCAACTTCAGCATTTGCGCGTGCGCTTCGAGCGCCTCTTCGGCCCGGCGACGGAAGACTTCCAGGAACAGCTCTTCCATGGTGCGGAAGTAGTAATGCACCAGCTGAGGCTTCAGCCCGGCCTTGTTCGCGAGGCGGCGCGACGTGACCGCGGCATAGCCCTCCTCGAGCATCAGCTGCTCGGCTGCATCGAGCAGCAAAACGCGATTTTTCGCGTCCGGTGCCCCGATTCTGCGGGCCGATGTCATGTCATTGCTCCGTACTGTGTGCCATCCCGTGCCGACTACACGGATCGTATCGTGGCGCGGCGTTGCGACCTTGACCCTGACATTACCGCCATGCTAAGCAGGTGCTCAGCACATTTTCGATCTCGTAACCGGGCGGCGGTATCGCGGTGCCGCCGAACAACACCGGTAAACCCAGCCCAGGGAGACGCATTCCGATGAGCACGTACGACTCGATCGACTTCTTCACCGATCCGTCACTGGTCCCAGATCCGCACCCGTACTTCGACTACCTGCGCAGTCAAAACCCGGTGTTGCGCCTTCCGCACTACGGCGTCATCGCGGTCACCGGCTACGACGAAGCCTGCGAGATCTACAAGGACCCGGACACGTTCTCCAACATCGTCGCCCTAGGCGGGCCCTTCCCGCCGCTGCCGTTCACGCCCGAAGGCGACGACATCAGCCCGCAGATCGATGCGCATCGCAGCTCCTTCCCGATGAACGAGCACATGGTCACGATGGATCCGCCGGACCACACCAAGGCCCGGTCGGTGCTCGCCAAGCTGTTGACTCCGAGCCGGCTGAAGCAGAACGAGGAGTTCATGTGGCGCCTCGCCGACCGTCAGCTCGACGAGTTCTTGCAGAACGGCGAGTGTGAGTTCATCGCCGAATACTCAAAGCCGTTCGCCACCTTGGTGATCGCCGACCTGCTCGGCGTCCCGGAAGAAGACCACAAGGAGTTCCGTAAGGTCTTGGGCGCCGACCGACCCGAAGCGCGAGTGGGTGCCCTGGACCACGAGTCCGTCGGCATCAATCCGCTGGAGTGGCTCGACGACAAGTTTTGCAACTACATCGAGGATCGGCGGCGTGACCCACGTGGCGACGTACTGACTTACCTGGCGGAAGCGAAGTATCCGGACGGATCGACGCCCCCGGTGATCGAGGTGGTCCGCTCGGCGACGTTCCTCTTCGCCGCCGGCCAGGAGACCACGGCCAAGTTGCTCAGCGCCGCCCTGCAGGTGCTCGGTGACCGGCCCGACATCCAGCAACAGTTGCGTGAAGACCGCAGTCTCATTCCCGGGTTCATCGAGGAATCGCTGCGCATGGACAGCCCCGTCAAGAGCGACTCGCGGCTGGCCCGCAAGGCAACCACCATTGGCGGTGTCGACATCCCCGCGGGCACCGTGGTGATGATCCTGCCGGGGGCGGCCAACCGCGACCCGCGCCGGTTCGAGAACCCGCACGAGTTCGACCTGCGCCGCAAGAACGTTCGCGAACACATGGCGTTCGCCCGCGGCGTGCACTCCTGCCCCGGCGGCCCGCTCGCCCGCGTCGAGGGCCGTGTCTCGATCGAGCGGATCCTGGACCGGATGCCGCAGATCGAGATCAACGAAGCCCATCACGGGCCTGCCGCCGAGCGTCGCTACACCTATGAGCCGACGTACATCCTGCGCGGCCTGAGCGAACTGCACCTGTCGTTCACCACCGCGGACGCGATCGCGCCGGTGGCATAGGGTTTCTCGCCCGCGAGCGCTACCGGACCTGCATGCCGACGAAGTAGCAGCCGAGTAACACGGCGCCGATCAGCACCACCCACGCGTCGGTGAGCCGGCACAGCAGGACCGGGGCGGCTCGAACCTCCATGAACTCGCGAAAGATAATGCGCACCTTGACTAGTGCGATGACGATGACGCTCGACGTGACCACCGCGCTGGATTTCAGCGCACCGGCTTGACCCCCTGCGGAGTGGTCTATCCACAGATAGCCCAGCGTCAGCGCGGCCAGGGTCACCCAGACAACCAGCAGTCTCTTGTTGAATTTCACTGCTCACCTCACCACGTAGAGCAGCGCAAAGATGAGCACCCAAAGGAAATCGACGGTGTGCCAATACGTTGCGCCGGTTTCGACAAGTTCCTGGGAGCTCTGAGATCTGGGCACCGGACTGCGGAGTTGGTAGACGATGACGCCGAGGACGACGAAGCCGATCAGCAGGTGCACGAAGTGGATTCCGGTGAGAAAGAAGTAGTACATGAAGAAGTCGTTGCTGTCCACGCCGTTTCCCGCGTGCACCAACCGGGCCCACTCAAACACCTTGAGGAAAAGGAACACAACGGCGAGCGCTGCCGTGATGAAGACATCCCTGAGAGCCGCCCGATAGGCGCCGGCGCGCGCCGACTGGACACACCGCGCCACCGACCACGAGCTGAGCAATAGGACCAGCGTATTGAAGACTCCGACCCGCAGGTCGAGGTGCGCCTGCGACTGCAGGAAGAGGTCGGGATTGCGGCCCCGCGAAAACAGGTAGAAGCCGAAATAGGCTGTGAAGACCAGGGTCTCGAACAAAACGAAGGCCCACATGTCGGGTTGGCCCGGCACCGCCCTGACGCGTCCGCGCTTGTCGGCCATGCCGGTCACTGCGCAACCGCCTTCCTGCGCGGCGGGACCGGCAGCTCGCCGGTCCCGAAGTCTTCGCGGCGGATCATCTGAAACAGCATGACGATGAAGGTGACTTGGTAGATGCCGAACACGACCATGTCCAGCCACCAGGCGATCTCGCCATCCCACGCGAA
Source organism: Mycobacterium mantenii (assembly GCF_001667865.1). Lineage (GTDB taxonomy): Bacteria > Actinomycetota > Actinomycetes > Mycobacteriales > Mycobacteriaceae > Mycobacterium > Mycobacterium mantenii_A. The sequence continues at coordinate 123,602 of NZ_LZJP01000126.1, read as the reverse complement.
CACGCCGCGCCGGAAGATCCAGCAGGGCGCGACGACGACCTCGGTCAGCGCATTGCACAGGTTGAGATAGCCGAACCATTTGGGGAACACGCGATTCTTGTCGAGCAGGATCGCCACCATCCAGATCAGCGAGCCGATCAGGAACACTCCCATGGTCCCGTCAAAGGACAGGAAGGCGAAGTCATAGAGCCAACCGATCAGCCGGGGGTCGCGGTCCGGTCGCATTGTGCCGACGATCAGCGCGATGTTGAGTAGCAGCATGCCGGGAACCGCGCTGAGCGAGTAGATGAGCAGATACGAGTAGGCGAACGCGCGGCTGACGGACATGCGCCGCATGGAATACGCGATGAGGGCGTTGTTGGTGGCGATCAAGCCGCTGATGGCGAAGATGATGCCGAAACCAACCGGTATCCCCAGGTGGCGTTCGGAGAACCAGTGCACCTGCGTGGCGAGGTCCCAGGTGGGTTCCGGCGGGGGCTGGACTTGTGCCACGATGAAGAACATCGGGAAGAACAGGTTGTAGAAGAACAGCAGTGCCGCCCAGGCCAGCCAGAGCTCGCGCTTGGGGCCGCGCCATAGGTGCCACCCGATCCGACGATACAACGGCCCCGACGGGGGCGTGGTCGGCGCAGTCGGTGGGGTGATCACCGCGCTCATGCGGCGATCACTTCTTCTGCACGCCTTTGGTTTTCGGCCCGCTCCCGGTAGATGGACTGCCCCAGCACGACGCCCATCACGACGATCCAGACCGCGATGGCGACGTTCTTCACCCAGAACGACAGGAAGCCGTCCCACGCCAGCGGGCCGGTCAACGAGACTCCGACAAAAGCCGCGGGTACCAGAGCGGCCGCCACCACGAGGTTGAAGTGGGCCACCCAACGACTGAATACCCGGCGCGGTTGATCGTCGAAATAGATTGCCACGGCCAGGATCACGCTTTGCCCGATCAGGAACGGCACCAAGATGGTGAAGGTCATCCAGCCGAGATCGTTGAGCAGTTGGGTCAACTCGGGGCTGCGCTCCGGGCGAAAGGCGGCCAGCAGCCAGCAGACGTTGGCGATAAGAAACAGCGTCGGGCCGCCGGCCGCGCACCCCAGCATCGCGTAGGAGAAGATCGGCGTCCGGTGCGCCATGCGGCGGATCTGCAGCACGATCAGGGCCAGGATCGGCACGAGGCACACCCCGAACCAGTTGAACAGGATCATGCTGGAACGGATCTGAGGAATGTGCGACGGATCGCGGTAGAAGGCTGCTACCTGCTCCGCGGGCATGGTGGGAGACATCGGCGGGTTGAATCCCGGGAACAGGAAGAAGGACGCGATCCACAAGATCAGCGCCGCCGGCAGCGTCCAGAGCAGGATCAGCTCGCCGTCGGTCCGCCGCGGCGCGGTTCGCGCGGATTGGCGACCGCCTGCCTCGTTTCCACCGACGTCGGACATCGGTACTCCTTCCCCGCACGAAAAGCGCCGCCAGAACTCGGCTAGTGAGCGAAGCTAGCCGATCGGCTAGCCACGGTCAATAGCGTGGTCTAGTCTCGGTGCGTGGGAACAGCACGACAGCCGGTCACCGGTGGGCAATTCTGGCTGATCGAGCACAGCGCTGCCCGGACCCGGGTACTCGATGCCGCGTTGGACCTGTTCGCCACACACGGTGTCAGCGGTACGTCGCTGCAGATGATCGCCGACGCCGTCGGCATTACGAAAGCTGCTGTCTACCATCAATTTCGGACCAAAGAGCAGATCGTCATCGCCGTGACCGAGCGCGAACTCGGCCGGCTCGAGCCGGCGCTCGAGGCGGCCGAAGCGTACGACGACGGGCCTCAAGCACGAGATGCGTTGTTAGTGGGCGTGGTTGAGATGGCCGTGCGCGACCGCCGGTTGGTGCGCACGCTGCAATTCGATCCGGTTGTCGTCCGGCTGCTGGCCGAGCACAAGCCATTTCAGGTTTTCATGGACCGCTTGTATCAGGTCCTGCTGAGCGATGCGGGCCTAGACGGGCGGATCGAAGCCGCCATGTTCTCCGGCGCGCTCAGCACCGCGGTCATGCATCCGCTGGTTGCCGACATCGATGACGACACGTTGCTCGAACGGGTTACCGATTTGAGCCGGCGCCTGCTCGGTCTGCCCCGGGAGGCCCCTAAGTGAACAGTGCGGCTACGTGTCGGCGCGGACCCAGCTCGATATGCCGTCGTGAGCAATACAAATCAGGAACAGACCGTCAGGCGCCTGCGCGACGTAGTTCAGATAGTTCTGGCAGTCGGCATTCTCGTCCTTGACCCCCGCCATCGGAGGCGAGCGGAACCATCGCGGCTGGTATCGCCTCGGCGAGCCGCAGAACATCAGCCGTCCGGGCTCCGAGGCGAAGGAAACGTATCCGTCGGCGACACCGAAGGCGTAGTACGTGGTGTTGTCACACGGCGCACCCAGGACCTGATGGGGCATGATGCCCGGGGTGCAGGCGGGGTAGTCGCAGACGGTCGGCCCGGCCGTGGCTGGCGGCGCCGCCACCACACCGGCGCCAAGCAACGCGGCAACCAGAGCCACGATTGATCGCACCCGATTACTCTGCCACACCTGGAAGGAAAATTCTCCTGGTTGGAGAACATCACCTCGACCGACCGGTAGCAGGCGCCGGGCCATCCCGAACGCCTCTCGACCGCGTCCCCGGCGAGCGGGTATTTCCGCATGTTAGGGGCACTGAGGCGGCCGTCCGGTGAGGCGTTGAGCTTAGGTCGGAGTGATAAGCTGCTTCTCCGTGCACGATCCGGAGGGGCCCGACGCCGACGATTGTGGTGACCCCAGGGATGTGACCGATCCCAACGAGCCACAGTCAAGCCCAGGAGCCGACAGCGGCGACGTAGCGGCCGCGTCAAAAGGGGACCAGGAAGACGAAGTTGCCAAGGCTGAAGCGCGCGCCGAGGCGGCTCGGGCACGCCTGGAAAGCCTGCGCAGGGTAGCCGATACGGGGGACGTGGAGGACAACGACCAGGGCGTCGAGCAGCGACACGCGACGTCGGCCCGAAGACGGCTTCGTTTGCCGCGGCGTCCCAGGCGGCCACGGTGGCTCCGGCGCCCAAGGCGGAAGACTGTAGCCGCCGGCATCGGCATCGTGCTCTTCTCCACTTCTGTCGCCGCGAGCGGCTACATGCTGTGGCAGCACCACGCCGCAGTGCATAATCGCCAACTCGCCGCGGAGTTCAGTGCGGCCGCCAGGCAAGGGATCACGGCTTTCATGTCGATTGACCCCGAGCATGCCAAGGAGAGCGTCCAGCGCACCATCGATGCCTCCACGGGCGACCAGAAGGACCAGCTATCCGTGCTGTCGACCCTGATGGTCCAGAAAGCCGAGGAGACCAAGGTCGGCACCAAGGTCACCATCGAAGGCGTCGCCGTCCAGTCGTTCAGCGACAATTCGGGAGTCGTGCTTGTGGCGGCGAAAACCGATCCCATTGGGCCGGATAACGCCAAACCGCCACCGGCCTTGTTTCGGCTCAGCGTCAATATGGACCGTGACGGCGGCCAGCTCAAGATGTCGAAAGTTGATTTCCTGCGATGACTGTCGAACCTGGCTCGTCGCTGGACGGCACCGAAAAGGCGATTGACGGCGCCCAGACTTCACCCGTGGACGAGGACGGGAAGCCACCCGGCGGCGACGGATCGGCACGCTTGCGCCGACTGGCAGCGATTCGGCGCTGGGGCCGCCACTATTCGGCTAGGTGGCGTTCGATCGTCGCGACAACGTTGGTTGTTGCCGCAGTGGGAGTCGCTGCCGGCGTGTACTTCATCCTGTACCGGCCGGATCAGCAGGTCGGCGACGCGGCGAGGCACCGGGCGATCCAGGCGGCGTCAGATGGCGCCGTTGCGGTGTTGTCGTATTCCTACGACCATTTGAACCGCGATTTCAGCAACGCGAAAGCACATCTCACCGGCGGCCTTCTGACCTATTACAGCAAATTCAGCGACGATGTCGTCGCGCCGACCGCGCAGAAGGGTCAACTGACCGCGTCCGCCAAGGTGATTCGGGCCGCAGTCTCGGAATTGCATCCCGATTCGGCCGTCGTGCTGGTTTTCGTCGACCAGATCACGAAAAGCGTGCACAAGAAGGATCCCGAGAACACGCAGAGCAGCGTCCTGGTCACGCTGTCAAAAGTCAACGGCTCCTGGCTGATCGCGAAATTCGACCCAGCCGGATGAGCGCGGCAGATCTTGTCCTAACCGTTAACCGGCGGCCCGAAGCGGTGTAACGTCATCGCTCGAGAGCGCCGCAACCGACGGCGAAAAGGTGCCGTAGGCACTCTCGGATTCCGCGGTTCGAGGAGCACCTGATGCGTTCAGCCAAAACACTCACCACCGCAACGCTGGTGGCTGCCCTTGCATTCGGCGGTTTGAGCACTGCATCCACGGCCCAGGCGATAACCAAGGAAGACGTGGCGATCAACGGGACTTTCCGCGTCACGTCCATTGGGGATTGGGCCCAGAGAAATGACCAGTACTTCGGCGAACCGACGGTCTACCAAACGTGGACGATCAGTTCGACGTGCGAGTCGACCATGGAATGCCATGGCACGGTGGCGAGCGACCAAGGCTGGAGCGCTCCCCTCTATATGAAAGATGGGGAGATGTGGAAGGTGAGGCGCGAAGTACCGAACTGGGAGCGGTGTGAGGACGGTACCGCGTTCCCCGGGATACAGACCTTCTTTTTCTACCCGGTGAACGACAATGGTGGATTCCAGGTCGGGTCGCGAGTCCTCTCGGGCAAGGACAAGACGGTCGGCCCGAGCGGTGCCTGCGGGCAAAACAATTGGCTTGATATAGCGATGCCGTTACGCCTTGACCAGCTCTCCTAATGGGGCGGTCGTAGCTTCATTTACCCACCCCTCGGGTTGCTTCGCCGCAGGGTGAATTCAGGTGGGAAGCATGTCCTTCCAGGTCTTGGGCGCTTTCGGAGCAACGAGATCCGACTGCTGGTACAGCTTTCCGTCCGGACCGACATAACGACCAGTGCGCGGATCGTACTTTGCCACCACGACTGACGGCGCGGGCTTTGATGCGTTGCTTCCAAACGAGCTTGGAGCGGCCTGAGGTCCTCCGCCGCCAGCCGTGTCGGCCGGTGCGGGATTGGCCGGTGCCGAGTTGGCCGGTGCCGGGTTGGCCGGTGCGGGGTTGGCCGGTGCGGGGTCGGCCGAACCAGGGTCGGGAGAAAAAACCGGTGCCGGTGGCGCGGCGGGTGGCCGGGGAAGTTCGCCCGCCGCAGGGACGTCGAGTGGCGCGATGGGCGGCAGGTCCGCCGACATTCTGGACATGGGTAGCGACGGGCCCGACGACGGCATCGGCGGAACTGCGGCGCCCACCGTGCCCGGCAGCGGATTTTCTCCGCGCGGCCCCGCGGGGGCGCCGCGCGGCACCGCCCCCGGCGGCAGCGGCGTGCCCTCAACCGGGCCGAAAATCCTGTCGTTGGTGGTAATCCGGTCATCGGGCGGGACACCCTGGGCTAACAGATTGGGATCCAGCGGATAGGGTCCCAGGGTGTGCTGGCGCATCGCCAGCGGCATGTACGGCTTGTCGCTGTTGCAGATTTCGACGGTCGGCGCGCGCTTACCCGGGTGACCCATGCAGGGATAGTTGCGGGCACCGCGAACCGCGATCGGTGAGTCCTGCGGGAGTTTGCAATACAACCCATCCGGTGTGTCGATGTCGGTGAGGTCGTCCGGGGATCGCCAGGTATTGGGTGGCATGAAGCCGACCGTACAAATAGGTGGATCGTCGACCGTGGCGGCGAAGTCGCCGTAAGCCCTACCGTCGGGATGGTTTTCACCCTGAGCGGCCTCTTCGATCGCGACCCCCGACGGCAGCAACACCAGTAGCTGCTCGATCGAGGGGTGGTAGGTGACGCCGATCTGCCCGATGGTCGTCAGGTTGGCAAGCAACACCGGCAGCGTCGGTTTGATCTGTTCGAGAAGCCGGGATGCTTCGTTCGCAGTATCGGGACCGGTCTGCAGGATCGTACGGAAGTGAGAATCGTTGTTCACCAACGTATCCGAAATGCCCGCGAAGCTACGTGCCCACGTCCTGATCGAATCGGTGGTGCGCGCCTGGGTGTCCAGCAGCGGCCCGGTGTCTTCAGTGAGGGCTCGCGTGCGATCGACGACGCCGTTGGCGTCGCGGGACAACGTCTTTGTGGAGTCGATCAGTGATCCCAGGTCGTAACCGGTGCCGTTGAAGCCCTGGAAGGACTCATCGAGCAATTGGCCGAGTTTGGTCTTCGGGATGCTCTGGACCAAGGCATTGACCTGCTCGAGCATTGGGGCGACCGGCTGCGGAATTGTCGTGTCGCGCACGGCGATTACCGAGCCGTCGTGCAGGTAGGGCGGCGAATCGGTTTTGGGCTGCAGGTCCACGTACTGTTCACCCACCGCGGAGACACTGAGCACCGCGGCTGTCAGGTTGGCAGGGACCTTGGGTGAAGTGCTCAGCGACAGCGTCGCTTTCGCGCCGGTCGGCGTCAAACCCACGGCGGTGACCTTGCCGAGCTGAACCCCACGATAGGTCACGTTGGAAAACCGGTACAGGCCGCCGGTGGCCGGCAGCTCCAGCGTCACCGTCATCCGGCCGATGCCCAGCAGCGTCGGCGCTTGGATGTAGAACAGGACCATTGAGATCACGCCGATGGTTCCGGCGATCGTGAAGATCGCCAACTGGATACGAACGAAGCGCGTCAGCATCTATCCACCGGCTCCCGTTCCAGGCGCCTCCGCGGGCGCCGGCGTCTGACCGAGACCCGCGTCGGGCATCGGGGCCGCATCGGGCGGGGGCCCGGGCAGCGGGGCGGCACCGGGCGGCGGCCCGGGCAGCGGAGCCGCAGCCGGTGCGGGCCCGGGCAGCGGTCCATAATTCCCCGGTCCCGGTGCCGGTACCGCACCCGGCGGTGGTGGGGGCAGCGGCAACGCGTTGGGATCGATCCACGGTGGCCTCAGCGGGTTGTGTAGCGGATCGAGTGTGTAATTCATGCGATACGGGTCCCCGGGCACCGGCGGCACGGGCATATCCAGTTGCCCCCAGTGGGTTCCCAGTAACAAGCCCTTCTTGAGCCGTGGAATCGTCAGGTCGAAATCGAAATGCAGGTTGAAGAAGTCGCCTCGGACGGCTCGGTCGACGAAGTTCTGGGTGAACGGGAACACGAACGACGCCGCGACCGCCGCGCCGAAGTCCGGTCCGACATCGGCGAGCGCTTTGATGGTCGGCTCGAGGTTCTTGAGGTTCTGGACCAGGTCCGCCTGGGCGTCGTTGACCAGCCGGGTGGCGGTGTTGCTGAACACGCGAAGGTGGTCCAGGGCGGCCGTCAGACGAGGCCGCTCCTTGATCAACACCTCGAGCGCCGGGGGTATCTTGCGCAGCGCATCGGTGAGAACGTCGCGTTGGTCGGCGAAAGTGGCCGACAGCCGATTCAGCGCCTGGATGGAGGCGACGATGTCGTCCCGCTGGTCGTCCAGAGTTCCGACGAACGTGTCCAGGCGGGTGATCAGATCACGCACCGCACCCTCGTGCCCGGACAGGGCGGCCGAGAAATTGTGGATGACCTCACCGATCTGTCCCAGTCCACCGCCGTTGACGACCGCGCCCAGCGACGACAGCGTCTGCTCGGTCGACGGGTAGGCCGATGACCGGCTGAGCGGGATGGTGGCGCCCGGCTGCAGCCGTCCGCTTCCCTGCTGGCCCAGCGGCGTATTGAGCTCTACATGCATCGAGCCCAGCAGGCTGGTCTGACCGACGGTGGCTACCACGTTGGCCGGAACGACCACATCACGCTTGACCGAGATCTCGACGTCGGCGTGCCAGCCTTGCACCCGCATCGCACCCACACTGCCGACGACTACGTCGTCGATCATCACCGGCGAATTCGACTCCATCGTGCCGACATTCGGGAGTTCGACGTGGTAGATGTTGGCCCCCGGCCCGCGTCCGACCGCACCGGGCAGCGGTAGTGAATTCAGGCCGTGGAATGCGCATCCGGTCGACGTCAACACCACGCAACAGCCGACGGCGAACACTCGGCGAGCGACCACCCGGGCGATCATTGTTGTGCCCCGTCTGCCGGCAACAACATGCCCGAGGTGCTGGGCGCCGGTGGTGGTGGCACCGGTGTCGACGGTGGCGGAGGCAGCGGCATCGCCGCGCCAGGTATCCGCTCCGGCGGCACCGCCCCCGGGGGTCCCACCGGATCACCCGGCAGACCGGTGTAGGCCGAGACTGCGGGCGGGATCTCGGGTGCCGCGGGTTTCGGGCCCTCGCCGCCGGGCGCCAGGCGCGGTTCGGTGTAAAGAACCCGAGACGGGTCAATCGACTTCGATATGAACGGGTTGATCGGAATCGGCGAGTTGTTCCAGCTGGTCTGCCGCAATCCGGGACCGAGGAACAGGGAGCACAGCTTGCCCGATTCGACCGCGGTGATGTTCTCGATGGCGCCGATTTGCGTGCAGCCCGGAGTGGACAGCAGAACCTGGCCGCCCCATGTGGGGTTCGCCATATTCATCAGCCCGAATCCTCCCACGATGGTTCCGGTGTCGGCGTTGTAGTCGTTGAAGAAGTTGCCGAACGCGTTCGGCGCGGCATGCAGGATGTTTTCCAGCGCCATGTGGTGATCGACCAGGTTCTGCGTGACATCGGCCAACCGGGCGATCTGCTCGCTGGTCTGGTTGCGAGTCCCCGCGATGAATCGCCGCACCTCGCCGACCGCCGTCGACAGGTCGGTCAGCGCCGCGTCCAGGTCGGATTTGCTGTCGTTGACCACGCTGGTAAGTGTCGCCAAACGACCGTTGAACTGCTCGATCTGCACGTTGCTGTCCCGCAGCGCAGCGACGAAGGTCTGCAGGTTTTTGATGATGTCGACGATGTTGCCGCTGCCGTTGGCGAGGATCCGTCCCACGCCCGACAGTTGGCCGAGTGTTTGCCGCAGCTTGTCGCCGTTGCCGTCGAGCGCATTGGCGGCGCTGTCGATGAACCGGCCCACCGACGTGCCCGATACCCCGCTCTTGGGTCCCAGATCCGTTGCCAGGCGCATCAACTGGGTTTTGACCTCGTCCCACTCGACCGGCACTGCGGTCCGTTCGATCGGGATAACCGCACCGTCGTGCATCACCGGCCCGGTGTCGCGATAGGCCGGCGTGAGTTGGACGTAGCGAGAGGCCACCAGGTTCGGGGCGACGATAACCGCCTTCGCGTCCGCCGGGATGGGCACGTCGTGGTCGACCGTGAGGACCATCTTGGCCTGAGTGCCTTGCGGCTGAATGGATTTGATGTTGCCGACTTTGACACCCGAAACCCGCACCTCGTCATGGGGATAGATCGCGGTGGCGGTGGTGAAGTAGGCGGTGATCGTCCGTGGGCCGAAGAACGTGTTACGAACGACCACGGCGGCGCCGGCAACGATCAGCCCGACCAGGACAACCGCCGTCACGGCCGCCAGCCGCTTGCGCGGGATCCGGGAGGTCATTGCGATCCTCCGATCCGTCCGCCCAACGTGCAGCCGGGGCACAGTGGAATCGAGTTGTACGGCCAGGGCGTAAGTGCCCGAGGTACCGGCGACGGGAAGCCGGGACCCTTGGAAGTGTCGAAGGTGCGGAATCCCCAGAGGTAGTCGACCAGCTCCTGGAAGAGTTGCGGGATAAGGAAGTTCGGGGCGAACGCCTGGTAGGCGTACATACCCGAGATGGCCTCACCGACCGTGATCTGGAATTTGGCGAGACCCGGCAGCGCTTTGCCGATGTTGTCGCGGTTCTTCTCCAGCACCCCGGTCACCCGATTCAGCCGCTCCAGCGTCGGGGCCAATGTGGCTTCGTTCTCGTGCACCAACGCCGTCAGCTGCTTGGCCACCACGGACGTGTTGGCCAGCAGGTCCACGATCTCTTGCCGGCGTGCGACCAGCACTTGCAGCAGGGAATCGGAGTTGAGGATCAGCTTGTTGACCTGCATGCTGCGTTCGGAAAGTATGCCGGTGACGTCGCTGGCACTCTTGAAAAGTTCGCCCAGGTTCTTGTTGCGGCTGTTGAGGGTTCGTGACAGCCGGGTAAGCGCGTCGAAGGCCGGCCCCATTTGGGGAGCGATCTGGTCGAGCGTCGACGCCAGCGTGTCCAACGATTGATTCAGCGCCGTGGTGTTGGTGCCGGCCGTGTCCGACGTCAGGTCGCTGACCGCTTCGGTCAACGAATACGGCGAGGACGTGCGCGAGACGGGGATGAGACTCATCGGGTGCATCGTGCCGGTGCCGGCGGACTCGACCGTCAGCATCCGTTCGCCCAGCAGCGTGCCCGTGCGGATGTGCGCGGAAGTCTCCGAGCCGAGCAGGATATTGCCCTTCATCGCGAACGTCACCAGCGCGTCGCCGTGGCTCAGTTTCACATCCGACACCGTGCCGACCTTCATCCCCGACACGATTACGGGGTTGCCTGTCGCAAGGCCGCCGGCTTCGGTAAACAGCGCCTGGTAGCGCACCATCGTCGCCCATTGGATGAATCGGTCGGGCGACAGGCCGACCAGGATGACCATCACCGCCAGGATGACGCCGATGAGTCCGGGCTTGACGAGCTGAGCTCCGCGATACTTGAGCATCAGGGTTCCGTGCACCTTCCTGCATCTGACCTGAAGATATTGGCGCGCACGGTCTTGCCGTTGAGATCCGTGCCGCGGAGCCCGAACTGGCAGATGTAGTACGGGATGGTGGCGCCGTTCACGCCGAGCCGCACCAGCTTGCGGTAGTTCTGTGGCGCCTTCTGGAGTGCGGCGTCGAGGCGGTCCTTGTCGCCATCGAGTATCGGCGCCAGCCGATTCAGCTGAGCTATGGTGCCGGACAGCGGCGGGCGGGCCTCGGCCAGCAGATCCGCCAGCGAGGCGGTTCCCTTGTCCAGTGCGTCAATGGCCGATCCGATGGTGTCGCGGTCGTTCGACAGGCCGCTGACAAGCTGCTCGAGGCGGTCGATCGCGCCGGAGAACTGTTTGCCGTCCTTGGAAACCGTGCCGATCACGATGTTGAGGTTGTCGATCAGTTGCTGCACGGTTTGATCGTTGTCGGCCAAGGCGTTCGAGAACGATGTCGTCTTGGCGAACAGCGAGTCGAGCGTCCCGCCCTGGCCCTGGAAGACCTGCAGCAAACCCGACGTCAGGGCGTTGACGTCGCGCGCATTCAGGCCCTGGGTAACGGGTTTCAGTCCGCCCAGCAGCAGATCGAGGTCAAGGGCCGGCGCGGTGCGGTTGACGGGAATCTGACCGCCGGCCGGCAGATGCTTGGGCGAGCCCGGACCATCGACGAGTTCGAGGTAGCGATCGCCCACCAGGTTCAGGTAGCGGACTGCCGCCCTGGTGCCCTCGGTGAGAACGACGCTGCGGTCGGCGTCGAACTTCACCACGACTTTTTTGTCCGGCTGCAGCGAAACGCTGTTCACCGTGCCCACCCGGATCCCGGCGACCCGCACCGACTGGCCCGTCTTCAGACGCGACACGTCGGTGAACACCGCCGAATACTCGGTCGTCGCACCCGTGCGGTACTGGCCGAAGATGAAGAACAAGAAGGCGGTCAGCATCGCCATCACGACCGCGAAGATGCCGAACTTGATCAGCGTGGCGCGCGTTCTCATCCGGGTTGTCCGATCTGAGCTGGGTTGCGTGGCGGGCCGGCGATCGGTCCGTACAACAGTTGCTTTAACCCGTCGAAGTTGAGCAGAAGCTGCGGGTTTCCGTAGTTCACCGGGTTGGCGCCGGTGTCGGTAATCAATTGCGGCGGGGCCGTATTGAACGGCAGCTTCGGCAGACCCACGCACTGCGGGCCGCCCGTCGCCGCAACCTTGGGCAAGTTCGTCGGGTACCGATAGCGTTCGGCGCCCCAGGTGAGACTCGCCGAGATGTTGATGCTCGGTTCCGACAACGGCGCCCCGTGCGATATCTGTACGAGCCCGCCGAAAGCACAGGTAAGCGCTGGGTTGTACTCGTTGGTCAGATCGGTGGTCGGCACCAGCAGGTGCAACACGTTCGTCAGCGGTTGGCGGTTCGTCGACAAGACGTCGTTACCGATGTCGGCCAAGCCGATCGCGCTGATCAGCAACGCATCCAGGTTGTGCTGCTCATCCACAAGGGTCTTGCTGATCCGGGTCGCGTTGGAGGCCGTCTTCACCAGGTCGGGTGCAGCGTCGGCATAGGCGTTGGACACCACCGGTAAGACCGCGAGGTCATGTCGGAACGCGGGAAGGCTCGGCTCCAGCCTGGCCAGAAACGAATCCAGGTCGCTCAGGGACTGACCGAGCTGTGGGCCCCGACCACTGAACGCTTGTGCCAGCGCACCCAGCGACTCGTTGAGCTTCGGCGGATCGATATGACTCAGGACCGACACCAATTGCTGGAACACCGTGTTGATTTCGACCATGACGTGCTGGCCCTGCAGAGTCTGGCCGCTGTGTAGCCGCTGCGCCGAGGGCTGGTCAGGCTCGACCAGTTCGACGGATTTTGCGCCGAACACCGTCGATGACGCGATATTCACGAGCACGTTGCCGGGGATGAAGTGCAACTGCGAGGGGTCCATTGCCAAGTGGATGGCCGCTTGGCCGTTGGGCAGCGATTGGATCGAGGCGACCTTGCCAACCTGCACGCCGCGCATCTTGACCTTGGCATCCGGGTTCATGACCAGGCCCGCGCGTTGCGAAATCACGGTCACCGGCACGGTTTCGGTGAAGGAGCCCTGGAACAGCCCCACCGCCACGGCGAAAATCACGCCGATGATGACGACGGTGGTCAGCCCGAGCAGGGGCGGCAGATAATTCCGCCCGGCCGGCGGTCGCGCATGGCCGGTGCGCGCGGGTCGGCCGCCGACCGCGCCGCGACCCGCTGGCACACTCTGCGTCACTGCCGTTCCACCTCCTTTGCTAACCGGACAGGTTGAAGTTGCCGTTCGTACCGTAAATAGAGAGCGAGACCAACAGCGTTACCGACACCACGACGATGAGCGAGGTGCGCACCGCGTTGCCGGTCGCGTTGCCGACACCGGCCGGCCCCCCCGACGCGAAATAGCCGTAGTAAGTGTGGATCAGCAGGATGGTCAGCGCCATCAAGATGGCCTGCAGGAACGACCACAACAAGTCGATCGGGTTCAGGAACGTGTTGAAGTAGTGCTGGTACAAACCCTGCGACTGCCCGAGCAAGAACGTCGTGGTGAACTGACTGGCCACGAACGACAGGATCACGGCGATGCTGTACAACGGCGTGATTGCCATCATTCCGGCCAGGATCCTGGTGCTCACCAGGTAGGCGACCGGCCGAATTGCCATGCTTTCCAACGCATCGACTTCCTCGTTGATCCGCATGGCACCCAGCTGAGCCGTCACGCCGGCGCCGAAGGTGGCCGCCAGACCGATGCCGGCGACCACCGGTGCCGCGATACGCACATTGATGAACGCGGACAGAAAGCCCGTCAGCGCCTCGATGCCGATATTGCCCAGCGAGGTGTAGCCCTGGATGGCCAATGTGCCGCCCGCCGCCAGCGTCAGGAAGCCGACGATCACAACGGTTCCGCCGATCATCGCCAAAGTGCCCGCGCCCATGCTGATCTCGGCGATCAGTCGAACAACTTCGCGGGTGTAGTGCGTGGCCGCGAAAGGCACCCCGGCGAGCGCTTTGCCGTAGAACAGGGTGTGGTCGCCGATCCGCCCCATCAAGGCGACCGGCCTCTCGAGTTGGCGGGTTAATCGCGGATATGCAGCCCTCAGCGCCATGGTTGTTCTACTTCGCCGTCATCTTGATGCCGATCGCGGTGACGACCACGTTGACGACGAACAGGGACATGAAGGCGTAAACCACGGTTTCGTTCACCGCGTTGCCGACGGCCTTGGCGCCCCCACCCGTGATCGACAGGCCCCGATAGCAGGCGACCAGTCCGGCGATGAGGCCGAAAAGCGCTGCCTTGATGCACGAGATGACCACCTCGGGCACGCCGGTGAGCAAGGTGATTCCCGCGGCGAAGGCGCCGGGATTGACGTCTTGGACAAACACCGAAAAGACGTAGCCGCCAAGGACGCCGATGATGACGACAAGGCTGTTGAGCAAGAAGGCGACCAACCCGGAAGCCAGCATGCGCGGCGTGACCAACCGCTGCACTGGGTTGATGCCCAGCACTTCCATCGCGTCGATCTCTTCGCGGATTGTTCGCGACCCCAGGTCCGCGCACATTGCCGTGGCACCCGCGCCCGCCACGATCAGGACCGTCACCAGCGGTCCTAGCTGGGTGACCGCGCCGAACGCGGCGCCCGCACCGGAGAGATCCGCCGCGCCCAGTTCGCGCAGCAGGATGTTCAGCGTGAAGCTGACCAGGACGGTGAACGGGATCGCCACCAGCAAGGTGGGAGCCAACGACACCCGCGCGACAAACCAGGACTGCTCCAAGAACTCCCGCCACTGGAACGGGCGGCGGAACAGGAACTTGACCGCATCGGCAGACATTGCGAACAAGGCGCCGACGGCTTGCATGGGCCCGGAGATGTCCCATTTGAGTTTCAGCTGAGGCAATCCCGCTGACCAGTGGTCAGCTCCCTTAGTCGCCATCGGCGGCAGCCCCTTCCGACGCTACGAGACTGACAGTCTTGTTGTGGCGCAACGGGTGCGGTAGATTCGGCAGAATCGACAGCTGTGAAGGCGCGCTGACGAGGGCGAAATGCTCAGCGGGCAGCCACTTTCCGGCGGTGGTTTGCGAGGTGACAGCCGCGAATCCGCTCACGCCAAACCTCCGTTTCGTCGCGTGAGTTGGCGCTGCAAAACGAGGGGCCCCACGTCTTGAAGCGTCCGGCGATTATGACTCATGCCGCGTCCAGACGGAGCGAAAAATGCATAACCGTTATCGCGCATTTCTCGCTCCGCGCGATGGCGCAAGACAACTGCGTCCCAACGGAAGCGACGTTCGGCTCAAGCATGTCAGGGCTAGCTCCGGTTCCAGTAGTACTCACGTGACGGCGCCGGCCGTCTTCAGTTCGATGATGCGGTCCCAGTCGAGGCCGAGCTCCATCAGGATCTCGTCGGTCTGCTCGGCGAATCCGGGGGCCGGCCCGGTCCGTGGCGCTGCGACGTCGAACTGTACCGGGTTGGCCACCAGCTCGAGTTCGCCCGCCTGGACCATGTACTCGTTCGAGCGGATCTGTGCGTCGTCGGCCGCCTGCAGGGTGTCCTGCACCGGTGCCCACGGCCCGGACAGCGTGGCGAAGCGCTCGCTCCACTCGGCCAGCGTGCGGGCGGCGATGGCTTTGGTCAAGAGCTCCACCGCATCGGCCGTATTGGCGGCGATGTTCTCCACGGTGTCGAAGCGCGGGTCATCGGCCAGCTCCGGGAGGTCGACGTGGCGGCACACGTCGGCCCAGAACTTGGTGGGCTGCATCATCACGAAAGAGATGTAGCGGCCGTCGGACGTCGTGTAAAGCCCCACCAGAGGATTGTTGGGGGCGCCGTGCACGCCGGGTGGTGGCGATTCCAGCCGCTGACCCAAATGCTTTGTCAGCGCGACGGTATGCCCCAGCGACCACAGGCCGCTGCCCAGCAGCGACACGTCGACCACGGACGGTTCGCCGGTGCGCTCGCGTTTGAGCAGCGCGGCCGCGATGCCACCCGCGAGGTTGGTACCCGAGATGGTGTCGCCGTATGCCGGTCCCGGCGGCGCGATCATGCCCGGCATGCCCGCCGGAGTGATGGTGGCGGCGGTTCCGGCCCGGCACCAGAAGGCGGTCATGTCATAGCCGCCCTTGGTCGACTCCTCGCCGCGCGGGCCGAGCGCACTCCCGCGCGCGTAGACGATCTTGGGGTTGATCGCCCGGATGTCGTCGACGTCGATGCCGAACTTCTTCCGGTGGTCGGGCAGGAAACTCGTCAGGAAGACATCGGCGCGGCGGGCCAGTTCGTAAAGCACTTCCTTGCCCTCGGGCACCGACATGTCCAGCCCGATGCTGCGCTTGCCGCGGTTGGCGTGCTCGATGTTCGGGTTGGGATCGCCCTCGACCCGCAGCATCCCGGTCTGGCGGAGCCCGCGCTGCGGATCACCGGTCACCGCGTGCTCGACCTTGACCACGTCGGCGCCCCATTCGGCGAGCACCGCGCCCGCCGACGGAACGAAGCCGTACATGGCGACTTCGAGGACGCGGATGCCTTCGAGCGGCCTCATTCGCCGGCTCCTTTCGCTGAGACGGCTGGCACGGCAAAGGTCTTGCTCTCCAGGAACTCTTCGAGCCCGGCCACCCCCATCTCGCGGCCCACGCCCGACTGCTTGAAACCCCCGAAGGGAGCGTCGGCGCCGAAGTAGTTGCCACCGTTGACGGAGAAGGATCCGGCCCGGATCCGGCGCGCCACGGCTAGCGCCCGGTCTTGGTCGCGGCTGAACACCGCGCCCGCCAGTCCGTAAATCGAGTTGTTGGCGATGCGCACGGCATCGTCGTCATCGTCGAACGCGATCACCACGAGCACCGGCCCGAAGATCTCGTCCTGCGCGATCTCGCTGTCGGGGTCGACGTTGGTCAGCAGCGTCGGCGCATAGAAGTAGCCCGGATCCAGTCGCTTGCCACCCGTGACCAGGGTCGCCCCGGCGGCCACGGCGCGCTGCACCATGCCGTCGACCTTTTCGCGCTGTTGCTCGCTGATCAGCGGCCCCATATAGGTGGTGGGGTCGGCCGGGTCCCCGTGTCGCACCTTGGCGAAGTTCTGCGCGATCAGTTCGACGATTTCGTCGTGATGCGACTTGGGCACCAGCAGCCGGGACGTGAGCGCGCACCCCTGGCCGGCATGCGTGACCATGCTGAAGGCCGCGAACAGCGCGGCGTTGGCGAAGTCGGCGTCGTCGAGCATGATGGCCGCCGACTTGCCGCCCAGCTCCAGAAAGACGCGCTTGACCGTGTCGCTCGAGGCGGCCATGATCTTGCGTCCGACCGCGGTCGACCCGGTGAAGGTGATGACGTCGACGTCCGGGCTGGTGGTCAGCGCGACGCCCGACGCGGGATCCGACGAGCTGAGCACATTCACCACCCCGGCGGGGATGTCGGTGTGGTTGGCGATCAGCTCGCCGAGCGCCAGGGTGACCAACGGCGTGTCCGGTGCGCCCTTGAGCACGACGGTGCATCCGGCGGCCAGCGCCGGGGCGAGCTTCGCCAGCGCGAGCTGATTCGGATAGTTGTAGGCGATGATCGCGCCGACCACCCCGGCGGCTTCTCTTTCCACCCAGCGGTGGTGACGCATGCCCCGCGATTCTCTTTCGCCGAGGTCTTCGGAGAACTGGTAGGTGCGCAGCAGGTCCGCATAGAAGCGCACGATGCCGATCGGCTCGTCGAGCTGGGCGCCCTGGGTCAGTGCCCGGGTGGCGCCGACTTCGGCGATGGTGAGGTCTCGCAACTCTTCGGCGTGCTCGACGAGCGCCCGGTGCAGCTGGTCGAGGCAGCGGATCCGCAGTTCGACATCGGTGGGCCAGCTGGTGGTGTCGAACGCGCGGCGGGCCGCCGCGATCGCCGCTTGGGCCTCAGCGCCACCGGCGTCCGGCGCGTGCCCGATGACGGCACCCGTTGCGGGGTTGATCGAGGGGAATGTCTTGTCGGCGCTGACCAGCCGGCCATCGATCAACAGGCGGCGGTCGACGTGGGACTCAGGCGCGGCGTCCGCGACGGGCTCTGCCGTGTCCTGGGCAGGCATTCCGTACCCCCTAGTGTGGTGGCGGTCACGATAATTTCATTCTCTTCCCCGGCGAATCTTACATTCGAGTTTCGATAATTCAAGAAAGTCTCAGGAATGAGATCGACCTGCTGACCTGGGCCGCAAACGGCCGTAGGCTGTCGGCCTGGGCCTCTCCATGCAGGCTGGAGGCGGTGTTGCGCGCGTGTTGCATGGCCCTCAGCGCGGAGAGTAAGGTTCTCATAATTGTAAGGGAGATTCTTTGTGACTGAAATGGCGCCCTTCGGAGCAGAGGCCTCGACATGAAGACTGCGGTAGTCACCGGTGGCGGATCCGGCATCGGTCTCGCCGTCGTGCAACGCCTGCGCGCCGACGGTTTGAACGTCGCCTCTATCGACCTGCGTCCGTCGGAGGGTGACTTCGCGTTCACCGCCGACGTCACCGACCGGTCGCAGCTGGATGCTGCGCTGTCGGCCATCCGCGCCCAGCTCGGTCCGGTGACGGTTCTGGTCAACGCGGCCGGGCTCGACGGGTTCAAGAAGTTCAACAACATCACCTTCGAGGACTGGCATCGGGTGATCGACGTCAATCTCAACGGCGTCTTCCATACCGTCCAGGCGGTGCTGCCCGACATGGTCGAGGCGGGGTGGGGACGCATCGTCAACATCTCGTCGTCGAGCACGCATTCCGGTGCGCCCTATATGAGTCACTATGTGGCGGCCAAATCGGCGGTCAACGGCCTGACGAAGTCGCTCGCACTCGAGTACGGGCCCAAGGGCATCACCGTCAACGCGGTGCCGCCGGGCTTCATCGACACCCCGATGCTGCGTGCCGCCGAGAAGAACGGATTCCTCGGCGACATCGACGAGACCATCGCGCGGACCCCGGTGCGCCGGATGGGCACGCCCGAGGACATCGCGGCGGCGTGCGCGTTTTTGGTGTCCGAGGAAGCCGGCTACATCACCGGTCAGATCCTGGGCGTCAACGGCGGTCGCAACACCTGAGCGGTGTCGATTCGTCAGCGGTGTCCGGCAACCAGTGTGAGAGGAGAGAACCCGTGAAGGTCTGGGTGGATTCGCAGCGGTGCCAGGGCCACACCCTGTGCGCGATGATCGCTCCGGAATCGTTCCAGCTCAGCGATATCGACGGGAGCTCGTCGGCGATCGACGAGGTGGTGCCCGCCGATCGCGAGGACCAGGTGCGGGAAGCCGCGCAGTCCTGTCCGGAGCAAGCCATCATGATCACCGACGACGCCTGAGCGTAACTAGGTTTTTGGCTACCGAAACACGTAGGGAGACTAAAGCGTTGAGTGTCGACGACGTCGTCAACGACAGCGACCGCAAGAAGAACCGGTACCACTTCGACCGGCATTCCTCCGAGTACCGGTCGCAGTTCAAGGCGATCACCGAAGAGATGCACGCCAAGTGCCCCATGGCCTGGACGGACACCTATGGCGGCCACTGGGTTGCGGCCGGCAGCCACGAGGTCTTCGAGCTGGCCCGCTGCCCCGCAGTCTCCAACGATCACGACATCCACGGCGAACGCCGCGGCTACAAGGGCATTTCGATTCCCACGGCCAGCCGCGTCAGCGCGGTGCGCGGCGGGATCCTGGAGATGGACGACCCCGAGCACCGCACCTATCGAACGGTGCTCAACCCGTATCTGTCACCCGCGGCGATCAAGCGCTGGGAACCGTTCATCGACGACGTGACGCGCGCCTGCCTGGACGAGAAGATCGAGAGCGGCCGCATCGACTTCGTCGATGACTTGGCCAATATCGTGCCCGCCGTCTTTACGCTGGCGATGCTGGGCATCCCGCTGAAGAAGTGGAACATGTACAGCGAGCCGGTGCACGCCGCGGTGTACACCCCCGAACACTCCCCCGATATCGAGCGCGTCACCGCGATGCACCGGGAGATGGGGCTCGACATGGTCAACAACATGATCGAGATCCGCGCGAACCCGCGGCCCGGAATCGTCAACGGCCTGCTCGAGATGCGCATCGACGGCGAGCCGGCCCCGGAGCTGGAAATCCTGGGCAACCTGGGCCTGGTCATCGGGGGTGGGTTCGACACCACGACCGCGCTGACCGCCCACTCGCTGGAATGGCTTTCGGAGCACCCGGAGCAACGGCAGCTGCTCAGCGACGAGCGCAAAACCTTGCTCGATCCCGCGACCGAGGAGTTTCTGCGCTTCTTCACCCCGGCGCCCGGGGATGGCCGGACGTTTGCCGACGACACCGAGCTCGACGGCACACAGTTCAAAGAGGGTGAGCGGCTGTGGATTTCGTGGGCGATGGCCAACCGCGACCCATCGGTCTTCCACGACCCGGACAAGATCATCCTCGACCGCAAAGGCAACCGGCACTTCAGCTTCGGTCTGGGTGTTCACCGGTGCATCGGCTCGAACGTGGCGCGCACCGTGTTCAAATCCATGCTGACCGCGGTCCTGGACCGGATGCCCGATTATCGGTGCGATCCGGAGGGCACCGTCCACTACGAGACCATCGGTGTCATCCAGGGCATGCGCAAGCTGCCGGCCACCTTCACCCCCGGCCGCAAGGTCGGAGCGGGACTGGACGAGACGCTGGAGAAGCTGCAGCGCATCTGCGATGAGCAAGAACTGGCCAGGCCGATCACCGAACGCAAGGAATCCGCGGTCATCGACTAGGCGGACCTGGACGGACCGGTCGTTGACTACCACAGTTTCTCCGACTAGGCCTGTTCAGCACCACCGCGCCTTATATTTGGGCCAAGCGCCTGTGCAGAGATGGGAGACGCAAGGGTGAAGACTTTCGCAGTGAGCCTTGCGCTTGCCGCGGCCGCGCTGACTGTCGCGCCGACCGCCCACGCGGACATGCTCTTTGGCAACTACCATGTGGACACGAACCGGGATCCCGGCCACTTCTGGATTTGGTCGATCAGCCCGTGCGTCCAGCCAGCGCCAGGATGCCTGCAGGTGTACGCGACTCCGCAGCCCAACGGGCAAGCGACCGTCTACAGGGGCATAGCTCAACTGGCCAACGGCCGCTACACCATGGCCGTCGATGTGCCCGACGGTGTTCGCTGCGTGGTCCAATTCTTTCCCTCGCACGACGTGTACTCGTGGGATCCGGTGACGCTGGCGGGTCAAGTCGACTCGACGTTCGACACAGGCTGCGGTGGCGGACCAGGGGGCACCAACAGTTATCCGTTCTCGCTCGTGCGATTCTAGCCGCGTGAGACGTACAGGAGTCGGTAAGCACGATGGCTGAGGCGAAGAAACCGCCGCAAGATTCGGCCACCTCGAAAGCCGACGCGAGGGCGCTACTAGAGGAAGCCGAGGCGGAAGCGGCCGAAGCCGAAGCACTGGCCGCCGCGGCGCGCGCCCGCGCCCGTGCCGCCCGACTCCGGCGCGAGGCGTTGGCCCAAGCCGAGGCAGAGGCTGAGGCAAAGGCTGCGGCCGACACCGATGCCGAGGCCGCCGAGGAAACCCCGGACGCCGACGAGGACGAAGCTCGCGCCGACGAGGCGAAGACCGACGACGAGGTTGCCGACACCACCGCGGCAACCGACGACGACGAAGCGGAGACCGAGGAGGCAGTCTCCGACGAAACCGCCGAAGATCCAGAAGCGGAAGCCGAGTCGGCTCGCTCGCGGCGACGCCTGCGGTTGCCATCGTGGTCCGTGGCGTGGAAAGCGGCCGTCATAGTCCTCATCTGCGCCTTCGTCGCGGCCAGCGGATACATGATGTGGAACCGCCACCAAGTCACCGAGCGCCACCAGCGCGCAGCCAACTTCATCGCGGGGGCCAGACAAGGTGTCGTCAACCTGACTTCCATGGACTTCAACAAGGCCAAGGAGGACGTCCAGCGGGTGATCGACAGCTCAACCGGCCAATTCCGGGACGACTTCCAGGCGCGTGCAAAAGATTTCACGACCGTCGTTGAGCAGTCCAAAGTGGTCACCGAGGGAACAGTGCATGCCGCGGCCGTGCAATCCATAAACGGGGATTTCGCATTGGTTCTCGTCGCGGCGACCTCGCACATCACGAACGCCGCCGGGGCCAAAGACGAACCACGCAACTGGCGGCTCAAGGTGACCGTCAAGGACGACGGCGGACAGTACAAGATGTCGAACGTGGAGTTCATTCCATGAATAAGGACAAGCCCGGCATCAACACCGCCGACGACTCCGCCGAACAAACCGACCGCAATGAAAGTAGCGCGCCACCCGCACGGCGCAGGGTGAAGGTCGTTCCGGTGCTACTGCTTGCGCTGCTGTTGCTTTCCGGCGGCTTGGCGACGTGGCTGTACTTCACGAAGTACCGGCCGGATAGGCAGACCGACGCCGGCGTCGCGAGCGCGGTCGCCAGTGCGGCGTCCGACGGAACGGTCGCGTTGCTGTCGTACTCACCCGACTCGCTCGACAAAGACTTCGCCGCCGCCAAGACTCACCTGTCCGGCGACTTCTTGTCGTACTACAACCAGTTCACCGAACAGATCGTTGCTCCGGCAGCCAAACAGAAGTCGCTGAAAACCAACGCCCGGGTGCTGGGGGCCGCGGTTCAGGAGTTACATCCGGATTCGGCGGTCGTGCTGGTGCTGGTCGACCAGAGCACCACGAGCAAGGACAATCCCGACCCGTCGATGGCTTCCAGCAGCGTGCTGGTGAGCCTGACCCGGGTCAACGGCACCTGGCTGATCACCAAATTCGACCCCGTCTAAGGCCCGTTAAGCGCGCCGGGCCACTCTCGACCGTCGAGTGTGAATCCACGGATTTGACTGTGCGCTCATTGCGACGACACGCCGACGACACGTCGGGCGGCTTCACACTCAACGCCGTGGTTTCACACCCGATGTAGCGAACCCACGGGCGCCGGTTCCGGCCGCCGGGACGCCGCCCAAGAATCCACCAAGAATCCGCCGAGGTCGGCGTTCGATCCTTTTTTCACGCAGCTGATGCGCTGGCGGCCGAGAGGAGGAATCGCCATGTCGCTACTGGGCAACCACATATCGCTGATGCACGGTTGGGTGCCGATCACGGCCCAGATCGCCACGCCGATCACGCTGGGGCTGGCCGCCGGTTGGCGCTCGCGTCGTTGGCGCCTGCTGTGGCTGCCTGTCGCCGCGGTCGTGGGAATCATGGCGGCCTTCGGGGCGCACTCCTACATTGCCGACGGCGCCAGCAAAGCGGCCCCGGACGCGCTGTACGTGTGGATCGCAGTGGCCGGCATGGCCGTGGTGGTGCTGATCCTGGGCTGGCGCGGCGCACGGTGGTGGCGGCGCGGGCTGTCCGTCCTGGCCGTGCCGCTGTGCCTGCTCTGCTCGTTGCTCGTGCTCAACCAGTGGGTCGGATACTTCCAGACCGTGCAGAGCGCATGGAATCAGTTCACCTCCGTTCCGCTGCCCAACCAGACCGACAAGGCGACCGTCACCACGCTGGCGGCGAAGGGTTCCAAGCCGCCGCACGGCAGCCTGGTGCCGGTGGTGATTCCCGACGAGGCCTCACACTTCCAGCATCGCGAAGAACTGGTCTACCTGCCGCCGGCATGGTTTGCCAGCTATCCGCCCCCGCAGCTGCCGACGGTGATGATGATCGGCGGCATGGTCAACACCCCCGCCGACTGGGTGCGCGCCGGCGGCGCGATGGACACCGTCGACGCCTTCGCGGCCGCGCACGGCGGCAACGCGCCGGTGCTGGTGTTCGTGGACCCGGGCGGCGCGTTCGACAACGACACCGAATGCGTCAATGGAAGCCGCGGCAACGCCGCCGACCACCTGACCAAAGACGTTGTCCCCTATATGGTCTCGAACTTCGGAGTCAGCCCCGACCGGTCACACTGGGGCGTCGTCGGCTGGTCCATGGGCGGGACGTGCGCGGTGGACCTGACCGTCATGCACCCCAACATGTTCAGCTCGTTCGTCGACATCGAGGGCGACCTGACCCCGAACACCGGAACCAAGGAACAAACCATCGCCAACCTTTTCGACGGCGATGCCGAAGCGTGGGCGAAGTTCGACCCGACCACGGTGATCAACCGCCACGGCCGCTACACCGGCGTGTCCGGGTGGTTCGCCATCTCGTCGGGTGGTTCGCCGCGTCGCGACATCACGACCGTCGACACCGCGGCGATGGCCGTCGCCGGCCGCGCCGCCGCCGCCGACCCGGGTAACCAGGCCGCGGCCGCCTCGTCGCTGTGCGGGCTGGGCCGGGCGAACGGCATCGACTGCGCGGTCATCGCCCAGACCGGAAAGCACGACTGGCCGACGGCCGGCATGGCCTTTTCCACCGCACTGCCTTGGCTGGCCGGCCAGCTGCACACCCCGGGCGTAAACCGGATTGCGTTGCCCGGCAACGTCTCTCAGCAGGCTCTCTGACCGCGCTAGCCGCGCGGCAGGCCGAGCACCCGCTGGGCGATGATGTTGCGCTGGATTTCGGAGGTGCCGCCGGCGATGGTCCCGGAGAAGCTGCGGGCGTAGCGCTCGAACCAGCTGGCGAAGTAGTGGTCGAGGTTCATGTGCGCATACGGCCCCGTCAGTCCGGGGTGCACAAGCCCCTCGGATCCCGCGGACGTCAACGCCAGTTCCATGCCGCGCAACTCCGCTTCGGAACCGAGCAACTTGAGCACCGAGATCGCTGCCACGTCGTCTTCGCCGCGCGCGGCGCGGGCCAGGGCCGCCGAACCCAGCAGGCGCAGCGCCTGCTTGTCCATGATCGTGCTGGCGTACTGGTCGCGCTCAACTTCGGTGCCGGGATGGAAGTCGTCGATCATGTTCTCGAGACGATCGGCGAAACCCAGCCACATCATGGTGCGTTCGTGCCCGAGCGATCCGTTGGCCACCCGCCAACCCTGGTCAAGTTCGCCGACCAGGTTCTCGGCCGGCACCCGCACGTCGGTGAAGAACACCTCGTTGAAATCCAGATCGTCGATATCGCAGATCGACGGGAAGGGCCGGCGCACCAGACCCGGGGTATCGGTGGGGATGATGAGCGCGCTGATTCCCTTGTGCTTCGGCGCATCTGGATTGGTACGGACGAACGTCAACAAGACGTCGGCGTCGTGGGCACCCGAGGTCCATACCTTCTGGCCATTGACCACGAAGTGGTCGCCGTCGCGCACCGCGCGGGTGCGTAGCGACGCCAGGTCGGAGCCGGCGCTGGGTTCGCTCATCCCGAGTGACGCGGTGATCTCGGCACGCAGGATCGGCACCGCCCAGCGCCGCTTCTGTTCGTCGCTGCCGAACGACAACAGCGATGCCCCAACGATGTTCACGCCTTGCGGGTTGAAGCTGTGGTAGATCCGGCGGCGGCTGAGTTCCTCGAGGTAGACGAACTGCTGAATGACCGACGCGTTGCGACCACCGAATTCCGGCGGCTGACTGGGCAGCAGCCAGCCGTTGTCGAACAGCAGCCGCTGCCAGTCGCGTGCCCACTGCGGCATATGCGAGACCGACCGGGGACGCTCGAGCGTTTCGCTTGCGGGAGGCAGGTTTTCGTCGAGGAAGGCCGAGAACTCCGCCCGGAACTCCTCGACCTCGGAATCAAAAGTCAGCTGCACGGTATTCCTCCGCGATCCGCGCCCGGTGCTCCGCCGCACCGCCGAGCATCAACTCACCCGCTTTGGCGCGTTTGAGCGCGAACTGCAGGTCGTTCTCCCACGTGAATCCCATTGCGCCGTGCAGCTGTAGGCCGTGCCGGAACACCAACGACTGGCACTCCCCCGCCGAGGCCTTGGCCATCGCGGCCGCCAGCCGGCGCCGGGGGTCATCGGCGGCGATCGTCAACGCCGCGAAGTAGGCCAGCGCCCGCGCCCGTTGCACGGCGACGTGCATGTCTGCGGCCTTGTGCTGGACGGCCTGGAACGAGCCGATCGGTACGCCGAACTGCTGACGGCTTTTGACGTGCTCGAGCACCAGATCGAGGATGCGCTGGCAGGCGCCGACCATCGTGATCGCCATGCCGGTCAGCGCAAAATGGTGGGCGCGCTCCGCATCGACGGTCAGCCGCTCGCTGTCGGGCACCCGAACCTCCGCGAACGACAGGTCGGCGACGTGCAGCACCGGGTCGAACACCGCCGAACGCCGGGCCGACACCTGACTGGACTCGACCAGGAACACCCCGGCGTCGGTCACCACCGCGAGGCGATCCGCGCGGTCACCGTCGAGCACGTGGCGTGCCGTGCCGTCCAGTACCCAGCCCTGGGCGTCGCGGTGCGCCGCGACCCCGCTGTAGACGGCGGTGCCCGACTGATGTGGATCGAAGCGGTCGGCGGCCAGCGGCGCGAACTGGCTCATCGTCGCCAGGAACGGGGTGGGGTCGGTGGCGCGGCCGAGCTCTTCGAGCACGATGGCCAGCTCGACGGCGCTGTCCGCATCGCTGAGCTCGGTCCAGCCCTGGTCCACATACGATTTCCACAGCGGGCTGGGGTCGATGCCCTCTTCGGCCACGCTGCGCACCAGCGACGGCGGGCACTGTTTCGCGACGGCGTCGCGCACGGTGTCCTGCCACAGTCGCTGATCAGCATCGAACTCCAACAGCATCCGCGCCGCCTCTCGTCGTGACTGTTAGGCGAGAATAACATTCTCGGTTGCGGAAGTAATAATCTCGTAAATCGGGCATGGGGTCACCGGAGGGTCGGTGACGAGCGGAATCCTCCGGTGACTTAGACGCTGGTCAGGCCGTCGGCGGCGTTATCCCAGCGGTCGAGGTTGACGAACTCGGCCAGCGGGCGGCGGCGCAGCGGCCCGTGGTTGCCCTTCGGCCACCCGATCACGACGTGGCCGGCGATCATCCAGCCGTCGGGTATGCCGACGGCTTCCCTCAGCAGTTGTTCACCGCCGTACGACGCCCAGCTGGTCAGGCAGGCGCCCAGCCCCTGGGCGCGCGCGGCCAGCAGAAAGTTCTGCATGGCGGGAAAGATCGAACCGCCGAGCAGGAGTTCCGATGCCGTCGGGTAGTGCGCCTGGGCGAACAACACCGAGGTGAATTCACCGGCGCGGTCGTGCAATTCGTACGTCGCACGGTAGGTACGGGCCCGGCGGCTGTTGTCGTCGGGGGCGGGCCGGCTCATGCCGTAAACCGGCTCGATCACCTCCAGCGCGTGGGCGGCGGCCTTGGCCACCACGGCCCGCTGCTCGGGCGACCGCAGCACCACGAAACGCCAGCCCTGCGCGTTGGCGCCCGAAGGAGCCCACCTGGCCGCCTCGAGGCAGCGCGCCAGGGTCGCGTCGTCCACCGGTTCGTCGGTGAAGCGCCGGATCGTTCGGGCCGTCGACATCACTTCCCAGATGTCCGCGCTTGCTCCGGTCACTGCCGCTCCTCAACTTTGGCTCCCTCACGCTAGCGTGTGGCGCGACCGCGAGGCTCACACGTCGGCACTGGCGATGTCGTCGTCGCCCATCCAGTGAACGAACCGCTGCAACGGATACATCGCATCGTGCGGGCTACCGAGCACGTGGGCGTTCGCGGTTCCGAGCCGGCACAGACGTTGCGCCCCGGCGCTTGCCAGCCGATCCCGCAGCTGCGCTTTGCGTTCGTACGGGTACACACCAATGGTTTGAGTGGCAACGTTGACATGACGGACCGCGTCGTCGAGTGACGGGACCATCACAACGTTCGATGTCTTATTGGTGGGCTGAAATTCGACGGGGCGATCCGAAAGGATGACCAGGCCGCGCCCGTCGAAAGCGCCCCACACGGTGAGTTCGCCCATGGCCTCCATCACCTGGATCTCGTCGCGCACCTCAGCCGGCAGTGGCGGGCCCACCGCAGAGGCGAAATCGCGGTCCACGGCCAGCCGCCGTGCCAGCGCGGAGCACAGCGATTCGACTTGGGCCCGTTCGCCTTCCACGAACGCGAAGCGGCTGGCCAAGCACGCCTCCTGGTTGAACACCGTGGTGTCGGCCGCCAGCCGATCGGCGACGTCGGCGATGCGGTCCTCGGACTCGAACGCCTCGCGTCCGATCATCGAAATCGAGGACTTCGGATCGAAGGAGATCAATTGGATCCCCGGGCCCAGGTACTGGATGACGTTGTTGATCGCCTCGCCTCCTCCCCAGGCAACGATCTTGTCGAAGTACTGCGGCCGGTACAGGGTGCGCTCGATGGCGGTGTCGCCGCCCTGCCAGTAGATCGCCGACATCGACCGCACCACAGGGTGTTTCGGGTCGATCTCTGCCATGGTGCGCAACACGGCCACCGTGGTGAAGGGGTCACTCGACGGCAGCTTGAACAGATTGACCGCCTTGACCAGGGCACCCTGTGCGATCGACGCGACGCATCCCGACGGGGCATTGCCGGCCAGCATGTGCACCATTCGCGACGGAAACGCGCGCACCGCACCCTTGTTGCCGTATGGGTCGACGCGCTCGACCCATCCGTCCAGAGCCTGGCGATCGGCGAAGTTCGAATCGACCATGCTTTCCAAGAGCGGCCTGGTCAGGTACATCGGGGCTTGGCGATAGAGATTCTCGACCACCCGGCGCGGCAACGGATTTGTGGCCGCGATCAGCTCCAGGCATTGCTGCAGGTGCGGGTTGCGGTCCAGATCCAGGCGCACCCCCGTTTCGGCCAGGAAGTCGATGATCTCGGCGAGCTTGACGTCCAGCAGCGGCGGCAGCTGCGATCGCGCCATTATCAGTGCATCAAGATCGATTGCGGGAGTGACGAAATCGGCGCCGAGATCGCGCGATCGGTGACGAATCCCGGTCCCTTCGACCAGCACGCCCTGCACAAAATGGGGCGCCGACAACGTGGTCATGCGACGCCCCGTACATAGGCGTCGACGCTGCCGGCGCAGGTGATCTTGTCGCCGCCGGGCAGGTCGGCGTATCGCGTGATCTCGCGGCCTACCGTCGGCCCCTGATGCCCGCACTGACACTTGCCGAAGCTGGCGCTGATCCGGTCTCCGCTGATCACGCCTCCCCAGCGGCCTTCGATCGAGGCGTCGAAGAAGGCTGCCCGGGCCTCGATCTCACCGCCGGCGGGATCCAGTAATTGCTCGCCGGCGGTGTCCAGCGGCAGCATGATCACCCAGGGCGAGATGTGATAGCGCCCCGCATGGCATAAGGGGAAGGTCGCATTGATCTCGCGCATGCTGTAAGCGTGGTACAACCGATCGCTCGAAACGTTGAACGTCTCCAACACGTATTCGCGGTAATTCTCCGGTAGCGCAGCGCCTTTGAGCCCCCCGGCTACCATCATCGCGTTGTCTTTATGGAAATCGTCGCCACCGTGCCCTTTGGCGCGAATGCCCTCGGCGATCCGATAAAGCGTGGCGAACATGCCGGTGGCCAGCAGCGGCAGGTTGCGGGCTTCGATCACGGCGTCGACCGCCTTCTTCGCCGACGTTTCCATGTCGGCTCCGCGCTGCGCGGCGATGCGTTCGAACTCGGCGATCTCGCTGGGACGTGCGGTTCCGTCGGTGAGCTTGCGACGCAATGTGATGATGTCGACCATCGATCCGACGGTGATCGGCTCGCCGTCGCCGAATTGGTAGGGCGGGTATTTCGGCGAGAAGCAGTCGACCATCGCCTGCCGGATGGCGTCCTCGCGTGGTGCGGCGAATTGTGGCCCCAGGCCTAAGAATTTGCGGTCCTCGCCGCGGGTTAAGCCGGTGGCCCACAACAGCGCCTCGATGTTGACCCGGGCGGAGAGTTCGATGTCGCCCTCGGTGCAGGAAAGCATGGCGGGCTTGCCGGTGGTGCCGCTGGAACAAGAGAGGTAGTGGCCGACCGTCTCCAGCTGCTTGATCCAGTCATCGAGGGTTTGCACGCCACTGGTGTCGAGGCCCTCCACATCACGGGTGGAGACGGTCGCCAGCCACCTGCCCATCCGGTCCCACTGGCCGTCGTTCAGCCAGCCTTCCGCGTAGGTCTTGTACGTGGTGTGCGCGAAAAGTAGTGGCACCAGATCACCGGGCCGCTTGATCTCTTTGACGCCAGCCGATTCGGCGCGGTTGGCCAGCAGTGGAATCGGCCGGGCCTGGCTCTGCAGCCGCTCGTTGGCCGCTTCCAGTTGCAGGGGGAGCAGTTCGGCGGGCGCGATGTCGAAGCAGTCATCGGACCCGACCAAATTCACTAAGCGCTCTACTGCAGTTGCCATCCGGTGCTCCTTAGTTGACGCCGCCCCCAGTAAGTAAACACCAATGTATATTAACGGTCTAGGGCAGTCGGCATCCCCGCACCGGTTGCGTTGCCGAACTTTGCCAACTCGAGAGGCGGTGCTACGTGAGGAGCCAAGCCTCGGCTCAGTCCCGACGCAGGACGCCGCGCAGGAAGAGGTCGACTGCGCACTGCAGGTGGCGCTCGTCCTCCTCGGGACTGCGATAGATCCCGCAGTCAGCCAGCCGAGCCGGTAAATGCTCGACCAGCGCGATGAAGTGACCGGCGGCCACCTCCAGGTCATCGACCTCGATGGTCCCGGCCTGCTGGTGTCGAGCAAGCAGGTCCATCACCTGCCGGTGACGTGGGGACCAGGTCATGGAATGCGCACTGACGGCGAATTCGGGAAACCGTGCCGATTCGTTCATCGCGATCCGCTTCAGGCGCACGATGTTCGGATCGATCGCTCGCTCGAGACCGGCCCGACCGACCGCGAGGAGAGCGCCGCGCAGATCCTCCCCATCGAGTTCCTGGGTGACTTTGTCCTCCGTTCGGCGGGTGAGCGCCCAGGGAATGACGTCGAGAAAGATCGCGCGTTTGTCGGGATAACGTGCGTAGAGCGTGCGCCGGGTGATGCCGGCCGCTTTGGCGATCGCATCCATCGTGGTGGCGTCGTAGCCATGCTTGGCGAATGTCGCGACGGCCGCCTTGCGCAGCTTGTGTTGCAGCTTCTTGGCTTCGCCCTGCGTCGGGCGCCCGCGCCGAGTTGTCGTGACCACGGAAATATACATTAACGTGTAGATAACCGTTGGCGCGACGAAAGAGGTCAAGGGGCACCGTGACCATCACACAGGCATTCATCAACGGCGAATCCGTGTCCTCGGCAGACGTGTACGACAACATCGATCCAGCTACCGGACGATCCCTCGGATCGGTGGCGCGCGGCGGTAGCGACGAAGTGGATCGCGCTGTTCGGGCGGCCCGAGCGGCGTCAAAGCACTGGCGGGACACATCTCCCGAGGCGCGGGCAACCCTGTTGACGCGCGTTGCCGACCTCATCGAGCAGAACGGCGCGGGGTTGGCGCGAATCGAAAGCGAGGACACCGGAAAGCCGCTGAGCCAGGCGCGATCGGATGCGGCCGTGGCCGCGCGTTTCTTTCGCTTCTACGGCCACGCCATCGACTCCTACTACGGCCAAACCATTCCGCTCTCAGCGGATCTGCACGCGTACACGAGGC
Organism: Mycobacterium mantenii; assembly: GCF_001667865.1. Classification (GTDB taxonomy): domain Bacteria; phylum Actinomycetota; class Actinomycetes; order Mycobacteriales; family Mycobacteriaceae; genus Mycobacterium; species Mycobacterium mantenii_A. Next base: position 92,616 of record NZ_LZJP01000126.1, on the reverse strand, counting down.
GCGAGCCGTTCGGGGTGACCGGTCACATCGTCGCCTGGAACTACCCGATGCAGCTGCTCGCCCGCGCTGTGGCTCCCGCGATCGCGGTAGGCAACTGCGCGGTGGCCAAGCCCGCCGACGAAACACCTCGAACAGCAGTCGAATTCGCCGGCCTCGCGGTGCGGGCCGGCCTGCCTCCCGGGGTGTTCAACGTGGTCACCGGCATCGGCGCGGAAGCCGGCTCAGCCCTCACGGCACATCCCGACGTCGATCACCTGGGCTTCGTGGGGTCGACTCAGATCGGTTCGGTGGTCGCCCATGCCGCGGCCGATCGGGTGACGCCCACGACCCTCGAGTTGGGCGGGAAGTCGCCGCAGATCGTTTTTCCCGACGCGGATCTGGGCCGTGCGGCGGAGTCCATCGCGAAGGCGATTCTGCAGAACGCCGGCCAAACATGCTCGGCCGGGTCGCGCCTGCTCGTGCATGACACCGTTCACGACACGTTGGTCGACGAGGTCCGCCAGCACTTGTCGTCGACCACAATAGGGCCCGGAATCGAGGACCACGACCTCGGACCGTTGATCTCCCGAAAGCAGCAACATCGGGTGCAAACCATGCTCGCCGACAACGTTGAGGGCGAAATCCTCTGCGGCGGTGGCCCTCCGAACGATGCGCGACTTGCTGACGGCGCCTACTTCTCCCCGACGATCATCGACGGCGCCGATCCCGCGTCGCCGATTGCCCAGGAGGAGATCTTCGGCCCGGTGCTGACCGTCAATCGATTCCGCACCGAGGACGAGGCGATCGAGTTGGCCAACGGCACGCAGTACGGTCTGATCGCCGCGGTGTGGACGACCGACCTTTCCCGTGGGCACCGGCTCGCGGCACAGATCCGCGCGGGCCAGGTTTACGTGAACACTTACGGCGCCGGAGGCGGGGTGGAGTTGCCGTTCGGCGGTTTCAAGAAGTCCGGCTACGGCCGCGAGAAAGGCTACGAAGCGCTCGATACATTCAGCGCCACCAAGACGGTCGTTATCCATCTTTGAAGGAGGAAGCATTGGATCGCGAAACCTACCAGCGGGGGCTCCACATCCGCTCCGAGGTGCTGGGCGAGGAGTACGTCAAACGCGCGCTGGCCGACGCCGACGACTTCACCGGACCCCTGCAAGATCTCGTCACCGAGTACTGCTGGGGAGCCGTGTGGGGCCGCGAGGAGCTGCCGCGAAAGACCCGTAGCCTGCTCAACCTGGCGATGATCTCGGTGCTCAATCGGCCCAACGAATTGCGCACGCACCTCAAGGCGGCGCTGACCAACGGTGTCACCCGTGAGGAGATCCGAGAGGTCTTCCTGCAGGTGGCCATCTACGCCGGCGTCCCGGCCGCCGTCGACAGCTTTCGCATCGCGAACGAGGTTTTCGCCGAACGGGATCGGGACAGTGGCGATCGCTAGCGCGGCAGAGCCGGGCGCAGCGCGTCGCCATCATCGGGAATAGGAGCGCATCGTGGAGGTCGGGTTCATCGGGCTGGGAAACATGGGCTTCCCCATGGCATGTCGCCTGATTCAGGAGAAGCACGACGTCGTCGCCTTCGACACGCGCAGCGAGGCCCTCGAGCGCGTCGTCGCCCTGGGGGCGCGCCCGGCGTCGTCGCCCAAAGAGGTCGCCGATCACGCCGAGACGGTACTGGCCAGCCTTCCCACCCCGGGCGCGTCACTCGGAGTGGCAACCGGCGTCGGGGGCGTGATCGAAGGTTCACGCGTACGGCGCTATGTCGACTTGTCCACCGTCGGTAGCCAAATGGCGGTGCAGATCCATGGCGTTCTGGCCCGGCGCAACATCGTGGGGATGGACAGTCCGGTCAGCGGCGGTGTCGGAGGGGCGCAGAAGGGGACGCTGGCGCTCATGGTGTCCGGCCCGCGCGACGAATTCGCTGTCGTACGAACCGTGCTCGAGGCCTTGGGCCGGCCGCTGTATGTCGGCGACAAACCCGGTTCGGCGCAGACGATGAAGCTGGCGAACAACATCCTGGCGGCGAACGTGTTGGCCGCGACCGCGGAGGTCGTCGTGATGGGCGTCAAAGCCGGCCTCGACCCTGGCGTGATGATCGAGGTGCTCAACGCGGGGTCCGGCGCGACGAGTGCAAGCCGCGACAAGTTCCCCCGCGCGATCCTGCCGCGCACCTTCGACTACGGCTTTGCCACCGGGCTGATGCTCAAAGATGTGCGTCTTTATCTCGACGAGGCCAGAGCGCTCGGCGTGCCCGCCGAGGTCGCGGAGACGACCGGCCGGTTGTGGGAGGCATTGGCTCGCGATGAAGGGCCCGATTCCGATTTCACGACGGTGATCAAACCGTTCGAGCGGGCCGCAGGCGTCACGGTGGGCGGGCCTTCGGAATAGCCCGTCGGGCCGGCCGGCGTGGTGATGAACCACGCGAATCGCATCCATCCCAAACCGGGAGAATGGTATTATCCTGATTGAAGAACGCTACTTGCCGAAATGACAACCAAACGCCCCCTACCAGGGCAGATGATTAAACGAAATGCTTACCGGAAACCCATTGATAGACGATTGAAGAAAATGTTAGATTGGCTAGCATATGACCTTGCACGGCCTGCGTTGGCTGCCGGAGCCGAAGGGTGGGTCTGGTGATCACACACGCTGACGGGACAAGCACACCGCTGATCGACGCGAGCGTGCACATCTTCTTCCCGTCCAACAAGGCGCTGCGCAAGACCCTGCGCGAGCCGTTCAAGAGCCGCGGCTTCCCCGACTACGAGATGGACTGGTACGGCGCCCCCGGCGGTGAGTACGCGCCCAACACCGAGGGCCCCGACCGCCAATACCCGGGTTCGGATCCGGAATTCGTTGCCAATGAACTGTTTTCGAAGCGCGGTGTCGATGTGGCAGTGCTGCATCCGATGGCCCGCGGCATCATGCCGGACCGGCACCTGGGCAGCGCGCTGCATGCCGCGCACAACGAGATGATGGTGTCGAACTGGCTGGACTCCGGCGAGTTCGGCGAGCGTTTCCGCGGCACCATCCGGGTCAACCCCGACGACATCCCCGGCGCGCTGCGCGAGATCGAGAAGTGGCGCGCCCATCCACGCGTGGTCCAGATCGGCGTTCCGCTGCAGTCCCGAGAGCTCTACGGCAAACCCCAGTTTTGGCCGATCTGGGAGGCCGCCGTCGATGCCGGCCTCCCCGTGGTCGCGCACATCGAGGTCGGATCGGGCATCGCTTTTGCGCCGACGCCGAACGGGAACACCCGGACCTACGAGCAATACGTCAGCTTCATGGCGCTGAACTACCTCTACCACCTGATGAACATGATCGCCGAGGGTGTGTTCGAGCGCTTCGATGGCCTCAAGTTCGTCTGGGGCGACGGCGCCGCGGACTTCCTGACGCCGTTCATCTGGCGCATGGACACGTTCGGCCGGCCGCACCTGGAACAGACGCCCTGGGCGCCGCGCATTCCCAGCGACTACCTGCCCGGTCACGTGTATTTCGTTCAGGGCAGCCTGGACGGCCCCGGCGACGTCGAGTTCGCCGGCGAATGGTTCGGCTTCACCGGCAAGGACGACATGGTGATGTTCGGTTCGAGCTATCCACACTGGCAGTGCGGCGATGTCAAGAAATTGCCCAGCGTGTTGTCCGTCGAGCAGCGCGAGAAGCTGTGCTGGCGCAACGCGGCGCAGCTCTACGGCATAGACATTCCCGCCGGGGTGGGCGCACAGTAGAAGTACGACGTGAGACCGAGGAGTTTCAGATGACGTTGACCCATTCGCAGGAGCGGGCTCCCGCTGCCGAGCGTATAGCCGTACGGTGCGTCGACTCGGATGTTCACCCGGCACCCAAGCGGGGGGAGCTACTTCCCTACCTCCCTGAGCCCTGGCGCAGCAAGTACTTCCTCACCCGAAACGTGGGCGAGCAGATCTACTACGACGCCCCCGACTACGCGCACTCCTACGCGATGCGCGTGGACACGTTTCCGCCCAACGGCGAATTCCCCTGCAGCGACCCGGACTTGGCGTTCCGCCAGCTGATCATGGAGGCCGGCGCCGACATCGCGATCCTGGAGCCCGCCGCCTACCCGGCCCGCATTCCCGAAGCGCAGCATGCAATGTCGTGCGCGCTCAACGACTGGCAGGCCAATCACTGGCTGGACAGCCACAACAACTGGCACCAGCGGTGGCGGGGTTCGATTTGTGCCGCGATCGAGGAGCCGGAAGAGTCCGTGCGCGAGATCGAGCGCTGGGCCGGTCACCCGTACATGGCGCAGATTCTGATCAAGGCCGAGCCGCGCCCGCCGTGGGGCAATCCGAAGTACGACCCGATCTGGGCGGCCGCCACCAAGCACGACATCACGGTGAGCTGTCACCTGTCGCGCAGCCACTTCGACGAGCTGCCGATGCCGCCGGTGGGATACCCCAGCTACAACCACGACTTCATGGTGACCTACTCCTTGCTCGCCGCGAACCAGGTGATGAGCCTGATCTTCGACGGCGTCTTCGACCGGTTCCCGACGCTGAGGATCGTGTTCGTCGAGCACGCGTTCACCTGGATCCTGCCGCTGATGTGGCGCATGGACGCGATTTACGAAGCACGCAAGTCGTGGGTCGACATCAAGCGCAAGCCGTCGGAGTACGTCAAGGACCACATCAAGTTCACCACCCAGCCGCTGGACTATCCCGAGGACAAAACCGAGTTGACCCGAGCGCTGGAATGGATGGAGTGCGAGAAGATCTTGCTCTTCTCCTCGGACTACCCCCACTGGACGTTCGACGACCCGCGCTGGTTGGTCAAGCACCTACCCAAGCATGCCCGCGACGCGGTCATGTACAAGAACGGCATCGCGACCTACCACCTGCCCGAGACCGTTCCGGTTCTCGAGGGTCAAGTCCGGGTGCTCTGAGTTGGCGGAAGAAACCAAGCGGCCCGAGCCACGTCTCGCCCAGGGCCGCGAGCATGTCGTCGCGACGGTAGACGAAATCCCGCCGGGCACACACAAACTGGTACCGATCGGCCGGCACGGCGTGGGCGTCTACAACGTCAACGGCACCTTCTACGCCATCGCGAATTACTGCCCCCATCAGGGCGGCCCGCTGTGTTCGGGACGAGCCCGGGGGCGCACGATCGTCGACGAGACCGCGCCGGGCGACTCGGTCATGGTGCGCGACCTGGAATACATCTACTGCCCTTGGCACCAATGGGGTTTCGAGCTGGCGACCGGCACCACCGCGGTCAAGCCGGAATGGAGTATCCGTACCTATCCGGTGCGCATCGTCGGGAACGACGTTTTGGTTCAGGCCTAACTACAGGAGAATCGGGTGCCATCTATTGAGATCAACGGGGGAAATGTCGTCTACGAAATCCTCGGTGACTCTGGCGATCTCATTGCCCTGACGCCGGGCGGCCGGTTCAGCAAGGAGATCCCCGGCCTGCGTCCGCTGGCCGACGCCCTGGTGGCCGGTGGCTACCGAGTGCTGCTGTGGGACCGGCCGAACTGCGGCGCCTCGGACGTGCAGTTCTACGGGCAGAGCGAGTCGCACATGCGTGCCGAGACGCTGCATAAGCTGGTGACCGGCCTGGGCTTCGAGCGCTGCATCCTGGCCGGAGGTTCTGGCGGGGCAAGGGATTCCATGCTCACCACGATGCTCTACCCCGAGATGGTCACCAAGCTCGTGGTGTGGAATATCGTCGGCGGCACCTACGGCACCTTCGTGCTCGGCTCGTTCTACATCATCCCGAGCATCCTCGCGGTCCGCGGCACCGGCATGGACGGCGTGGTGAAGGTGGCCGAATGGCGTGAGCGCATCGAGGAGAACCCGAACAACAAGCAGCGGTTCCTCGACTTCGACTCCGGCGAGTTCCTCAAGCTGATGTTGCGCTGGCTCAACGCCTTCGTCTCCAAACCGGGACAGACCATTCCGGGCGTCGAGGACGAGATGTTCGACCGGATCAAGGTTCCCACGTTGATCATTCGCGGCGGCGAGAACGACATGGATCATCCGAAGCGGACGTCGCTGGAAGTCAGCTGCCTGATCAAGGGGTCGAAGCTCATCGACCCGCCCTGGCCCGAGGACGCCTGGGAGCGTGCGTCCGAAGACCGCGCCGCGGGCAGGGTGCAACACTTCAACATGTTCGACACCTGGGTGCAGGCGGCACCCGCGATTCTCGAATTCTTGGGTTCGTAATGGCGCTACACGGTGCGAATGTGGACCTCGCAGTTGAGCGACGCCTCCAGCGCCGTGTGGACGCGGCTTTCCGGAATCCGTTCGAGATCCTTCTCGCGCAGCGTCACGTGGACGATGTCGAATCCGTCATCGCCGGGTGTGCGCTCGATGTCACCGGTCAGCCCAAAGGCGGACAACACCCCATGGGCGTCGTCGTCGGTCCCGCGGCTGACAAACGTGATTACGCCGGGAATAGGCGTGGCGTCGAACGATCTGGCGCACAACCCGATTGCGGCGCCTTTGGCCGTGTCGCCGTCTTCGGCCGCGATGAGCAATTCCACTTCGCGGCGGCTTGCGGGCATGGACGTCAGGTCGTTCTCGACCATGTCGGCGCCGGCCGCCGCAACGTGCTCGAGGAGCGCCGCCATGCCGTCACGTAGTTGTGCGGGCGTGAGCACGCCTTTCGGGTCGACGTTTACCCTCACCACCGCAGTTCGCATGTGCGAAGCCTAACTAAGACGATGGCAGGCCAGCTTTGAACACCACCCAGTCCACCACCATCACCACCGCGACCTTCCCCGGGTGCACACCGCGGCTGCTGTGTGAACAAGCTCAGGGCCGGGAAAACCTGGTCGCCTATCGCAAGCTCGGCGGTTACCGCCCGCTCGCCGATGCCGATGAATTCCTGAACGAAGTCGACGCCAGCGGTCTCGTCGGCCGCGGCGGTGCGGCGTTTCCGCTGGCGGTGAAGCTGCGGACGGTGCGCGACAACGGGCGCCTGATCGCGGACACCGGCGGCGCCGTCGTCGTCGCGAATGGCGAGGAGGGAGAACCGGCTTCGGTCAAGGACCGCTGGCTGCTGCGCAACCGCCCGCACCTGGTGCTGGACGGCTTGCGGTTGGCCGCGGCGATGGTGGGCGCTCGCCGTGCCTACGTGTATGTGTCCGACCCGGAGTCGGCGCACAGCGTGGAATCCGCTCTCGGCGAACTGGAGCCCGACGCGCTCGGTGTCACGATCGACATGCTCGCCGTGCAGCCCGGATACGTCGCCGGCGAGGAGACCGCCGCGGTGCGGGCGATCAACGGCGGCCCGGCCAAGCCGACCGACAAACCGCCGCGTCCGTTCGAAGCGGGTGTCGGCGACCGGCCCACGTTGGTGAGCAATGTCGAGACCCTGGCGAACCTGCCCTACCTGCAGGGCCACGGTTCGGCGGAGTTCCGGTCGCAGGGCACGACGCTGTCGCCGGGCACCTTTTTGGCCACCATCACCGGGGCCGATAAGCCGCCGGTTCTCTACGAACTCCCCCTCGGCCTGCCGTTCACCGAATTGCTTGCGTTGCATGGGGTTTCCACCGAGCAGGTGCGGGGGGCGTTGATGGGCGGGTACTTCGCCGGGTTGCTGAACCGCTCCGTGTTGGAGACGACCCTGGACCACGAGACCATGCGACGTGTGGGCAGTGGCCTGGGCTGCGGCGCGATTTCGGTGATCACCGACGACTGTCCCGTTGCGGTGGCGGCCTCGGTGCTGGCCTACTTCGACCGCGAAAACGCCGGGCAATGCGGATCGTGCTTCAACGGGACGGCGGCGATGGCCGCGGCCGCCGGTGCGCTGCGCGACGGCGCCGCGACGACCGAAGATGTCGAACGGTTGCGCCGCTGGTCGGTGTTGCTGCGCGGACGCGGGGCGTGCGGAACGCTGGATGCCGCAACCAACGTTGCGGCCAGCCTGCTCGACCAGTTCCCGGACGAAGTCGACGCGCATCTCGGCGGCAGATGCCCGGACTGTGCCCGCGGCGCATTCCGCGCCGACCGCCCCTACGAGGCGGAACCTGTGAGGCAAGCATGAAAATCCGTCTGGACCGCACCATTTGCGACGGCTTCGGCATCTGCGCGAAACACGCGCCGGGGTACTTCTCGCTGGACGACTGGGGGTACGCATCCCTCATCGGGGACGGCACGGTGGCGGAGGCCGATCGCGCCGCGGTGATGCGGGCGCTGCTCGACTGCCCGGTACACGCCATCGCGGAGATCGGTGAACGCACCTCGCCTTCCCATAACCCGCCGCTCGCCGACACCGAGGATCCCGCCGAGCACCTCAAAACCGAAGAGAACGAGGCGGAGTGGGGATTTACGCGTTGACCCGTTTTAGGTCCGAACAGTGCAGCTCACCTTCGACAGCGAGGTAGAAGCGTTTCGCGCGGAGTTCGTCGGCTTTCTCACCGAACATCTCCCGACGCAGGCCCAAGCCGCGGAGCGGCCCTCGTCGACCTCGCACGTTCCCGAATGGTCGCGCCGCTGGCAGCGGCTCCAGTTCGACCACGGGTGGCTACTGCCGGGCAACCCACCCGAATTCGGCGGCCGAAACGCAAACATCCTGCAGCAGTTCGTCCATCGCGAGGAGCTGTCGCGACGCCGGATCTATCACTGCTTCAACCCCCAGGGCGTCGGCATCATCGCGGCATCGTTGTTGTCCTTCGGCACCGAGGAGCAGAAGCGGCGCTGGGCCGTCCCGATTCTGCGCGCCGAAAAGACCGCGTCGCTGGGAATGAGTGAGCCCGGCGCCGGCTCCGATCTGGCCGGGCTGCGGACGAAGGCCGAGTTGGTCGGTGATGAGTTCGTGATCAACGGGCAGAAGGTATGGACGTCGGGCGCCCATGACGCCGACGTCATCCTGACCTTTGTTCGCACGGACCCGAATGCTCCCAGGCACAAGGGAATCAGCGCGCTTCTCGTTCCGACCGACACGCCCGGTCTGGTGCGTCGCCCCTTCCCCTCGGTCTATGACTCGGACGAGCTGGACTTCAACGAGGTGTTCTTCAACGATGTCCGGGTGCCCGCGGACAACTTGCTCGGCCCGCTCAACGGCGGATGGCGGGTGGCCAACGGGTCGCTCGGCCACGAGCGCACCCTGATGTGGATGGCCTTCGCGAACCGGCTCGAGCAACTGCTCGAGGACTCTCGGCCGGCGGACGAGGTCAACGCCGACCACTACGCCACCATCGTGATGGACTATTACGCGCTCCGGCTGCTCGGGTCGGCCGCGCTGGGCCGGGCCGCCCGCGGCGAAGTGGACGTGGCAGCTTTGTCCGTGCTGAAGGTGTTCGGGTCGGAGGCCGAACAGAGCGCGCTGCGCCACGCACTGGACGCGGCCGGGGCCGACGGGCTGCGCGACAAAATGCTGACGGCCCCGTACAACCCTTACGCGCCCGATCTTTTCACGGCCAGCTGGTTCGCGCGCTACATCAGCAGCTACGCGGGCACCATCGCCGGCGGCACGTCGGAGATTCAGCGCAACATCATCGCCCAGCGCGTCCTCGGCCTGCCACCGCGCTGATTTCAAATGCTCACAAGCTCGGGCAGAGCAACGATAGGAACTCCTGAGTTCGACGTCGCGACGCGGTCCGCTCGCCAACATCCTTGCCCAGCGGCACGATTCGCACCGCCAGGTCGGTGACGCCCGCGTCGCGATACCGGCGCAGCCGCTCCAGGACGGCCGACTCGTCGCCGGCCGCCATGGTGTCGCCGACGTCCTCGGCATCACCGTGCTGCAGCAGCCGCACATAGTTCGGCGAGAAATCCGCGTGCCCGAGCACCTCGCTGGCGTAGCCGCGCGCATCGTCGATCTCGCCGGCCGAGCAGACCGCGACGGGAACACCGGCGACGATCCGGGGCGCGGCCCGCCCGGCCCGGTTCGCCGCCGCACCGATGCGCGGAACGACGTGGTCTCGGATCGCGCGCTCGTCCGCCATCCACAGAACGGTGCCACCGGCCCGCGCGCCCGCGAGTTGGAGCATGGTCGGCCCAAGCGCCGACAACAGAACCGCCATTTCGAATGCGTCCGTGACGTCGATCGGTGAATGCACGCAATAGTTTTCGTTGTCGACATCGACCGTTCCCGGTCCGGCGAAGGCCGCGTCGAGCACGTCGAGGTAGTCACCCATCAGGCGCGCCGGGCGGTCGTAGGGCAACCCCAGTTGCGAGTTGACGATCCAATGATGCGAGGGACCGATGCCGAGCGTGAACCGCCCCCCGCAAGCAACCTGGGTGGTCATCGCTTGTTGCGCCATGATCATCGGATGGCGGGTCTGAATCGGAACGACGGCCGTTCCGATCTCGATGCGATCGGTGGCCTGCCCGATCAGGGCCACGGCGGTCATCGCGTCGAGGTAGCCAGGGACCTGGGGCATCCAAAACGCCGTGAAACCGTCGCGTTCGGCCGCGACGGCATCGGCGATCAGCCCGGCGAGCCGATCAGCGCGCGAACGCTCCTTGTCCGAGCCAACCATCAAGCCGATGCGCATGTGACCCCCTTCTACGGCACATACCGGTCCCATTCGTACGGAACGATCGTGAAAAATGGTGCAGCGAAGAGGGGTTCGATGCCCGCCTCGGCCCAGCGGGCCGTCAGCACCGGCCGCAGCCTTTCCGCGGTGGCGATCGGATCCTCATCGAGGAAGCAATAGGTGATCGTCTGATTCTCCTGTGCGCTGGCCAGGCTGGCATCGACCCGACGCGATAATGCGGACCAGACGCCAGCGACACCATCGACTTCCACCAGCGGTTCCAGCGCCGCCGATCCCCGCTCGACCAACACGAACGCGCCGCGCACAGGCAGCCACGGCAGCACGTCCGACCCGACCTTGACCCCGTGTGCCGCCAGCCTGTTCTGCACCTCGTACACGCCGCGCTCCACCGGCGGCAGCAGCGGCAGTTTGCGGCCGGCATTCCCGAGCGCCGTGGACAGTTCATTGAAATCGTGAAGTCCGGCGGTGTCAGTGAAGAAGTACGTCATCACGTGGTCGACCGCATCCAGCGGCCCGTCGCCGAGCGCGCGTGCGGAGCGACAGGCCGGCGTGGACACCAGGCGTAACGAGGCGCGCACCGTGGCCAACCGGTGCTGCTCCGGGCGGTGGTCCAGGCTGTGCCAGCGCAGGTACTCGGCGTCCTTCCCGTCGGGATGGCGGGTCGCCATGGAGACGAACAGAGTGGTGATCTCGCCGTTGCCGGTGGCGAGAATCTCGGTGACCTCGTCCGACGGCGTGCCGGGAAGATGCATGGCGTCGGTCCTCAGGATCTCGTCGAATCATGTTGGTGCAGTGCGATTTCGGGGTGGCGAGCCCCGACCATTCGCCGGAACCCGTCACGCCAGGGCACCCTCGTCCTGCCCAGGATGTCGTGCATGTGGGTGACATCCGGCCACAGCGGGGTATGCGCCTCGGGCGTGTATTCGAAGATGGGCTCGACGCCGACCAGTTCACCCATGTACGCGCAATACTCCTCGACGCTGACGGTTTCGCTGCCGGCCCAATTCACCACGACCGGCGGTGTTGCGGCGACTTCCATGGCGCGGATCCCGAGTTCTACGTAGTCGTCTTCGTAGATCGGGTTGTAGTTGTTCGGCTTGTCGGGATGCAGCCGGATGGGCTTGCCCGCGAGCATCGCATCGAGACGATCAGCGGGCGCACCACCTTCCGGACCGTACGTTGAACAGATCCGGATGATGGTCAGCGGAATCTGGAAATGCCTGGCGACCCAGGTGCACACGGCTTCCGCGGCAACCTTGGAGATGCTGTAGTTCGCGCGTAGCGGCACCCCGGGTGGGTCGGCTTCGGTCAGCGGTCGCCGGCCTTGGTAGGCGTAGATCGAGCCGGTCGAACAGAAGACGAAACCCTTGGCGCCGCGACAGTGGTACAGCAATTCGCCCGAGTTCTGCGCGTTGGTTTCCACGCAGCGGTTCCAGTCCTGCGTGCCGGTATCCACCGCGGCGTGAAAGACGTAGGTGAAATCCTCAGGGAGACTGGAGAAGTCGCCGCCACTGACATCCAGCGCCACCGGTTTGATGCCGGCGGCGGCGAGCTTTTCGCGGGCTGCGGGATCTTTCAGGCGCGCGGCGCCCCATACCTCGTTTCCTGCCGCCGCCAGGGCGCGTGCGATGGGAAACGCGATCTTGCCCGTCGCCCCGGTGATCAGGATCTTCTCCGCGTCGAGCAACCAGCCCTCCGAATGTTAAGTACTTGATACCGCTTGGAGCATAGCTCCCGGCCCCGAGCAAATGCCACGAGGAGCGAAGTTGTCGCTCGCATGTTTGATCTGGTAGTGGCGGCAACAGGGGCATAAGCTGACACCAGCCAAGGTCGGGGATGGCCCCAATGGGAGGCCCACCATGAGGTGGTTTTTTCGTCGTCTGGCCGCTGTCAATGCGGTCGCCTTCGTGGCGATGTCGGTCGCGGTGATCGCGACGCCGGGGATCAGCTCAGCGCAGTGCGATCCCAACATGTCGTGGAATGTGTCGACGTTTGAATGCAAACCACCACCGGCGTTGCCGCCGTGGTACGCATCCCCGCCTGCATATGCACCCCCGTTTGCCGCGCAGGACGTACCACCGCCCCCTCCGCCGCGGCCATGGTGGTCACCGAACGAACCGATGTGGAACGCAGGCTTTCATCAATGGGGTACGTATTTTGACGGCACCTGGGTGCCGTACTGACGGCAAACGCCCCACCTCGCCTGACAGGCAGCACGAGCATTGCCCGAGCGTCTGGATAGCACCTCCTTCGAGTGATAACGTAATTCTCCGATTTGCATAATGGCCCTACCGAGCCGGCCGTTCGACTCCCGGAGGTGACGTGTCAGCAGCACCGGGACGCCCGCTGCCCCTGATCACGCAGGACAACGAATTCTTCTGGACGTCGGGCGCCGACGGGAAGCTGCGCCTACAGGAATGCAAGGCCTGCGAAGCCCTCATCCATCCGCCCGCTCCGGTGTGCCGGTACTGCCGCTCACGCGATGTCGGGGCACGGGCGGTCTCCGGCAGGGCGACCCTCGCCGGATTCACCATCAACGAGCGGTTCAGCCTGCCCGGGCTGGCAGCCCCCTACGTGATCGCCCAGGTGGCGATCGCCGAGGATCCCCGCGTGCGATTGACCACCAACATCGTAAAGTGCGACTTCGACGACCTGGAACTCGGCCAGCAGGTCGAGGTGGTGTTCGAGCAGGTCGAGGACGTCTGGTTTCCGCTGTTCAAACCAAGTGCCGACGGGCAGCCCGGTCAGCTTCCGGTCGATGAGATCGCGCCGGAACGCTTCGGCGAATACGTCCGCCCGATGCTCACCGCGGAGAAGTTCGAAGACAAGGTGGCGCTGACCGGGATCGGGATGTCACCGATCGGGCGCAGGTTGATGCAGTTGCCCTTGGCGCTGACGGTGCAGGCCTGCGAGGCGGCCATCGCCGACGCCGGCTTGACCTACGCCGACATCGACGGCCTGTCCACCTACCCCGGCGCGATCAACGTGGCGGGAATGGGCGAGGGCGGCACCACCGCCCTTGAAGCCGCGTTGGGCATCCGGCCGACATGGCACAACGGCGCGATGGAAACCTTCGGCCCGGGTGGTTCGGTGATCGCCGCGATGCTTGCGGTCGCGGGCGGGCTAGCGCGGCACGTGCTGTGCTTCCGGACGGTGTGGGAAGCCACCCATGGCGAGCTCATGAAGCAGGGCAAGATCGCCCCGTCGATGGGCCGAATGTCGGGCTGGCAGATGCCATTCGGCGCCACGTCGGCGGCGCACACCTTGGCGATGAATGCGCAGCGGCACTTCCAGCGGTACGGGACCAGCAAAGAAACGCTGGGCTGGATCGCGTTGAACCAGCGCGCCAACGCCGAGCTCAACCCAACGGCCATCTACCGGACCCCGATGACGATGGACGACTACCTGAACGCGCGTCCCATCACCACCCCGTTCGGTCTCTACGACTGCGACGTGCCCTGCGACGGCGCGATCGCCGTCATCGTCTCGGCCGTCGACGCCGCGCGCGACCTGGCCAAGCCGCCAATCCTGGTGGAAGCGGTGGGCACGCAGATCGTCGAGCGACTCGACTGGGACCAGAGCACGCTGACGCACGAGCCGCAGGTGCTCGGGCAGGCGGCGCACGTGTGGACGCGAACCTCACTGCGCCCCAGCGACGTTGACGTTGCTGAACTCTACGACGGCTTTTCCTTCAACTGCCTGTCCTGGATCGAGGCGCTGGGCTTCTGCGGGATCGGCGAGGCCAAGGACTTTCTGGACGGCGGGAAGAACATCGCCCGCGACGGCCAGCTGCCGCTCAATACGCACGGTGGCCAGCTGTCGCACGGCCGCACCCACGGCATGGGCCTGCTACACGAGGCCATCACCCAGCTGCGCGGCGAGGCCGGCGACCGTCAGGTCGCCGACGCCCGAATCGGGGTGGTCAGCAGCGGCGGCCTCACCCCCAGCGGCGTGATCCTGCTGCGGGCCGACAGATGAGTGCCGCACCCCGTCCCCGGCTCGTCATCGTGGACGGGGTACCGATGTCGGCATTGGTCGCTGAAGTCGACGAACCCAAAGCCGTGATCGTGGCGATACACGGCGGGGGCACCACCGCCGTGTATTTCGACTGCCCGGGCCACCCGTCGTATTCGCTGCTACGGACCGGCGCCGCAGCGGGATTCACCGTGGTGGCGATCGACCGGCCCGGCTATGGCAGTTCGGCGCCCTACCCGGAGGCGATGGTCGAGGGTGACCAGCGGGTCAACCTGGCTTACGGCGCGGTCGAGCGCATCATCGGCGAACGACCAAGCGGCGCGGGCATATTCGTGATGGGTCATTCAGGCGGCTGCGAGCTGACCATGCGGATGGCCGCCGACGAGCGCGGCGCCGACCTGCTCGGCATCGAACTGGCCGGCACCGGCCGGCACTACCACCCCGCGGCCAAGGAAATACTCAAGACGGCGACCCGCGAACGCCGCCCGTCCGGCATGCGCGACCTGCTGTGGAGCCCAGAGCACGTGTATCCGCCCGAGGTCCTCGGCGGCGCGACGGTGTCCCCATCGGCACCGGCTTATGAGGACCAGATGGTTTCGGACTGGGCCCGCCAGACCTTCCCGACGCTGGCCCCCGGCGTGCGAGTGCCAGTGCACTTCAGCATCGCCGAGCACGAAAAAGTCTGGCAGGCCGACGATTCAGCGGTAGACGAGATCACCGCGATGTTCTCCGCGGCGCCGCGATTCACCCTGCACCGGCAACCCGGCGCGGGGCATAACATCAGCCTCGGCCACACCGCCGCGGATTATCACGCGCAGGTTCTTGCGTTCGCCGACGAGTGTGTCGCCGCGCGTACGACGGACGAAGAGGCCGCGGGATGAAGGTCGGGTTCATCGGTCTGGGCAGCCAGGGTGGCCCGATGGCGCGGCGGATCGTCGACGGCGGCTACGAGACAACGCTGTGGGCGCGCAGACCCGCAACCCTCGAGGCGTTCGCCGACACGTCGGCCAAAATGGCCGAGTCGCCCGCCGAGCTCGCCGCGGCCAGCGACCTGGTCTGCCTCTGCGTGGTCGGCGACGCCGACATCGACGAACTCGCCTGCGGCGAAAACGGGTTGCTGTCGGCGATGAAGCCGGGCAGCGTCATCGCCGTGCACAGCACCGTGCATCCGAACACCTGCCGAGAGCTTGCGAACAAGGCCGCTTCCCAAGGGGTTTCGGTCATCGACGCCCCGGTGAGCGGCGGTGGCAGCGCGGCGGCCGAGCGCCGCCTCTTGGTGATGGTCGGCGGCGACACCGACGTCGTCGAGCGCTGCCGTCCCGTGTTCGAAACCTACGCCGATCCCGTCGTCCATCTCGGTGAGCTCGGTTCCGGACAGACCACCAAGCTGCTCAACAACTTGTTGTTCACCGCCAACCTGGCCACCGCGGCGACCGCGCTGTCACTGGCCGAGGCGCTCGGTGTCGAGCCGGACCGCCTTACCGAAGTGATCTCCCGCAGCAGCGGAAACAGCTTCGCGCTCAACGCGCTTGGCGGTATCGGCGGCCTGGACCGGCTGGCCAGTGTCGCGGGAGGACTGCTGCAGAAGGATGTCCGGCTGGTGGTCGACCTCGCCGACCGGGCCGGGGCCAACGGCGGAGCCGTGCTCGACGCGGCCGACGCGGCGCTGGCCCTGATGAACCACCCGAGATGAGAGTCGGATTCATCGGCGCGGGGCTGCCGAGCGACCGTCAAATGACGCGAGATTCGTGACCCGTCCAGTACCGGTCGCGTAGCAGCCTCTTGTACAGCTTGCCGTTTGGATCGCGTGGCAGCTCATCGACGAAGTCCACGGTTCGCGGACATTTGTACGTGGCCAATTCCGGACGGCAGTAATCAAGGAGCCGGGCGGCCAGGTCTTCACTCGGCTCGGCGTGGTCTACGAGTTGCACAACGGCTTTGACCGATTCGCCCATATCGTCATCGGGCACACCAATGACCGCCACATCCGCGACCAGCGGGTGGGCGATGAGCACGTTTTCTGTCTCCTGCGGGTAGATGTTCACCCCGCCGGAGATGATCATGTGCGCAACGCGGTCGATGAGATAAAGGTACCCCTCGACGTCGAGGTAGCCCATGTCTCCGAGTGTGCGCCAACCCTTTCGGTGGGTCACCGATGCGGTCTTGGCGGGGTCCCGGTGATATTCAAAATGGCGCCCGCCCGCGAAATACACCACGCCCAGGCGCCCCGGGGTGAGGTCCTCGCCGTCCGGGCCGACGATATGACATTCGTCGATGGGCCGGCCCACCGAACCGGGATGGGCCAGCCACTCCTGTGCGGAGATGTAGGTAGCGCCGAGGTCTTCGGTGCCCGAGTAGTATTCGTCGATGATGGGGCCCCACCACTCGATCATTTGCCTTTTCACCGCGACGGGGCATGGAGCGGCGGTATGCAACACCCTGCGCAGGCTCGACACGTCGTAGCGCTCACGCTCCGCACGGGGCAGGCGGAGCAAGCGGACGAACATCGTCGGCACAAACTGCGCATCGGTGATCCGGTAACGCTCGATCAGCCGGAGACATTCACGGGGATCGAATTTTTCCATCAGGACCACCGTCCCACCGGCCCGGTGCCAGGACATCGAGCCGACCAGCGGGGCGGAATGGTACAGCGGCGCCGGGCACAAATACACCGAATCTTCGCCGTGCGAACCCGCGGTGAGTCCGTCGGCGATCTGCGCCACGACTGACGCGGGATCACCAAAAGCCGACCGCGGCAGGGCTTTACGTACGCCCTTTGGTCGCCCCGTGGTACCCGACGAGTACAGCATTTCGCGGCCCTCGCACTCCACGTCGAGGGGTGCCGCCGATCCCGCGGCCACGACATCCTCGTAGCACTCGAACCCGGCGAGGTCGCCATCGGTCGAAACATGGACGGGAATGCGTGAGATGTCGAGATCCGCGATCACGTCGGCGAGCGCCCGGCTGGACACCAACGCGGATGCCCCGCAGTCGTCCAGCACGTGTTGCACCTCACCGGGCCGCAGGTGATTGTTGATCGGGGTGTAATACAGGCCCGCCCGCTGCGCGGCCCATGCCACCTCGAGAAAACGGTGGCTGTTGCCCATCAAGATGGCCACGTGGTCGCCAACGCGCAAACCACGCGAACGCAGCGCGGCGGCGAAGTCACGTGACCGATTATCCAGCTCGGCATACGACACCGCGACGCCACTGGAACCCATCACGATCGCGGGGCGGTCGGGGGTGTGCGCGGCATGCCAGCTCGGCGCCATTGGGGCGCGATCGTCGGCTCTAGGTGAGAGCACCAGCGGCCTTCAGGTCGATGGTCACGTCCCACGCCGACGGAACGACGCCATACATCGCGACTCCGACGACGCGAACCCCTTTCAGCGGTATCACCCGACTACCGTCGCGAACGTCTTGCGCTCCAAGAACTCTTCGAAGCCGGCGACGCCCATCTCCCGTCCGATGCCCGACTGCTTGTAGCCGCCGAACGGACTGTCCGGGGCGGAGTAGTTGCCGCCGTTGATGGATAGCGTTCCGGTCCGGATGCGCCGGCCGACCGCGATGGCCCGATCGTCGCTACCCATCACCGCGCCGGAGAGACCGAAGATGGAGTTGTTGGCGATCCGCACGGCGTCATCGTCATCGTCGTAGGCGATGACCACCAGCACCGGCCCGAATACCTCGTCCTGGGCGGCCTCGCTGTCGGGGTCGACGTTGGTGAGCAGCGTGGGCTCATAGAAGAACCCGGGCCCCATCTTGTGGCCGCCGGTGACCAGCGTCGCCCCCGCGGCGACAGCCCGCTTCACCATGCCGTCCACCTTGTCGCGCTGGCGCTCGCTGATCAGCGGACCCATATAGGTGGCCGGGTCGGCCGGATCGCCGTGGGGGATCAACGCAAGGTTGCTCTTGACCAGCTCGACGAGCTCGTCATGATGCGCGCGCGGCACCAGCAGCCGAGTGGGAATCGCGCAGCCCTGCCCTGCGTGAGACGTGATCATGAAGGCCGCCATCATCGCGGCCGTGTTGAAGTCCGCGTCATCCAACACGATCAACGCCGACTTGCCGCCCAGCTCCAGGAACACCCGCTTGACTGTGCCGCTGGCCGCGGCCATGATCGCCCGGCCGGTCGCGGTGGAGCCGGTGAAGGTCACGAGATCGACGTCGGGGCTGGTGGTCAGCGCCGCTCCGACCGCGGGGTCCTGCGAACTGAGCACGTTGACCACGCCCGGCGGTATGTCGGTGTTCTCGGCGATCACTTCGCCGAGGGCCAGGGTGATCAACGCGGTGTCGGGAGCCCCTTTGAGTACCACGGTGCATCCCGCAGCCAGCGCCGGAATGAGCTTCGCGAGCGCCAGCTGATTGGGATAGTTGTAGGCGATGATCGCCCCGACGACGCCGGCGGCCTCCTTCTCCACCCAACGATGATTCGACCGCCCCATGTATTCGATATCGCCGAGGTCCTCGGTCATCGGATAGGTCTTCAACAGGTCGGCGTAGTAGCGAACGATGCCGATCGGCCCGTCGAGCTGTGGTCCGGCGGTTAGCGCGCGGGTGGCGCCGGCTTCCGCGATCGTCAACTCGCGGAGTTCCTCGCTGCGTTCGAGCAATGCCGCGTGGAGCTGATCGAGGCATTTGATGCGGAAGTCGACGTCGGTCGACCAGGCGGTCGTGTCGAACGCGCGCCGTGCGGCCGCGATCGCTTTCTCTGCATCGGCCGTGGTGGCATCCGGCGCATAGCCGACGACGCTGCCGTTGGCGGGGTTCACTGACGGGAAGCTGTGCCCGTCCTGGGCGGCGAGGAGCTGCCCGTCGATCAGCATCCGGCGGTCGACGTCCGGCCCGGAAGCGCTCTCCTGCAGGCGATTCTCCGGTACGGCCGCGGCCGTGGTGTCCTGCGCTGCCATTAAGCCTCCCGAGTCCAAAGTGCCGGTCCGCCCGGCCGGGGCCGGGTTGCGCCCGACGCTAGCACAAAAATAGTTGACTCGGTCGCCTAGCTGCGGTTGGCTAATCGAGAAGTACGCGGCTTCTGCCCGGCCCGGCGCGGCGCAACGGCGGAGATCGTTCGTACCCGGACCACGAGAAGGAAGGTAAGCAACCGTGAAGGTTTGGGTTGACCCGCAGCGCTGTCAGGGACACACCTTGTGCGCCATGATCGCACCGGAGATGTTCGTGCTCAGCGACCTTGACGGCAGTTCCTCGGCGGTCTGCGAAGTGGTCCCGCCGGACCAAGAGGAGCTGGTGCGTGAGGCCGCGCACTCCTGCCCAGAGCAGGCCATCGTTGTCGACGACCCCCGCGGCGGTTCGGCCACGGAGAACAACGGTGCGAAGTCGTTAGAGGTGAACGCATGAGTGACGGTATCGCCACCGATAGCGACCATAAGAACAGCTATCACTTCGACCGGCACACTCCCGACTACCGATTCCAGTTCGAGACGATCACCGAAGAATTGCACCGACGGTGCCCGGTGGCCTGGTCGGATACCTACGGGGGACATTGGGTGGCCAGCAGCAGCGATGCGGTGTTCGAACTGGCTCGCTGTCCCTACATCTCCAACGATCACGACGTCAACAACGAACGCCGCGGGTATCAGGGCATCACCATTCCCGCCAAGCCAATTCCGTTGCGGGCGGGCATCTTAGAAATGGACCCACCCGAGCATCGGGTGTACCGCAGCGTGCTCAATCCGTATCTCTCCCCAGCGGCGGTCAAGCGCTGGGAGCCGTTCATCGACGAGATCGTGCGCGCGGCCATCGACGAAAAGATCGAAGCCGGGCGTCTCGACTTTGTCGACGATCTGGCGAACATCGCCCCGGCGGTGATCACCCTCGCGATGCTGGGCATTCCCCTGAGCAAGTGGTCGATGTACAGCGAGCCCGCGCATGCCTTGGTGTACACCCCCGAGGATTCGCCGGAGGCCCCACGGGTTCGAGACCAAAACGCCGAGATGGCTATGGATCTCCTGGCCAATGTTGCCGAGATCCGCCAGGCCCCGCGCCCCGGTCTGATCAACGCCCTAATCCAGCTGCAGATCAACGGTGAGCCCGCGCCCGACATGGAGATTCTGGGCATGCTCACGCTGCTGATCGGTGGCGGATTCGACACCACAACCGCGTTGACCGCACATTCGCTGGAGTGGTTGGGGCAGAACCCCGATCAGCGTCGTCGTCTGATCGATGAGCGCGACACCCTGCTGGATTCGGCCACCGAGGAGTTTCTGCGCTTCTATACCCCGGCCCCCGGCGACGGGCGCACCTTCGCCGAAGATGTGGAAATCAACGGCACTCGGTTCAAGGAGGGGGAACGGCTCTACATCTCCTGGGCTATGGCCAATCGTGATCCCGCCGTCTTCGACCAGCCAAATGAGATCATTCTGGATCGAAAAGGCAACCGCCACTTCGGCTTCGGTCTCGGGATTCATCGGTGCATCGGGTCCAACCTGGGCCGCGCGGTGTTCAAATCGATGCTCAACGCGGTCCTCGACCGCATGCCCGACTATCGCTGCGACCCCGAGGGCACCGTGCACTACGAGACCATCGGTGTCATCCAGGGCATGCGGCACCTGCCGGCCACCTTCACCCCCGGCCGCCCCCTCGGCCCCGGCCTGAATGAGACGCTCGACAAGCTGCAAAAGATCTGCGACGAGCAAGAACTGGCCCGGCCCATTACCGAGCGCAAGGGAACCGCACGCATCTGAGCGCCACGAGTCAGGCCCTACCCAACGCCGGGCCCGTCCGCGAGCGCGACCAACTGAATCGGGTTGAAGTACTCCTTGTGCACGACGATCTTGTCGCCCTCGAAACGAAACACGCCAACGTAGGAATTCCGGTATTCACCACCTCGCTTCAGCGCACACACGCTGTGGTACTCGGCGATCAGCGCGTCCGAATCCCTGACGTCATACCAATCGTCGACGGTGAAATCCATGCGCGCGAACGTCGGCACGATGACGCCGCGCATCTGATCGAGAATCGCTTTCTTGCCCACCAGGGGCGGCAGGTCATCGCCGGTCGGCGTAAAGGGCACCATCATCACCGCGGCGTCGGCCAGATGTTCCCCCGCGGCATCGAAATCCAGCTCGCCGATGCCGACCAGGTAGGCGGTAACGATGTCCACCCGGCGCTGAAATGACTCCGGCATGGGTCATGCCCTCCCACCAAAATAGTTGACTAAGTAGGCTGTCTACGGTTAGCTCAATATATCCAGCGGGCAACCGATGAGGAAGTGGCAGTGACACAAATGGATGTGCGAGTGCACGCCGATCCTCGTCCAGTCCCCGCGCCCGACGACGTGACCCGTTTCTATTGGGAGGCGGCGGCCGACCACCGGCTGGTCCTGCAGCGTTGCCGGGCGTGCCGCAACATGCAGTACCCGCCCGAAATCTGCTGCATGCACTGCCAGGCACAAGATTTCGACACGGTCGAAGCCACCGGTCGCGGCGTCCTCTACTCGTATTCGGTCGTGAACCGGCCGCTGCACGCGGGGTTCATTGACGCCCTGCCGTACGTGGTCGCTCTGGTCGAGCTGGACGACCAGCCCGGGCTTCGGATTCTGACCAATCTCGTCGGCGTGACCTCCCCGGCGCGGTTGCGCTGCGGGCTACCGGTAGAAGTCACGTTCGAACAGCGGGGTCCGGTCACGTTGCCGCAGTTCCGGGTGCTCGAGGCCGGCCCATGAGCACGCTGGCACGCGAGGTCGCCCTCGTCGGCGTGGGTTATTCGGAGCTGAGCCGAACAGGCACGCCCAACCCCAATGTGTTGGCCTTGGCCGCGGCGAAGAACGCGCTCTCGGACGCCGGCTTGACGAGCTCCGACGTCGACGGCATTTTTGAGTACAAATTCGGTGCGGAGTCTCCTGGCGCCCAGGACATGGCCCGACTGCTCGGGGTGCCCGACCTCGCCGCGTTCGCCGACATCTTTCCCAGCGGTCCGTCAGGCGTTGCGGCCGCGCTGGCCGGAGTCATGGCCGTCGCGTCGGGCGCATGCGAGACGGTCCTGGTCTTCCGGTGCCTTACCCGCGACGCGGGCCATCAGGGCGGCGTGGCCAGCGGCCCGCAGACGGTTGGCGGACGCGATCAATTCCTCACTCCCTACGGATATCTCGGCGGCATCCTGGTCTTACTCGGCCTCAAGAAGCAGCGGTGGATGGCCGAATACGGCCGGCCCGAGGAAGACTTCGGCCGGATCGCCGTCAACGCACGGCGATGGTCCGCGCTCAACCCCCGCGCCGTGCTGCGTGACGAGGTGACGATGGACGACTACCTCTCGTCGCGGATGGTGGCAGATCCGCTGCGCGTCCTCGACTGCGACTATCCGGTCAACGGGGCGGTAGCCACGGTCATCACCACGGCCGAGCGCGCAGCGGATCTGCCCCAACTCCCAGTGCTCGTCGACGCCATGGCCTATGGCACCGGCCGGGGCGCGGACTGGCTGTTCGACACCAATTTTCTCTATGGCGGCGCGGGCGATTGCGCGGATCGGCTGTGGCGACGGTCGTCGGTCACCGTCGGCGACGTCGACGTGGCACAGGTTTACGACGGATTCACGCCCGTCACGGTCGCCTGGATCGAGGCGCTCGGCGCCTGCGGGCGCGGTGAATTCGGGGACTGGGTAGGTGACGGTAGCCGCCTCGGCCCCGGCGGCGACTTCCCGCTCAACACCGCCGGCGGACAGCTCGCCGAGGGCCGACTGCACGGCATCGGTTTCCTCAACGAGGCGGTGCTCCAGCTGCGAGGCCAGTGTCAGGACCGTCAGGTGCCCGACGCGCGCGTCGCGGTGGTGACGAGCGGTGTGTACCCGCAGTGCGGTGCGATGGTATTGACGACGGTATGACCGAGTCACCTCAAACCAACCAGACTCGCCGCGCCGGCGACGAAATGTGGCGCGCGATGCCGCGGCGCAACACGCAAAAGGTCTCCCACTTGCTGGCCGCCGACCTGCGTCGCCAGATCCTCAGCGGTCAGCTCGCCGCCGACCAGCAACTGCCGCCCGAGGCGGAACTCACCGCACAGTTGCAGATCTCTCGGGAGACGCTGCGCGAGGCGTTGCGCATCCTCGAGTCACAGCAGCTACTGGAGGTCCGGCGCGGTCGCGGCGGCGGCGCGGTCGTGCGCCACCCCGGGCTGGAGGCGGTCGGCCGCTATGTGGCACTCCTGCTCCAATTGCGCGGGACGACACTTGCCCACCTCGAGGAAGCCAGGTCGGTGATCGAGCCGCCCGCCGCAGAGCAGGTGGCGATCCGAGCCGGCTACGACGACCTCGACAACCTTGTCGCACTTCACGATGCGGAGCGGGCCGCGGAGGGCGATCCCCTATCGTTCGTCGCCGCAATGTCGAACTTCGATCAGGCGGTCACCGAGCTGTCTGGTAACCGAACCCTCGGCGTCATGGCCGGGGTATTCCGCGACATCTACGCCGGACAGGTCTACGCGGCGATCGGCAGTGACAACGCGGTGTCGGCGGAACGCATCGCCCGGCGGGTCGTGGTCAGCCACAGCGCATTCCTCGATGCCGCCCGTCGCCGCGACGCTTCACTGGCCCAGAAGACCTGGAGCGACTATCTGTTCACGACGAGCCGGATGCTCGTGAGCCGCAACATCAGACGTCAGCCCATAGACATGACCCCGTTGTGGCGCGCCCAAGCCGGGCAGATCGGCGCCGAGCCGGCACCGCGGCGAGCGGTGATCGTGGCCACCGAAATACGCTCGCGCATTGCCGAAGGTGTTCTGCGCGAAGGTGATCGGCTGCCACCACTGGCCGAGCTGGCCGGCGAATTCGGCATATCCCGGCCGACGCTGCGCGAAGCGCTGCGAATCCTCGAGATGGAATTCCTGCTCGACCTGCGAACCGGTGATCGAGGCGGGGCCACCATTCGCATACCTTCCACCCGCGTGGCGGCGAAGCTCGCCGGCATCGTGCTGGAGGCGCGGCGAACCACCCTCGCGGACTTCGTCCGTGCGGTGCGACCCGTGGTACCCGCGATCATGGGCCTCGTCGCGGCACGGATCGGTCCCAAACAGCTCAGGGTGCTGGACAACTACGAGGCCGCGTTGGCGGCCACCGTTGACGACATCGACCAATTCGTTGCGACGTGGTCCGACGCGGAGACGAGCGCGTTCTCCGCCGTCAAGAACCCGGCGCTCACCGTGGCCGCCGAGATCCTGCAATGGGTGCGTGTCGGGGTGGATCCCGCGGTCGCCGCCGATGCCAAGAGCATGCCCGGGGTCCTCGGGACCAACCGCAACGCTCAGGAGCTCTTCGCGAAATTCGTCGCCGCCGCCGCCGAGCATGACTCGGCGCGCGCCACCCAGATTTGGGCCGAATGCCTGAAGGCCTCGGCACCGTGGATGGAGGAGTCCGAGCTCGGCGGGAAGCTTGTCCTGGACTTGATGGATTGATCTGAGCCGCTTGGCAATCGAGCGACATAACCGAGCAAGGAGGCGCGATGAACGTCGACGACATGATCCTGGTGAGCGTCGATGACCACGTCATCGAACCGGCGCACATGTTCGAGGGACGCGTCCCCAAGAAGTACGAGGACAGCGCCCCGCGGTTCGTTCGTCGCGACGACGGGACGATGGCGTGGCGCTACGAAGGCCAGGAGATTCTCAACACGGCGCTCAATGCGGTCGCGGGACGCCCACCGTCGGAGTTCGGGATGGAACCCACCTGCATCGAAGAGATCCGGACCGGCTGCTACGACATTCACGGCCGCGTCAAGGACATGAACGCCAACGGCGTGCTGGGATCGATGTGCTTTCCGTCCTTTCCGCGGTTCTGCGGTCAGTTATTCATGGAAACCGGGGATCGCGAACAGGGCGCCGCGATTATACGTGCCTACAACGACTGGCACATCGACGAATGGGCGGGAACCCACCCGGGCCGGATCATTCCCCTTGCGCTGCCGATGATGTGGGACCCGGTGGCCAGCGCAGCGGAGGTGCACCGGATGGCGGACAGGGGTTGCCACGCGGTGACATTCTCGTCCAGCCCGTACGACCTGGGCCTGCCCAGCTTCTACTCCGATCACTGGGACCCGTTTTGGGCGGCATGCGCTGAAGAGGGCACCGTCGTGTGCATGCATCTAGGCTCGAACTCGCGTCCGCCGACGACATCCCCCGATGCACCCATCGAGCTGGTTTACACGTTGTCGCCCATCAGCCTCATGGCCACGGCGGGAGACCTGTTGTGGAGTCCGATCTTCCGGAAATTCCCCACGCTGCGGGTGGCGCTGTCCGAGGGCGGGATCGGCTGGCTCCCCTACTTTTTGGAGCGAGTGGACTACATTTACCGGCACACCAAGCACTGGAGCGGCATGAACCTGGGTGACCGCCTGCCCTCGGAGATTTTCTCCGAACATGTAGTGCTGTGTTTCATCGACGACGCCGTGGGCGTCGAAAACCGGCATCGCCTCAATATCGACAACGTCACCTGGGAGTGCGACTACCCGCACTCGGACACCACCTGGCCCGTCGCACCCGAGACGCTGATGATGTCGCTCAACGGCGTTCCCGACGATGAGATCAACAAGATCACCCACCGCAACGCCATGCGCCTTTTCTCCTACGATCCGTTCGTCCACATACCGGCGGAGCGGGCGACGGTGTCGGCGCTGCGCGCGCAGGCCGTCGGCTGGGACGTCAGCGTCAAGTCCGTCAAACACCTGCGTCCCGACACGGCGAGTACGGCCAAGGCCTTCTGATGAAGCTGCGCGACAAGGTCGTCGTCATCACGGGATCGGGCGGTGGGATCGGCGAGGCATGCGCGCGGCGCTTCGCCACCGAGGGCGCCAAAGTCGTCGTCACCGATATCAATGCCGATGGGGTCAACCGGGTCTCGGATTCAATCGGCACCGTCGGATTGACCGGTGACATCACCACGGAGGATACGGTGCGTGCCGTCGCCGAGCTCGCCCGCAGCACCTACGGCGAGGTCGATATCTGGTTCAGCAACGCCGGCTACGCCGGTCCTCCCCTCGCCGGCGACATCGCCGACGACGACCTATGGAGGCTCAGCTGGCAGCTGCATGTGATGTCGCACGTATATGCGGCGCGTCAAATGCTGCCGTCGATGCTGCAACGCGGCGACGGGTATCTGCTTCAAACGGCTTCGGTCGTTGCGATGGCCACGCATCCCGACAAGGCCGCCTACGCGGTGACCAAGCATGCGGCGCTGGCATTTTCGGAATGGCTCGCCCTTACCTACCGCGCTCGGGGCATCAAGGTCTCGTGCTTTTGCCCCGGTGCCATGCGCACCCCCATGCTGATGGCCGACGGCATCCCCGCCGACCACCCCGCGGTGCGGGATGCGGCCACCCCGGAAGACGTCGCCGACCGACTGGTCGGCGGCATCGAGGCCGAACGGTTCCTCATCGTCGACTCCACCCTGGGGACCGATTCGCTGACCGCCAAGGGCACCGACTACGAACGATGGATCGGCGACATGACCGCCATCGTAAATAGTTGAC
This sequence comes from Mycobacterium mantenii, assembly GCF_001667865.1. GTDB lineage: Bacteria > Actinomycetota > Actinomycetes > Mycobacteriales > Mycobacteriaceae > Mycobacterium > Mycobacterium mantenii_A. The sequence goes on along the minus strand of NZ_LZJP01000126.1, from coordinate 65,717 downwards.
TCGGTCTGATAGATTGTCCCAATGGCAGAGCAGCAGGTCGATGCCTACGGCGGCACGATCTTCAGCGGTGCGGGCGAGGCGCTGACACGGCATCCGCAGGACGCCTTCGCGCAGATGCGGGCGGCGGCTCCCGCGATACGGATCGAAGGCTCAGGCATCGTGGTGACCACCCGGGCAGCCATGACCGAGGTCTTCCGTCATCCGGAGATCTACTCGTCGCAGATGCCCGCCGGGCACTTCGGCAACGCGCGCCCGCTGATTCCTATCGAGGTGGATCCGCCGGACCAGCGCAAGTTTCGCAAGATCCTCGATCCGCTTTTCACCCCCAAGCACCTCGAGCACCTTGCGGGACCGATCGAGAATCTGGTGAACGATCTGATCGACGGCTTTATCGACGAGCCGGAAATCGATTTCGCGCAACGCTTTTCGGTACCATTCCCGTCGCAGGTGTTCCTCACCATGTTCGGTCTGCCCATGCGGGACCTGCCGAGGTTCCTGGCGATGAAAGACGGGATCATCCGCCCGTTTCACGTGCTGGGCACGTCGCTCAACGATCCGCGCACACAGGAACTGCGGGAGAAGAGCGCCGAATCGATTTACGAATACTTCACCGAAGTACTCGACCAGCGCGAGGCCGAACTTAGGGATGACCTGCTCAGCCACTTCCTCGGGGCTGAGGTCGACGGAGAGCGGCTGACCCGGGAAGAGATTCTCGACATCTGCTTTCTGCTGCTGATCGCCGGACTGGACACGGTATCGGCATCGCTGGACTGCTTTTTCCGCTACCTCGCCGAGCACCCGGTCAAGCGGGCCGAGCTGGTCGCCGACCCTTCACTCAGCCCCTTGGTTGTGGAGGAGCTGTTGCGTTGGGAATCGCCGGTGATGCTGGTGTCGCGCATCGCCACGCAGGACACCGAGCTCGGCGGCTGCCCCATCCGCGCCGGTGACAAGGTGCATCCGTTCCTTGGCTCGGGCAACACCGACGAGTCGGAATTTCCCGAGGCTGACGCCGTTCGCTGGGGACGAAAGGCTAATCGCCACATAGCCTTTGGCGCGGGAGTCCATCGCTGCCTGGGTTCCAACCTGGCCCGGCTCGAACTGCGGATCGCTTTGCGCGTCTGGCACAGTCGCATTCCGCAGTACCGGGTCAAGCCGGGCACCGAGCTCGTTTACACCATCGGCGTCCGTTCAGTGGACTCCTTTCCGATGGTGCTCGGCGAATCCGTGTAGCTCCTTCCATAGATAGGACCGACGACGTGACACAGAAATTCATCCAGATCGTGTATTCAAACCCCGTGCAGGGCAGGGACGACGAGTTCAACGAGTGGTACGACAACGTGCATGTGCCGCAACTCCTTGCCATCCCCGGCATGTTGTCCGCTCAGCGGTACACCCTGCTCGATTCCGAAATGTACCGCGCGCCGGGGGGACGGGCGCCCGAGCACCGCTACGCCATCATCTACGAGATGGAGGGCGATGTCGACGCGACGATGCAGAAGATCCAGGAAGGCGTCGCCGCCGGTCAGATCGTGATGCACGACAGCCTCGACATGGACAGCTGGCGGCTGGCGTTCTGGAGCCCGTACGGCGCAAAGGCCGAAGCGAAGTGACGCCCGGCGTCGATGCCCACCGGTTAGGCAACTGGCTCGACCAACAAGACGCGCCCGGGAATGGCGAGCTGCCCGAGATAGAAACGATATCCGGCGGGTCGCAGAACACGTTGCTGCGCGTCACACGCGGCGACAACCGCATGGTGCTGCGGATGCCCGGTGCGCGCGCGGACGCCAAGCGGCTCGACGAACTGCTGCGCGAGATCCGGCTGGTACGCGCCCTCAAGGGGACCGACGTACCGCACGCCGAGTTGATCGCGGCCGACGAGTCCGGCCAACTGCTGGGCAAACCGTTCTATGTGATGGCCGAGATCGACGGCTGGAGCCCGATGGACAGTGGGTGGCCGGCGCCATTCGACACCGATCCGGACGCCCGGCGCGGCCTGGCGTTCGAACTGGTCGACGGCGCGGCGAAGCTGGGCCGACTCGACTGGCGCGCACAAGGTCTCGAGGGGTTCGGTCGCCCCGACGGCTTCCACCAACGTCAGCCCGACCGCTGGTTGTCCTTCCTGCGCTCCTTCCAGGTCCGCGAGCTGCCAGGATTGGACACCGCCGCCGACTGGCTGCGCGCCAACGCGCCCAGCCACTTCACTCCGGGCATCATGCACGGCGATTACCAGTACGCGAACGTCATGTACGCCCACGGCGCACCCGCCCGCCTGGCCGCGCTGGTCGACTGGGAGATGACCACAATCGGTGACCCCCTGCTCGACCTCGGCTGGGCACTGCTGGGCTACGACGGTGAGGAACCGCGAGCGGACTTCTATCTCGATGTAGCCGGGATGCCCAAGCGCAAAGAGCTTCTCGCACATTACGAAAAGGTCAGTGGTTTCTCGACGGAAAACATCGATTACTACTTGGTGCTGGCCAATTTCAAGATCGGCATCGTGCTGGAAAAGACATACGCCGCCGCGGTCAAGGGCGGCAAGGCGGACCCCAGGGTCGTCGAAGCCTTTGGACCGATGGTCCTGCAGTCGATCGCCACCGCGGCCGAACTTGCCCGATCACTACCCACGAGAGTGCGCTGAGCGATCGGCCGCGGAGGAGACTGCCATGTCCTGGGACTTTGAGACCGACCCCGAATACCAGAAGCTGCTGGACTGGGCGGACGCCTTCGTCGGCGAAGAGGTCGAGCCACTGGACCTGGTGTGGCCGGGCCAGGAGTTCGTTCCGCTCAACGACATTCGCCGCAAGGCAATCGATCCACTCAAGGACGAGGTCAAGCGTAGAGGCCTGTGGGCCACCCACCTCGGGCCCGAGCTCGGCGGTCAGGGCTATGGGCAGCTCAAACTAGCGCTGCTCAACGAGATCCTCGGCCGCTCCGCGTGGGCGCCGATCGTGTTCGGCTGCCAGGCTCCCGATACCGGCAACGCGGAGATCATCGCGCACTACGGCACGCCGGGGCAGAAAGAGCGCTATCTGCAACCACTGCTCGACGGCGAACTGTTTTCCAGCTACTCGATGACCGAACCGCAGGCCGGCGCCGACCCCACCCGATTTCAAACTCGGGCGGTGCGCGATGGCGACGACTGGATCATCAACGGGTACAAGTTCTTCTCGTCTAACGCCAAGACCGCCGCCTTCCTGATTGTGATGGTGGTGACCAATACCGAAGTCAGCCCTTATCAAGGCATGTCGATGTTCCTGGTGCCCACCGACACTCCTGGTGTGGACATCAAGCGCAACGTCGGCCTGTACGGTGAGCCCGATAATGAAGGCGGCCACGCGCTGATCCACTACGACAACGTCAGGGTCCCGACCGAGGCACTGCTCGGCGGCGAGGGCCAGGCGTTCGTCATCGCGCAGACCCGCCTGGGCGGTGGGCGTATTCACCACGCCATGCGGACGATCGGCTTCGCCCGGCAGGCATTGGACATGATGTGCGAGCGCGCGCTGAGCCGCGAGACCGCGGGAAGCCGGTTGTCGGACAAGCAGTTCGTGCAGGGATTCATCGCCGATTCGTATGCCCAACTGCAGCAGTTCCGGCTTTTCGTGCTCTACACCGCCTGGGAGATCGACAAGTACAACGACTACAAGAAAGTCCGCAAGGACATCGCCGCCGTCAAGGCGACGATGCCTACGGTGCTGCACGATATCGCCTGGCGAGCAATGCAAGTCCACGGTGCACTCGGCGTCACCAACGAGATGCCGCTGTTCAAGATGATCCACGGCGCAGCCGTGATGGGGTTGGTCGACGGTCCCACCGAGGTGCACAAGACCACGGTGGCTCGTCAAGTGCTGCGCGACTACTCGCCCACCGACGACCTGTGGCCCAGCCAATGGATACCGCGCAAGCGCGAGGCTGCGCGCGCCAAGTACGCCGAATACCTCGAGCTCGAAGTGGGGAACCTCTAACGCCGGTTCACTGGCCCGGACCGTTGGGCCACTTGATGATGCAGCCGGCGTCGATCGGAATGCTGGTACCGGTCATGTACTTCGAGGCGTCCGAGGCGAGGAAGAGGACCAGCTCGGCGACGTCCTCGGGCTCCAGCCACGGCGTGGGCAAGGCGTGGTAGAACTCCGACGCCGGCCGGAAGTCCTCTTTGGTGACCGGGCCCTCCATGTCGGGCCGGAAGATCTGGTAGATGCCGTCGCAGTTCATCAGGTGGGTGTTGCAGTTGGTCGGGTGCACGACGTTCACCCGAATCCCACTGGGCGCCAACTGCAGAGCCATCTGTTTGGTGTATCCGACCAGCGTTTCTTTCGACCAGTGGTAACCATCCCCGCCGGGGCCCATGATCACCCGTGGGTCCACGTTGGCGGACATGGTGTTGGGTATCAACGCCGCGGTGGACCCGGTGATGATGATCGACGCACTATTCCCCGCGCCTACCAGATGCGGAACGGATACCGCGACCGTGTTCATCACCCCGATGAGGTCGACGTCGACAGCGTCCTGGAAGTCCATCGGCTCGGGGTCACCCATCGCCAGCGGCATGATGCCTGCGTTGGCCATGACCGTGGTCAGCTGGCCCAATTCGGCCACACCCTGATTCAGGGCGTCGGCGAGCTGCTCGCGGTTGCGGACGTCGGCTTTGACCGTTACGCAGCGGCGGCCCTCCTTCTCCACCAGCTTCTTGGTGTCCATGAGGTCATCCCAACTGGCCAACGGGTACGGGTTGGATTTGATGTCCTCGCAGATGTCGATGCCAATGATGTCGGCGCCCTCTCGTGCCTGCAGCACCGCGTGCGCCCTCCCCTGGCCGCGTCCCGCGCCGGTGATGAACGAGACCTTGCCGGTCATCCGTCCTGCCATCGCTCCTCCTTGAGTTGCTAACTGGTAAATGGGGTTTCGTGGGCGCCTCAGAGCGTGCGGAAGAGTCCACCGTCGATCAGAATCTGTGCCCCGTTGATGTAGCCGGCGGCCGCGCTGGCCAAAAACACACACAACCCGGCCATGTCCTCGGGTACGCCGATGCGCTTCATCGGGTTCGCCGCGGCCGCGACGGCCTGGTTTTCGGGTCCCCACGCCTTGGAGATGTCGGTATCGAAGGCTCCAGGCATCACCAGGTTGGCCCGCACCTTGGGCGCCCAGGCTCCGGCCAGGGCCAGGGTCAGCGCGTTCAGCCCCGCCTTGGCCATCGCGTATGGCAGGTCGGTGGCGTCGGGCCGTAGGGTCCCCGCAGTGGTGACATTGATGATCGAGCCGCCGTCGCCCTCCGCCATCCGAGCCCCGAACAACGCGCTGAGCCGGAACGGCCCACGCGCGTTGACGGCGTGGACCTTATCGTAGAGCTCCTGGGTGACCGAGGGTAGATCGTCGTAAACAGGTGACATACCTGCGTTGTTCACCAGCACGTCGCAGCGTCCGAAGGCGTTGTAGACCGCGTCGAGCAACACCTCGGCGTCCTCCCACCGGCCGACGTGGCAGCCAACCGGCAACGCGCGGCGCCCGGTGTTGGCCTCGATTTCGGAGGCGGCGGTCCTACAGTTGTCGAGCTTGCGGCTGGCGATGACGACGTCGGCGCCCGCCATCGCAAATCCCTCGGCGACGGCGCGCCCGATGCCCCGGCTGCCTCCGGTCACCACGGCCACTTTGCCGGACAGGTCGAGCAGCTCAGCCGTAGCCTTCATCGCTGACCCGGCGCGATAGTCGTTGCGGTGTCATCGATTGCGGTCACGGATTCTCCACTTCGAACTCGGCCACGGACGCGGTGGTGCCAATTCTGGTGCGTTGGGCTCACCATACCATCGACCGAGTCAACTATTTTAGGAATTTCCTTCGGTGGGCGGTCAACTGCGCACGATCACTTGCCTCTTGGCCGCCGGCATCGGTATGTTGCATCTTAGGCAGTCGACTAACTCGTCGAGGGAGAACTATGGTGACAATCGTCGATCGAGTCTCGAGTGCCGACGCGCCTGGTGCGGCGGTGGCCGGTACCGCTCGCGGGTTCGTTCCCAGGATCCGCGCGCTGGCGCGACAGATGGAACTGGCCCGTCGGCTCGATGACGATCTCGTCGACGACATGGACGCCGCCGGCTTGTTTTCGGTGATCGTGCCGAAACGGTGGGGCGGTGCCGGCCTGGGGCCACACGAGCTCAACGAGGTGGCCGAGATCATCGCTGCCGGTGATGTATCGACCGCCTGGGTCACCGTTTTCTACAACCTGCACAGCTGGTTCCTGTGCCGCTACCCACGAGAGGTGCAGGAGGAGCTGTTTGCCAACGGACCCTCGGTACGTAGCGCGGCCATCCTGTCGCAGCCCGGCACGGCCGAGCGCTCCGGCGGGCAGTTGCGCGTCAACGGCAGCTGGGGCTATGCGACGGGAATATTGCATGCCTCGCACGCACTGGTGCCGGTCATCATCGGTGACGACAAAGAACTGCAGTGGGCGATCCTGCCGCGAGAGCAATTGGACATCGCCGACGACTGGGACGTCGCGTCGATGGCCGCCACCGGCAGTGTCACGATCACCGCGGTTGACGCGGTGGTTCCGGACAGTTGGGCAATCTTGTTCGGTGCGGCGATGTCGGCCAACGATCACCCGGGCACGTTCCACGAGGACGAGGTCGTCCATCTGCCGTTCTCCGCGTTGCGGTATGGGTTGTCGTCGTTGTGCGTCGGGGCGCTCGACGCCGCGGTGGAAATCAGCCGGGAGCGTCTCAACAGCTCGTCGGGCGTGAACAGCCCGCCGCGAATCGAGCGCCCGGCCGCACGGCTACGGTGGCTCAACGCCTTCCAAACGGCGCACATCATGCGCCTGGTGCGCGACGCAGCCACCGAGGACGTGCTCCAGACCGCCCGCCGCGGCAGGCCGCAGACCCTCGAGGAGGAAGCACGTGCGGGACTGCAGGGAGCGACCATCCTGCATACGGTGCGTGACACGCTACGGGATCTGGTCGACGGCAACGGGTCCAGTGGCTACCGGTCGGACAACCAGCTGCGCCGCATGTCGTCGGACATCGCGATGCTTTCGACGCATGCCGTGCACGGGGAGTATGACGTCATGATGGACCGGCACGCTCGATGGCTGCTCGGGATGGGCCTCGCGCCAGGCGATCCCGGCGCGCGGATGACGTAGTCTGCGGGTTGTACACGTGGGCTACCCGGAGGTTGCAGTCATGGCGTCGACCGCCTCGGACGCAGTGGAGGAACCCGACGCCCGGATGGCGCTGCTCGATGCCACCGAACGTCTCATGCTGCGGGAGGGATATGCGGCCGTGACATCGCGCCGGGTAGCCGCCGAAGCGGGGGTGAACCCCGGACTCGTCTACTACTACTTCGGCCCGATGGATGAGCTCTTCTTGGAGGTGTTCCGCCGCAGCGCCGCGCGCAGCCTGGACCGGCAGGCCCAGGCGCTGGCTTCAGAGCAGCCGCTGTGGGCCCTGTGGGACCTGATCCGGGATCAAACCAAAACCGCCCTCAACCTAGAGTTTCTGGCCCTGGGTAACCACCGCAAGGTGGTGATGGCGGCGATGAAGGAATTCTCGGTGCGGTTCCGGCGCCTGCAGTTCGAGGGGTTGTCGACCATTCTGACGAACTACGGGGTCGACACGACGCAGTGGCCGGCGGAGGCGGTGATGCTGTTGATGGACGCGGCGGCGCGATTCATGGGCGAAGAGCGTTCCTACGGCCTCAATCTCGGCCACTCCCAGACGGTCTCGGTGGTCGAGCGGTTGATCGGCCAACTGGAAGGTAAGCGGCGGCCGCGCAAGGGCCGCAAGGTCAAATGACGTTGCGGCTTGGGCTGCTTTGGCCGTTCCGCAATCCGGAGTGGGCGCGCGTCGGGTGGGACGAGCTCTACCGCTCACACCTGGACCTCATCGTCGAGTCTGAACAACTGGGCTTCGATGAAGCGTGGCTCACCGAACATCACTTCATCGACGACGGCTACTCCCCTTCGCTCTTGCCGATCGGTGCCGCCATCGCGGCACGGACACAACGGATTCGCATCGGGACGTTTCTGCTGTTGCTGCCGCTGCACAACCCGGTACGCGTGGCCGAGGACACCGCCACACTCGATCTCATCTCCGGCGGGCGGTTCGACCTCGGTGTCGGGCTGGGATACCGCAAAGGCGAGTTCGACGATCAGGGCATCCCCGCCCGGGAGCGCGCCGGACGCATGCAGGAAAACCTGACGGTCGTGCGCAGGCTGCTGTCGGGCGAGTCGGTCACGATCGACGGGCGCTATAACAGCCTGCGCGATGTCCGCATCCGCCCGCCCGCACTGCAGCGACCACACCCGCCGATCTGGGTCGGCGGGACGGCGCCCAAGGCCATCGAGCGAGCGGCGCGGATGGGCCTGCATTTCCTCACCGGTGGGGCCGGGTCGGCGAAGATCTACGACGACGCGCTGCGTGCCCATGGAAATGATCCGAACGACTTCCGCGTCGCCGCGATGCGCCCGGCGTTCGTCGCCCCCACGCGGGAACAGGCCTGGAACCTTGCGGCAAAACCGTTGCGCTACATGGCTGCCGGGTACCAGCAGTGGACCGCTGAGGCCGACGTTGCGTCGGGCGCGCCCAGACAAACCGCCGCGCTGCCATCGGTCGAAGAGATCATCCGCAACCAAACGTTCGACTTTTTCACCGAGCGCGCACTGGTCGGCACGCCGGACGACGTCATCGCCCAGATCGCCGATTACCGCGAACACGCCCGGCTGACCGACCTGGTGTGCAGCATGGCGCTACCGGGCATGCCGCCCGACGATATCCGGGCCGGGATGAAACTGTTTGCGCGAGAGGTCATCCCCCACTTTCGTGGGAAATAGTCTTCGTCGAAGCTACGGGAGCACCGCCGGGAGCGTGTCCCATCCCCGCAACGCGGACGAAGACGCCATCCGGGCATTGTCAATATCGATGTCCCACTCGGGCGCGCGTTTCAGCAACTCCTCCAAGGCAATCCGGCCCTCCAGCCGGGCCAGGGCCGCGCCCAGGCAGTAATGCGCGCCGAGGCCGAAGCTCAGGTGCTTGACGGGCTCGCGGTGAATGTCAAAGCGGTCCCCGTCGGCAAATCGGCGATGGTCGCGGTTGGCTGAGCCCATCAGAAACAACATGACACCGCCCTCCGGCACGGTTTGGTTGTAGAAGTCGACGTCCGTGGTGACGTAGCGGGCGAACTGATGTCCGGGTGGTTCGAAGCGCAGCACCTCCTCGATGCCCTGCGGAATCAGCGTGGGATTGTCGACGAGTTCGCGTCGCTGCTCGGGATGATCGGCCAGCACCTTGCCGGTCCAGGCGATCAGGTGGCCGGTCGTCTCGGCGCCAGCACTGGCCAGCAGCGTCGTGTAGGTAAGGACCTCCTCGCGCGTCAAGCGCCTGAAGCTCCCGTCGTCTTCGGTGACCTCGGCATTGATCAGGTCGGTCATGAGGTCGTCGGAGGGGTGCGCGGCGCGCCAGTCGATGTACTCGGCGAACGACTCGCCGCTGGCGAATCCCTCCTGGGGAGCCATCGGCTTGCCCGCCTCGGTGCGCAGGCTCTTGTCCGTCTCCTGGCGATGGGATTCCTGCTCCGCCTCGGGAATACCCAACAACATCCCCATCGTCCGCATCGGCACCTGAGCGCCGAGATCGGTGATGAAGTCGAACCGGCCGGCGCCGACTGCCGAGTCCAGACTCCGCGCGCAGAACGCGCGAACCTTGGGTTCCAGCTCCGCGACCCGGCGCGGAGTAAACACGCCCGCGAGTACCCGGCGGTGTCTGGTGTGGATGGGCGGGTCTTCGTAGACGAACATCCCGGGCGGCATCGTGATGTCGGCGCGAATGAACTCCATGATCCCCCCACGTCCCGAGATGAAGGTTTCGTGGTCGAGGAGGACGCGTTGCACGTCGTCGGCCCGGCTGACGGCGTAAAAATCGTGCTGGTCGTTGTAGTAGAGCGGAGCCTCCTCACGCATCCGCCGATATACCGGGTAAGGGTCGGCGTCGATCTCGGGACTGAACGGGTCGTAGTACACGTCGCTGGGACTCTTCACCGCCACGGTCGATCTCCTTAAAGGCTGCCCGTCTCACCGCTCTTCACGGTTTTAGTCATCCGCCTAACACGCACCATACGGTGGCCGCTTTCATCAGACAAGCCCGAATTATGCGGGCGACTAAGCCGGCGGGATACCGTCCGCGATCGGTTGCCAGATCGGGGATCCGCGTTGCGCCCGCAGCGAGGGGATCACCCTTCCATCGACGTCGCTGATGGCGTATTCGGTGGCGAGTTCGGCGGTGATGAAGGTTCCCCCGGAGCGCCGCATTACCTGTGGGTCGGTGGCCAGTGCGCCGATCACCAGCCCCGGAAACTCAGGGGTACAGCCGACAACGGGATCCGTCACCGTCGCCTTCGCCATCTCGGGATTGTGCGCCAGGTTGGCTCGCGCCCTTTCGGTCAGGGTCAAGCCTTGCCACAGCGAGATCGAAGCGACGTTATGGGGTTGAAGTTCGATTGCCATGTCCCGCGCCATCCGATCGACCGCCGCCTTGCACATCCCGAAGACGACACCATAGGTATAGGTGACGCCGACGTACCCCGAGATCGCGACGATCAACCCGGACCGTTGCTCAACCATGATCGGTGCTGCATGCCGGGCGGCGACGAAGTTGGAGCGGACGCCGACGTCGACCATGTCCCAGTTGCTGAGTGGCTTCTCCCAGAACGGTTTCGGATCGGTCAGATCCTCCGGTATGGCAAACGCGTTGTTGACGAGGATGTCGAGCCTGCCCTGCTCACTCCGCACCCGGTCGAACAGGGCCGCGACCTGCTCATCCTCGGAATGGTCCACCGGCACGGCGACCCCGATCCCGCCGCGCCGGTACACCTCTGCCGCGGTCTCGCCCACCGTGCCGGGCAGTGGGTGGGCGCCTGCCGACGCGGTGCGTCCGGTGACGTAGACGGTGGCGCCGCGGGCGCCCAGCGCGACGGCGACACCCTTACCGATTCCACGGCTCGCTCCGGTCACTACGGCGACTTTGCCTGTCAACGTTGCCAATTGGCTCCCGACCTCCCCGCTGGACATTAAATGCGCAAGCGTGTGCGATAACTAGGCGAGCTGGTCAACTATATTACTTGCCCTCGGGCCCATAGGCATCGTATGGTTCACATTAGTCAGTCGACTAACGCACAGGGCGGCTCATTCTCAGGCACGCACGCCCTCGACCGAGACTTGGAGGCGCACATGCGAGTAGGACTGCATCTGGGATACCAGAACCTGCACGGGCTGCCCGACGTGCAAACCTTCATGCAGGAAACGAATCTCGCCGTGGAAGCCGAGGCCATGGGGTTCGATTACGTCGGCCCGGTCGAACACCACTTCACCGACTACGCGGCGTGCCCCGATCCCTTTCAGGTGCTGTCCTTCATCGCGGCCAAGACCAGCACGATCGATCTGATAACCGCCGCCGTCATCCTGCCCTGGAACAATCCGCTGCGCGTCGTGGAACAGGCTCTCGAACTCGACGTCCTCTCGGAAGGCCGGCTGATCCTGGGAATGGGCCGGGGCGCGGCCCGCCGGGAATTCCGCTCGTTCGGGGTGGAACTGGCCGACTCCCGCGAAATGTTCGACGAGGCCGCCCTGATCGTCATGGCCGGCATCGAGACGGGCGTCGTCGAGGCCGATACCAAGTGGTACCAGATCCCCCGCACCGAGGTCCGCCCGCGGCCGTTCAAGTCGTTCAAGGACCGCACCGTCATGGTGAGCATGTCGCCGTCGTCGGTGGAGGTCGCGGCGAATTACGGCCTCCGGACGCTGCGCTTCTCGCAAGGCGACTGGCGCAACGCCATCCCCGAGATCAATCATTACCGCGAGACGTTCGAGAAGCTGCACGGCACCACGGCCCCTCCATTCATCATCTCGGATTTCGTGCTCTGCTTCGAAGACAGGCAACGCGTCACCGACTACTGCGACACGTATTTCTCCACGATGTTCGCCACCGTCGCCAACCACTACGAGTTCATGAGCGACCACTTCAAGGAACTGCCGTCCTACTCGACCTATGCGAACATGGGCGCGGCCGCCGCGGCTGCCGGCGGCCCCGACAAGGCCTATCGGGATTACGTGGCGGGCAACATGATCGGCACGCCCGAGGCGCTGGTGGAACACCATCACATACGCAAGGAGATGGTGGGCGACTACGAGATGCTCGCGAACTTCAGCTTCGGTGGGTTGCCGTATGAACTCGTCTACGAACAGCTGAAGCTGTTCGCCGACAAAGTCATGCCGGATCTCAAGGGGTAGGCAGCGGGGCGGTATCCGGCGCCGGTGGCAGCCGCCAGGTCTCGAACGCCATGGCCGACAGCACGTAGACACCGACAACGAAGATGAATTCCATCGCGGCGTGCTCGCCGAGTGCCTCGCTTAACGCCTGCCACGTCTCCCAGCACGCGTGGCCCTCGGCGAGCAACTCGTCGGTCGCTTCCAGCACGAGCCGGTCGGCGCCCTCGAACTCATCGGTACCGCGGGCCAGCCGCGCGATGTCGTCCTCCGAAATGTCATTGCGTGCAGCCATTCTGACGTGCTGTCCCCATTCGTAGGCCGACCGACGATTCTGCGCGACCCGCAGAATCGTCAATTCGCGCAGCCTCGCCGGCAATTCGCCGCGCTGCAACAGGAAGCCATTGAAGGTCAGAAACGGCCGGGCCAGCTTGGGATGGCGCACCAGCAGGCCGATGATGTCGAATCGGGCCGGATCGTAGGCATCTCCCGAACCGGCCCGGGGTACCTTGTCACCCGACATGCCGAGCAAGGCACCAAACGCGGCGTACTCCGCGTCGCCCCACTCCTCGGCGGGTAGCGGCGGCAGCCGTCCCTCCGTCGTGCTCATCTGCCGTGACCTCCGTTGACTGGGATGACTTGGAGCCCGGGCTATTCGAAACGGACGTGCGGTCGGGTTAGCCCACGCAGAATAAACGTCGGCAGGTAGTCGTACCGGCGTTTGTCCGCCGGCCCGTGCTTGTCCTCGCCGATCCAGATATTGGACGTCCGTAGCCCGTTGTCGGTGAAGAAATCGACGGGATCGATGTCGGTCATTCCGAGATCTCGACCCCTTCAAAGCTTTTCAGCATCTCTGCGGGTGGAAGCTCCATCTGCAGATAAAGGTCGATGTGCCCTATCTTGCCCGTGTCGGTGAATTCGTAGACGGACAGCGAGTTGACCACGTTGGCGAATTCGCCGATGCGGCTGCGCTCCTCCAGCTCCAGGAAAACCGCGCCCGGTGTTTCGGTGATGCGCCGTAGCGAGCATTCCCACTCCGAGGAGGTCGCCCAATTGGTCAGGAAGTCGACGTAGGCCGACCAGTTCATCACTTCCTTGAATGCGCCGACTCGTTCGAACTCGTCGGTCGCCACCAGCTCGGCCAGCGGTGCCCAGCTGTCGACCGAGAAGCCGGGCTTCTTCGCCTCGTCCACAAGGCGTTTGGTGACCAGCCCGTATTCCAGGACCGTCCGGGAACGGCCGACGTGGTCGTCGATGACGTCGCGGATATCTGTTGGCACTGTGTGTCCTTCCTCAGACGGTGACGCCGGCGGCCGCGAGGCGCCGCTCGAGCGCCTCGACGTATTCCGATGTGCCGTGGAAGGGCCCGTGCACGCCGATCGCGACATCGAGGAAGGCGCTGTACTCGTCGTTGACGTGGGTTTCCCAGCGCGCGACTTCGCCGTCGTCGTTCGTCTCGACGAAGCTGTAGGAATAGAAGCCCATCTTGGTTCCCTCGTTGGTGTGCCCTTCCCAGCGGGTCTTCATGACGAAGCCGTTGTCGGCGGGCCAGTACTTGAAATCGGCCGGCTTCCAATCGGGAAAGGTCAGCGAGTACGCCTTGGCCTCCATCGTCGAGGCCCTCGCCGACTCTTCGGGGAATTCGCTCAACAGGAACCCTTGGTCACCGGTGAAGTACGGGGAGGCGTAGACGGCATCGGAGGCGAATTTCCACGCGTCGACGAAGGCCTCACCGTCTTGAATGCCCTGGCGTAGATAGGCGTTGCGGTACGCCTCCGCCATGCGACGGTGCAAAGCGATGCGCTCTTCAAGTGTCAGCGTCATTTCACGCCGCCGGCCAGGTAGCGGTCCAGGACCGAGTGGTAGTAGGCAATGACGACTTCCTCCTTCACCAGGGACATGTATCCCAGCCTGCTGTTGCGCAGGCCGATCTGCTGGCGCGGCATCTGCTCGTAATCCTGTTGCAGCGCCTCGAAATATTTGTAGCTTCCCGGCTCGTCCACGTCGATCAGATTGGCGCGGAACGCATTCCGGTGTTCCTCCGGCAGGTACATGTAGCTGCTGACGTGCCAGATGCACCGGTTGGGATCGCCGTCCGGGTGCGGCATGGCCATGATCACGTGGCACTCACCGGCACGAACCGTCATGAAGAAGTTGGGGAACAGCACCCAGCCCTGGTTGTCGCTCATCTGCGCGTCGGTCAACCCGCTGACGTCCAGGCCCATGCCGGTCAGGGTGTCCCGGGTGGCCTGCTGCAGCAGCTTGCGGGCGTTGACACCGTCGGGGAACTCCACCGAGCCGTCCGCGGCGCGATATTCCTTGACGAGTTCCTCGAAGCGCGGCAGCACCGCGGCGGTCGACGGAAAGGTCTCGGGGAGATCCATGATGCCGTCGACCTGCGCTTGGGCGCCGGCGCCCTGGACCTCGAACGGCGCAACGGCCACGCTGTGGGTCTCGAAGAAGCGGTAGCGACTCTTGCTCGGGTCGATCTCGATGACGCGCAGCAGCTGCGGGTGAATTCCGGAGATGTGATAGCCCTCGTTGAAGGCGTCCATGACGACCTTCCAGTTGCAATCGATGGCTTCGCGGACGTCCATGACGGTGGTGAACTGGTCAAGGCGATAGGGCGCCAGCAGTTCGGCCACTTCGGGACCCAGGAACTCGGCGAGCGGCGCCGCGTCGGGATCGGGGTTCAAGAAGATGAACCCGCCGAAGGTGTCGACGGACACCTGCAGGAGCCCGTTCTCGCCCTTCTCCTCGGGGGTGATGACGTTCTCCCGCTCGCGCAGGGCGCCGCGCATTTTCCCCTCGAGGTCGTATGACCACAGGTGGTATTGGCACAGGAATCCCCGCTTGGCATTCCCGGTGCCCTGGCACAACACGTTGCCGCGATGACGACACGCGTTGACGAAGCCGCGTAGCTGGTTGTCCTTGCCCCGCACGACGATGAAGGACTGGTCGAAGATCTGATACACCTTCCAATCGCCAACCTTGGGCAGGTCGTCGACTCGACCCACGATCTGCCAGACCCGCATCCAGATCGCTTCCCGCTCATGCTGCTGGAATTCGACGGAGGTGTAGCGATCGGTGGGGATGCGCATCGGATAGAGGTCGTGGTCGTCGGGCAGCGCACCGATGGTGTTCACCCATTCGCCCGGCCGCGCGGTTTCGACGAAATCCGTTGACATGGGGCTGGTCCTCTCGTGAATGCGTCGTCACGCTGTGGCACGCATCACCTTATACGCTGTCGTATGTCAGATACAAGGATGTATATTTCTGTTCGCAGTTGCCGCGAACACGGGCGCAAGGCACGAGCAGATGCGGGGCCGCATCTTTAACAGGGGGTGGTATGCGCGGTGGCCCGGCAACCCCTTGATGGCGGGCCGATCTGGGAGAATGGCCCGATGGCGCAACGCTGGACCAGGGAACGACGCCTCGAGCACACACGCGGATTGCTGTTGGACGCGGCCGAGGAATTGTTCGCGCGCAAGGGTTTCAGCGGGAGCGCCCTGGAGGAGATCGCCGACGCGGCCGGATACACCCGGGGCGCCATCTACGCCCATTTCGGCGGCAAGGAGGAACTGTTTCTGGCGGTCATCGAACGCAATCGCCAACGGTTTCTGGACGGATTCGCCGACGTTATCTCTTCCTCCCATCGGCTCGACGAGCTCGACCTCGACGAGTTGGCCAACCGCTGGAAGGCGTTGATGCACAAGGCCGGCGCCGACCAGGCGGCGCTCGGACACGAATTCACCCTCTTCCTGATGCGCAGCCCCGAAGCCCGCGAGCGCCTGGCCACCCAACGACTCGAGATGGTTCATTGGCTCAGTGAGTACCTGACCGAAGGCGTGGCGCGCCTCGGCGGGGCGTTACGCATACCGGCAACCACCATGGCCCGGGTGCTGCTCGCCACGAACGAGGGCGTCACCTTGGCCAGTCAGCTCGACGGCGAGGACCTCTACCGGGCCTGGCTCGAAATGATCATTTCCAGCATCGAACCGGCCGACGCATCCACCGACCAACATGCCGACTCGCCAAAGACCGTGAAACACAGCGCGCCTGCTTCGGCGGGAAGCGCAAAGCGCCGTCGAGCCGAATCACCTCCCCGCTGAACCCCAATGGGCCGACCGATTCCACCTCGGTAATGGCCGCTCGACACGGCTTCTTCGCTGGTGGCATCGGTGCGGACACAACAGGCAGCGTTTTGGTCCTTTTCGCGCCGTCATGAAACCGCTACCGTTAGCTTTACAGTCAATGACTCGGCTGTAACGGTTTCAGCCCGGCCTCGCCGCTGAGGAGGATGCAGTGACAAAACCGAAGGTCGTCTTCGATCCATACTCCGAGGACTACTTCAACAATCCGTTCGACACCTATCGGCGGATGCGCGAGGAAGCGCCACTGTATTACGACGAAAAAGAGGACTTCTACGCGCTGACCCGCCACGAAGACGTCGCGGCCGCGTTCAAGGACTTCGAGACGTATTCCTCGGCGCGCGGCTGCGACCTGGCGATGGTGCGCAAGGGCGTACCCGCCGAGAACAAATCGATCATCTTCATGGATCCGCCCGAGCACCGCCACATGCGCAGCCTGCTCAACAAGGCGTTCACCCCTCGCGCGATTCAATCGCAGCGCGAGACGATCATCGAGGTGATCGACAAGTACCTGGGCGCCGTCAACCCCGACAACTTCGACGTCGTGCAGGACTTCTCCGGGCCGTTCCCGGTTGAAGTCATCACCCGGATGGCCGGGGTGCCGGAGGAATACCGCCAGCAGGTCCGCCACTGGATCGACATCAGCCTGTCTCACGAGCCAGGACAGATCGAGGTCAGCGAAGCCGGCATGCAGGCCAACATCGACACTGCGATGTACTACTTCAGCCTGGTCCAGGAGCGGCGCCAGGAACCGCAGGACGACATGATCAGTCGCCTGATCGCGGCCGAAATCCCGGGCGAAGACGGCCAGCTGCGCAAGCTCGACGACATCGAGATCTGCGGGTTTGCAACCCTTCTGGGCGGCGCCGGCGCCGAGACCGTCACCAAGCTGATGGGCAACGCGGCGGTGATCTTCGCCCGCAACCCCGACCAGTGGCAGAAGCTGCAGGAGGACCGGGACAAGATCCCCGGGGCGGTCGAAGAGCTACTGCGGTACGAGGGCCCGGTGCAATACAACGTCCGCTACACCCTCAAAGAGGCACAGGTCAGCGGTGGCGTGATCCCGGCCGGCAAACCGGTGTTTCTCTGCGGCGCCGCGGCGAACCGCGACCCTGAAGCGTTCACCGACGCCGACACATTCGACATCGAGCGCGACCAGACCGAGGCGCAGCACCTGGGGCTCGGATATGGGATTCACAGCTGCCTCGGGGCCGCGCTGGCCCGTTTGGAGAGCAGGATCGCGCTGGAGCGGTTGCTCGACTTCATGCCGCGCTACGAGGTGGACTGGGCGGGATGCACGCGGGTGAACATGCAAAACGTCGCGGGCTGGAAGAACGTGCCCGTCAGAGTGCTTCGGTAAGGGGACCGCGATGACAAAGAAGATCGAAGTCGATTGGGGACTCTGCGAGAGCAACGGCGTCTGCATGGGCATCAACCCGGACATCTTCGAACTCGGCGACGACGACATGCTCACGGTCCACCAGGAAGAGGTCACCCCGGAGAACGAGGCGGACGTGCGCGAAGCCGTTCGTCAGTGCCCCCGTCAGGCGATCTCCATCGTCGGGGAGTAGGTATCAGAACCCGGCGAGAATGACGGCGTTGCAGTCGGCCGCCGCCTGCCGCAATTTCGCTGCCTTCTGATAGCCCTCGGACTCGTACCACGCCCGGGCCGCGTCCACCGACTCGAATTCCAGCACGACGGTCTGGTCGCCGTGCCAGTCGCCTTCAATGACTTTGGGCGCGGTATCCACCGCAAGAATGGTGGCGCCGCTCATCGCCGATCCCGCGGCTTGGGCGTAGGCCTTCATGCCCTCAGGATCTTTGATCGCCTCAGTCAGGATGACATATCCTTTTGGCCCCTTAACCACTCTGAATCTCCCTAATCGCCCGTGTATTTGGTTACTTCTCGCTGATCGCCTGCTCGGGACAGCATTGGATTGCCTCGTGGGCAGCGGACTCCAATTCCGTTGGGACATCGGAATCTATCGCCTCGGCGTAGCCGTCGTCGGTCAGGCTGAACACGTCGGGGCACAGCGTCAGACACATGCCGTGACCGCGACACCGCTGGTCATCTACCCAAACTTTCATGACGGCGTGAACTCCAGGTGCAATTCGGTCAGGCCGCGCAGGATGTACGTCGGAACGTATTGATAGCGACGGTCATTCGCCGGACCATGAATCTCCTCGTTGATTCTGATGTCCGACGTGCGGTCGAGCAACCGTTCGATCGCCACCCGGGTTTCGGCCCGCGCCAGCGGCGCGCCCGGGCAGCTGTGAATGCCGCGGCCGAACGCGATGTGCTGGCGTGCGTTCTTACGGGCCGGATCGAAGGTGGCGGGATCGTCGAACCGACGCGGGTCGCGGTTGGCGGCCGCCTGCACGATCATCACCGTGGTGCCGGCGGGCAGGTCGACGCCGCCGACATTGACGGGCCTGCGATTCATCCGGAAGTCGCCCTTGACCGGGCTCTCGTGGCGCAGCGACTCTTCGATGAAATTCGGAATGAGGCTGCGGTCCTTGCGCAGCTGCGCCTGAATGTCGGGGCGCTCTCCGAGCGTCTGCAAGGAGGCACCGAGCAGCCGCACGGTGGTCTCCTGGCCGGCGGAGAAGACGTTGCTGGCGACGCGGGCCACGTCTTCGACCTCCGGGATGGAACCGTCGGGGTAGGTGGCGGTGGCCAGGCCGGTCAGCACGTCGTCGCGAGGCGCACTGCGGCGGTCGGAAACGTAGTCGGAGAACAGGCCGTAGAGGAATTCCAGCGGGCTGTGGGCCAACGACCCCTTGGTGCCACCGATGCCGCCGCCTGCGTGCTCAGCGATGCCCTTGACGAACTTGTCGCGATCTTCCATGGGCACGCCCAGCAGGTCGGCGATGACCAGCAGTGTGAACGGGCTCGCGAAGCCCTTGATGAATTCGCCGCGCCCGGGCGCCAGGAAATCGTCGAGCGCCTGGTCGGCCAGCGCCCACATGGCGTCCTCGTTCTCTTTGAGGCGCTTGGGGGTGATCAGCCGCATCATCAGCGAGCGGTGATTGGTGTGGGTCGGCGGGTCGAGCGTGGGCAGCTGGTCGCTGAACGGCAGCTCGTCGCGGTGCTGCTCGATCAGCTCGGTGATGTCGTCGCCTTCGATCGGAACGGGAAAGCCGGGGAATGGGCCCGTCACCGAGATGCACGAGGACCATGTCTCGGCGTCGTTGAGCACCGCGCACGCCTCTTCCCAACCGGTGATCATGGTGACGTCGTGATGGCTCTCACGGGTGACGGGGCACCGCTGACGCAGCGCCTCGTAATAGGGGTACGGGTCTTCGATGAGCTCGGTGCCGCGGAAGAAGTCCAACTCGGAGAATTCGTTCGCCATCTCCTGCTCCTTGAATCTCGGCTAGTGAGAATGTGCCTCTCGCGGATGAGTATTACATTTTCACACGGGTTGGTGGTCGTCAACGACGGGGCCCGGCACGGATGTCGATCACGCGACGAATCGCCCGGCCGCCGTCGCGGTTACCCGCGGTTGGCGACGCCGGTCAGCTGGCGGGGATCAGGTCGGCAGCGACCGATGGCCAGGCCAGCAACCCGCTGCGGAACGTCTCGACGTGACCGATCGGGGCATGCGGAAGCGCCGCGGCCGCCAGGGCCTGGGCCTTGAACGTCTGCGCGGCCATGCTGAGCTGGTGGTGCACCAGGCCGACGCTGTCATCGAGTTCGGACGGCCAGTTCTCGCCCCACAGCGTGACCTCCGTGACGCCGTGATCGAGGGCCTGCAACACGCCTTGCCGCACCCGGGAGTCGCAGCCGAAGAGATCCGCCGCGGCCGCCAGGGCCTGCGGGCGGGGGCGCGATTGCACCGAATCCAGCGCGTCTTCCAGGTCGAGTACCTGGGCGCCGATGATCTGCAGCGGCCGGTCATCCGGGTGGTCGGCTAGGTCCGCCAGGAGCACGGTGACGTCCCAGCCCGCCATCGACCGGTCGAAGATCCAGCCGCCGGCGAATCCCACCACGTCCACGACGGTGGCGGCGACGACGTCGAGCCGGTACCTCATATCGTCTCCGGCTTCTTCGGGGGCGCGAAGTCCCGCGCCAGTGTCTCGGCGTACTGCTTGAACGCCTCGGCTAGCGGTATCGAAGGATCGAGCAACCATGTGGTTTCCATTCCGTGGACGAAGGCGAGGATTTCCACTGCCTTGACGGCGGGGTCTATGTCGTCGCGGTAGCGGCCATCGGCCTGACCGCGACGGATGAGATCGGCGACGATGTCGGTCGCGGCCCGGTGGCGGGCGAGCATGCGGTCGTGCAACGGAGCCTCGGGCAGGATGTTCTCCACCAGCAGCACCGTGAACGTGCCCACCAGTTCGGGGGCCCGGTGAAAACGGTCCGCGACCGCGGCGATCTGGTCGAACAGGTCGCCGGTCCGGTCGGCGTGGGTGTCGTCGTCGAGGTCGCGGGCGTCCAGCACGGCGTGCAGCAGCTGCTCCTTCGATTCGAAGTGATGCAGCAGCCCCGCCGGGGTAACCCCGGCCTCGCCTGCGATCTGGGCCAAGGTGGTGCTGCGCCACCCGTTCCGGGTGAGCAGGCGTTGCGCGACGTCGAGGATCCGCTGTTTGCGGTCCTCCCCCTTGGCGAGAAGCGTGTCGTATCGCCGTGCGACGGGCAAAGAACCCCCTCAGTGGTACCGACATCCAACCTAGTGAACACACAGTAGGTTAGTTTGGCCGCTGTGACAAGGGTCACCCCCTCTGCGCTTTTCGACGCGTCAGGCCGCCGCCGTCAGCCCACCAGTTCCACCAGGGTGGCGTTGGCGGTGCCGCCGCCCTCGCACATGGTCTGCAACCCGTAACGAATCCCGTTGTCGCGCATGTGGTGTGCCATGCGGGTCATCAGCACCGCCCCGGAGGCGCCCAGCGGGTGGCCCAGCGCGATGGCGCCGCCCAGCGGATTCATCGCCGCCGGATCTGCCCCCGTTTCCGCCAGCCACGCCAGCGGCACCGGCGCGAAGGCCTCATTGACCTCGAAGACACCCACGTCGGACAGCGCGATGCCGGCCTTGCTCAGCACCTTCTCGGTCGCCGGGATGGGGCCCGTGAGCATCAGCACCGGATCCGCCCCGGTGACCGCGCCGGCCAGGTATCGCACGATCGGGGTCAAGCCCAGCTCGACAGCCATCTCGGCGGTGGTCACCAGCAGCGCGGCCGCGCCGTCGGAGATCTGTGAAGAGTTCCCCGCATGGATCACGCCGTCTTCGGCGAAGGCCGGCTTGAGCGTGGCGAGCTTCTCCACGCTGCTGCCGCGCCGCACGCCCTCGTCGGCGGTGATGACGTTGTTGTCGGCCCCGTCGACGAACACCGGCACGATCTGGTCGGTGAAGGCGCCGCCGTCTTGCGCCGCGGCGGCCCGCTCGTGGGATTCGACCGAGAATTCGTCGAGCCGGGTGCGGGAGAATCCCCACTTCTTGGCGATCATCTCCGCCGACAGGCCCTGGTTGAAGGAGAAATCGTCATAGCGGGCAAGGACTTTCGGGCCATACGGCATGCCGGTGGCCCGGGCCGAACCGAGCGGAACACGACTCATGACCTCGACCCCGCCGGCCACGACGACATCCTGCTGGCCGGACATCACCGCCTGCACCGCGAAGTCCAGCGCCTGCTGGCTGGACCCGCAGGCGCGGTTGACGGTGGTCCCGGGGATGGTCTCGGGCCATCCGGCGGCCAGGACCGCGTAGCGGCCGATGTTGCTGGACTGGTCGCCCACCTGGGACACACATCCCCAGACCACGTCGTCGATGATCTCGGGCCCGATGCCGGTGCGTTCGACGAGCTCGGTGAGGACGACCGCGGAGAGGTCGGCGGGGTGCACGCCGGCCAGGCCGCCGTTGCGCTTCCCCACCGGCGTACGCACGGCCTCGACGATGACTGTTTCGCGCATATCTCTTACTCCGTTTGCTTCTCGCCCGTATCCGGTTCTTTTGACAGGGCCCACCGACCAGTAAACGACGGCTCTCCTCGCTGCGCGAAAGCGGCATAGGCAGCGGCCGCGTCTGCGGTTGCGAAGTTGACTCCCTGGGCGCGGGCCTCGTTGGCCAGGGCGTCGCGCAGGGTGCGGTCGGCGCCCTCGTTCAGCAACGCCTTGGTGTGGGCCAGTGCGATCGGCGGACCGGCGGCCAACCGGCTGGCGAGATCGTCGACGAAGGCGTCGATTTCAGCTGCTGACACCACCCAGGTCACCAAGTTGAGGGCGCTGGCTTCCTCGGCATCTATCGTGTCCGCCAGCAGCGCGAGCCGCTTGGCCTGTTGCAAACCAACGATTTTGGGCAACAGCCACGAGCCGCCAAGATCGATCGACAGGCCACGCTTCGAAAAGATCTGGCAAAACGTCGATTCCGGCGTGGCCACCACCAAGTCACAGCCAAGCGCGAGGTTCCAGCCCGCGCCGACGGCCACCCCGGTCACCTTGGCGATGGTGGGAACCGACAGCTCGTGCAAGGCCAGCGCCACATCGGTGAGGCGCTGCAACTTGTACTTCGGATGAATGTCCTCGGGAGCCGAGATGTCCGCGCCGGAACAGAAGCTGCCCCCGGCACCGGTGATCACCAGTGCGCGCACGCCGGGATCGTGGCCGGCAGCGTCAAGCGCTTCTCTCAGGGCAACCCACAGGTCGGGGTTGATGGCGTTCTTGCGGCGCGGCCGGTTGAGCGTGAGGGTGCGTACTCCGTCGCGGTCGTCCGACAGCAGCACGGGGCCGTCGTGCGCGGTCAATAGCTCCTCGGCAATTTCAGGACGTTGGCTCCCAGGAAGTTCAGAATCATCTCCTGGCTGACCGGCGCGATCTTCATCAGCCGGGCCTCACGGAAGTAGCGCGTGATGTGGTATTCCTCGGCATACCCCATGCCGCCATGGGTCTGCAGCGCCCGGTCCGCGGCGGTGAAGCCGGCATCGGCGCAGAGATACTTCGCGGTATTGGCTTCGCGCCCACAGGGTTTGCCGTTGTCGTACAGCCACGTGGCCTTGCGCAGCATGAGTTCGGCGGCGTCGAGCCGGGCCAGCGAATCGGCGAGCGGGAACTGCAGTCCCTGGTTCATGCCGATGGGCCGGCCGAAGACCTCACGCTCGTTGCCGTACTTCACCGCCTTTTCCAGCGCCACCCGCCCGATACCCAGCGCTTCGGCCGCGATCAGCATCCGCTCCGGGTTGAGCCCGTCGAGGATGTACTGAAAGCCCTTGCCCTCCTCACCGATCCGGTCCTCGACCGGCACCTCGAGGTTGTCGATGAACAATTCGTTGGAGCTGACGGCGTTGCGGCCCATCTTGCGGATCGGGCGGATGTCGACGCGGCTGCGGTCGAGATCGGTGAGGAACAGCGTCATCCCGTCGGTCTTCTTGGTGACCTCGTCGTAGCTCTGTGTCCGGGTGAGCAACAGGATCTTGTCGGATTCCATCGCCTTGGAGATCCAGACCTTGCGACCGTTGACGATGTACCGATCGCCGTCGCGCTTGGCGAACGTGGTGATGCGCGAAGTGTCAAGGCCGGCACCGGGTTCGGTGACGCCGAAGCAGACGTGCACCTCGCCGGTCGCGACGGCGGGCAACGTGCGGGCCTTGAGATCGTCGGACCCGTGCACCACGACCGGCTGCATGCCGAAGATGGACAGGTGGATCGAGCTGGCGGCGTTCATGGCGCCGCCGGACTTGGCCACCTCCTCGAGCAGGATCGTCGCTTCGGTGATGCCCAGGCCATGGCCGCCGTATTGGGTGGGGATGGTCATCCCCAACCAGCCGCCGTCGGCGATGGCGCGGTAGAACTCGGTCGGAAATTCGTGCGCCTGGTCTTTTTCCATCCAGTACTGGTCGTCGAATTTCCGCGCCAGCTCCGCGACCGACCGACGGATCAGTTCCTGGTCATCGGTCAGCTCAAAGTTCATTCCAGCGCCGGGCACTGCTCAGTCTCCTTCGATTCGAAATGCACCGGCGTTGCGGTGACGTGTCAGTCCTTGTTGCCGGTAAGGGCTTTCGCGTTGGCCGCGAAATCCGCGAAGGACGAGCCGCCACGGGTGTCCTTGTCGTGGCCCGCTGCCTTGATGGAAACGTCGTGACCCTCGGCGGCCTTCCGCAGCGCACCGACGGTCGCCTGTTCGCGCGAAATGTGGGTGAACGGGTCGAACGAGTACCACCGCATCGCGTTCTCGTAGGTCATCTTGTTGATCTCGTCGTCGGGGACGTTGTTGAGGGACAACACATCCCAGAGCTCTTCGGGCGCACCTGGCCACATCGAGTCGCTGTGCGGATAGTCGGCCTCCCACGCGATGTTGTCGATGCCGATCATGTTGCGCAGTGCGACGCCCACCTTGTCACTGATGAAACAGGTCAGGAAGTGCTCGCGGAAAACCTCGCTCGGTAACTTGCCGCCGAAGTTTTGGTGCGTCCACGTCGAATGCATCTCGAATGTTCGGTCGGCGCGCTCCAGGAAGTACGGGATCCACCCGGTGCCGCCCTCCGAGAGCGCGATCTTGAGGTCCGGGTACTCCTTGATCGGCCGCGACCAGAGCAGGTCCGCGGCGGCCTGCACGATGTTCATCGGCTGCAGCGTGATCATCACATCCATCGGCGCGTCGGGCGCCGTGATGGCCAGCCGACCCGAGGACCCGATGTGCACATTCATCACGGTGTTGGTGTCGCACAGGGCTTTCCACAGCGGGTTCCAGTACTCGTCGTGGAAGCTGGGGTAGCCCATCGCGGCGGGGTTCTCGGTGAAGGTCAGCGCGTGCACACCCTTCTTCGACACGCGGCGCACCTCGGCGGCGCACGCCTCGGCGTCCCAGATCACCGGAATCGCCATCGGGATGAACCGCGCGGGGTATGCGCCGCACCACTCGTCGATGTGCCAATCGTTGTAAGCCTGCACCAGCGCGATCGAGAAGTCGTGGTCGTCGGTGGCGAACAGCCGCCCGGCGAAGCCGGGGAAGGACGGGAAGCAGATCGAGGCCAGGATCCCGCCGGCGTTCATGTCCTTGACGCGCTCGTCGACGTTGTAGCAACCGGGCCGGATCTCGTCGAGCCCCGTCGGCTCGATGCCGTACTCCTCCTTGGGCCGGCCGGCGACCGCGTTCAGTGCAACGTTGGGGATGACCGTGTCGCGGAACTTCCACATGTCCGAGCCGTCATCGTTGTGCACCAACCGCGGTGCGTCGTCCTGATACTTCTTCGACAGGTGGTTCTTGAACATGTCCGGCGGCTCGACGGTGTGGTCGTCGACGCTGATCAGCATCATGTCTTCTTTGTTCATGGCCGTCCCTTCCATCGGATCCACCCGGATCGATTACAGCCTCGGCGAATCGCTGTCCCGTGCCAAGATCACTAAAATGAAAACTATCTTCTCGCCAGGCGAGAATCAACATCCAGCGCTTGCTGGCGCGGTCCGCAGCCGCCTGACCAGCGGCCGAATAAGACTGCGGGATTTCTTGCCGCCACGCGCCAATGCGGTGAGGTAGCAGGCGGCGTGACATACCGGCGCGCGGCCCCGCCCGAGTTTCCCGCCGTCAGCGCCCGGCTGAGCCGGTCACTGTCCACCCTCGCGCCCGGCCGGCACGCCGACATTGACCGGACGCGCGTTTCGTGCCAGTCTGTTAGTTGCAAATGAGAATCTGATTCTCTTTCCCCGAGAGGACACCGCTAATGCGTTTGCGGCCGCTGCCCGCCGATCAGTGGGACGAGGCTACCCGGCAGGCGCTCTCGGCCATGCGCGGAGCGGACACCAACAACGCGCTTTCGACCTTGGCCCACCACCCTGCTCTGGCCAAGGCCTTCCTTCGATTCAACGTCCACCTGTTGACGTCGTCCACGCTGCCGGCCCGCATCCGCGAACTGGCCATCCTGCGGGTGGCCCATCGTCGCCAGGGCGCATACGAGTGGTCTCACCACGTCAGCATGGCCAAGGACGAAGGGATCACCGACGACCAGATCGACGCGGTCAAGAGGGGTGAAGCCGCCGACCCGTTCGATCGCGCGGTGATCACCGCGGTCGACGAACTCGAAGAGAACTCACAGATGTCCGACCAGACCTGGGCGGCGCTCGGCGAGCGCCTCAACGACCAGCAGCGCATGGATTTCATCTTCACGGTCGGTTGCTACGCGCTGTTGGCCATGGCTTTCAACACTTTTGGCGTCGAGCTCGAAAACGCCGCTCAGCACTGACAGGAAGGTAAGAACGTTGCCCCACTTCCCCAAGCCAGCCGCCGGCAGCTGGACAGAAAACTACCCCGAATTGGGCACCGCGCCGGTCGACTACACCGACTCGATCGACCCCGCATTCTTCGAGGCCGAACGCGACGCGGTCTTCAGGAAGACGTGGCTGAACGTCGGTCGCGTCGAACGCCTCCCCCGCACCGGCAGCTACTTCACCAGAGAGCTGCCCTCGGCCGGCAAGGGCACGTCGGTGATCATCACCAAGACCAAGGACGGGACCGTCAAGGCGTATCACAACGTCTGCCGACACCGCGGAAACAAGCTGGTGTGGAACGATTTTCCGAACGAGGAGACCTCCGGCACCTGCCGGCAGTTCACCTGCAAGTACCACGCCTGGCGCTACAGCCTGGACGGTGACCTGACCTTCGTTCAGCAGGAAGAGGAGTTCTTCAACCTCGACAAGAGCAACTACGGGCTGGCGCCCGTGCGCTGCGAGGTGTGGGAGGGCTTCATCTTCATCAACTTCGACGACAACGCGGCGCCGTTGGTCGACTATCTCGGGCCGCTGGCCAAGAGCATCGAGGGCTATCCCTTCGGCGAGATGACCGAGACCTACTCCTACCGGGCCGAGGTCGGCAGCAACTGGAAGCTGTTCATCGACGCGTTCGTCGAGTTCTACCACGCGCCGATCCTGCACCAGGGCCAGTACACGAAGGAAGAAGCCGCCAAGATCCAGAAGTTCGGCTACGAGGCGCTGCACTACGAGGTGGCCGGCCCGCACAGCCTGCAGTCGACCTGGGGAGGTCAGGCACCGCCCCCGGACATGTCCATGGTCAAGCCGTTGGACCAGGTGTTGCGCAGCGGGTTGTTCGGCCCGTGGGACAAGCCGGAAATCATCGAAAAGCTGGAACTGCCACCGGGTGTCAACGTGAAGCGGGTACCGCAGTGGGGCATCGACTCGTGGCTCTTCTACCCCAACTTCATGCTGCTGATCTGGGAGCCGGGCTGGTTTTTGACCTACCACTACTGGCCTACCGCGGTGGACAAGCACATTTTCGAGTCCACGCTGTATTTCGTGCCGCCGCGCAACGCCCGCGAGCGCCTGGCCCAGGAGTTGGCCGCGGTGACGTTCAAGGAGTACGCGCTGCAGGACGCCAACACCCTGGAAGCCACCCAGACCATGATCGGCACCCGTGCGGTCAAAGAGTTCCTGCTGTGTGACCAGGAAGTCTTGATCCGTCATCTGCACAAGACGACCGGTGACTACGTGAAGGAGTACCAAAACAATGGCGCTACCGTCTGAATTCGCGGCCCTGGAGCCGTATTTGGATTGGGATCTGGCCACCGAGCCCGAGCGTTACGCCAAGCGACTGGCATCCTCGATGGCCGAGATGCAGGCGTTCTACGACGTTGCGTTCCCCAAGTTGAACGATGTCATCGAGTACTGCGACAAGTTCCCGCTGGACGACCTTCCCGACGACGCCAAGAGCCTGATGCACATCATGCAGTCGCTGGTCATGGTGTCGTTCCCGATCGAGGCCTGGAAGCAGCCACGCGTCCCCGACAGCGGCGCGGCGTGGGTCGAAGTGATCCGGGAACCGGTGATCTGACAAGTGTTGACGCTCAAGGCCGCTGGGCTGCTTGACGTCGATACCGGCGACATCGTGTCGCCCGGCATCGTGCGGGTCGACGGCGACCGGATCGTCGGCGTCGGTGGGAAGCGCGAAGGCGACATGATCGACCTCGGCGACCAGATCCTGCTGCCGGGTCTGATGGACATGGAGGTCAACCTCCTGATGGGCGGCCGCGGCGAGAAACCCGGACTGTCCATGGTCCAGGACGACCCACCGACGCGCGTATTGCGTGCGGTCGGCAATGCGCGGCGCACGCTGCGCGCCGGGTTCACCACGGTGCGCAACCTCGGCCTGTTCGTCAAGACCGGCGGATACCTGCTCGACGTCGCGCTGGGCAAGGCCATCGACGCCGGCTGGATCGACGGACCGCGGGTGGTGCCGGCCGGGCACGCGATCACCCCGACCGGTGGGCATCTGGACCCGACGATGTTCGCCGCGTTCGCACCGCATGCGCTGGAGTTGACGGTCGAGGAGGGCATCGCCAACGGGATCGACGAGATCCGCAAGGCCGTGCGCTACCAGATCAAGCACGGCGCCGAGCTGATCAAGGTCTGCTGCTCGGGCGGAGTCATGTCGCTGACCGGTCCGCCTGGTGCCCAACACTATTCGGACGAAGAGTTACGCGCGATCGTTGACGAGGCCCACCGTCGCGGGCTGCGCGTCGCCGCGCACACCCACGGCGCCGAGGCGGTCAGGCACGCCGTCGAGGCGGGCATCGACTGCATCGAGCATGGGTTCCTGATCGACGACGAGGCCATCGCCATGATGGTCGAGCACGAAACCTTTCTGGTCAGCACCCGGCGCCTGGCCGACGGCGACGCGATGGACGTCTCGCACGCCCCGCCGGCGCTGCAGGCCAAGGCCGCCGAGATGTTCCCGAAGGCGCGCACCTCGATACTGGCCGCCTACGAGGCGGGCGTGAAGATCGCGATCGGCACCGACGCCCCGGCGATACCGCACGGCAAGAACGCCGATGAGCTCGTCACACTCGTCGACTGGGGCTTGCCACCGTTGGCGGTACTGCGGGCCGCCACGGTGACCGCGGCCGAGTTGATCAACGCCACCGATCGAGGACGACTGGCCCACGGCCAGCTCGCGGATATCATCGCGGTGCCGGGAAACCCGTTGGAGGACATCACGGTTACCCAACACGTCAGCTTCGTCATGAAAGGCGGCAAGGTCTATGTCGACAAATCAGCCAACCCGAACTGACGACCTGGTCGAGATCCAGCAGGTGCTCGGCCGCTATGCGGTCACCATCACCCAGGAAGACATCGAGGGCCTCGTCGCCGTCTTCACCCCCGACGGCACCTACAGCGCTTTCGGCGAGACGTACAGCCTGAGCCGCTTCCCGGAATTGGTTGCCGCGGCCCCAAAGGGCTTGTTTCTCACCGGAACCGCGGTGATCGACCTGGACGGCGATGCCGCAAGCGGCACCCAACCGCTGTGCTTCATCGACCACGCCACGCATGACATGCGGATCGGCTACTACCGCGACACCTACGTGCGAACCGCCGACGGGTGGCGACTCAAGACCCGCGCCATGACCTTCATCCGCCGCAGCGGCGTGCACGACTCCGGACGCCCGCACGCCATCGGGCGACCCGCCGGCGACTCCGCGGCCCAGGCAGCGACCTAAGGAGCCGACCCATCGAAGTGAATGTCGAGCAGTTCCGGGCCGACCTGCGCGCATGGCTCGACGACAACGATCTGACCCCCGAGGCCGACCACTCGCTGCAGGGGCACATGCGGCAATTCGCCCGGGTCAGCCGCGCGCTCTACGACGCCGACTGGATGCGGTTCGGCTGGCCGGTCGAGGTGGGTGGACTGGGCGGCCCAGCGCTGCTGCGCGCGATCGTCGGCGAAGAGGTGGTGGGCCGTCGCCTCGCCGAACCCGGCCCCTACTCGATGCTCGAAGTGCTCGCGCCCACGATGATCGATTACGCGCCGGCCGAGCTCGCCAAGGAAATGGTGCCGCGCCTGCTCAGTGGCGAAGAGCAATGGTGCCAAGGCTTTTCCGAGCCGGGCTCGGGCAGCGATCTGGCGTCGCTGACCACTCGCGCGACGCAGCAAGGCGATAACTGGATCGTCAACGGGCAAAAAGTCTGGACCAGCTTCGCGCAATTCTCCACCCGCTGCGTGCTGCTCACCCGCACCGCGCCCGGGCACGACGGCATCACCGCGTTCTTCGTCGACCTCGATACCCCGGGCATCACCATCCGCCCGCTGCGGACGATGCACGGTGTCGACGAATTCTGCGAGGTCTACTACGACGACGTGGTGATCCCGGCCAGCCGGATGCTGGGCAAGCCCGGGGACGGCTGGCGACTGGCCATGGACCTGCTGCCCTATGAGCGTTCCGCCTGCTTCTGGCAGCGAATCGCCTACCTCTACTCGCGTTTCGACGATCTGATCACCACGGCATCGAAAAGCGGTGAGCCCGACGAATCCGCGCTCGGCGGAGCCTATCTGGCGCTCCACACGTTGCGCTGCCGGTCACGCGCCACTGCGCACCGGATGCGCGACGGGGCCCGGCTCGGACCTGACACCTCCATCGACAAGGTGCTGCTCGCCTCCGCGGAGCAGCGGCTCTACGACACCGTCCGCGACGTGTTGCCGGGAACGCTCGAGCTCGAAGACACACCCTGGCGCTCGGAATACCTGTACTCGCGCGCGGCGACGATCTACGGCGGCACCGCCGAGATTCAGCGCAATATCATCGCCCG
This sequence comes from Mycobacterium mantenii, assembly GCF_001667865.1. Classification (GTDB taxonomy): domain Bacteria; phylum Actinomycetota; class Actinomycetes; order Mycobacteriales; family Mycobacteriaceae; genus Mycobacterium; species Mycobacterium mantenii_A. Next base: position 34,792 of record NZ_LZJP01000126.1, on the reverse strand, counting down.
CCGACTGCTCGACCTCGGGAAGGAGTGAAACGTGGCCCCCATGGCAGACACCGAGTCCGACCCCGAATCGCTGCGCCTGCTGGCAGAGTCGCTGCGCACGACGATGAGCGCCGCCTCGGGGGCCAAGCTTGACGCGGCGCTGACCGACCTCGGCTGGCGCGACATGCTCGACGAAATGCCCGATATCGCAATCCCTTTGGTTTTCAAGCTGCTCGGCGAGACCGGCGCGCACGCACCCGTGCTCAATGACGTGGTGCTGTGCGCGGCGGGCGATGCGTCCGGCGGCACGATGCCGCTGCCGTTCGCCGGGGGCTCCTGGGTGCTGTGGGAGCGCCGCGACCACTCCGGCGCGGCGATCGACGAGTTGCTGCCGATACACCGTGCGCCGCAAGGGGATCCGTTGCCGTCAGCAGCGCTGCATGCCGGGTGGCGGGCCCTGGGGTGGTGGCTGGTCGGCACCAGCCGCGCCATGCTGTCGCTGGCTCGCCAGCACGCCGTGGACCGCGTTCAATTCGGCCGGCACATCAGCTCATTCCAGGCGATCAGGCACCGGCTGGCCGAGACACTCGTCGCGATCGAGGGCGCCGAGGCCACACTGCAGGCCGCCACGGAATGTGATGACCCGCAGGGACTGGCCTGCATGCTGGCCAAGGCCGCGGCCGGCCAGGCGGCGCTGACCACCGCACGGCACTGCCAGCAGGTGCTCGGCGGCATCGGCTTCACCGCCGAGCACCCGCTGCACCACCACATCAAGCGGGCCCTGATTCTCGACGGACTGCTGGGCAGCTCTCGAGAACTGACCCGTCAAGCCGGAAAAGCGGTCGTGGCGGCCGGATCCGCGCCCCGGCTCGCGCAGCTGTGACCGGTTCGCCCTTCGGAGGCCGCGCGGGCACCACCCGTCGACCATGAATCGCGTTGCGAATGCGATAGCGCATGCGCTATCGCTTCCGAAAGCCGCTTGATGGTCGGTTGCTGCCGGGCGCAGAGCCGCGCGGGTACGACCCGACTTCTTGTTCCTTGGGTGAAGCACGGAGCAGACTGGGCGCGGAACACAGCCGGCACCGGCCGTCGGCCCGAGGAGGTGGGGAGTCATGAGTCACCCCGACACACCGCGAAATGAGGTCGGTGTCGCTTCGGTGCTCCTGGGTCTGGTCGGACTCGTCACCTGCTGGCTGCTGCTCGGAGTGCCCTTTGGCATCGCGGCGTTGGTGACGGGCGACATCGCCCGGCGAAGGGTCGCCCGCGGGAAGGCGAACAATTTCCGAACTGCGGTGACCGGCATGGTTTTAGGGACGATCGCGATAGTGGCGGGTCTGGTCGCCATCGGCTACTACGCCCAGTTGGATGCCCGGAAACAGTGACGCGCGGATTAATTGCGCGGTAACCCGAGCACGCGTTCGGCGATGATGTTGCGCTGAATTTCCGACGTGCCGCCGGCGATGGTGGCGGCGAAGGTGCGGGTGTACCGGTCGAACCAGCTGCCGTAGTGGCTGTCCAGGTTGAGCGGGGCGAACGGGGCGGTGACGGCGCGCAATGCCAGTCCGTCGCCGTCCTTGGCGGCCAGCGCGTCCTCACTGGCGCGTTGCATCGCCTCAGAGCCGAGCAACTTGAGCACCGACTGCGCGGGCACGTCCTCTTCGCCGCGCGCGGCTTTGGCCAGCGTCGCCGACCCCAGCAGCCGCATCGCGTAGAAGTCCATCACCAGGGTCGCGTAGTGATCCCGCTGCACGGGACCCGAGGGGTTGGACTCGACGGTCAACGCGTGCAGCATGTCGGCGTAATCCAGCCACAGCATCGCGCGTTCGTGGCCGAGCGAACCGGTTGCGACGCGCCAGCCCGCGTTGAGCTCCCCCACCAAGTTTTCGGCCGGCACGCGCGCGTCGGTGAAGAAGACCTCGTTGAAGTCGACGTCTTCGATGTCGCCCACCGAGGCGAATGGGCGACGGACCACGCCGGGGGTGTCGGTGGGAATCAGTAAAGCGCTGATGCCCTTGTGTTTTGGCGCGTCCGGGTCGGTGCGCACGAATGTCAGCAACACGTCGGCGTGATGGGCGCCCGATGTCCATACCTTCTGCCCGTTGACGACGAAGTCGTCACCGTCACGCACCGCGCGCGTCTTCAGCGACGCGAGATCCGAGCCCGCGCCGGGTTCACTCATCCCCAGCGACGCGGTGATCTGCGCGCGCAGGATCGGCACCGCCCATCGCTGCTTCTGTTCGGGCGTGCCGAACGACAGCAATGACGCCGCGATGATGCCCACACCCTGTGGATTGAAGCTCTGATAGATCCGCCGTCGCGACAGCTCTTCGGAGTACACGTATTGCTGCAGCAGCGTCGCGTTGCGCCCGCCGAACTCCGGGGGGTTGCCGGGCTGAAGCCACCCGCTGTCGAACAGCAAGCGTTGCCATCGGCGGGCCCACTCCGGGATGTCCGAACTCGACTGCGGCCGTGCGAACGCCTCCGCCTCGGAAGGCAGGTGCGCGTCGAGGAACGCGACGAATTCGGCCCGGAACGCCTCCACGTCGGCGTCAAACGTCAGCTGCACAGCACTTCCCGGAATGGTCCCGAACACACCCGCGCCGGCGGTAGATCAAGGTTTCCGCCGACGGCGTGGTTCACTCTTGCGATTACGCTTCCATACACACGTCTAAGAGAATAGTATTCTCGTGGTAAGAAAGTTACAATCTCCGACACGTGATCCGTGAGGGGGTCGAGCGCAGCGATGTCACGGCGTTCTCCGGTAGAGTCCAACCATGTTCTCCCCTCGCGGCAATCGCCTGAGCCGGCCGTGACCAATCCGAGCGAAGAACCGGCCTGGAAACAGCGAGCGGTCGAGCGGTCCATCAAGACGGCGAAATTACGCGCGGCGCAGCGGGTTCAGCGTTTCCTCGACGCAGCCCAGGCCATCATCATCGAAAAGGGCAGCACGGACTTTACCGTGCAGGAGGTCGTAGATCGCTCCCGCCAGTCGTTGCGCAGCTTCTACCTGCAATTCGACGGCAAGCACGAGTTGCTGCTGGCGCTCTTCGAGGATGCGTTGAGCCGATCGGCCGACCAGATCCGCGCGGCCACCGAGAGCCACACCGATCCGCTGCAGCGCCTGCAGGTCGCCGTTGAGCTTCTCTACGAGGCGTCCCGCCCGGACCCGACGGCCAAGCGCCCGCTCTTCACCGATTTTGCTCCGCGGCTGCTGGTGACGCACCCGGCCGAGGTCAAGGTCGCCCACGCACCGCTGCTCGCGTTGCTGACGGAACTGATGGAGGCGGCGCACGACGCCGGCAAGCTGCGCAACACCATCAATCCCAAGCGGGTGGCCGCCATGACCATGCAGACCGTCATGTTCATTGCGCAATCCAGCGGCGGGCCAGACGACGCGACGATGCACCCCATCACCGCCGAAGAGGTGTGGGATTTCTGCTCATGCGGATTCGTCGCTTAACACCCGAGCGCACAACCCTTCCCCGCAAGTCACGGTGAGCAAATAGCGCACGTCGTTTGCCGGTGAGAATGAGATTCTCTAATATCTAGAATCACAGATAGCCGAAACGGATTCGTCATTGACACCCGTGACGGCCGAATGACAGAGTTCAAAGGCGGCAAGACCCGTGGTCCGGGAACGCGTTGTCCCCGGTGAGGCGTGCCGATCAATAGTCAGGAGTTGAGGGAGCCATGACCGGACGTGTTGAGGGCAAAGTCGCTTTCGTCACCGGAGCGGCACGCGGTCAGGGCCGCAGCCACGCGGTGCGATTGGCCCAGGAGGGGGCCGACATCATCGCGGTCGACATCTGCAAGCCCATCCGCGAGGGCGTCGTGGACACCGCGATCCCGGCGTCGACACCCGAGGACCTCGCCGAGACCGCCGACCTGGTCAAGGGACACAATCGCAGAATCTTTACGGCCGAAGTCGATGTGCGCGACTACAACGCGCTCAAGGCGGCGGTGGACAGTGGCGTCGAACAGCTCGGCCGGCTCGACATCATCGTGGCCAACGCCGGAATCGGCAACGGCGGCGAGACTTTGGACAAGACCAGCGAAGAAGACTGGACAGAGATGATCGACATCAACCTGGCCGGCGTGTGGAAAACGGTGAAAGCCGGTGTGCCGCACCTTCTGGCGGGCGGCCGCGGGGGATCCATCATCCTGACCAGCTCGGTGGGCGGGCTCAAGGCCTACCCCCACACCGGCCACTACGTCGCGGCCAAACACGGTGTCGTCGGATTGATGCGCGCCTTCGGAGTTGAGCTGGGGCAGCACATGATTCGCGTCAACTCCGTGCACCCGACCCACGTCAAGACTCCCATGCTGCACAACGACGGCACCTTCAAGATGTTCCGTCCGGATCTGGAAAACCCGGGCCCCGACGACATGGCGCCGATCTGTCAGCTGTTCCACACGCTGCCGATCCCCTGGGTCGAGCCGATCGACATCAGCAACGCGGTGCTGTTCTTCGCCTCGGACGAAGCGCGCTACATCACCGGCGTGACTCTGCCCGTCGATGCGGGCAGTTGCCTGAAGTAGTCCCTAGAAGGGGCTGCTGTTCGACTGCCACTCCGCCGACTCGGGTCGCGGCCCGTAACGGCGGATGTAGTCCTCGTGCATCCGCGCCTGCTTCTGGCGCTTGATCACGTCGACCAGGTTGGGATCCAGTCCATGGACCGCCAGCCGGTGCCGGCGCCAGACCTTGTTGAGGGCAAGGGTTATCAGCAGCGCCCAGATGTAGAGCGGCGCGGTCATTTCCGTGTGCACGTAAAGCGAGGCGGGCAGTAGCCAAAACGGGGCGAGGACCAGCAGGGGCGGAATGGCCCACCTGATCATGTGCCGGCGAACGGCTCCCTCGCCGGCCAGATCGCGCGCGACCCAGCTGCGCATCGAGTCGGGCAGTCGCCGGCCGTAGCAATAGCCGATGTATTGCCAAAGATTGGGTTTCGCTGCGGTCATGGTGGCTCCTCGGGGTGGGGTCAGGATTGAAGGGCGCCGGCCGCCACGGCGGCGGCGTTGATGCGGGTGAGGACCCGATGCAGGTTCTCGAGTTCGGCCAGCTCGACACCCAGCCGCGCCACGACTGCCGATGGAATCTCAAGCGCTCGCTCCCGCAATGCGATTCCGCACTGCGTGAGCGTCACGTCGGTGGTGCGCTCGTCGACGGCATTCTTGGCGCGAGTGATGAGCCCCTGTCCCTCCAGGCGCTTGAGCATTGGCGAAAGCGTGGCGGAATCCATCTGCAAGGCGGTGGCGATCTGCTTGACCGACAGCGGGAACTGGTCGGCCGCGGGGGTTTTGCGGTGGTCCCACAGCGCCAGCATCACCAGGTATTGCGGATGGGTCAGGCCCAGCGGCTCCAAAAGGGGCCGATACACCGCCAACACCGCCCGGTTCGTCGTCGCCAGCGCGAAGCACACCTGGTGTTCGAGTGCCAGCGGATCGATGTCGCGTGTGGGGGCGGCCATATATGTATGGTGCCCTAATAGTTAGGGTCCTATCTACATGATGTCTCTCACACCGGTACCGGCGCGGGTAATACGCTCGGAACCTATGGACGATTTCCAGGGACGCGGCGCAGTCATTACCGGCGGTGCAAGCGGCATCGGTTTGGCCACCGCCACCGAATTCGCCCGCCGGGGAGCCCGCGTGGTGCTCTCCGACGTCGATCAGCCCGCGCTGGAGCAGGCGGTGAATCGGCTGCGCGGTGAGGGTTTCGACGCGCACGGCGTGATCTGCGATGTTCGGCAGCTCGACGATATGGTCCACCTGGCCGACGAGTCCTTCCGGCTGCTGGGTCAGGTCGACGTCGTGTTCAGCAACGCCGGCATCGTCGTCGCGGGACCGATGGCCCAGATGAACCACGACGACTGGCGCTGGGTGATCGACATCGACCTGTGGGGATCGATCCATGCCGTCGAGGCTTTCGTGCCGAGGCTGATCGACCAGGGCAAGGGCGGACACATCGCGTTCACCGCGTCCTTCGCCGGCCTGGTGCCCAACAACGGCCTCGGGACCTACGGTGTTGCCAAATACGGCGTCGTCGGGCTCGCCGAGACATTGGCTCGCGAGCTCAAGCCCAACGGCATCGGGGTTTCGGTGCTGTGCCCGATGGTGGTGGAGACCAAGCTGGTCTCCAACTCCGAACGGATCCGCGGCGCCGACTACGGACTGTCAGCGACGCCGGAAGGGGCCTTCGGGCCGCTGCCGACGCAGGACGAGGCGGTCAGCGCAGACGACGTCGCCCGCCTGACGGCCGGTGCGATTCTGGCCAACCGCCTGTACGTGCTGCCGCACGGGGCCGCCCGGGATTCGATCCGGCGCAGGTTCGAACGCATCGACCGAACCTTCGATGAACAGGCCGCCGCGGGCTGGACCCACTAGCTTGATGGTGGCGGCCCGCTGCGTCCGGCTTCGCCGCACTTGCGACCGCCACTAACTCGGCGGGCCCAACCGATAGTCGCCGGTTTGGGGGTCGTGGTACCAGCCGCTGGATGCCTGGGTGCCGCCGTCGATGTGCAGCGTCTGCCCGGTCAGATAGGCCGACATGTCTGAGGCCAGAAACACTGCCGCACTGGCGATCTCGTCGACATGACCGGGGCGTCCCAGCGGCACGATATTGCCCATGGCGCTCGTCGCCGCCTCGCCACCAAGGCGCGCCAGCCCTTCGGTGAGCGTGATGTCGGGCGCTATCGCGTTGACCCGGATCCCGTGCGGCGCCAGTTCCAGCGCCGCGGTCTTGGTGTAGTTGATGACACCGGCCTTGGCGGCGGCGTACGCCGCGTACCCCGGTGCGGCTCGGACGCCCTCGATCGAGGTGAGCGACATGATGCTGCCGGGCAGACTCGCGGACACCATCTGCCGGGCGATCCGCTGGCTGCACAGCAGCACGTGGCGCAGGTTGGCACGATAGAGCGCATCCCAGCCGTTCTCGCTGGTTTCCAGCAACGGCGAGGAGAACACGCCGCCGGCGTTGTTCACCAGGATCGTCGGGGTACCCAGCTCGGCGGCGGTGCGCTCCACGGCGGCGTCCACCTGTTCGCTGTCTCGGACATCGGTGACGATGCCCAGGGCGCCGATGGATTCCGCTGCCTGCGTGCAGGTTTGCGGGTCGCGTTCCCAGATCGCCACCCGGGCACCGAATGCCGCCATTCCGGCCGCGATACCGCGGCCGATGCCCGCTCCCCCACCGGTCACCACCGCGACACGGCCGGTCAGCAGGATGTTCGAAGGATCGATTGCCACCGTCAATCAGCTCCTGGCCCGCATGGCCGGTGCGTTGCCGATCACGCCGTCGGCTTCCAGGCCGGCGATCTCCGCCTCGGACAAACCCAGCCCGGACAGCAGCTCGCGGTTGTGCTGCCCCAGCAGCGGAGCGTGCTCGGTGTGGAACTTGTGGGGTCCGGCTGAGAATCTCATCGGCACGGTGCTGAGCCTAGCCGGGCCGTTGACCGGGTGGTCGACCTCTTCGAAGAAATCCCGGAACGCCAACTGATCCAGTTCTGTTTGCCGGTGCGGTTGCATGACTTTGGCCACCGGGACGCCGGCATCCCAGAGCGTTGCGACGATTTCGTCGCGGCTGCGGTGCTCGCACCACGCGGCGAGTTGCTTGTCGATGGAATCCTGGTGGGCGCGCCGGCCGGTGTCGGTCGAGAGCTCGGGATCGGTTGCCCAGGCGGGTGATCCGAGCGCGCGGCACAAGCTCTCCCACTGATCGTCGGTGGCCACCGCGATGGCGACCCAGCTGTCGAGCCGGCCGAATTCGTCGATATCGGCGCTCAGGTAAAGGTTCTGCGGCGCGGCGGTCGGCCCCCGGTTGCCGGCGCGCTCCAGCAGGGCCGCGTAAGCCGAAAACTCGATGACCTGCTCGGCGGAGATGCTGAGTGCGGCATCGACCATCGCCGCCTCGACGAACACCCCTTCGCCGGTGCGGCGGCGGTGCTCCAGCGCCAGCAGTATCGCGTTGAATGCGTGCACACCCGCGTTGGGATCGCCGACCGAATACGGGTCGTACGGTGTGCGGTCCGGGTAGCCGGTTAGCCAGCTCACGCCGGACGCGGATTCGATGACGTAGGCGAATGCCGGATTGTCACGCCAGGGGCCGTCGAGGCCGAAGCCGGGCATCCGGACCATCACCACGTCCGGCCGAATCGTTTGCACGGCGGCGAAATCCAAACCTATCTGGTCCAGCACTCGCGGCGTGAAGTTCTCGACGACGACGTCGCACGTCGCGATGAGATCCCGCAGTAGCTCGCGGCCGCGAGGGCTCTGCAGGTCGAGGGTCAGGCCCTTCTTATTGGTGTTGAGGGCCTCGAAGATGGGCGACTTTTCCCACCACTGGTCCTCGGTGATCGGCACGCCGGCGATCATCCGGGTGCCATCCGGGCGACGGGTGGATTCGACGTGGATGACCTCGGCGCCGAGCAGGGCCAGAGCGTGGGTGCAACAGGGGCCCGCCCAGAATGTCGTCATGTCCAACACCCGAACGCCGCTGAGCGGCAGCGCTTTCGCCACACCGGTCGGCACCGGGCGCGCTGCGAGATACGCCGCGCGGTACTGTTCGGTGTGCTCCCCCAGCCGCGGCGCGGGCCGCGGCCCGCGCAACTGCGCCGGCCGCATCCGATACGGGTGGCTCGGCTGCTGAAAACCGTCACGCGGATTACGCACGAATGATTCGCGCTGCACAAACTGATCCAACGACGTGACATTGGCGCCGGTGGCGACGGGGGCGTTGGGAATACGGAATGCCGAGGCCAGTTCCCGGATTTCGTCGACCGGTGTGCTTGCCAGCCAGTCGAAGATCTCCTCGGCGTGGATGTTGGCCTGCTCGGTGATCGACAGCGGCGAATTCTCGTCGATCCATTCCGGGTGACCCACCATCGCGCACAGGTCGAACCACTGCTGCGCGGTCCCACATCCGAGATCCACCAGGCCGTCCTTCCCCTGAGCCACCCCCGGAATCGTCGGGCGCCGCGTGTCGCGCCACGGTCGCCCCAGCAGCTCGAAATAGGAGACGGGGTAATACGTCAGGCACAGGATCTGCGTCTCGAGCATCGAGAGGTCCAGCAGTTCGCCCGCCCCGCCGTCGATCCGGCGCCAGCGGGACGCCAACGTGGCCGCGCTCGCGTAGACGCCGGCCAGGTATTCGCCGACCTGGCCGCCGACGAAGACCGGCGGGCGCTCCTGTTCGCCGCGGCCGAGGCCGACGATTCCGCCCGACCACGCCTGCAGGGTGAACTCGGTCGCCGCGCGGTCTCGCCAGGGACCTTCCAGCCCGAACGGGGTAATCGAGGTGACCGTGAGATTCCGATGGCGCGCATGGATGGCGCGCGGCGTAAAGTCCGGATGCTCGGCCAGTTTGGAACCCGCAGACCACACCACCGCGTCCGCGGACGCCAGCAATCGGTTCACCAGCTCGCCGTCGTCGTCGCTGGCGGGATCGGCGACGACGCTGTGTTTTGCCCCGGCCAGGAAGCTGAACAAGGCGCCATCGGCGCCGGGCGGGATGGCCGCGCCCGACGCCGACCACCTACGCAACGGATCACCTTCTGGCGACTCGACTTTCACGACATCGGCGCCGCCGTCGGCGAGCAGCTTGGTGCAGTAGGCGCCCGCTATCCCGGTGGACAGGTCGATCACCGTGTAGCCGGTCAGGGGCGGTTCGACGCGCTGTGGCGTCACGATTTCTTTTTCTTCGTCGTGGTGTCTTTACCGGCGCGGGCCTTCTTGCGCGCCTTCTTACTCAGCCGCCATTCGGCGGGGAACTTGTCATCGTTGTCCTTGACGGCATCGCCCAGGCCGCGCTTCATCGCGTCGTCGAGCATCAGTTCGTCGCCGCCGTCCGGGCGCACGTGGGCGCCCAGCGACTCGAAGACGCCGCTGAGCATGCTGCCCAGATATTCGCCCTGGAACTGCTTCATGATCTCGAAGAAAACCTTCTGCATGAACACGGTGTCGGTGGGACGGTTGCTGGCGCATGCCAACGCGTATCTCTCCACCTCCGCCTCGAGTTCATCCCGCGGCACCACGCTGTTCAGGAAGTTGCAGTCATACATCTCGGCGGCGGTGAAAGCCCTTCCGGTGAAGACCATTTCCTGGAATTTCCGAATGCCCATGGTTTGCGCCCACCACCACATGCGGGGGCCCCAGCCGTAATACCGAAACGACGGATGCCCGAACAGCGCGTCGTCGCTGGAGATGACCAAATCGGCGTCCGCCGCCTGATAGAAATGCCAGCCGTAGCAATAGCCCTTGGCCTCGAGGATGCTGATCTTCTTGAAGTCCTGCAGGCCGCGGATGCCCGAGTTCGGGTTGGCATACCACTGGCCGAGGCTCGCGCCATTGCGGAACGAACCCTGCGGCGGGTACCTGACGTCGTCGGGGTCGATGCGGTATTCGGCCAGCCGTGGGCCTTGGTCGGCCGCGTCGCGTAGCCGCATCACCTCGGCCAGGTCGGCGCCCGAGCCGAGGTCGTCGCCCGCCCCGCGAACCACCAGGACCTTGACGTCGTCGTCAATGTTGGCCTGGTGCAACAGGTCCGCGTAGCGCAGGCGCGCGGCGATCGTCGGCGCGTTGAGGTAGTCCGGCCGGTCGAACGTGATGGTGGCGATCCGGGTCGCGGCGTCCTTGTGGTACCGGATGATCTCTTCTACCGAGGGGTCGGGCATGGCTAGGGCTGCCAGAACGGGCTCGCGGTGAGCACTTCGGGACCCTGCGCGGTGATCAGGACCGCTTCTCGCCCGAAGACCGCGCCGACTCCTTCTTGCCACACGTATCCCGTCACGGCCAGCACCATGCCCGGCTCCAACCGCTCGTCGGCGGCGGTCTCGGGCAGGTGCTGGGAGACCACCGGTGGGTCGAATCCCATGCCCAGGCCGCGGGCCACCGGCATCGGCGGCTCGGGCTCGCCCGCCGCCCGGTAGGCGCTGAGCAGTTCGCCCGCGCCCGCCCCGGGGCGGCACACACCGATCAGGTTGTCCCACAGGCGTTCCCAACGGCCTTGCAGGGCCGCGGCGCCGTCAGGCGCATGCCGGCTGTCGGCGGGCCAGGTCCGTCCCACTTCGCCGATATAGCCCCCCGCCAGCACTCCGGCGGAGAATGCCACCAGATCACCGTCGGCGATGCGGCCTTCGCGGTTGGCGCGCTGCCAGGGGTGCTTGCGCGAGGTCACCCACGCGACATCTTGATTCGACGGGGTGCTCACACCCCCGGCCGCGGAGGCCTCCAACAAGACGCCGGCCAGTGCCTGTTCGGTCACCCCGGGCCGCAACTCGGATACCGCGGCCGCCAGCGCCGACTCGGCTACCGCGATGGACCGCCGCAGGCCGGCGATCTCCTCGTCCGTTTTGACGCGGCGCGCTGCGCGCATGGCCAGCTCGCCGTCGACCAGTTGCGCGTTCGGAAACGCGGTCGGCAGGAGCTGCGCGAAAACCGGTGAGAGCGCATCGGTTCCGACGCGCCGGGCGGTCGCCGCTCCGTCGATGCGCTGCAGTGCCGCCATCGTGTTCATTGGGTTCCACGAGATGCCGTAGAGGTTCTCGTGGGGGATGTCTTCGGGAACGCCTTCGTCCCAGGTGCTGAGGAGGTGCACCGCACCGGTCTCACGCACCAGCACGCAGGTCGGGCCGAACGGGCGGGTGCCGGCCACCCACAGCTGCGGCGCCCCGGTCACGTAACGGACATTGGCTTGCCGGCCGAGGACCAGGACGTCGAGATCGTGCGCCGCCATCTGCTCCAGCGCCCGCTGGCGGCGCCCCAAGCGCAGCGTGCGCTCGTCAGGGCAAACTTCAACCGACATGGGAGCCATATGGGTCATAGGGGTAGTTGGTCAAGCGAATCCAGCCTTCCTCGGTAATCACCAGGACCTCTTCGCTGCGATAACCGCCGGTTCCGTCCTCCCACACGACGGGTTCCAGAACCAGCACCATCCCAGACTGGAGGACGAAATTCTCGTCGAAGTCCTGGCCGAGATCTGTTCCGATCATCGGCATTTCGGCGGCGTTGACGCCGATGCCATGGCCCAGGTAGAAGTGCGGCAGCCACGGTTTGGTGCCGCCGTTGGCCTTGATCGCGGCCCGTCCCAGATCCGCCGCGGTGGCACCGGCCTTGGCAACACCGAGCACCGCGCTCATGATCTCGAACCACTTGTCGAACTGCGCCTGCTGACGCGGCGATGGATCCCGCCCGACGATCCAGGTGCGCCCGAAGTCCGAGCAGTAGCCCTGATAGGTGATGCTGACGTCGGTCCACAGCACGTCACCTTCGGCGAGCTCACGTTCGGTGGTCAGCAGTGGCAGCGCCAGGTCGCCGTGCGTGGTCCATACGCCCTCGGCTTTGCTCGGCGGCATCACCTGCCAGATCGGTTCGAGCATGCTGGCCGTCGCGCCCAGCTCGAAGGCGCGGCGCAAAAAGCCTGCCGACAAATCGATCTGGCGGATGCCGGGGGCCAGGCTCTTCTGGACGTCGACCATCGCCTCGTCGGTGATCCTGATGGCCGTGCGCATGCAGGACAATTCATCCGGCGTCTTCACCGACTTCGCGGCGCTGACGATGGCCGCGGCGTCAACGGGTGCGCCACCGGGAAACAGCAGCTTCGCGGCCCGCGACATGGCGCCGGTGAACTCGTCGACCGCGACCACCGCTTTGGCCGGAATGAGGTCGGCCAGCCGGCGCGCGAAATGCTCGACGCCCTCGTCGAATTCGAGGTACACCGGCCCGTGCAAATGGTCGGCGGGCAAGTCCGATTCCTGCGACGCTCCCTCCCGGAACGGCAGGAACAGGTGCGGCGACGAGTCGTCGGCGAGCACCACCGCCACCGGTCGCTCGACGTAGGACAGGCCGGCGTCGCCGAGTGGCCAACTGGCGCCGGTGGCATAGACCACTGCGTTGTTGCCCAGCAGGATCATCGCGTCGACACCACGTTCGGTCATGGCCGAACGCAGCCGGGCGCCCGTCTCGCGGCGCAGGCGGGCCAAGTCGGCTGTTTCGGGAATCACCAGTCCGTTGCCGGTGCCGGTGTCCAGTTGCGCGAGGGTCGTCACTACAGACCCAGGAACTTCGTGATGTTGTCGCTGACGACTTTCACCGCGTTTTCCGGCCCGACGGCGTCGACCACGGCCTTCAGCGACTTCTCGGAATACCCGTAGGTGCTTTCGTTGTGCGGATAGTCACTGGACCACATCACCTTGTCCACCCCGATCTGGTCGATCAGCTGCAGACCCAGCGGGTCGACCATGAACGAGGCGCTCATGTGGGTGTCCCAGTAGTAGCGCACATCGTGCTGCAGCGGCCGGTTGAACATGTGCTGGTAGGACGCGACCAAGTGCTCGGCATCTTGCAAAGCCCAAGGCACCCACGCGATTCCACCCTCGAACCAGCCGATCCGCAGCCCGGGATGGTCGTCGAGGATCCCGGTGAAGAGGTATTTGGCGAACTGCTCGCGGAAGCCGTCGATGTTGATCATCATGCCGACCACCACGCTGTTGTACTGGCATGGGGTTTTCGGCGGGGTCTCGCCGATGTGGTGGGTCACGGGTAGGCCGGCGTCTTCGATCTCGTCCCAGACCGGCTTCATCGCGGTGCTGCCGTAGTCGATCACGTTGCCGTCGTCATCCTTGCCCGGGTTCAGGGGCAGCAGGAAGGTTTTGAGTCCCAGCGACTTCAGTTCAGCCAGCGTTCGTTTGGCGCCTTCGGGCTCCCACCAGTTGATCAGGCCCGCGCCGTAGAAGCGGCCGTTGGAACGCTCTTGTAGATCGGCGATGTATTCGTTGTAGATGCGGAAAGCGAGTTCGCGAAGTTTTTTGTCCGGGTAGTGAAAGAGCGCCAAGATCGCGTTGGGAAACGCCAGTTCCTTTTCGACGCCGTCGTCGTGCAGTTCTTGGATCCGGGCCTCGATGTTGGTGCTGGCGGCGCCGGGCAGGTCGTCGTACTGCATCAGCACGGCACTGAAGTCGCCCGGCAGGAATGACTGTCCCTTGCGGCCGACTTGGTAGGCGCCGTCCTCGTACCAGATCCGCGGCGCCTTATCCTTCAGATCGTCGGGAAACCGTTGGTAGAAAATGTCATCCGCCAACGAGATGTGGTTGTCCGCCGAGAAGACCACCGTCCCCTGCGGCAGGCCGACATCGCTGCCCGCGGCGTGGCCACGCCGATCCTTCGGAGCGCCGTAACCTCCGGGCGGGTAGAGCGTGCTTGTTTGAGTCGTCATCATTGACCCTCCATTCGGATCCGCGTTTTTGATAAGTAGCGGGCTGGGCTACCAGGTCACCGGTAGTTCGTAGACGCCGTAGGCGAGTCGGTCATCCTTGAACGGAACCTCCTCGATCGGAATGGCAAGCTGCAGCGTGGGAATTCGCCGGGCCAGGGTGTGGAAGACGATCTGCAGCTCCGCCCGGGCCAACTGCTGCCCCACGCACTGATGCCGGCCGTAACCGAATGCGACGTTGCGGTCGGCGCCGGAGCGGTGCAGGTACAGCCGGTCCGGTTCGGCGAACGCGTCCGGATCCCAGTTGGCCGGAGCCAGATCGATGATGATGCCCTCGCCGGCACGGATCGTCTCGCCGGCGATGTGGATGTCTTCGAGCGCGACGCGGCGCTGACCGTTCTGGATGATGCTGAGGTAGCGCAGCAGTTCCTCGACCGCACTGGCGACGACCTTCGGATCTTCGGCGTCGCGGATGACGGCCAGCTGGTCGGGATTCTCCAGCAGGGCGAGCACGCCGAGGCCGATCATGTTGGAGGTGGTCTCGTGCCCGGCGATCAGCAGGCCGGTGCCGAGCTGGGCGGCCTCCTTGACGCTGAGCTCGCCGGCCTTGACCCGCTCGGCGAGGTCGGAAACCGCGTCCTCGGCCGGGTTCTCCATCTTGGCCTCGACCAGCTGGGCGAGGTATTTGTTCAGACTCATCGCGCCTTTGACGGTGTCTTCACCGGTGGCGTAACGCGCGAGGCCGACGTTGGCGTGGTGCTGGAACATGTCGGCGTCTTCGTAGGGGACCCCCAGCAGCTGGCTGATCACCAGCGACGGCACCGGCAGTGCCAGCGCGGTGACGATGTCGGCGGGCTGGGGTCCGGCGAGTATCGCGTCGATGTGCTCGTCGGTGATCCGCTGGATGGTGGGGCGCAAACCCTCGACACGCTTGAACGTGAAGGGCTTCGACAGCATGCGCCGGAACCGGGTGTGCTCTTCACCGTCGGCGGTGAAGACCGACCGGGGGCGCTTGTGCACCGTCGACAGCATGCCTTCGTTCCAGTGCGGGAAGCCGGGCTGGCGGTCATCGACGCTGACTCGCGAATCCGAAAACAGCTCGCGCACTTGCTCGTAGCCCGTGATGAGCCACGGTGTGCTGCCGTCCCAGATACGGACCCGGGACAGCGGCCTGGCTTGGGCCAGTGCCATGACATCCGGCGGTGGGGCGAATGGGCAGCGCGGCTCCCTGGCCATCGGATAGTCCGGGATATCGGAGGTCTGCTCCGCTGCGGTGCTGGTCAATGTGTCTGACATGTCATTCCTCGATGTGGATGGCAAGCGCGGGACAGGCCGCCGCCGCGCGCCGCGCACCTTCGGCTTGCTCGGGCGTGGGATTCGGGTTGAGTAAGACGACGACGCCGTCGTCATCGCGCTGGTCGAACACTTCGGGCGCATTCATCACGCAGTTCCCCGAAGAAGCGCAAACATCCTGGTCTACAGTCACTTTCATCTGCGAGTCCTTCACTCGTACGCCGTCACGGGCGCCAACCACAGGCCCACGATCGCGTCGATGAGCCCCGATGCCGCGGCCCGCCATGAACGGTGAAACGTCGATGCGCCTGCGGCAAGGGCGCGTTCGCGGTCGGCGCAGGTGTGCATCAACAGGTTTCGGGCCATGATGTTGCGTTCGAAGTGCACTTCGGCCGGTAGCTCGGGCAGGCAGCGGTTGATGCCTTCGACGACCTGGACGAGCGACCGGGAGCTGAGCGCGCCCTTGACGATGATGTTGTAGTAGGCGGGGTCGGTCATCGCCTGAGCCGCGAAACGCGCGTACCAGGTCGGGTTTCCGAGTTCCTCCAGGTGATCGGTGAGCGGGCGCACCAAACAGGCCACCCAGTTGCGCATCTCGGTCGAACCACCCGTGTCCAGCAGCTCCGTCACCATCCGTTCGCGCAGCTGCTCGACCGGGCCGCGGTGCTTCTGCTCGATCGCCCGCACCAGGTCGGCCTTGGTGCCGAAGTGGTAACCGACCGCGGCGTTGTTGCCCTGACCGGCGGCCTCGCTGACCTGCCGGTTCGACACCGCGAACATGCCGTGCTCGGCGTACAGCCGCTCGGCGGCCGCCAGGATCGCCTCCTGGGTGGAACTGGCCCGATCGGTGCGAACGGTCCGGCCGGCGGTGGTCATTGGATCAGTCAACCCCGCGTGGAGCTTTAAGTCAAGCGATTGATTTAAATGGGCGGTCGCCGCGGTTGGACCTCCGACACGCGCGGGCCGAAGGTGACCGCATCGTCACGCTGGAGCCCGACCGGGACCGCACCGTCACGCTCGGGCCTTTCGGTGATGTCAGCTGTGCTTCCGGGACTTGATCACCTTGCCCGCCACGGTGCCACCGTCCACCGGCAGCACGGTCCCGGTCACATAACGCGACCGGTCCGTGGCGAAATACAGCGCCGCCTCGGCGACGTCGTCGGGGGTGCCCTCGCGCTTCAGCGGGCGGTCATCCCGCATGCCCTGGCGGATCCGTGCCTCGAATTCCTTCAGCTGCTCGGGGTCCATGCCGGCCGCGGACTTCCCCAAAATGGGCGTGGGGATACTGCCCGGCGCGATGGCATTCACCCGAATCTCGTAGTGAGCCAACTCAATTGCCGCGGACTTGGTGAATTGAATGACGGCCGCTTTGGACGCGCGATAGATCATCACGCCGCCGCCGGCCTGGATGCCGCCAATCGAGGTGATGTTGATGATCGATCCGCCACCGTGTTCGGCCATGTGCCGCGCGGCATCCCGGGTGCCCGCCATCACGCCAAGCACGTTCACCCCCATCACGCGGTGAAAATCGGCGAGGTCGTCGTCGAGCAACTTGCGCAGCGGGCTGGAAATCCCGGCGTTGTTCACCATGACGTGCAGGCCGCCGAACCTCTCGACGGCACCGGTTACCAGCGCTCCCACCTGTTCGGGGTCGGCGACATCCGTCTGCCGGAAGATTGCAGCGTCGCCGAGCCCGGCGGCCAGTTCCTCCCCCCGGTCGGTCTCGACATCGGCGATGACGACCCGCGCGCCCTCGGCCACAAACCGTTCCACCAGACCGCGACCAATACCCGAGGCCCCGCCAGTGACGATCGCGACCTTGCCGTCCAACTCGTTGACCACACGACGAGTTAATCGGTGCCGCGCACGTTAAGTCAAGCAGTTGATTTAACACCGGCACGCGCCTGGCCGGTGAGGGCCTGACCAATCCCGAGATCGCCGCTCAGTTGTTCATCAGCACCCACACCGTCGAATGGCATCTCCGAAAGGTGTTCGCCAAGCTAGGCACACCTCACGCAGACAACTCCGGGGTTGCGACTTGGCCCCCTGAGTCGAACAGGACTACGGACTTTCCAGGGTTCCGACCGGAACCCGCAAGGGCCATGCTGAAGGGACCAGTTGATCGGGAAATTCGGAAAGGCGTGATCATGAAGGTTCTGGTAATCGGCGGTAGTGGGCTCATCGGATCGCAGGTGGTCGCCCAACTCACCGAGCTGGGGCATGAGGCCGTCCCGGCCTCGCCGAGCTCGGGGGTCAACACCATCACCGGCGAAGGTCTCTCCGAGGCTGTCGCCGGGGTTCAGGCGGTGGTCGACGTGTCCAACTCGCCGTCCTGGGCCGACGACGACGTCTTGAACTTCTTCACGACCTCGACTCGCAACCTGCTCGAGGCCGAGCGTGCCGCCGGAGTCCAGCACCACGTCGCGCTGTCGATCGTGGGAGCCGATCGGGCCGCTGCCAGTGGCTACATGCGGGCCAAGGTCGCTCAGGAAAAGCTGATCACCGAGTCCGGCGCACCGTACACGATCGTGCGGGCCACGCAGTTCTTCGAATTCGTTGGGGGCATTGCCGATTCGATGGCCGACGGGGATACGGTCCACGCCCCGCATGGCGCGTTCCAACCGATTGCGGCCGCCGATGTCGCTACCGCCGTCACCCGCGCGGCTATCGGTGATCCGGCCGGGCTCGTCAATATCGCCGGCCCGGAAAGGCGCGGCATGGACGACTTCATCCGGACTCGGTTCGAGGCAACCGGCGACACTCGTCAGGTGGTGACCGACCCGGATGCCCAGTATTACGGCGCGGTGCTCGACGATCGGATGATCGTGCCGGTCGGGGGCGAAGAAGTCACCCTCTACCCCACCAAGTTCGGCGACTGGCTGGCCGCCCAGGTGCCCAGCAACGCCAAGTAGGCATCCGGGACGTTGACCCCGATGGAGCTGATGGATCAGACCGCCGTCATCACCGGCGGGACGGCGGGTATCGGACTGGAATCTGCGCGACTGCTCGCAAGCGAAGGAGCCACGGTCATCATCTCGGGCCGCGACCGGGCCAGGGGTGATCAAGCGGTCGAAGCCATCGGGGCGAACGCACGGTTCGTCCAGACCGACATGGCCGACGCAGAGTCGGTGAATTCGCTTGTGCAGCAGTGCGGCGAGGTCGACATCATCGTCAACAACGCCGGCAGCTTCCCGTCCGCGTTGACGGTCGACCAGGACATGGCGGTATTCGAGACGATGTTCAACACCAATGTCCGCGGCGCCTACTTCCTGGTCGCAGGCCTGATTCCGGGGATGCTGCAGCGCGGTCGCGGCAGCATTGTCAACGTCACCACCATGGCCGCGTTCAAAGGCACCCCCGGCGCCTCGGGCTACAGCGCCTCCAAGTCCGCGCTGGAATCGCTCACCCGCACCTGGGCCGCCGAGTTCGGGGCGGCCGGGGTGAGGGTGAACAGCGTGGCACCGGGCCCCACCCGCACGCTCGGGGTCGCCGCGGCATGGGGCGACGTGAACGAAGAGCTGGGGCGGGCGCTGCCGCTCGGCCGCACCGCGTTCGCGTCCGAAATCGCCGAGGCCGTGCTCTTCCTCAGTTCACCCCGGGCCAGCTTCATCACCGGTTCCACGCTGCATGTCGACGGCGGCGGCGCGGCCGTCTAGGGGTAGAATCCCCAGATGCGTTCGCACGTACTCACTTTGACGAACGCATCCACTCTATTCGGCGCGGTGCGCCACGCGATGATCGGAGGGTCTGGCGCTCGCGGTTGCGCTCCGCCTAGCATCCAAGCACGAGAATGTTGGGGCGAGCCCAAGACGAGGAGCACCTATTGCCCGTGCAGCCCACAAGCGGTATCGCCGTCGACAGAACCCAGCTCACCAGACGCGGTTTCATGGTCGCCGGTATCGCCGGTGGATTCGCGCTGACGGCGTGCAGTCAATCCAAGACCGAATCATCGGGCAGTGCCCGCATGGCCGCGGCGATCGCCGAAGCCGAGGCGGCCCGCCCGCACAGCGGTCGCACCGTCACCGCCAAGCTGACGTCCCAGGCGGTCGACGTCGACCTGGGTGGACCGGTCGTCCGCACACTCGCCTTCGGCAACAGCATCCCGGGTCCGGTGATCCGCGCCAACATCGGCGACGAGGTCGTGGTGACGGTGTCGAACCGCCTCGATCACCCGACGTCGGTGCATTGGCACGGCATCGCCCTGCGCAACGACATGGACGGCGCCGAGCCGGCCACACCCGACATCGCAGCCGGCCACGATTTCACCTATCGGTTCTCCGTGCCGAACTCGGGTACCTACTGGGCACACCCGCACACAGGGTTAGACGAGGACACCGGCCTCTACCTGCCGGTCATCGTCGACGACCCGACCGAGGGCAACTACGACGCCGAATGGATAGTCGTCCTTGATGATTGGACCGATGGCGTCGGGAAGAGTCCCCAGCAGCTCTACGGCGAACTGACCAATCCCAACAAGCCCCCGCCGGGCACGCCCGAAACGACCACGTCGACAACGCCGACGACGACCGAGACATCCTCTACGACAACCGAAACGACGACAACCGAAACGACGTCGAGCAGCCCGACAACCTCGACGAGCGCAGCGCCGGCACCTGCCATGGCGCGCGTCGGCACCAGCGATCTGCTCGGCGGCGACGCCGGAGACATCGCGTACCCGTACTATCTGGTCAATGGCCGAATCCCCGCTTCTCCCATGACCTTCAACGCGAAGCCCGGACAGCGCATACGGATTCGCTTCATCAACACCGCCTCCGACACCACGTTCCGGGTCGCACTGGCCGGGCATGCGATGACGGTGACTCACACCGACGGCTACCCCGTGGTGCCCGCCCAGGTCGACGCCCTGCTCATCGGGATGGCCGAACGTTACGACGTCACGGTGACCGCCGCGGACGGCGTCTTCCCGCTGGTCGCGGTCGCCGAAGGCAAGAACGGGCTGGGGCGCGCATTGCTCTCCACGGCCGCGGGCAGCGCGCCCGACCCGCAATTCCAGCCGGGTGAACTCACCAAGCGGGTAGGCACGGTCGAAATGTTTACCGCCACAACGCCGGTGAACCTGGGCCGCCCCGACCCCAACCTCAACCTTCCGGTTGTCCTGGGCGGCAGCATGATGCAGTACAACTGGACGATCAATGGACAGCCCTACGGCAAGACCAATCCGTTGCACATCCAGCAGGGCCAACGCCCCACCATCACGTTCGACAACACGACGATGATGTATCACCCGATTCATCTGCACGGGCATACGTTCCAGGTGCTCAGGGCCGACGGCAGCCCGGGCGCCCGCAAGGACACCGTCATGGTGCTGCCCAAGCAGAAGCTTGTTGCCCTCCTGATTGCCGACAATCCCGGAACCTGGGTGATGCACTGCCACAACACCTATCATCAGGTCGCCGGAATGATGACCCGCCTGGACTACGTCTTCTGACGGTCAGACCATGCCCAGGAAATCCATCAGCAACTCGTTGACCACGGTGGGTTGCTCGATCTGGGGGCAATGTCCGGCCTTGTCGACCACGACCGAGCGGGCCCCGTCGATCTGCTTGGCGATCTCGGCGGCCCAGCCGGCCGGGAGGAGCTTGTCACCTCCGCCTTCGACGACAAGCGTCGGTACGCCGATGCGTTCGTAGGCTCGCGCGCTCGACGGTGTCCCGGACGAGCCGGCGCCGGGCCGGCGGAACCGGGCCGCGGCGATGGCCTCCCACGCCCCCGGCGCTGTGCTCGACTCGTAGCGGCGCCGCACGTAGTCGTCGTCATCGGGATAGCCGGAGTCGAAGAACAGTGCTTGGACGATGCGGCGCATCGCCGGCAGCGTCGCGTCAAAATTCTGCAGCGCCTCGAAATGCTGGTTCTGCTGGATCTCTCCGCCGCCGCAGATGATCGCCAGGCTGCGGACTGGGAGTAGTGGCGCGTCCGACGTGGCGTCGGTGAGCAGATTGATGGCTCCCATCGAATTGCCCACGAAATGCGCCGAGCCGACGCCGAGCAGTTCGCAGAACCGCGCCACATGCCGGATCCGCATGCCGCGGCCGTCGACGAAGTCGATGACCTTCGCCGAACTCCCATACCCGAGCATGTCCGGGGCCAGTACCCTATAGCGCGCCGCCAGCGCGGGAATGGTGTGCTCCCAACCGAGTTCGGCGCTGGCGCCGAACTCACCGCCGTGCAGTAGCACCACCGGATCGCCTTCGCCAGCCTCCAGGTAGCCGGTCGCCAGGCCGTCGACCAGCATGGTTTTGCGCTGAAAGTCCATCACTTGATCGCGATCGGGTTCACCGGTGAGCCCACTGCCCCAACGAATCTCAGCGGCGGAGCGACGAGTTGAAACTCGTACACGCCGTCAGCGGCGCAATCGTCTGCCAGTGCGGTCAGGTCCCAATACTCGCCGAGCATCAGCCCCATGTCGCGCAGGCACAGCAGATGCAAGGGCAGAAATGCGCCCTCGACATCGGGTACCAGGTCCTCGACTTGAAGATTGTCGGAGGCGACTGCCGCGACTTCGCGATCGTGCAGCCACGAGGCGCACCGCCAATGCAGGCCAGAGAATGGCTCCGTCTTGTTGCCGGTCTGCAGGAACCTTGTCCACCAGCCGGTCCGGATCAGCACGATGTCGCCGCTCTCGACCGTCACGCGCTGCGCACGAACGACGTCATCGAGTTCTTCCGGGGTGATCGGATTGCCCTGTTCGAGGAAGACTTCCGCGTTGCGGTGGCGAACAAGGTCCAGCAGCACGCCACGCGAGGTGATGCCCTTGACATCAACCTTGTCGATGCTGCAATGGTAGGCCCCCATACTCGTCACGGAGCCCGACGAGAAGCCGTTGTAGAGCTTGCCTTCGTAGTAGACGTGTGACAGCGCATCCCACTGGGTGGCCGCCTGTAGCGGCATGATGATCATGTCTTCGTTGAAGCGAAACAGGTTGTCGACGAAGTAGTTACCCAACTGCCTCGCCGTCGGATTTTGCGTCCACTCGGGACCATACTGGGGAAGCGAGCTCGCATCCCCACCGTCCACGGTCATAAGAAGCATGGGATTGTGCCGAAAGCCGAATGCGCCCTGCGGTCCCGACGAGCCGAAGTCGACGCCAAGCGGAAACACCTTGCCATGCTTGACCAGGCCGGCCGCCTGGGCCACCTTGTCCGCGGTGATGAAGTTCAACGTGCCGAGTTCGTCGTCGTTGCCCCACCGCCCCCAGTTGGAAACGTCACGCGCGACCCGCCGAAAATCAGTCAAGTCGGCCATCGGCCGCCCCTTCCTCGAGTTCACGGGCGATCGCGGCGCCCACGTTTCCGCCGTCCACCCACAACACGTGGCCCGAAATATAGCTGGCGGCATTGCTATTCAGGAAGAGCAGAACCGAGGCCTGCTCGGCGGGGCCGGAAACACGCCCCAGCGGCTTGGGAATGTCGTCGAGAAAGCCTTGCCCGTACGCCGTGCGCAGCTGGTCCAGGATCGGTGTCTCGGTGACCCCGGGACCGGTGCAGTTGATGCGGATTCCCCGCGCGCCCAGCGGGGTTGCGCTGCGCATGGTGTACAGGATGATCGCTTCCTTGGACAACTGGTAGCCGGTGCCCAGCGCATCCGGATTCCCCGCACACCAGTCGATGCCCTCCCGCATCGACGCGGTATGCAGCAGCGGTGCCACCTCTTGCAAGTGCTCCCGGTATCCGGCCGCCGCAAGCGATGACACGCTCGCAATGGACGACCCCACAACCATCTTCGGAATCAGCGCCTCGGTGACGTGACGCATCCCCAAGAAGTTGATGGTCACGACCAGTGCCGGATCGCCGATCCCCGACGACACGCCCGCAACATTGAACAGAGCATCAACTGGGCCCGTGACCGTGGCCACCGCCGACTCGATCGACGTTTGATCGGCCAGGTCGATTTCGTGAAACTCATCGATCGCGAAGTCGGGTCGCCGCTTGTCCAGCCCGATGACCTCGGCCCCAAGCTCGGCGAGCTGCCGGACCACGTGTTCGCCGATGCCCGAAGCACATCCGGTAACCACCGCGCGGCGACCGTCGTAGCGCCACAGCTCGTCGATCTCTCCCAAGGCTCGCCCCGAAATCCTCCGACTCAGATGCCTTCCGGCACTACTTCTGCTGTTCCTTCGCGCGCTGTGCGGCCTGGACGCGGCCTTCGTTGATCTCCGCCATGGCTTCGGGGATCTCGCTGGCGGTGAACTTACCGCCACGACCCGTCGGCAGTCCACCAAACGAGTAATCCTCGTCGAATTGCGGTGCGGTCGATTTCGGCCGGCGCGCCTCCACCTTCTCGATGACGGGTTCGAGCCGCTTCGCCTTTTCCGCCACCGCCTTGGCGTCGCGCTCGATGAATTCGGGAAGCACCTCTTTGCCCATCAGCTCGATGGATTCCATGGTGCCCTCGTGGCTGCGCGGGTTGAGCAGCAAGATGATCTCGTCGACACCGCTTTCTTCGTAGCCGCGCAGGAACTCGCGTACCGTGGCCGGAGATCCGATGGCACCGCGGCCCGGCCCGTACGCCAGCGTCGGATCCTTTTCCACCTCTTCGAGATAGCGCTTCCACACCCCGGTCCGTCCCGGCGTGTGCACTCCCGTCATGTAGTAGTGCATGATGCCGAACGAGAAGAATCCGCCGCCTTGTCCAAGGCGTTGCAGCGCCTGCTCATCGGTCTTGGCCACCATCATCGAGAGGTCACCGCCGATGGCCAGGATGTTCGGGTTGATGCGGGGAGTTACCGGGACGCCGTTCTCCTCGAACTCTTTGTAGTAGCCGTTCACCCGCTCGGTCAGCGGGCCGGGCCCGGTGTAGGCGAAACTCAAAGCCCCGATCGCCTTTTGGGCGGCCATCTGCACGCTGGCCGGCCGCGTGCAGGCGACCCAGACCGGCGGATGCGGCTTTTGCAGCGGCTTGGGAACGACGTTGCGCGCGGGCATCTGGACGTGTTCGCCGTTGAAGCCGGTGAACGGCTCTTCGATCATGCAGCGGATCGAAACCTCAAGGGCCTCTTCCCACTGTGCGCGCTTGTCGGCGGGGTCGATGTTGAATCCGCCGAGTTCACCGACCGACGATGATTCCCCGGTCCCGAATTCGACGCGGCCGTTGGAGAGCAGGTCAAGGGTGGCGATGCGTTCGGCGACGCGGGCGGGGTGATTGACCACCGGCGGCAGGTGCATGATGCCGAATCCCAGCCGAATGTTCTTGGTTCGCTGGCTGGCCGCCGCCAAGAAGATCTCCGGTGCCGTCGAGTGGCAGTACTCCTCGAGAAAGTGGTGCTCGGTCAGCCACACGGTGGAGAAGCCCGCTTTGTCGGCTGCCTCGACCTCGTTGAGACAGTCCTGCAGCATGACGTGTTCGTCATCGGGCGCCCAGGGCCGCGGCAGAGCGAATTCGTAGAACAGTGAGATTTTCATCCTTACCTCCTATGAGTATTAATGGCTCGGTTGGCCGCTTGGGCCGCAACGTGTTTCGCCGCGACATAGCCGAAGGTCATGGCTGGGCCGATGGTGGCCCCGGCACCGGCGTAGCTGCGGCCCATCACCGGCGCGGAGGTGTTACCCACCGCGTAGAGTCCGGGCACCGCGGTGCCATCGGTCCGCAGCACGCGGGCGTGCTCGTCGGTCAGCAGCCCGCCGGAGGTCCCCAGGTCTCCGAGGACGATCCGGAAGGCGTAGTACGGCGGATCGCCCAGCGGGTACAGGTTCGGGTTGGGCAGGGTGTGGTCGCCGTAATAGTTGTCATACACGCTGTCGCCGCGGTTGAAGTCGTCGTCGTGTCCCTTGCGCGCGAGTTCGTTGAAGCGGCGGGCGGTTTCGGCAAGCTGCCCCGCGGGCACGCCGATCTTCGCCGCCATCTCGTCCCATGTCATGGCCGCTTTGACCACACCCGATTCCAGCCAGGTCGGCGGGATCTTCCGGCCGGTGGGCACCGGCGCCCCCGGGATCTTGGGTATCGGCAGGTGGCCCCCGACGACGTAGCGATTGAACGATCTGTGGTCGGTGATCAGCCAACACGGGATGTGGGTGATGCCGGACTTCTGGCCGTCGATCATGGCGTGCCCGAAGTCCATGTAGGGGGCCGCCTCGTTGATGAAGCGCTTGCCCGCGCCGTTGACGATGAACTGCGCCGGCATCATCCGTTCGTTGAGCATGAACTGCATGCGGCCGTCCGGCCACTGGATCGCCGGGAACCACCATGCCTCGTCGAGGAGGTCCGTCGCGGCGCCGACCTTTTGGCCGGCGCGGATGCCATCGCCCATGGCCGCGGGATTGCCGAAGCTCCAGTCCTGGTCCACCTCGGGTAGGAGTTCCTTGCGCCAGGCGAGGTCGTGGTCGAAGCCACCGGACGCCAGGATGACGCCCAGGCGGGCGCCGACCCGCTGCGACTTGCCCTCTCGTTCCACCAGCGCACCGGTGACCGCTCCGTCGGAGTCGGTGAGCAGCTGCACCATCGGCGAGTCCAGCCAGAGGGGGATGCCGCGTTCCCGCAGCGCCAACCGGAGCCGGGCCGCCAGCGACTGCCCGATCGCGGCCATTCGCTCGCCGAACACCCGGGCCCGGACCATCCGTGAAATCAACTTCAGCAGCACGCCTTTGCCGGCCCATGACTGCCTGATCCGGTAGAACGTGCGCAGTTCCTTGGGGCCCAACCAGATTCCCTTCGGTGCCAGCGCCAGCGGCTGCAACAGCTTCTGCTCGTCGGGGCCCAACTTCCGCAGGTCGATGGGCGGCACGTTGATGGTGCTGCCCAGTTCGGAGCCGCCGGGCAACTCGGGGTAGTAGTCGGCATAGCCGGGCTTCCAGACGAATTCGAACCACCCGGACAGTTGCTCCAAGAATTGCAGCATTTGTGGTGCGGTCTCGACGTATTGCCGCAGCCGCGCCTCGCTGACCAGGCCCTCGGTGATCTGTCTGAGGTAGTCCACGACGGCCTCGGGCGACGGCACATAGCCCTCCCTTCGCTGCGCGGGAGCCCCGGGCACCCAGATGCCGCCGCCGGACAACGCGGTGGAACCCCCGAAGTGGGAAGACTTTTCGATCACCAGCGCGTCAAGCCCGGAGGCCTGCGCCGTCAGCGCGGCCGTCATGCCGCCACCGCCGGATCCGACGATGAGCACGTCGACGACGTGGTCGAAACGGTCCAATGCCGCCGTCACTTCGGAATCGCCGTTCTGATTGCGAAACCGGCGATCAGTTCGGGCGCGGGTTTGTAGTACCGTCCGGTGGTCTCGTAGGGCCCCGCCGCTTCCAGCGCCGCGAACGCCGCTACCCAGGTGCGGATTTCCTGCGCGGAGCTGCCACCCTCGTGGGCGACAAACGAATTCGACCACCCATCCAATTCGCTCAGCCATCCTCCGTCGATGATTTCCAGGAATCGGTGGTCCCATGTCGGGTTGAGTGCCTGCAGCTCGCTCTCGCCGGTGGCGAAATTCTTGGCCGCGTCGATGACGGCGGCCTGCCGGGCCTGGCGCTGTTCGGTGGTCATCGGCCGGCCATGCACGATCCGCTCGAGCACCGGCGCAGGCGCGGTCGCCAGGGTCGGTACTGGCGGGCTGTGCGAGAGTCCACCGGAGCCCAGGATCAGAACCCGCTTGTCCAGGGTGGCCAGGTAGCTGCCGACGGCGGTGCCGAGCGCACGGCAGCGATGCATCGGCCCCAGCGGGACCCCGATGGCGTTGACGAAGATCGGTATCACGGGACGCGAGGTGGCGTTCCCGAAAAGTTTCTCGAGCGGCTGCACGGTGCCGTGATCGACGTCCATGCTCGCCGATACCGCGACGTCGACGCCGGCGTCGAGAACCGCCTTCGCGCATTCGGACGCAAGGGTTTCCGGCACGTTCAACGCGCCGGCGTAGGTGCCGTAGTCGCCCACCCCACAGGCGCTGGTGCCGATGCAGAAGGGCGGCATCACCTTGTAGAAGAAGCCGTTGTAGTGATCCGGCGAGAAACTGACCACCAGTTCGGGGTCATACTCCTCGACGAAGCTTCGCGCTTGTGCGATTGCGCCTTCGATGTCGTCAAGCAGGTCCTGCGACGGCCCCGGAAGATTCAGGAGAGGGCTGTGCGACATACAGCACAGAGCCAGTGCCACTTTGGAAATCACCCCCTCGCGGCGTGAGTGCGAGCGCATCAAGCAGTGCGGCGCTCAGATCGGGGGAACGCTGAGCGATGCAGGCACCCGCGATGCATCGGTCGGGGCGCAGGAACAGCACCGATTCGGAGTGTGCGTCGAACCAAGATTTGAGGCCGCCGTGCCGATCGCCGACGACCACGACATCGGGGTCGTCGTGTCCGGTCCAGTGCAGCTGGGTGGCCGGCCGGAGCGCAAAGAACCGGGCGCCCAGCGCCTTCCAGTTCGCGAACGCAACATCGCCGAGAATCTTGCGCGGGTTGTTGTTCCAGCACATCACCGCGAACCAAGTGCCGAGTATGTCGTCGAGCAACACGTTCTGCTGGTCTCGGGTGTCGACGCGCGGCTGGATGAACAGTGTTCCCACCGGCGAATCGGTACTGCCCGGCGCGGCGTGCACGACGGCGCCGTGCTCGTAGCGGGGCATCGGCTTGAACCGCATTTCCAACACATATCGCTTGAGCGACGGCACGACCGACGCCGACCGCACCAGAAGGTCCCGCGCGGTCGCCACCCGGCGGTTGGTCGGCGAGATCACCCGACCCACCATGGTGGACAGGTCGATCATCGCGCGGGCGTGCTTGCGACGTTCCACGTCATAGGTGTCCAGCAGCGTGTCGTCGGCCCGGCCATTGACCACCGCGGCGAGCTTCCAGCCCAGGTTCGCCGCGTCCCGGATCCCGCTGTTGTAGCCCTGCCCCTGCCATACCGGCATCAAGTGAGCGGCGTCGCCGGCCAGCAGCATCCGGCCCTGGCGGAACGCGCCGGCGATCCGTGAGTGGTGGGTGTACACCCGCCGCCGAATCACGTCGACCCGGTCGGGGTGGGGCACCATCCGCGCCAGCATCTGCGTCAGGAACGCCGGGTCTTCGGCCTGTTCGTCGGTCTCGTCGGCGTGAATCATGAACTCGAAGCGGCGAATTCCGTGGGCGATTGAGATCGAGGCGTACGGGCGCTCGGGGTCGGCGCCGACTTCGCTGTTGGGATGCCCGAGGGGGTCGTTGGCGATGTCGACGACCAGCCACCGCGTCGAGGACGTCGTTCCGTCGAAGGAGACTCCCATCACCCGGCGGGTCATGCTGCGGCCGCCGTCGCACCCGACCACGTAGCGCGCCCGCACCGTGGTGCTATCCCCGTCGCCACCAAGCTCGACCGTGACGCCATCGGCGGTTTCCGCGCAACCGGTCATCGGCCGGCTCCACCGCACCTCGACGCCATCGAATCGGTCGAGACCGGCCAGCAACTCGGCGTCGACGAGCGGTTGGACGAACCCGTTGCGCTTGGGCCAACCGAAACGCGCGTCGGGTGGCGCCATTTCGGCAAGCACCCGGCGCTTGGCGTCGAAGAATCGCAGAATCTGGTTGGGGACCGTGTGCGGCAGGACGCGGTCGACCAGGCCGATCGACTGGAAGGTGCGCAACGACTCGTCGTCGAGGCCGACCCCGCGCGGATAGTCGATCAGGGTGTCGCGTTCGTCGACCAACAACGTTCGAACACCCTGCAGGCCAAGGATATTGGCCAGGGTTAGACCGACCGGGCCCGCCCCGACGATGACAACGTCGACGTCGACGCTCGGTGTCTGGTGCCCGTCGGTCGCCATCAGCGCCCTAGCAGGAAGTCGAGATGCAACTGGTTGAACGTCTTGGCGTCCTCGTACTGCGGCCAATGACCGCACCCCGGCATCACTTCGAAGCGCGCGCCCGGGATCATCGAGGCCATCCGACGTCCCTCCGTCACGTCGGCGGTGGGGTCGTCACTGGTCCACAGCACCAGCGTCGGGGCGATGATCGATCCGTATTCGTCCGGGCCGAGGATGTTGCGCGCCCGAATCTCCGGGTCTTGCAACGCCATGATGTCGCTCATGGCCGAGACGAATCCAGGTTGGCGATAGACCCTTTGGCGGCTGGCAACCAGGTCGTCGTACGCCTTCGACTTGTCGGCCATCAGCCATTTGATGCGCGCTTGCACCGTTTCCCAGGTCGGGTCCTCGGCGGCGGCCATGGACAGCGTGATGATCCGTTGCATCACCGCGGGATCGGCCTGCGAGCCGCCTGCGGTGTTAAGCACCAGTCGCTCAACCACATCCGGGTGGTCGATCGCGGTACGGGCGGCCACCCAGCCGCCGAGCGATTCGCCGCTGATGCACGCGCGATCGACCCCGATGGTGCGCAGCACCGCCATCAAGTGCTCGACGTAGTGGCGGACCTCCAGCGGATGTCCCGGCTTGTCGGTGTACCCGTGGCCCAGCATGTCGATCGACCAGGTCCAGAAATGCTCGGCGTGCGCGGCCAGATTGCGGACGTAGGCCTCGGCGTGGCCACCGGATCCGTGCAGCAGCATCAGTACCGGCTTGCCCGGATCACCGGCACGCAGGTAGCGGGTACGCACTCCTCCGGCGTCGAGGTAGCCCTGCTCAAACGCGACGCCCTGGAGATCGCTCCAGATGCTCTCGAACTCCGCCACGGTGCTGTCCGGCCTCCAGATCGGGGAAATCTCGTTCTCGTTTTCGGCTTACCTGGTGTGCTAATATCGCACACTAATGTGCGTTATATATAGAGCTTCGCTCTCGCGGGAAGGTCTGTCAAGGCCGTGACCGGGTCCGGTACCGGTTCGCAGACCCTGGCCAGGGGTCTGACGGCGCTGCAGATGGTGGCGGACTCCCCCAGCGGACTGACGGTGCAACAGCTCGCCGATCAGGTGGGGGTGCACCGCACCATCGCGTACCGATTGCTGACGACGTTGGCCGAGTTCCGACTGGTGGCCAAGGGAGAGGACGGCCGCTACCGGCCGGCAGCGGGCCTGGCCGTGCTCGGCGCTTCCTTCGACCGCAATGT
This sequence comes from Mycobacterium mantenii, assembly GCF_001667865.1. Classification (GTDB taxonomy): domain Bacteria; phylum Actinomycetota; class Actinomycetes; order Mycobacteriales; family Mycobacteriaceae; genus Mycobacterium; species Mycobacterium mantenii_A. The sequence continues at coordinate 4,348 of NZ_LZJP01000126.1, read as the reverse complement.
GCGCCAGGTGAGTCTGCCGACGCTGCGCGCGCTGGCCGACGAGCTCGGCACCACCGTGTCCCTACTCATCGCCGAAGGCGACCAACAGGTGGCCATCGCGGTGATCGTGCCCAGCCATGTCGCCTACCAGCTTTCGTTTCACGAAGGCAGCCGATACCCGCTGGATCGCGGCGCCGCCGGGATCGCCCTGCTCGCGTGCATGCCCCCGCGCCCGGGTGAACGCGAGCTGGTTTCCCGTGCGCGCGAACGTGGTTGGGTGACGACCTACGGTGAAATCGAACCGAATACCTACGGGCTGGCCGTGGGGGTGCGCCGCCCGGTGCCGTCACCGCCAACGTGCATCAACCTCATCTCACACCGGGAAGACGTCGTTATGCGCGGCAAGGATGCGGTCGTCAAAGCCGCCAAGCAGTTGTCGGAGCTACTGAGCTGAAGGGATAGCAACCCATGTCATGGGACCACGAAGTCGACGTCGTCGTGCTCGGCAGTGGCGGCGCCGGCCTCAGCGCCGCGCTGACCGCGGCCGTAGCGGGCGCCTCGGTGGAGGTCTACGAGAAGGCCCCGACCGTCGGCGGGACCACCGCCGTCTCCGGCGGCATCGTGTGGATCCCCGCCCACAACCGTTCTCCCGACGGCGAATTGACGCCCACCGAAGCGCTGCGGTACCTGCGTGCCCAGTCACTCGGGTCGATGGACGACGAGTTGGTCGAAACGTTCGTGCGGACCGGCCCGGCCATGCTCGATTTCATCGAGGCCCACAGCGGCCTCCAGTTCGAGATCGCCACCGGCTTTCCCGACTATCGTCCCGAGTTGCCGGGAGGGCAGCCGACCGGCGGCAGGTCGCTGAGTGCTGCCCCCTTCGACCTGGCTCAATTGGGCGAATGGGCAACCCGGATCACGTCTTTCCCGGCCGACTGGTCGAACGTCGGTTTCGACGCCGAGACCAGGGCGCGCCTGCACGCGGCGATCGACGAACGTACCGGCCATTTGTGCGTCGCGGGCACCGCGCTGATCGCGGGGCTCCTCAAGGGACTCCTGGACGCCGGGGTGACCCCGCACACCAACGCCCGGGCCGAAGGACTCATCGCCGAGGACGGAGAAATAACCGGTGTGCGGGTGGCCCTACCGGATCGGACCATCAGGGTTCGCGCCCGGCACGGGGTCATCCTGGGCACCGGGGGCTTCGAGTGGGATCCGACTCTGGCACAAGCCTTTCTGCGCGGTCCCATGCACGGCGCGGTGTCGCCGCCCAACAACACCGGCGACGGTCTGCGCATGGCGATGGAGCACGGCGCCGCGCTGGCCAACATGGGTGAAGCGTGGTGGGTGCCGATCGTGCAGATCCCGGGTGACACCATCGAAGGCAAGCCGCGCAGCCGCAGCGTGCGGCTGGAAAGAACGCGGCCGCGCAGCATCATCGTCAACCAGGCCGGCCGGCGATTCGTCAACGAGGCATGCGATTACAACTCGATGGCCGGGGCCTTCCACTACCTGGATCCTCGCGGCGGCTACGTCAACGACCGCGGGTGGATGGTCTTCGATTCGATTCACCTGCAGCGCTACGGATTCCTCGGTGTCGAACCGGGGCAGCCCGTTCCGGACTGGTTCTGCGAGTCGGCCGACCTTGCCGAGTTGGCCGCCAAGACCGGCATCGACGCCGACGGATTAACCCGCACCGTCGAGAACTGGAACCGTCACGTGGCCGCCGGCGCGGACCCCGACTTCGGGCGCGGCTCCAGCGCTTACGACGGCTACTGGGGTGACGACAGCGCGACCACGCCGGCCGGCAGGACACTGGGCCCGATCGACACCGCTCCGTTCTACGCGGTGCCGGTGAGCATCGGTGCGATGGGCACCAAGGGCGGACCGCGCACCGATCACGATGCCCGCGTTCTGCACGTCGGCGGCGAGCCGATACCGGGCCTGTTCGCGGCGGGCAATGCGATGGGCGGTGTGACCGGACGGGCCTACGGGGGCGCTGGCGGAACCCTGGGCCCGGCAATGGTTTTCGGCTATCGTGCGGGTCACGCTGCCGCCACCGGGAAGTCGGTCGACCTGAAGTAGGGCTTGACTTGGGTCGGACTCCGGTGCGGCACACGGCGCCGCCTGACCGACCAATAGTCGAGTTCCATATGCGCTAGCGCAGGTGCTGGCGCATATGGAAGTCACCATATGACCGGGGTACCAGTACCTGTGTGGTGGATGTCGGCGAACCCTTGAGCGGCACTTCGACGCAGACGTGCGTGCCAACCGGGGCGTCGAGAAACATCAGGGCACCCCCGGCCGCCTCCACCCGGGCGCGGTGTGACGCCAGCCCGATGTGCCCCTCCCCCAGACGGCGCGCCACCGTCTCCTGGCTGAACCCCACGCCGTCGTCGACGACATGCAGAACGCACGTGTGGTCGGTGATCCCGAGCATGACCGTCGCGTTGCGGGCCTCGGCATGTTGCACGACGTTGGACAGCAACTCACGAACCACGCCGAACACGACCGGGTCGACGTGGTTGCGCGTCGAGTATTCGATGTCGGTGGTGATGTCGATGCCGGAACGCTGTGCGGTGAACTCCGCGAGTTGTTTCACCGCGGCGCCGAGTCCTACCTGTTCGAGAACCGCCGGGTGCAACTCGAAGGTGGCCTGGCGCAATCGTTCCGAGGCCGACTGCAAGCCCGCCAGTGCCCGGTCCACACGCTCATCGCCGTGCAGCGCCGCGTCCAATTCGACCAACTCCTGGCGCACCGCCAGAATGTCTTGCAGTGGTCCGTCGTGAATGAATTCCGAGATCCGCCGCGCCGCCTCGTCCGACGCATTCATCGTCTGAGCAAGCAATTCCTCCCGCAGCGCGCTCAGGCCGGCCACCGAGCGGATATGACGCTCCTCGATGCGCACCACCAAGAAAGCCGCGCAACAGAGGAATGCGTAGAGAAAGAACCGAAATCCCGCCTCTGACAACCGGACCGAGCTCGACATCACCGGATCTTGAAGCACCGCAATGGCGAACCCGAGCATCGAGAAGATCAGCACCACCGCCGCCCGGCGGGAGGAGACGTCGAGTCCCAACAAGACCGGCAACATCGCCATGATCAGCAGCGGATAGATCCCGTTGGTGGACAACAGCTGAAAGACCGTCAGCGCGACAACGTCGATGACGGTGAACGCGAACGGCTCGAGCCGGCCAATCGCGACCAAGCGGCCCAATCCGATCCATCGACGGAACGGAGCGAACGCCAATCCCAGCGCGCAGAGCGCGACAACTGCGTACAGGCCGATCAGCACGCTTTCCTGCGGCCACTCCGACCGGTCGGTGCCGACGGCCATGGCCGCCACCATGAGGCCGACCACGCCCAGCCGGAGCACCGAGCCGATGCGATACGAGCGCAATTGGTGAATCGCGCGCACGCGTTCCAGTTCTGCGTCACCGGCTACCGCCACCCGATCACCGTACTCATCCGGGTGTGCCGCACCGAAGCAAACTGCAAAATGACTCATCGTGGCGGCCAGAGAATGCGAACGCCGCTGTGGGGCAAACCGCTACACTCATCGCCATGGTCAGCGCGGCTCCCCCCGAAACGGTGCGGGTGGTCGTGGGCGACGATCACCCGCTTTTTCGGGAAGGCGTCGTGCGCGCGCTGTCGTCGAGCGGTTCGGTCCGCGTCGTCGGTGAGGCGGAAGACGGCTCTGCCGCTTTGGAATTGATCAAGTCGCAGGTGCCCGACGTCGCGCTGCTCGACTACCGGATGCCCGGCATGGACGGCGCCCAGGTGGCGGCGGCGGTGCGTACCCAGGGTCTGGCCACCCGGGTGTTGCTGATCTCGGCACACGACGAGCCGGCGATCGTGTACCAGGCGCTGCAGCAGGGGGCGGCCGGGTTCGTGCTGAAGGACTCGACGCGCAGCGAGATCGTCAAGGCCGTGCTCGACTGCGCGCAGGGTCACGACGTGGTGGCGCCCACGCTCGTCGGCGGCCTTGCCGCGGAGATCCGGCAGCGTGCGGAGCCGACCGCGCCGGTGCTGAGCGCGCGCGAACGTGAGGTGCTCAGTCGGATCGCGCACGGCAAAAGCATCCCCGCGATTGCCGGTGAGCTCTTTGTGGCCCCGTCGACGGTCAAAACGCACGTGCAACGCCTCTACGAGAAGCTCGGTGTCAGCGACCGTGCGGCCGCGGTCGCCGAGGCAATGCGCCAAGGTCTGCTCAGCTAGCGGCCGACCAGGGCTTCGGCTCCGGCGCGCGCGTAATCCGCTGCGCCCGCACCAATGCCCGTGCGGAGGCCATCGCCTCGGCGACCAACTGGCGCGCCCCGCGCTCCACCTCGCAGAGGTCTTTGGCGTTGCAACCGGCCGCGATCAGCTG
>NZ_LZJP01000125.1:0-659 GCF_001667865.1 Mycobacterium mantenii | reverse complement strand
TCTGGATCGAGCCAGCAGGCAGTGGATTTCGCCGCCCAAGCGGTCGCCGCCGGCGCCTGCGACGTAATAGTAGCGGGTGGGGTGGAATCCATGAGCCGACTGCCGCTTGGCGTAACGCGGCAAAGTGGATTCCCATACGGCCCGAGGGTTATGCAGCGGTTTGACGATTTCTCGTTCAATCAGGGACTGTGCGCCGAGGCGGTGGCACGAAAGTGGGGATTGACGCGGGTCGATCTCGATGCCTACGCCGCAGCGTCGCATCAGCGGACCGCCGCGGCTATCGACTCCGGTGCATTCGACGCGCAAATCATCGTACTTTCCACGGAGACCGGAGAATTCGATACCGACGAGGGGTTGCGCCGTGGCACCAGCATCGAGACCCTCGGACAGCTCAAGCCGTTGTTCATCGAGGACGGGCTGATCCACGCCGGTAATTCGTCACAGATCTCCGACGGCGCCGCCGCCCTGCTGATCACCACCGCCGACAGGGCCGCCGATCTGGGGCTGACTCCGATGGCCCGCTACGTCGCCGGAGCGGTGGCCGGTGCAGACCCGGTGCTGATGCTGACGGCACCGATTCCTGCCTCCGAGATGGTGTTGTGGCGGGCCGGACTCGGTATCAGCGACATCGGAGTGTTCGAGGTCAACGAGGCGTTCGC
>NZ_LZJP01000124.1:0-85876 GCF_001667865.1 Mycobacterium mantenii | reverse complement strand
AGGCCGTCACCGCCGCGGGCAGCGGCTGCTCGGCCGCCATCGACGCCGAACGCTGGCTCGCCGACCACGAAGAAACCAGCGCCGCCGCGCAAGGCGACGCCACCGAATTTCCTGGCAGTACCGACACATTGATTGGAGCACCACAATGACCGACGCCGAAAAAGCCGGGGCCACAGTAGAAGTCTCGGACGCGTCATTCTCCACCGACGTGCTGTCCAGCAATAAGCCTGTGCTGGTTGACTTTTGGGCCACGTGGTGCGGCCCGTGCAAGATGGTTGCGCCGGTCCTCGAGGAGATCGCCAGCGAGCGTGGCGAACACCTCACCGTCGCCAAGCTCGACGTGGATGCCAACCCCGAAACCGCACAGAACTTTCAGGTGGTCTCCATCCCCACCATGATCCTGTTCAAGGACGGGCAGCCGGTGAAGCGGATCGTCGGCGCGAAGGGCAAGGCGGCTTTGCTGCGGGAGCTTTCGGACGCGGTTCCCAACCTCGGCTGATCTCCGTTCATTTCCCCGCACCACGCCCCGCGAATGGCCTGGGGTTTTCCCGAATTTGCGAAGCGTCTGCGACAATACGGTCAGCTGTTGCCCAGATCTGAGCTTGTCTGTTAGTCCCGGAGGGCCCTTGGTATGTCGAGTCCGCGCCGCGAATACGGCGACGCGCTGCGCTGTGGTGACCGCAGCGCTGCTGTGACCGAGATCCGGGCGACGCTGGCCACCTTAGGCCTGCTCAACGGCTCCGAGGACGATCTCGACACCGGCCGGCACGTGGCCCTCGAGCTTTTCGATGCCGAGCTTGACCAGGCGGTCCGTGCCTTTCAACAGCATCGCGGCCTTCTGGTGGACGGCATCGTCGGCGAGGCCACCTACCGGGCGCTCAAGGAGGCGTCGTACCGGTTGGGTGCTCGCACGCTGTATCACCAATTCGGCGCCCCCCTGTTCGGCGACGACGTGGCCACGCTGCAGGCGCGGCTGCAGGACTTGGGTTTCTACACCGGCCTGGTCGATGGATACTTCGGGTTGCAGACCCACAACGCGTTGATGTCGTACCAGCGCGAGTACGGGCTGTCCGCCGACGGCATCTGCGGCCCGGAGACGTTGCGCTCCTTCCACTTCCTGAGTTCACGGGTCACCGGCGGATCCCCGCACGCGATCCGCGAAGAAGAGCTGGTTCGCTCATCCGGCCCGAAACTGTCAGGCAAGCGGATCATCATCGACCCGGGCCGCGGCGGCGCGGACCACGGCGCCATCATGCAGGGCCCGTCGGGACCGGTCAGCGAAGCAGATGTGTTGTGGGATTTGGCCAGCCGGCTCGAAGGGCGGATGGCCGCGATCGGCATGGAGACCTTCCTGTCGCGACCGGTCAACCGCAGTCCCCTCGATGCCGAACGCGCCGCCACCGCCAACAATGTCGGGGCCGACCTGATGATCAGCCTGCGCTGCGAAACTCAGGTCAGCGCCGCGGCCAACGGGGTGGCTTCCTTTCATTTCGGGAACTCGCACGGTTCGGTGTCCACCATCGGCCGTAATCTTGCCGACTTCATCCAGCGAGAAGTCGTGGCCCGCACCGGTTTACGGGACTGCCGCACGCACGGCCGGACGTGGGATCTGCTGCGCCTGACCCGGATGCCGACGGTGCAGGTCGACGTCGGCTACATCACCAACCCGCGTGATCGTTCGATGCTGGTCTCGACGCAGACGCGCGACGCCATCGCCGAGGGAATCCTCGCCGCGGTCAAGCGGCTCTACCTGTTGGGCAAAAACGACCGTCCCACAGGCACATTCACGTTCGCCGAGTTACTGGCTCACGAATTGTCGGTGGAACGCAGCAGCCACCTGGGCGGTTCCAACTAGCCATCCTGGGTGGTTTTCAACCGATTCACCGCGGTGGACCCGGCGCCGACCGGCTGCTCCAGATGCGCGTTCTCCAGCAAACGCTCCAGGGCCGCCTCCACTTCGGCCTTCCAGCCGAGGCCCTTGTCGAGCTCGAGCCGCAGCCGTGGGAAGTACGTATGTGGTGCCACCACAACGAATCCCGCGTCCTTCAGGAATTCGGCGTCCATGACGCAATGGTCCACCGAGCAGTCGCCGACGGCTTCCAGTACCGGCCGCACGTCGGGACCGACCAGGCGCGGATCCTGCAATTCCGAGGCCGCCGGGGTGCGGCCGAACGCTTCGAGTGCGCGCACGCCGCGTCGCACCAACTCATCGATGACCCGGGCGATCAAACCGTGCGGTAGGTCCTCGGCGGCCGGCCCGGGTTCAATGCCCATCGACGTCAACAACACGGCGTCCGCGGACACCGGGCCGGTCGGGAATCGCTGCGCCCGCGGCACCGCCCGCGGCGGGGCGTAGAAAACGTAGCCCAGGCACGGCGGCTCGGATTGGCTTCGCTCGTCGGGCACCGCGGTGGCAACCTGCCCGCAGGAACCCCACTCCAGCATCACCATCGACAGCCACGCTTCCTTTTCGAATTCGGGGTCGCTGAGATGATCCTGATTGCCGAGGGTCGCGGGATCGACCTCCCAGAAGACGCACCGGCGTGCGTGCTTGGGAAGCTGCTCGAATGCCTCGAGCCGTAGTGGCATGATTCGAGCGGACACTAGCCTCCTGGCTCCTGTGCGGTACTGCAGCCATCTGCACCGGCAACCCCTCCAGGATAAGAGAGGTGGTCGGGATCGGGCCAGCTTTCGCCTGGCCAGCGGGGTTGGCGCGGCCAACTGGCCCGCACCGACCGGGTGCAGCGCGCCGAACATCGAAAGTTGTTGATCCGCATGCCGTTTCGTCTAATCTGAGCAGCTGGCGCAGGCCGATTCCCCGTATTGACGGCCGCGGTGTCACAGTGACGTAATTACATGGTGTCCTTGGTCATGACTTGGGCGGGGACATGACGTCGATGATCCGCTGGAGGTCGTCCACCGAGCCGAACTCGACCACGATTTTCCCCTTGCGTTTGCCCAGACTGACGGTCACCCGGGTATCGAAGGCTGTGGAGAGCTTGTCAGCTACGTCTTGCAGGCCGGGCATCTGAATCGGCTTGCGGCGCGGGGCCGTCGGCGTGGCCGTGCCGGCCCGGTTGGCCAGCGTCACCGCCTCCTCGGTGGCCCGCACCGACAGGCCTTCGGCGACGATCCGGGTGGCCAGCTCCTCCTGCGCTTCGGGCCCGGCCTCCAGCGACAGCAGTGCGCGCGCGTGACCGGCGGACAGCACGCCGGCGGCCACGCGCCGTTGCACCGCGATCGGCAGCTTGAGCAACCGGATCATGTTGGTGATCAACGGCCGCGACCGGCCGATACGCGCGGCCAGTTCATCGTGGGTGACGCCGAATTCGTCGAGCAGCTGCTGGTAGGCGGCCGCCTCTTCCAACGGGTTCAGCTGTACCCGGTGGATGTTCTCCAACAGCGCGTCGCGGAGCAGATTGTCGTCACCGGTCTCGCGCACGATGGCCGGGATGGTCGCCAGACCGGCCTCTTGGGCCGCGCGCCAGCGCCGCTCCCCCATCACGATCTGGTAACGCGCACCGCTCGCCGAATCCTTGACCGCCCGCACCACGATCGGTTGCAAGAGGCCGAACTCGCGGATGGAGTGCACCAGCTCGGACAGCGCCTCCTCATCGAAGACCTGTCGCGGCTGACGCGGGTTGCGCTCGATGTCCGCCGGCGCGATTTCGCGATAAACCGCACCCATTGCCGACGCGTCCTGCGGCGGCGGTCCCCCGATCAAGACGTCGGCGGCGGCGTCGCCCATCCGCGGTCCGAGGGTCGCGGGTCCGGCGTCGCCGTCCGCGGGACCGGTCGGAATAAGCGAAGCCAGGCCCCGGCCGAGGCCACCCTTCTTGCGTAACGGCTGCGTCATGGTCGTCCCTTCGCGGATGGTGTTCAATCGCGCTCGGCGAGTTCGCGGCTCGCGTCGAGATAGCTCATCGCCCCGCGTGATCCGGGGTCGTAATCGATGATCGTCATGCTGTAGCCCGGCGCCTCGGAGACCTTGACGCTGCGCGGAATCACCGTGCGCAGCACCTTGGCCCCGAAGTATCGGCGCACCTCTTCGGCGACCTGGTCCGCGAGCTTGGTCCGGCCGTCGTACATGGTCAGCACCACGGTGCTGACCTCGAGCTTCGGATTGAGGTGCGCCTTCACCATCTCGATGTTGCGCATCAGCTGCGAGACACCCTCGAGGGCGTAGTACTCGCACTGGATCGGGATCATGACCTCCGGCGCGGCGACAAGCGCGTTGATGGTCAGCAGCCCAAGCGATGGCGGGCAGTCGATGAAGACGCAGTCGAAGTCGAGGCTGTCGAGCTCGGCCAACGCGGTGCGCAACCGGTTCTCGCGGGCCACCATGCTGACCAATTCGATCTCGGCGCCTGCCAGGTCGATCGTCGCCGGGATGCAGAACAGGCGTTCGTTATGCGGGCTCTGCCGCAGCGCGTCCTGCACGGAGACCTCGCCGAGCAAGACTTCGTATGAGGAGGGCGTCCCCGATTGCCGGTCGGTGATGCCGAGCGCCGTGCTCGCGTTGCCCTGCGGGTCGAGGTCGATGACTAGGGTCTTGAGTCCCTGCAGCGCGAGGGCGGCAGCGAGGTTGACGGCGGTGGTCGTCTTGCCGACGCCGCCCTTCTGGTTCGCGACCGTGAAGACTCGGCGATGGGGCGGCCGGCGCAATGGCGGGTAGGTGGTGTGGAGGACCCGCATCGCGCGTTCCGCGGCCGCACCGATCGGCGTATCGAATTCGTCGGCTGTTTCACGTGAAACATTCGCCGGTGCGCTCGGTGCGGGGGCCAACCCCGGCGGCGCGGAGGCCTCCGGATTCGCTGCGGCCGGAGCCGGAGCGGTCGCCTGCTGAACGTCCGCCGGTGCCTGGGGAGTCACCGGCCAATCTCCTGAAGAAGTCATCGGGTTCCGGCCTTCCCGGTCCGTGCCGGCTTGTGGTGTGGCGGCTTTCCGCGGCGCGCTGAAACTACGGTTGCGGGGGGACGCAAATAGTTCGCGCCACATGTCACCACCCTGACATCAGCGGCGCCCGATGCTGCCATCACACGCCGGTACTGTTCAACTTCGTCGGACGCACGCTCCCCCTTGATGGCGAGCATCCGTCCGTCGGGCCGTAGCAAGGGCAAGCTCCACTTCGTCAGCTTGTCCAACGAAGCGACCGCACGCGACACCGCAGCATCCCTCTCCCCGAACCGGTTACGCACCCCCGGTTCTTCCGCACGGCCGCGGACGACCTCGACGGCTAACCCTAGTTCGTTGACAACCTCGTTGAGAAATTCGCTGCGTCGCAGCAACGGCTCGAGCAAGACGACAGCGAGATCGGGCCGCGCGATCGCTAACGGTATCCCGGGCAGGCCCGCACCGCTGCCGATATCGATGATCCGCTCGCCCCGATCGAGCAACTCGGCGAGGGCCGCGCTGTTCAATATGTGGCGGTCCCAGATTCGGTCGACTTCCCGCGGACCGAGCAGACCGCGCTCGACCCCGACGGTCGCCAGAATCTCCGCGTATCGTTGGGCGATTCCAAGCCGCTCGCCGAAGACGGCGGCTGCGGAGTCTGGGACCGTGTCCGGGCCGGCACCCTCCGCCGAACGGCCCGCCGCGTCGTCGCCGGGGCCGACATGTTTCACGTGAAACATCCTCGAGTTGCAGGGCGCACGGTCAACCTTCGGAGGCGAACGACAGGAACTACACGGCTGTAACTTCTGGTGTTCAGTCGTGCAGGACGACGACGCGGCGCGCGGGCTCGACGCCCTCGCTTTCGCTGTGCACGCCCGCGACGGCGGCGACGGCGTCATGGACGATCTTGCGTTCGAACGGCGTCATCGGCGCGAGCTCTTCACGTTCGCCGGATTCGAGCACTCGGCGCGCGACCTTGTCGCCCAGCGCCGCCAATTCCTCCCGGCGCCGTCGCCGCCAGCTCGCGATGTCGAGCATCAAGCGGCTCCGTACGCCGGTCTTCTGGTGTACCGCCAGCCGGGTCAGTTCCTGCAGCGCGTCGAGCACCTCGCCGCCGCGGCCCACCAACTTGTTCAAGTCGTCGCTGCCGTCGATGCTCACGATCGCGCGGCTGCCCTCGACGTCCAAGTCGATGTCACCGTCGAAGTCCAACAGGTCCAACAACTCTTCGAGGTAGTCGCCGGCGATTTCGCCCTCCGCGACCAACCGGTCCTCCAGATCATCGACTTCCTCGGCGCCAGAACCCGCGGCATCCTCGACGGCCGATTGCGTGTCGAGCTCGGTGTCAACGTCGCGCTCGGTGGTGTCGGCGTCTGTCATGTCTTCTCTCCCTCATTTCATGGGCCCCGGCCCAATTGGGGTCGCCCTGTCGGGGCGGACCCGGTAGCTATTCCGCCCGTGTCAGCGTTTGCGTTTCTTCGGTCGGGCCCCGGGCCGCGGTGTGCGGTTGCTCGGGCCTTCGCTCGCTTTGGCCGCTGGGTCATCGGCCGTGTCGGACTCCGTCGCCGCGGAACCCGACCCGTCGGACTCCGCGGCGGGCGGCGGCGAACCGTTCTCGCCGGCCGTTGCCGCTTTAGGATTTCGCTTCGGCTTGGCACCCGGCGCCGGCGCATTCGCCGCGCGCCGCTGGATGGCTTCCTGCTTCTTGGCCTCGTCTTCCTTCTCGATCATCCCGAAGACGTAGTGCTGCTGCCCGAAGGTCCAGATGTTGTTGGCGAACCAATACAGGATGATCGCCAGCGGAAGAAACGGGCCACCGACCACCACGCCGAGCGGGAACACGTAGAGCGCGAGTTTATTCATCATCGCGGTCTGCGGGTTGGCCGCGGCCTCCGGGCTCTGCCGTGCCACCGATGCTCGGCTGTTGAAGTAGGTGGCGACGCCGGCCAGGATCATCACCGGCAGCCCGACCGCGATCACGGCCGGCCGGCTGAAGAAGGTGAACGCGTCCAGTCCGGTGCGCTGCGTCATGAAGGCGCCGATCGGTGCCCCGAACAGGTTGGCGTCCAGGAAGTGTCCGACGTCCGTCGGGGTGAAGACGTAGTTTCCGGTGAGGCGGTTCTGGGCCACCGACAGGTGCGGCTGACCGAATCCCCCGGTGGTCCGGTTGAACGAGCGCAACACGTGATACAGGCCGATGAAGACCGGGATCTGCGCCAGCATCGGCAGGCAGCCCAGGATCGGATTGAAGCCGTGCTCGCGCTGCAGCTTCTGCATCTCGAGCGCCATGCGCTGGCGATCCTTGCCGTACTTCTTCTGCAGCGCCTTGATCTGGGGCTGCAGTTCCTGCATCTGGCGCGTGGTCCGGATCTGCCGCACGAAGGGCTTGTACAACAGGGCCCGCAGGCTGAACACCAAGAACATCACCGACAGCGCCCAGGCGAAGAAGTTCGACGGCCCCAGCATCGAGGCGAACAACTTGTACCAGACCCACATGATCCACGACACCGGGTAGTAGACGAAGTCGAGGCTGAAGAAATCAAACAAAAGATCCACTCTCCCCTCGCGCCGCTCGGACAGCCCGAGCGTCGCTGGCATGTTGGCAATTCACGTGGCTTCCCGGGCGGTCCGGAATCGGATCCCAACCGCCTTCATGCCATGGACCGCACTTGGCGAGCCTGGCCACAGCCAACCAGCTCCCCCGAATCAGGCCGTACTCGTTGAGAGCGTCGACCGCGTACTGGCTGCAAGTCGGAACGAAGCGACACGTCGCCGGGCGTAGCGGCGACACCATATGCCGGTAGAGCTGGATCAGAAAAATCACTCCGCGCGCGGCCGTCCGCCCCGCATCGCGGGTGAACGTGCGCAGCTGCGCCACTGCTCTCATCGCTGGCTTCCCGCCGCCGGCATCCGTCGTAAACACCGGCGGAGTTCCTGCTCCAGCCGAGCCGAGGATGCGGTCCGGCTGCCGGGCAGCGCACGGATCACCAGCTGATCGGACTGGCCGAGCTCGCCCAGCAGGTTGCGCGCCACATGCCGCAGCCGGCGAGCGACCCGATGACGTTCCACGGCGGATCCGACGGGCTTGCCCACCACCAATCCGACGCGCGGTGGGTGGGCTTCGTCGCGGTCCTCCCCCCGCCGAAAGTGCACGACGACATCGGGCTGCGCCATACGCATCCCGTGCTTCACCGTCGCGTCAAAGTCAATTGACCGCGTCATGCGGTTGCGCGCGGAAAGCACCGCCGAAAACCTGAAGTTGCGATCAGGCAGAGAGCGCGCGACGACCCTTGCGGCGCCGACCGGATACGATCGCCCGTCCGGCCCGGGTGCGCATCCGAAGGCGGAAACCATGCACGCGGGCTCGGCGCCGGTTATTCGGCTGGAAGGTCCGCTTGCCCTTGGCCACGACGTTCTCCTCGTTGTGTTGCCATCCGGCCGCTCAGACATTCGCATCGCGCTAGTCTGCGGTTCGACCGGAGGTGGTCTTGGTGCTGCTGGCCGGCGCGGTCCCCAGGTGGTTCGGGTCGCAGCCGCATCGCCGACTTGCGGGCGACTGTTTGAGGGTACTGACGAGGCTTCGCCTGGTCAAACCTGGCTTGCCCCAACGAAGCCGCGTGGAGGCTCAGAAAGTTTTCGGTTTCGGTCACACTCGCCGCCCACGCCGCTAGCATGACGAGCCGAAGCAAGCCCCACGTACCCTAAACGACCTGATTGGAATGCAGCAGAACTGTTGGCAGCCGAACGGAAAACTGTTAGCTTCTGCGAAGTCGTTTTAGACTGAAGCAGCGCTCGACAATGAAGCGAGGATGGTAGATCGACTAGCTGCCTAGACAACCTCCCGAGGTTTTCTTCCAGCGCGGAGATCGCGAGCCGTCGCCGGTAGGTTGTGGCTCGCCTACGATCATCCTGTCCACACCTGTGTATAACTATGTGGACAGTTGTTTTGTCGCCAAGCGTGGTGTGACTCGGGTCCGGGACGTTCGAAAACCAGGGAGATGCGTCGTTGGCCGATGACCCCGGTTCCAGTTTCACGACAGTGTGGAATGCGGTCGTTTCCGAGCTCAACGGGGAGCCCACTGCCGACGGTATGGCCGTCAACCGCACGACACTGGTCACTCCCCTCACCCCGCAGCAAAGAGCGTGGCTCAATCTGGTTCGCCCGCTGACCATCGTCGAGGGCTTTGCTCTGCTGTCGGTGCCGAGCAGTTTCGTGCAGAACGAGATCGAACGACATCTGCGCGCGCCCATCACCGATGCGCTCAGCCGCCGCCTCGGACAACAGATCCAACTCGGAGTCCGCATCGCTCCCCCGCCCGACGACGTCGAGGACGCTCTCATCCCGCCGGCGGAACCGTTCCCCGAATCCGATCCTTCCTTCGGCGGCGACGGACCGGCCGTCGACACCGAGGAAGCTTTCGAAAGCAGCGAGACCGTCGGGGACACCCAGCCCGGCTGGCCCAACTACTTCACCGAGCGGCCGCACGCGATCGATCCGGCCGTCGCCGCCGGAACGAGCCTCAACCGCCGCTACACCTTCGACACTTTCGTCATCGGCGCCTCCAACCGGTTCGCGCACGCGGCCGCCCTGGCGATCGCCGAAGCGCCGGCGCGGGCTTACAACCCGTTGTTCATCTGGGGTGAGTCCGGTCTCGGCAAGACCCACTTGTTGCACGCCGCCGGCAATTACGCCCAGCGGCTGTTTCCGGGGATGCGGGTCAAGTACGTGTCCACCGAGGAGTTCACCAACGACTTCATCAACTCGCTGCGCGACGACCGCAAGGTCGCGTTCAAGCGCAGTTACCGCGACGTCGACGTGCTGCTGGTCGATGACATCCAGTTCATCGAGGGCAAGGAAGGTATCCAGGAAGAGTTCTTCCACACCTTCAACACGCTGCATAACGCCAACAAGCAGATCGTCATCTCCTCCGACCGGCCGCCCAAACAGCTGGCCACCCTGGAAGACCGGCTGAGAACACGCTTCGAGTGGGGCTTGATCACCGACGTGCAGCCACCGGAGCTGGAGACCCGCATCGCCATCTTGCGCAAGAAAGCTCAGATGGAGCGGCTGGCGGTGCCCGACGACGTGCTCGAACTCATCGCCAGCAGCATCGAGCGCAACATCCGCGAGCTCGAAGGTGCTCTGATCCGGGTCACCGCGTTCGCCTCGCTGAATAAGACCCCGATCGACAAATCACTGGCCGAAATCGTGCTGCGCGACCTGATCGCCGATGCCAGCACCATGCAGATCAGTGCGGCCACCATCATGGCGGCCACCGCCGAGTATTTCGACACCACCGTGGAAGAACTCCGCGGGCCCGGTAAGACTCGAGCGTTGGCCCAGTCGCGCCAGATCGCCATGTATCTGTGCCGCGAGCTCACCGACCTCTCGCTGCCCAAGATCGGCCAGGCGTTCGGCCGGGACCACACCACGGTCATGTATGCGCAGCGCAAGATCTTGTCCGAGATGGCCGAGCGGCGTGAGGTTTTTGATCATGTCAAGGAGCTCACCACTCGCATCCGTCAGCGTTCCAAGCGCTGACTGCTCTCCCCCGGCGCGCCGCGCGCCGTTTTCCGGGCTTCCGCTGCCTGAGTTTGTGATTTTTTTCGAGAAACTTCACGCGCGTCTGTCACACCCGCCACACCGCTGGCGTGTGCGCAGGGCTGTGCACAACGCAATTAAACGCCGGTGCAGTAACACCGCTTGCGTGCACAGCCGTAGTTCGTCCCCACCCGCCCAACACACCACCCACAGGTTCCCACGCCCCAATGCACAACCCGATCATGGCGCTAGCTGCGCCGCGAGGCTGTTCTCCCCAGGATGCACAGGCCTTAATACTGGTACTGAGATCTCTTCATCGGTTCTTCTTTGAAATACAGGCTTGGGGACGCGCGGCACACACCCGTCGTCTTGGCCTTGGTCGGCTCGGGTTGTCAGGCTTTGCGATTAGCTTTCAAGATGGCCCCGAAGGATCTACGGTTGTTCTTCGACTGCCGTAACGTTCGTCATTGGCATTGCATGTCATCGGCGTTCGTGGCGGAGCCCCGTGCTAGCGGCGGGCGGCTAGCCAATGGATTCGAACGCTGAGTAGGTGAAGGGACGCTATGGACGCGGCGACGACAACGGCTGGCCTCAGCGACTTGAAATTTCGTTTAACGCGGGAGTCATTCGCCGACGCGGTGTCGTGGGTGGCGAAGAACCTGCCGTCCAGGCCAGCGGTGCCGGTGCTGTCCGGTGTGCTGCTGTCTGGAACCGACGAGGGCCTGACGATCTCCGGATTCGATTATGAAGTTTCCGCCGAAGCACAGGTTGCGGCCGAAATAGCTTCTCCGGGAAGCGTTTTGGTGTCCGGCCGGTTGTTGTCGGACATCGTGCGGGCGCTGCCGAACAAGCCCATCGACTTCTACGTCGACGGTAATCGCGTGGCGCTGCACTGCGGAAACGCCAGGTTCTCGTTGCCGACGATGGCCGTCGAGGATTACCCGACGTTGCCGACGCTGCCGGAAGAGACCGGGACGCTGCCCGCCGACCTGTTCGCCGAGGCGATCAGCCAGGTTGCCATCGCCGCGGGCCGCGACGACACGTTGCCGATGCTGACCGGCATCAGGGTGGAGATTTCGGGTGACACGGTGGTGCTGGCCGCGACCGACAGATTCCGGTTGGCAGTTCGCGAGCTGACTTGGTCGGCGGCGGCATCGGACATCGAAGCCGCGGTCCTGGTGCCGGCCAAGACCCTGGCCGAAGCCGCCCGGACCGGCGCCGACGGCTCCGAGGTCCGGTTGTCATTGGGTGCGGGCTCGGGCGTCGGAAAGGACGGGCTGCTCGGCATCAGCGGTAACGGCAAGCGCAGCACCACCCGCCTGCTCGATGCGGAGTTCCCGAAGTTCCGTCAGCTGCTGCCGGCCGAGCACACGGCCGTCGCGACCATCAACGTGGCGGAGTTGACCGAGGCCATCAAGCTGGTGGCGTTGGTAGCCGACCGTGGTGCGCAGGTGCGGATGGAATTCAGCGAAGGTTCGCTGCGGTTGTCCGCCGGCGCCGACGACGTCGGCCGGGCCGAAGAAGATCTGGCGGTCGATTTTGTCGGCGAGCCGTTGACGATCGCCTTCAACCCGACGTATCTGACCGACGGATTGGGATCGGTCCATTCCGAGCGGGTGTCGTTCGGTTTCACGACTCCGGGTAAGCCGGCGTTGCTGCGTCCGGCGTTGAACGACGACAGCCACCCGACCGGCCCGGGCCCCTACAGCGCCCTGCCGACCGATTACGTCTACTTGTTGATGCCTGTCCGGTTGCCTGGCTAGGTGTACGTCCGGCATTTGGGACTGCGTGACTTCCGGTCCTGGGCACACGCCGACCTCGAATTGCAGCCTGGTCGGACGGTCTTCATCGGATCCAACGGGTTCGGGAAGACGAATCTCCTTGAGGCGCTGTGGTATTCGAGCACCCTGGGCTCGCATCGGGTGGGAACCGACCTGCCGTTGATTCGCGCGGGCGCTGACCGCGCGGTGATTTCCACGATCGTCGTCAACGAAGGCAGAGAGTGCGCGGTCGACCTGGAGATCGCCGCGGGCAGGGCGAACAAGGCACGGCTGAATCGTTCCCCGGTGCGCAGTACCCGCGAAGTGATCGGGGTCCTGCGCGCGGTGCTGTTCGCTCCCGAAGACCTGTCATTGGTGCGGGGTGATCCGTCGGACCGGCGCCGCTACCTCGATGACCTGGCGACGGTGCGCCGCCCGGCGGTGGCCGCCGTGCGGGCCGACTACGAAAAAGTCTTGCGGCAGCGCACCGCGTTGTTGAAATCGCTGTCCGGGGCGCGCTACCGGGGCGACCAGAGCGCGATCGACACGCTCGACGTGTGGGACAGTCGCCTCGCCGAACACGGTGCCCAATTGATGGCCGCGCGTATCGATTTGGTGAACCAGTTGGCTCCGGAGGTCGAAAAGGCCTATCAGCTCTTGGCTCCCGGATCGCGTGCCGCGTCCATCGGTTATCGATCAAGCCTGGGTGCCGAGGCGGCGGCTGATCTGGCGGGCGCCGATCGCGAATTCCTGGAAGCCGCCTTGCTCGCGGCATTGTCGGCGCGCCGCGATGCGGAGCTGGAACGGGGCATGTGTCTCGTCGGCCCGCACCGCGATGACCTGGAATTGTGGCTTGGCGATCAACCCGCGAAAGGCTTTGCCAGCCATGGGGAGTCGTGGTCGTTTGCGTTGTCGCTGCGACTGGCCGCCTACGAATTGCTGCGCGCCGAGGAGAGCGAACCCGTGTTGTTGCTCGACGACGTGTTCGCCGAGCTCGATGCCGCCCGGCGCCGCGCACTCGCCACGGTGGCCGAATCCGCCGAACAAGTGTTGGTCACCGCCGCGGTGCTCGAAGACATTCCGGCGGGCTGGGAAGCTCGACAGGTCTACGTCGACTTACGCGACGGCGACTCGGGCCGGGTATCGGAGATGCACTCATGACCGGTACGGATGACGGTCTGCCTCCCGCCGCGGCATCGAAAGCGCTGAGCGGGATCGATTTGGTCAGGCGCACCCTCGAGGAGGCCCGGGCCGCGGCGCGGGCCCAGGGCAAGGATGCCGGACGCGGCCGTGCGGTCGCCCCCGTGCCGCGCCGGGTGGCGGGCCAGCGGCGCAGTTGGTCGGGGCCGGGGCCCGATGTTCGAGACCCGCAACCGCTGGGCAGCCTGGCCCGCGAGCTGGCGAAAAAGCGGGGCTGGTCAGCCCAGGTCGCCGAGGGCACCGTGCTGGGAAACTGGGCGACGGTGGTTGGCCACCAGATCGCCGACCATGCGGTGCCGACCGCCCTGAACGAGGGCGTGCTGAGTGTGGCCGCCGAATCGACGGCGTGGGCCACCCAGTTGCGGATGATCCAGTCGCAGTTGTTGGCCAAGATCGCGGCCGCCGTCGGCAACGGAGTGGTGACGTCGTTGAAAATCACCGGCCCGGCCGCACCGTCGTGGCGCAAGGGGCCGCGTCACATCGCGGGACGGGGCCCGCGCGACACCTATGGTTAGGGAGTCGATCACCCGCTCGTGGATCCCCAGACGGGGGTTTGTCCACAGGCCCCTGAAATCGGCCAGGACGACACGGAGGCCCTCGACGCACGTCGGGACGCGGCCAGAATAAAGAAATCGTCCGCACGGCGCGGTTAGCTGGGTAGAAACGCGGCCAGAAAATCGGTCCCGACGCCTGATCACGCTAGACTGGCGGGATGCGACTGTCGCGGTGACTGGAACCGCCCGCATGAAACCCCAAGGAGAGCATTCCGACCGTGGCTGCCCAGAAGAAGAAGGCGCAAGACGAATACGGCGCCTCAGCGATCACCGTGCTCGAAGGCCTGGAAGCCGTCCGCAAACGCCCCGGTATGTACATCGGGTCCACCGGTGAGCGTGGTTTGCACCACCTCATCTGGGAGGTGGTCGACAACTCGGTCGACGAGGCGATGGCCGGCTATGCCGACAAGGTCGACGTCCGCATTCTCGACGACGGCAGCGTCGAGGTCTCCGACAACGGCCGCGGCATCCCGGTGGCGATGCACGCCACCGGCGCCCCCACCGTCGACGTCGTGATGACGCAGCTGCACGCCGGCGGCAAGTTCGGCGGGGAGAACAGCGGTTACAACGTCAGTGGTGGTCTGCACGGCGTCGGTGTGTCGGTGGTCAACGCGCTGTCGACCCGGCTCGAGGTTGACATCGCCCGCGACGGCCACGAATGGTCGCAGTATTATGACCGTGCGGTGCCCGGAACCCTCAAACAGGGCGAGGCCACCAAGCGCACCGGCACCACGATCCGATTCTGGGCCGATCCGGAAATCTTCGAGACCACCGACTACGACTTCGAAACGGTGGCGCGCCGCCTGCAGGAAATGGCGTTCCTCAACAAGGGGTTGACCATCAACCTCACCGACGAGCGGGTGACCAAGGAGGAGGTCGTCGACGAGGTCGTCAGCGACACCGCCGAAGCTCCCAAGACGGCAGAGGAAAAAGCCGCGGAATCCACCGCGCCCCACAAGGTCAAGCACCGCACCTTCCACTACCCGGGTGGCCTGGTCGACTTCGTCAAGCACATCAACCGCACCAAGAGCCCGATCCAGCAGAGCATCATCGACTTCGACGGCAAGGGACCAGGCCACGAGGTCGAAATCGCGATGCAGTGGAACGGCGGCTACTCGGAATCCGTGCACACCTTCGCCAACACCATCAACACCCACGAGGGCGGCACCCACGAAGAGGGCTTTCGCAGCGCGCTGACCACGGTGGTCAACAAGTACGCCAAGGACAAGAAGCTGCTCAAAGAAAAGGATCCGAACCTCACCGGCGACGACATCCGCGAAGGGCTGGCCGCGGTGATCTCGGTGAAGGTCAGCGAACCGCAGTTCGAGGGCCAGACCAAGACCAAGCTGGGCAACACCGAAGTCAAGTCATTCGTGCAGAAGGTTTGCAACGAACAACTGACGCACTGGTTCGAAGCCAACCCCGCGGACGCCAAGGTCGTGGTCAACAAGGCGGTGTCGTCGGCGCAGGCCCGCATCGCCGCGCGCAAGGCGCGAGAGTTGGTACGCCGCAAGAGTGCGACCGATCTCGGCGGCCTGCCCGGCAAGCTCGCCGACTGCCGCTCCACCGACCCCCGCAAATCCGAACTGTATGTGGTGGAGGGTGATTCGGCTGGCGGCTCGGCCAAGAGCGGCCGCGACTCGATGTTTCAGGCCATCCTTCCGCTGCGCGGCAAGATCATCAACGTCGAAAAGGCCCGTATCGACCGGGTTTTGAAGAACACCGAAGTCCAGGCGATCATCACGGCGCTGGGCACCGGGATCCACGACGAGTTCGACATCACCAGGCTGCGCTATCACAAGATCGTGCTGATGGCCGACGCGGATGTGGACGGCCAGCACATTTCGACGTTGTTGTTGACGCTGCTGTTCCGGTTCATGCGCCCGCTGATCGAGCACGGGCACGTGTTTTTGGCGCAGCCGCCGCTGTACAAGCTCAAGTGGCAGCGCAGCGATCCCGAATTCGCCTACTCCGATCGCGAGCGCGACGGCCTGCTCGCCGAGGGCCGGAAAGCCGGCAAGAAAATCAACGCCGAGGACGGCATCCAGCGCTACAAGGGTCTCGGCGAGATGGATGCCAAGGAACTCTGGGAGACCACCATGGACCCGTCGGTCCGGGTGCTGCGACAGATCACCCTCGACGACGCCGCCGCGGCCGACGAGCTGTTCTCCATCCTGATGGGAGAGGACGTCGACGCCCGCCGCAGCTTCATCACCCGCAACGCCAAAGACGTTCGCTTCCTTGACGTTTAGCGACTCCTCCCCCACTGAACTCTCACCGATGAGGATTAGATGACAGACACCACGCTGCCGCCCGGCGGCGACGCCGCCGACCGCATCGAACCGGTCGACATCCAGCAGGAGATGCAGCGCAGCTACATCGACTACGCGATGAGCGTGATCGTCGGACGCGCGTTGCCCGAAGTGCGCGACGGCCTCAAGCCGGTGCACCGCCGGGTGCTCTACGCGATGTTCGACTCCGGGTTCCGTCCGGACCGCGGCCACGCCAAGTCGGCGCGGTCGGTGGCCGAGACGATGGGGAACTACCACCCACACGGCGACTCGTCTATCTACGACACCCTGGTCCGGATGGCGCAGCCGTGGTCGCTGCGCTACCCGTTGGTGGACGGGCAGGGTAACTTCGGTTCGCCCGGTAACGACCCGCCGGCCGCCATGCGGTACACCGAGGCGCGGCTGACCCCGCTCGCCATGGAAATGCTGCGCGAAATCGACGAGGAGACAGTCGATTTCATCCCCAACTATGACGGCCGGGTACAAGAGCCCACCGTGCTGCCCAGCCGGTTCCCCAACCTGCTGGCCAACGGCTCGGGCGGTATCGCGGTCGGCATGGCGACCAACATCCCGCCGCACAACCTGCGCGAGTTGGCCGACGCCGTCTACTGGTGCCTGGACAACCACGAGGCCGACGAAGAGGCCACGCTGACCGCGGTCTGCGAGCGGGTGAAGGGCCCGGACTTCCCCACCCACGGTCTGATCGTCGGATCCCAAGGCATCCACGACGCGTACACCACCGGCCGCGGGTCGATTCGGATGCGCGGAGTCGTTGAGGTTGAAGAAGATTCGCGCGGCCGCACCTCGCTGGTGATCACCGAGCTGCCGTACCAGGTGAACCACGACAACTTCATCACCTCCATCGCCGAGCAGGTCCGCGACGGCAAGCTGGCCGGCATCTCCAACATCGAAGACCAGTCCAGCGACCGCGTCGGTCTGCGCATCGTGGTGGAAATCAAGCGCGACGCCGTGGCCAAGGTGGTGCTGAACAACCTCTACAAGCACACCCAGCTCCAGACCAGCTTCGGCGCCAACATGCTGTCGATCGTCGACGGCGTGCCGCGCACCCTGCGCCTCGACCAGATGATCCGCCACTACGTCGACCACCAACTCGACGTGATCATCCGGCGAACCACGTACCGCCTGCGCAAGGCCAACGAGCGCGCGCACATCTTGCGCGGTTTGGTGAAAGCCCTTGACGCACTTGACGAAGTGATCGCGTTGATCCGTGCGTCGGAAACCGTGGACATCGCCCGGGCCGGCCTGATCGAGCTGCTGGACATCGACGAAATCCAGGCCCAGGCCATCCTGGACATGCAGCTGCGCCGGCTGGCCGCCCTGGAGCGTCAGCGCATCATCGACGACCTGGCCAAGATCGAAGCCGAGATCGCCGACCTCGAGGACATCCTGGCCAAGCCGGAGCGGCAGCGCGCCATCGTCCGCGACGAGCTGGCCGAGATTGTCGAGAAGCACGGCGACGACCGCCGGACCCGGATCATCGCGGCCGACGGTGACGTCGCCGACGAGGATCTGATCGCTCGCGAGGACGTCGTCGTCACCATCACCGAGACCGGCTACGCCAAGCGCACCAAGACCGACCTGTATCGCAGCCAGAAGCGTGGCGGCAAGGGAGTGCAGGGCGCCGGGCTCAAACAGGACGACATCGTGCGGCACTTCTTCGTCTGCTCGACCCACGACTGGATCCTGTTCTTCACCACCCAGGGCCGGGTGTATCGGGCCAAGGCGTACGACCTGCCGGAAGCGTCGCGCACCGCGCGCGGCCAGCACGTCGCCAACCTGCTGGCCTTCCAGCCCGAGGAGCGGATCGCTCAGGTCATCCAGATCAAGAGTTACGAGGACGCCCCGTACTTAGTGCTGGCCACCCGCAACGGCCTGGTGAAAAAAACCAAGTTGACCGACTTCGACTCCAACCGCTCGGGCGGAATCGTGGCGATCAACCTGCGCGACAGCGACGAACTCGTCGGCGCGGTTCTGTGCTCCTCCGAGGAGGACCTGTTGTTGGTCTCGGCCAACGGGCAGTCCATCCGGTTCGCGGCGACCGACGAAGCCCTGCGTCCGATGGGCCGCGCCACCTCCGGCGTGCAGGGCATGCGATTCAACACCGACGACTACCTGTTGTCACTCAACGTTGTCCGTGAGGGCACCTACCTCCTGGTGGCGACGTCGGGCGGGTACGCCAAGCGCACCGCGATCGAGGAGTATCCCGTGCAGGGCCGCGGCGGCAAGGGAGTGCTGACGGTCATGTACGACCGCCGGCGTGGCAGGCTGGTTGGCGCGTTGATCGTCGATGAGGACAGCGAGCTGTACGCCATCACCTCGGGAGGCGGCGTCATCCGCACCGCGGCGCGCCAGGTCCGCAAGGCGGGACGGCAGACCAAGGGCGTGCGCCTGATGAACCTGGGTGAAGAGAACACGCTGTTGGCCATCGCCCGCAACGCCGAGGAAAACGCCGACGAAGTCGTCGAGGAAAGCGGCGGTGCTGCGGAGTCGGACAACTAGTCGGTACCGAACCACTAGACTCAGCCGGATGACGATGCGGGCCGCGGGGCGGCCCGCGGAGGAACCGGGCATTTAGACTCAGCCCGGCCAGACAGAATGCGACTGCCACCGCGCGGGCGGCCAGGGTAGGAGACCTAAGGAGTCGGGGTGACCTCACCGAACGAGCCGGGCGCCCCCAACAAGGGGGACGGCCCCAACGGGGATGGTTCGGTCGAGCGTGCAGGTGTGCGCCGGGCCGCGCCGCCCGCATCGGGTGGCGGCGCCCATGAGGGTGGGGAGGGACCACCGTGGCAGCGCGGCGGTGCCCGGCCCTCGCAGCCGGGACCCCGGCAACACGAGGCGCCCACCGAGAAGCGGCCGTCGGGCCAGCCGAGCGGCGTCGAGGCCCGGCTGAACCGCTTCATCTCCGGCACCGCAGCGCCCGCACCCGGCGGCCCGGCGCACGCCAAGGAGCCTGAGCCTGCGCGTACCGAGGGATCCCCGGCCGAGGCCTACGCCAGTGAACTACCGGATCTGTCCGGCCCGCTGCCGCGCGGCCCGCACCGCAAGCCGGCCCCCGAGCGTCCCGCGGATTCGTCGAGCTCGTCGGGCGGACGTCCGGCAACCACCGAGAGCCGGGACAGCCGGGACAACCGGGTGCAGGTGTCACGGCGAACGCGGGGCCCGGTGCGCGCCAGCATGCAGATTCGGCGGATCGATCCGTGGAGCACGTTGAAGGTGTCGCTGCTGCTCTCGGTGGCGTTGTTCTTCGTCTGGATGATCGCCGTCGCGTTCCTCTACCTGGTGCTCGGGGGCATGGGCGTGTGGTCGAAGTTGAACAGCAACGTCGGTGACTTGCTGAACAACACCAGCGGCAGCAGCGGCGAACTGGTGTCCAGCGGCACGATTTTCGGCGGCGCCGTCTTGATCGGCTTGGTCAATATCGTGCTGCTCACCGCGATGGCCACCATCGCCGCGTTCGTCTACAACCTCACCACGGATCTGATCGGCGGTGTCGAAGTGACATTGGCGGATCGCGACTAGCAGTGGATGCTGCACTTTTGGGAGTCGGGCGGCTATTGCGGTAATCTCGTCGCTCGGCCGTACGCGAGTACGGGCCTATAGCTCAGGCGGTTAGAGCGCTTCGCTGATAACGAAGAGGTCGGAGGTTCGAGTCCTCCTAGGCCCACAACCATGTGCCCGTCAAGACGTTGCGTAAGACTCGCACTGCCACTGGGGCTTGTCGCCGTGTTGGCAGCGGTGGCGTGGTCACGACGTGGAGTCGAGGTCTGGCACGTGGCTGTGGAAGACCAAGGTCAACCACCCAGTCACGATGAGGGGCCTTAGCTCAGTTGGTAGAGCACCGCCTTTGCAAGGCGGGTGTCAGGGGTTCGATTCCCCTAGGCTCCACAAGTCCGCGGACCTCCATCAACTCGGCCGCCCCAATCGAGGCGTGCGGGTCAAACCACCAGACACTCGAGTGGCGCTGAAGACATTCAGTTAACTCCGATCCCGGACGCCTCGTGCCCGCGGATAACGTCACGGACCAATCGTGTTCCGCTAACATCTGTAAGCACTGATTGCGTGATCCGTAAGCCATCGCCGCCGTAAAGGCGACTGACCTGCAGCAAGGCTCCAGCCCCACCACACATTCCCAATATCGGCGGCGCAGTAGGCGGCCCGGCAAATGACCGGTTGCTACCCAGCGATAAGGCAGCCCACAGCGCAACTCCACCTTTGCTACGAGGAGGAAACGGCTTTGTACGGGCTAATCCGCAATGGGGTGAGTGCTCAGGGGCGGCCATGTCTTCGGTCCGGGTAGTCAGGACGCCCTGCACGCCGGTCGCGGTCATCGGCATGGCGTGCCGACTGCCCGGTGGCATCGACTCTCCAGCACGGTTGTGGGAGGCGCTGCTGCGCGGCGATGACCTGGTCACAGAGATCCCGCCCGAGCGGTGGGACGCCGAGGAGTATTACGACCCCCAGGCTGGTGTGCCCGGCCGGTCGGTGTGTAAGTGGGGTGCGTTCCTCGATGACGTCGCGGGCTTCGATTCCGAGTTTTTCGGTATCACCGAAAAAGAAGCGACCGCGATGGATCCTCAGCATCGTTTGCTGCTGGAGGTTTCGTGGGAGGCCATGGAGCACGGTGGCCTCACCCGGCATACGCTGGCCGGCTCGCGGACCGGCGTGTTCATGGGATTGATGCACGACGACTATCAGTT
This sequence comes from Mycobacterium mantenii, assembly GCF_001667865.1. Taxonomy (GTDB): domain Bacteria; phylum Actinomycetota; class Actinomycetes; order Mycobacteriales; family Mycobacteriaceae; genus Mycobacterium; species Mycobacterium mantenii_A. Next base: position 64,915 of record NZ_LZJP01000124.1, on the reverse strand, counting down.
CGTGCACGCCGAGGCCAACGCGCTGGACGGCCCTTACGGATACATGGGCAACAGCTTCGCCATGGGATCCGGGCGGATCGCCTACACGATGGGACTGCGCGGTCCGGCGATGACGGTGGACACCGCATGCTCGTCCGGTCTGGCCGCCGTGCACCTGGCTTGCCGAAGCTTGCAGGACGGCGAGAGCGACATCGCCTTGGCGGGCGGCGCCTCGGTGTCCTTCGAACCGCGCAAATCCTGTTCGGGTTCTGCCATCGGCATGCTGTCCGCGACCGGACGCTGCCACGCGTTCGACGTCGCCGCCGACGGGTTCGTGGCCGGCGAGGGATGCGTTGTGCTGATGCTCAAGCGGCTACCGGATGCGATCGACGCGGGCGACCGGATCTTGGCTGTGCTGCGCGGCACTGCTGCCAACCAGGACGGCCACACGGTGAATATCGTGACGCCATCGCGGGCCGCACAGGTCGAGGCCTATCGCGCGGCGTTGGCCGCGGCGGGCGTCGACCCCCGCACCGTCGGCATGGTGGAGGCGCACGGTCCCGGAACCCCGGTGGGCGATCCCATCGAGTACGCCAGCCTGGCAGAGGTGTACGGCCTCGACGGTCCGTGCGCGCTGGCATCGGTGAAGACCAACTTCGGGCACACCCAGTCGGCCGCGGGAGCGCTGGGGTTGATGAAGGCGATCCTCGCGCTGCAACACGGGGTGGTCCCGCGCAACCTGCACTTCACCCGGCTGCCCGACGAGATGGCCCAAATTAAAACCAATCTGTTTGTGCCGCAGGAGAATACGTCGTGGCCCCACAACGGTCACCGTGGCCCGCGGCGCGCGGCGGTGTCGTCATACGGCTTCTCGGGCACCAACGTGCACGCGATCGTCGAGCAGGCCCCCGACACGGCCGCACCGGGTGATGCGCCCAACACCCCGGCGATCGGCGGCCCCCTGTTTTTCCCGCTGTCGGCGACGTCGGCCGACGGACTGCGGCAAACCGCCGGGCGGCTCGCCGACTGGATCGGCGCGCACGCGCAGGGGTCGGCGGCAGCGGACGTGGCGTACACCCTTACTCGCCGCCGTGCGCACCGCCCAGTACGCACGGCGGTCATCGCCGACAGCCTCACGGAGCTCACCGAAGGCCTGCGCGGGATTGCGGCGGACGACTTCCCGTACCAGTCCGCGGCCGGACAGGACGATCGAGGACCGGTGTGGCTGTTCTCCGGGCAGGGTTCGCAGTGGGCGGCGATGGGTGCCGGGCTGCTCGAGACGGAACCGGTGTTCGCCGCGACCGTCGCCGAAGCGGAACCGCTGATCGCGCGGGAGTCCGGATTCTCGGTGACCGAAGCGATTTCGGCGCCCGAGACGGTGACCGGGATCGACCGCATTCAGCCCGCGCTGTTCACCATGCAGGTCGCGCTGGCCGCCGCGATGAGGTCCTACGGGGTGCGGCCCGGGGCCGTGATCGGTCACTCGATGGGTGAGGCCGCCGCCGCGGTCGTGGCGGGAGCGCTGTCCCTGGAGGACGGGGTGCGGGTGATCTGCCGCCGCTCGCGGCTGATGTCCACGATCGCCGGCTCCGGCGCCATGGCATCGGTGGAGTTGCCGGCCGAGCAGGTGCTTCTGGAACTGATGGCCCGCGGTGTCGAGGACGTCGTGCTGGCGGTGGTCGCCTCGCCCCGGTCCACGGTGGTCGGCGGCGCCACGCAGGCCGTGCGCGACCTGGTCACCGCGTGGGAGCAACGCGACGTGCCGGCCCGCGAAATCGCGGTTGACGTCGCGTCGCACTCCCCGCAGGTCGATCCGATCCTCGACGAGCTGTCCGACGTGCTCGCAGAACTCAACCCCATGACACCGGAGGTGCCCTTCTACTCCGCGACCGCATTCGACCCGCGCGAGCGGCCCGTGTGCGATGCCTGGTACTGGTCGGACAATTTGCGTCACATGGTGCGTTTTGCCGCGGCCGTGCAGGCGGCGCTGGAGGACGGCTACCGGGTGTTCGCGGAATTGGCTCCGCATCCCCTACTCACCCACGCCGTCGAGCAGACTGCCGGCAGCCTCGGCATGCCGCTGGCCGCGCTCGCCGCCATGCGCCGCGAGCAAGCCCTGCCGCATGGACTGCGAGGCTTTCTTGCCGGACTGTTCAGTGCCGGTGCTGCGATCGACTTTTCGGCGATCTCCCCCGGCGGTCGGCTGGTCGATGCGCCGCTACCGGCGTGGAGCCACCGCCCCCTGCTGCTGACCCGCGGCGGCGACGATTCGCGGGCACGCGGCGCCTGGGCAGTTCCGGTGCACCCCCTGATGGGCGCCCACGTGCGACTGCACGAGGTGCCGGAGCGGCACGTTTGGCAGGGCGAGGTCGGTACCGCGGCGCAGCCCTGGCTGGTCGATCACCGGATCCACAACGTGGCTGCGCTTCCGGGGGCGGCCTACTGCGAGATGGCATGGGAAGCCGCCCGCACCGTGCTCGGCGAGACGTCCGAGGTCCGCGACATCAGCTTCGAGGCAATGCTGTTGCTGGACGATCAGACTCCGGTATCCGCCGTCGCATCGGTGACCCCCACGGGCGCAGTCGATTTCGTGGTGGAGACGTTCGCAGAAGGCACGCAGATTCGCCGGGCGGCGGCGGTGTTGCACGCGGTAGGTGATGAGGACCAGCCCCCGACCTACGCGATGCCCGCCTTACTCGCGGCCCACCCGCACCGGCTGGAAGGCACCGAGTTGCGGACGCAGTTCGACGAGCACGGTTTGCAGTACGGTGCCGCATTCGCCGGACTGGTCGCGGTGCACAGCGCCGACGAGACGGTCGGCACGGTGCTGGCCGAGGTCGGGCTGCCCGGCCCGATCCGTTCGCAACAGAGCGCCTATGGCGTGCATCCCGCCTTGCTGGACGCCTGCTTCCAGTCGGTGGCGGCCAGTTCTGCCGCCCGGGCCGCCGGCAGTTCAGGTCTGCTGCTGCCGATGCGCATACGGCGGATCCGTGTCTACGCTCCCGCGCGCACCGCGCGCTACTGCTACACGACGGTGACACGTGCCGACGGGGCCGGGTTGGAGGCCGACCTCGATGTGCTCGACGCGCATGGGACGGTCCTGCTGGCCGTTCGCGGGCTGCAGGTCGGCACCGGGGCCTCCGAGAGCGCGAACCGCGATCGTGTTCTCAACGAACGGCTGCTGACCATCGAGTGGACGCCGCGGACTCTGCCCGATGCGGACCAGGTCGTGCCGGGCACGTATTTGTTGATCAGCACCTCTGCCACAGCGGCCGTCATGGCGACCAGCCTGACCGATGCGTTGAAAGCCGCAGGCGCCGGCTGCCTGACCATGACATGGCCGCAACGCTCCGATCACCAGGCCAATTCCGAATCGCTCGGGTCGCATCTGGGTACCCACGAGGTCGGTGCGGTGGTCGTCCTCACGGGACCTCGGAACGGTAACCCGGACGAGGAGTGTGCCCAGCGCGGTGAGGACTATGTGCGCCATCTGGCGCGAATTGTCAGGGATATCACGGCAATCGACGACGAACCGCCGCCCCTTTACGTCGTCACGCGCAACGCCCAGACCGTGTTGCCGGGGGACGTGATCAACCTGGAACAGGCCGGGCTGCGTGGCCTGGTGCGTGCGATCGGCACCGAGTATCCCCATTTGCGGGCCGCCCAGATCGATGTGGACGAGGACACGGACGCCGAGCAACTGGCACGGCAACTGCTGGGGTCCTCGGACGAGGACGAGACGGCCTGGCGGAACGGCCAGTGGCACGCGGCGCGCCTGACCCCGGCACCGCTACGGCAGGAGGAGCGGCGCACCGCCGTGGTGAGCCGGCCGGACGATGGGATGCGGGTGCAGATCCGCACGCCTGGCGACCTGGAAACGATCGAACTGGCTGCGTTCCAACGCCTTCCACCGGGACCCGGAGAGATCGAGGTCGCGGTGACGGCGGCCGGCATCAACTTCGCCGATGTCCTCTTCGCCTCCGGCCAGCATCCGGGTGTCCCCGGCAGCGCACCACGGCTGGGCACGGATTTTGCCGGCGTTGTGACCGCGATCGGCCCCGGCGTGACCACTCACCGGGTGGGCGACCGGGTGGGCGGCCTCTCCGAAAAGGGTTGCTGGGCCACGTTTGTCACCTGCGACGCCCGCCTGGCCGCGCCCCTTCCGCCGGGCCTCACTGAGGATCAGGCGGCCGCGGTGAGCACCCCGCATGCCATCGCCTGGTACGGGTTACACGATCAGGCCAGGATCACCAGTGGCGACCGGGTATTGATTCACTCCGCCACCGGCAGCGTCGGGCAGGCGGCGATCGCGATCGCCCGTGCCGCGGGAGCCGAGGTCTTCGCCACCGCCGGCAGCGAGCAGCGACGAGACCTGCTACGCCACAGCGGGGTTGAGCATGTCTACGATTCACGCAGCACCGAATTCGTCGAGCAGATCCGCCGCGACACCGACGGATACGGTGTCGACATCGTGCTCAGCGCCCTGACCGGGGCCGCGCAGCGCGCCGGATTGGAAGTGCTGTCCGTTGGCGGCCGATTCGTCGAAATCGGTCAGCACGATCCCTACCCCAACACGCGACTCGGCCCATTTCCCTTCCATCGCAATCTCACCGTGCATCACGTCGATCTGACCCTGATGTCCCAGAGTCGCCCGCAGCGGATCGGTGACCTGCTGGGCACGGTGTACCGGCTTGTCGCAGACGGTGCGGTGCCATCACCTGAAATCACGCATTACCCACTGGGCGACGCGGCCGGGGCCCTTCGCGTGAAAAGCGAGGCGGAAAAGCCGGGTAAGTTCGTGCTCGACGTGCCCCGGGTGGGGCGCACCGAGGTCGTGGTACCACCCGAGCAGGTCCCGGTTTTCCGGGCCGACGGCTCCTACATCCTCACCGGCGGATTGGGGGGCATCGGTCTCTTCCTCGCCGAGAAGATGGCGACGGCCGGTTGCGGCCGCATCGTGCTCAGCTCCCGTTCGCAGCCCAATCCCAAAGCGCTGGAAGCGATCGCGTTCATGCGGGCGATGGGCACCGACATCGAGGTGGAATGCGGCGACATCACCGAAGTCGGCACGGCGGCGCGTTTGGTGGCCGCGGCGACCGCCACCGGCCTTCCGCTGCGCGGGGTGCTGCACGCCGCCGCCGTGTTCGAAAACGCGATGCTGGCCAATATGTCCGAGGAGCTCATCGGACGAAATTGGGCGCCAAAAGTCCACGGGGCGTGGAACTTACACCAAGCCACGGCCAGTCTTCCGCTGGACTGGTTCTGCTTATTCTCCTCGGCGGTAGGTCTGGTGGGCTCGCCCGGACAAGGGGCCTACGCCGCGGCGAACGGCTGGTTGGACGGATTCGCGCGGTGGCGCCGAACCCAAGGCCTTCCCGCCACCGCGATCGGATGGGCACTGTGGTCCGAGGTCGGTCGCGTCACCGAACGCCGAACCGAGAACGGCGACGACCCGGCTCCCGGAGAGGGCGGCGAAGGCACCGCCATCGCCCACTGGCGTGACACCGCTTTCACGGCCGAAGAGGGGGCCTACGCTTTCCAGACCCTGCTGTGCCACGACCGCGCGTACACGGGGTACGCAAAAATGACGGGCACCCCGTGGTTCGCCGCCTACGCGCACCGCAGCCGGTTCGCGGAACTGTTCCGGTCCAAGTCCCAAAGCTCAATGGATGCAAGCGAATTGCTCAACGAGTTGAACGCGCTACCCCCGGAGGAGCGGCCCATCCGGCTGCGGCGCATGATCTCCGATGCGGTCAGCCTGATTCTGCGTCGCACCATCGATCCGGATCACCCCCTTTCCGAGTACGGCCTCGACTCGATGGGCAACCTCGAGCTGCGGACCCGCATCGAGGCCGAAACAGGGATACGCGTCACCACCAACGACATCACCACGATTAAGGGTTTGGCCGGACTCCTGTCCGAACGGCTGGCATCCGACCAGCCGGCGCCGCACCGTCGCAACGGCTCGCAGATCGAAATGCCGGCCGAGCCACTGGACTGAAGGAGAAACGGTGTTCGTAGGCGCAGGGCCAGCGCGCGGGCTGTTCGTCGGAACAGTCCGCGACTGGGTGCCGGGTCCGGGCCGAATCGTGTCGTGGCAAGCATCGCCCGCCTCACTCGAGAAAGCCCGGCACGCGCCGATAAGCGATGTTCCGCTGAGCGCCATGCAAGAAGCGCATCTTCGCGGCTATTCCCGCTACGCGGCCCGTGGGCTCGACTACGCACGGCTGGTGATCGGCTCCGGCGACGAAATCGGCCGCTGCGATATCCGCGCCATGAACTACGTCATCAACGCACATCTCCGTCGACACAAGACGTATCACAGTCGGTTCGTATTCGAAGATGCGGAACGCATTGTGCGGCATACCATCGAAGACCCCGCCGACATCGAGTTTCTCCCGATCCGGCACAGTGAGATGTCGACGAGTGAATGGCAAGAGTTCGTGCTGTCCACCCCCGACCCCGTTCAGTGGGATTGCTTCAGGTTCGGGGTCATCCAGCGCGCGGACCACTTCACGTTTTTCGCGATTGTCGATCACCTGCATTGTGACCCGACGATCATTTCGGGTCTATACGCCGAGATCGTGATGAACTACCGGATCCTGGTTACCGGCGGTGCGCTCGCTGCGTCACCTCCTCCGGCCAGCCATGACGATTTCTGCCTGCGGGAGAAACATCACCTGTCCACTCTGTCTCTGGCTTCGCCTGAGGTGCGTAAGTGGATCGAGTTTGCCGAAAACAATGGTGGGACCCTGCCCGACTTTCCCCTCCCACTCGGTGACTTGTCGGCACCCACGGGCGGCGGCCTGGTGGTCGAACGACTGATGAATCAGCAACAGACGGCTGAATTCGAATCGCTCTGTACGAAAGCGGGCGCCCGCGTCAGCGGCGGCCTGTTCGCCTGCGTCGCCCTCGCCCAATACGAGTTAACGGGCGCCACAACGTATTACGGGCTCGCACCGACCGACAATCGCAGGTCATTGGCGGAATTCGCCACGATGGGTTGGTTCACCGGCGTGGTTCCATTCACGGTGCCCGTCCAGCCCGCGTCTTTTCAAGAGACCACCCGTGCCGCGCAGGAATCCTTCGATGCGAATCTGGACCTCGCGAAGGTGTCGTTCAACGACGTATTGAAGATGGCGCCGTGGCTCAGGGAATGGGGATCGAACTGCACGATGGTCAATTACATGGATACGGGACTCCCGCCGTTCTCCGCGACCATCGCCTCACACATGAAGAACGCGAACATCAGAATCTACTGCGACCCAAGGGATCCGGCGCACCTGTACATCTCGGTGATCCGCCTCTTCGACGAGGTGTCGATCTGGGTCAATTTCCCGAACAATCCGGTGGCCAGGGACTCGGTGACCCGATATCTGAGTGCGCTGAAATCGGTGCTGGGCCGCGTCGTGGACGCGCGCCATGCCGGTAGAGCAATGACCGACATCACGGGTCTTGCCTACGCGGACGACGACTGATGCCCCGGGACGCGCCTCTGAAAATTGTTTTGGCCACCCATGGAACTCGCGGCGACGTCGAGCCCTGCGCCGCCGTCGGTCTGGAGCTGCTGCGGCGAGGGCACGAAGTGCGCATGGCCGTTCCGCCAAACCTGGTGGACTTCGTGGCGTCGGCGGGCCTCGCCGCCGTGGAGTACGGACCGGATTCGCAGGAACAGGTGAACGCGGTCGCGGACTTCGTTCATCACGCCGTCAAGCCGCAGAATCCGATCAACCTGGTGCGCTCGGGCAAGGAACTCTTCGTCGAGGGCTGGGCGCAGATGAGCAGGACGCTGACTCCACTGGCGGACGGAGCGGACCTGCTGGTAACCGGGCAGACGTACCACGGGGTCGTCGCCAATGTCGCCGAGTACTACAACATTCCGATGGCGGAACTGCACCACATGCCGATCTGCGTCAACGGCCGGCTCGGCCTTCCTTCGATACCCTCGCCGGCTCCGCTGGTCCGCTCTGCTTTGCGGTCGGCGTGGTGGATGTATTGGCGCATCACCAAGGATGTCGACGACGCGCAGCGCCGTGAACTGGGCCTACCGAGGACGTCGATCCCAGCAGCGAAACGGATGGCGGCACGTGGAGCGCTCGAAATCCAGGCATACGACGAGGCATGCTTTCCGGGCCTCGCGACCGAATGGAACGGCCGGCGACCCTTCGTCGGCGCGCTGACGATGGACTTACCGACGGATGCCGACGATGAGGTCGCGTCGTGGATTCGCCAGGGAACGCCACCGATCTACTTCGGCTTCGGCAGCACACCGGTTCGATCCCCCGCCGAGACGATCGCCACGATCGCCTCCGTCTGCGGGGAACTCGGCGAGCGGGCCGTCGTCTATTCCGGCACGAGCGGCTACAACAATGTCCCTCATTATGACCACGTGAAAATGGTCGACCTGGTTAACTATTCAGTTATCTTTCCCTTATGCCGCTCGGTTGTGCACCACGGTGGCGCGGGCACCACGGCCGCGGCCCTGCGTGCCGCCATGCCCATGTTGGTCCTTTGGGACGTAGCGGACCAGCCGTTTTGGGCGGCACAGGTCACACGGATGAAAGTCGGTCGTGCCCAGCGCTTCTCGACCATGACCCGGGAATCGCTGGTCGCGCACCTACGTGAGATCCGCGCGCCGCAATACGCCATCCGGGCCCGTGAAATCGCCACCCGGATGACCAAACCCGCCGAAAGCGTCACCGCGGCGGCCGATCTCCTGGAAGTTGCGGCCCTTACGAAGCGCCTCGACTGATGTGGGGCACGGTGCTGGGGCTCGCACTGTGGCTGTCGATCGACCCGACCCGCCTGGTGATCGGTGGAATCCTGATGTCGAGTCCCCGGCCCCGGCACAACCTTCTTGCTTACTGGCTGGGCGGCCTTGCGGCAGGGGTCGCACCCGGCCTGGGAGCGCTTGTCCTGCTGCACGGTTCGCTGCTGCTGGTTGTGGAAAATGCGAGGTCCGCGGTCGCAAGCTGCACGGGCGGATATTTCCAAATTGCTGTCGGCGTACTCGCGCTCATGATCGCCGCAGTAGTTGCGGCGGGGTTTCCGGCGCGTCTGTATGCCGGCACGGCAATGTACGGCGGTGCCCCGTCAGACCCTGCTCTACAGCCAAGAACATTGACCGCATCCGCACGGATGACGGCCCGCGTGCGTGATGCACTGCAAGGCGGAAATCCGTGGATGGCATTCGGGATCGGCCTGGTCACCACCATGCCAGTCGTCGATTATCTCGTCGTGCTCATCCTCATCGTCTCCTCTCGAGCCGCAATCGGCATCCAATTCGGCGCAGTCGTGGCATTCACCGTGGTGGTGCTTGTTCTCGTGGAGGTGCCGCTCGTCAGCTATCTGGTCATGCCGGCAACAACCCGGCTGGTGATGTCGCAACTGCATCGATGGGTCGCCACTCACCGGCGGCGGCTGCTCATCACCGTAACCGCGGCCGTGGGGCTGATGTGTGTGACGGCGGGTATGAGCAGCATTTGAGCGGGAGACGCGTTCATTTCGCCCCGCCAGCCGTCGGCGGGGTCTTGCATGCTTCGCGGTGTGTCCACCTGGCAAGCGGACGGGCATAGCCGCTGAGCAGTGAGGGTGCCCTTCGGCCGAGCCTGTCCACATTCGATTGGATGAGTTCGAAGGGATAGGGCGTGTGCTGCTCGATTACGTCGCGCAGCTGCGCCATGGACGCGTGCCACGGCATGTCGTACCGCGCCAGGTTCGCCTTGAGGAAGGGGAATCGAAAGTCGCCGATGAGGCCGTCCCAAAAGTAGAGCGTGCCGTTACTTCCCGCGGAACGGTCGCCGTCCCAGAGGTGCGTAGATGAGCGCCTATAGGTGTTTTTGATGGCGGTGGCGGTGACGAACGGTTTGATCGTCAGACCCGCCAGCCGAGCCCGTTTGGACAAGCCGACCTCGTACCGCCAGATGAGGGCGCCTTTGTGAACGACGTACTGGAAATCGTTCCAGAAATCGGTGAGGAAGGGACGGGTGCGTGAGTTGAGATCCCAAGTCAGCAAAAAGGCTTGGAGATGGGGCGCCATCTGAGTGTTTTCGACGGGCCCGTACATGTCGGCACCGCGAAACGAATTCCACATCTCGTCAAGCGGAAATAGAGGTCCGAACACGCTGTCATTGGCGATCACGAGACGGTCGAACTGATCGAGCGACCAGCCGCGATCCCGCAGAATGCACCATGCGAGGTGCCACGAGCCGAAGTCAAGGGAGAGCGTGCGGCGGGTGTAAATGCCGGCGCAAAGAGACCGAATGGGAGCGACCGACTCCGGCTTGAGCATGGGTGAGCCGGAGACGAAGATGATGCTCGCCCCGAGCCCGTACAGTGCCTTCAGGTAATAGGCGACATAAGGATCGATGATGCCGTGCGGATCAAAGTGTGCGAACAGAACTAGCGTGCGGCAACCGGGCGCAGGCTGCGGCGGCAGTTCCAAATGTGTTGCGCAGAGGAATTGTAAAGCGTTGTGGCTCAAGCGGTATCGCGCGGCGGCCACAACGCGCTCGCTTTCGGTACGCAGCGCATTTGCGAGATTCAAGCCGCCGGGCCGCATCAGCTCCCTTTTCAGTCAGATGACGCCGGAAGTCCGTCCTGGTGTTACGTGTCCAAGCGGGCGAACTGATTCTGTCGGTACCGTTCGACGCAGGCCGCCCGTCTGACCTTGCCGCTGGTGGTGATGGGGATCGAACCGGGCGCCACCACAACAAGATCCGCGATGCTCAGTCCGTGCACATTGGATATCGCGGAGGTGACTTGGCGTTTGACGACGTCGAACGCATCGACCGCCTCTTCGCCGGAGCCGGCCCGTTTCTTGAACTCGATGATCGCGACCAGCTTTTCCGTGCCCTCGTCGGGAACCGAGATCGCCGCGCAACGTCCCGGCGCGATGCTTTGAATAGTTGCCTCGAGGTCGTCGGGAGAGTGGTTGCGTCCGTAGACGATCAACAGATCTTTGATACGGCCGACGATGAACAGCTCGCCGTCGGAGAAGAAGCCCAAATCGCCGGTCCTCAGCCACGGTCCCTCGGGGGTGCCCTGCGATGGCGTGACAACGGTTGCGCCGAATGTCTCCTCAGACTCCCGGGGTCGCTGCCAATAGCCGGTCGCGACGTTGTCCCCGTGCACCCAGATCTCGCCGGTCGTGCCCGCCGGACACTCGATCCTGCTGTCGGGATTGACGATCCGCACCACCGGCGAACGCGCCGCGCCGTAACTGACCAACGGTGTGCCGCCCGCGCCTGCCCACCGTCTCGCGAGGCCCGCCGTCAGTTCCTCGGAGCCGAAGTGAACTACCCGCGGTGGCTGGCCCGCCTCGCGGGTCGCGACGTACAACGTGGCCTCCGCCATTCCGTACGAGGGCCGTAATGCCTTGTCCGGCAGGTTGAAAGGAGCGAACCGCTCGGTGAAGCGCCGCAGTGTCGCAGGCTGTACTCGCTCACTACCGTTGAGGATGCTCAACACATTCCCGAGATCTTGCCCGGCCAGGTCGCCATCCGAGGTTTTCCGTGCCGCGAGTTCGAAAGCGAAGTTCGGCCCCGCCGAAAGTGCGTGACTGTTCGTCGCCAGCAATTGGATCCATCGGGCGGGTCGCTGGAGAAAGGCGACCGGGCTGAGCAGCACGGTGCGGAATCCGGTCAGAACCGGAAAGATGATTCCGAGATGCAAGCCCATGTCGTGGTAGAACGGCAGCCAGGAAACCACGGTGGTGTCCGGCGGGGCAACGCCCCCGTGGTCCCCGAAGAAAGCGGCGTTGATCTGCCCGAAATTCGCCATGATGTTCTTGTACGTGACCATGACCCCGACGGGCGTGCGCGTCGACCCGGAAGTGTATTGCAAATAGACTGTGTCCGTTGCAATCTCGGCCCGGGTGGGGGCGCCTTTGTTGGAGTCGAGATCCAAGAGATCAACCTCGACGATCGGTGGTGCGGATTCGCCGAATTTGGACCCGGGGTTGTCGGCAATAGCGCCGGCGACTGACGATGTCGTGAGGATGACGGACGGCGATGCGTCACGCAGCACCGTATCCACGCGCTCGTCGCTGGTCGCACCTAGCGGGACCGCGATGAGGCCGGCCTGTAGTGCGCCGAGAAATGCACTGATGTAGTCCAGTCCGGGTGGCGCCAAGACCACCGCACGGTCGCCCGGGGATGCGCGAAGTCTGAGTTCCTGGGCAAGATTGAGCACTCGTCGATGCAGCCGCGACCACGTCAGACTTTCTGCGATTCCGTCCGGGTCGTGGTCATAATTGATGAACGTGAACGCCGTCTGATTAGGCTGCAGACTCGCCCGTTCGCGCAGCAGTGTCGGAATGGGACACTTGAGCATGGGCGTCAGGTTACCTCGGCCGTTCTCAACACGTCGGTTTTGCATGAAAGACGATGGGCGACTCCAACGTACGCCGATGGAACGCCTCATCGACCGGTTGAATCGCAACCCAATCTCTCTGGCTCTGTTGAATTTGCGTTTCAAATACGGTTACCGGCTTCTCAGTCGCCTGCTCACGAGGGACGACGTGTTGTTCCTGAATTACGGGTACGAAGAGGATCCGCCGATGTCCTTGCCGCTGACGGCGGCCGAGGAGGCCGATCGGTTTCCCATCCAGCTCTACCATCGGACGGCCACGCAGGTGGACCTCGCGGGCAAGGACGTGCTCGAGGTCAGTTGTGGCCATGGCGGCGGCGCTGCGTATCTGATGCGGACCCTGCATCCGGCGTCTTACACGGGGCTGGATCTCAACACGGTCGGCATCAAATTCTGCCGCCAGAGGCACAACCTGCCCGGTTTGACCTTCGTGCCGGGCAACGCCGAGAGCCTGCCCTTTCCCAAACATTCCTTCGACGCGGTGATCAATGTCGAGGCGGCGATCAACTACCAAAATGTCCCCGAGTTCTTCGCCGAAGTGAAACGCGTGCTGCGCCCGGGCGGGCACTTTCTCTATGCCGACATTCGCTACGCCGACGAAATCGATGCGTGGGAGGCGGACCTGGCCAACATCCCGATGCGGCTGGTGTCCGAACGGATCATCAATGCGGAGGTGATGCGGGGGCTGGAGAAGAATCGGTTTCTCGACCAGATCACGCGCCGGCTGCCGAATATCGGACTGTTGCGCGGCATAGCCGACGACTACGCGGGTGGGCGGGGCTCGCTGATCTACCGCCGTCTGGAAAACGGCGAGGCTTCCTACCGGTTGTTCTGCTTCGACAGGGAGTGAGGCGTGAGGGTCGCGTAAATATCGTGTTGACGGCACTTGAGTGTGAAGTTAAGGCTCCCTCGCGGAGTGTAAGACGGCCTATCCTTTGAGGAGCTCAGCAAACGTGGGGGCCGAGGATTGGCGGAGGGTCGGATGACGGCCGTAGCGGCGTGCCAGGCGTGCGGCACCGCGTTCTTCGAGGGTGCCCGGTTCTGTCACGAATGCGGCTCACCGGTGGCCGACATCGCCGCACATGCGGAGTACAAGCAAGTGTCGGTGTTGTTCGCCGACGTAGTCCATTCCATGGACATCGCCATGGCCGTCGGTCCGGAGCGGTTGCGCGAGATCATGGCCGACCTGGTCGACCGCTGCACCAAGGTGGTGCACCGCTACCGGGGCACGGTGGACAAATTCACCGGCGACGGCATCATGGCGGTGTTCGGCGCACCCGTAGCAATGGAGGACCACGCTGTTCGCGCCTGTCTGGCGGCCCTGGGTGTTCAGGACGAGATCAAGCGCCTTGCCGCCGACGTCCGCGAGCGCGACGGCGTCGAGCTTCAGTTGCGGGTGGGACTGAACTCCGGTCAGGTGATCGCGGGCGACATCGGTTCGGGACCGCTCGGCTACACCGCGATCGGTGAGCAGGTCGGGATGGCGCAACGGATGGAAGCGGTGGCACCGCCGGGCGGGGTGATGCTCAGCGAATCCACCGCCCGACTCGTCGCGCACGCCACCCTGCTGGGCGATGCCGAGATGGTGCGCGTCAAGGGCAGCGAGGGTCCGGTGCTGGCGCGTCGTCTTCTGGGCATGGCCGACGAGCGGCGGCGAAGTCGCTCCCTGCAAGGCGCGTTGGTAGGGCGAGAGCTCGAAGTGACCACGATCGCAGGCCTTTTGGATCGATCCATGACCGGGCGGGGATGTGTGGTCTGCGTTGCCGGCCCCGCGGGCATCGGCAAGACGCGACTCGCGGATGAAGCGGTCGCGATGGCCCGCACTCGCGGTGTCGAGGTGGTGTCGGTCTTCTGCGAGTCGCATACCAGCGATGTCCCCTTCCTGATTGCCGCTGGGCTGTTGCGCGAAGCCATTCGAACAACCGAGCTCGACGACGAGTCCGCGCGCGCGCAGGTGCGCGCCAGGATCCCCAATGCCTCCGACGAGGACGTGCTGCTGCTCTACGACCTGATGGGCATTCGCGACCCGGACACGCCGCCTCCCACAATCCATCCCGACGCGCGCCGCCGGCGGTTGACCGCGCTGATCAACTCCATGTCGTTGAACCGCACCCAACCGGTCCTCTACGTCATCGAAGATGTGCATTGGATCGACGAGGTGAGCGACTCGATGCTGGCCGAGCTGCTCGCCGTCATACCCCAAACGCCGTCGATGGTGCTGATCACATACCGCCCGAACTACGAGGGTGCATTGGCGAAAGTCCCAGGCACGCACACGATCTCACTGGCGCCGTTGAGTGATTCGGAAACAGCGACGTTGCTCGACGAATTGTTGGGCACCGATCCGTCGGTTTCCGGTATCAAATCGCTTATCGCCGAGCGGACGGGCGGGAACCCGTTTTTCGCGCAGGAGATGGTGCGCGAGCTCGCCGAGCGCGCCGTGCTTCGGGGCGACCGCGGAGGTTTCACCAGCGTCACAGATCTGGCCGAGGTCACCGTTCCCGGCACCCTGCAGGCCACCATCGCCGCGCGCATCGACCGTTTGGATCCCGCTGCCAAGCGGACGCTGAACGCCGCCGCCGTGATCGGCTCGCGTTTCACGCCGGAGTTGCTCGCCGCGGTGGGGAACGCGCCTGCGCTCGACGCGCTCCTCGGCGCCGCGCTGATCGATCAGGTTCGGTTCACCCCCGGTGCCGAGTTCGCATTCCGCCATCCGCTGATCCGCGCCGTGGCCTACGAATCGCAACTGAAATCCGATCGCGCCCAGATGCACCGGCGTCTGGCGACCGCCATCGAGGCCCGCGAGCCCGAATTGGCCGACCAGAACGCGGCGCTGATCGCCGAACATCTCGAAGCCGCGGGTGACTCCCGGGACGCCTACGGCTGGCACATGCGGGCGGCCGCGTGGGCGACTTACCGCGACCTTGCTGCGGCGCGTCTGGCGTGGGAAAGCGCCGCGAGCATCGCCGACGCGTTGCCCGAAGACGAGCCATACCGGGCCGCCATGTGCATCGCCCCGCGCACCATGCTGTGTGGGATCGGGTGGCGGGTGCATGTGCACAATGTCGGCGAACGCTTCGAGGAGTTGCGGCAGTTGTGCAGCGCCGCGGGGGACAAGGCGTCGCTGGCCATCGCGATGGCGGGGCTGGTGGTGGACCACACCTTCCAGGACCGGGTGCGCGAGGCGTCGCGGCTGGCTTCCGAAGCCATCACCCTCATCGAGTCCATCGGCGACCCAACCTTGACGGTGGGGCTGTCCTTCACGTCGATCCGCGCGAAGATGGGCAGCGGCGAGTGGTCCGAGATGCTTCGCCTCTCACAGAGGGTCATTGACCTGGCCGACGGTGACCCCGCCAAGGGCAATTTCCTTTTCGGGTCTCCCCTGGCGCTCGCCTTCGCGCAGCGCGCTATCGCCCGCTATTCCCTGGGCCATCCCGGGTGGCGAGACGACCAGCGGTGCGGCTTGGCTATGGCACACGGCGCCGACTCGCTGTGCTATGTCACCGTTGTCAGCTACGTCTACACCACGGGGATACCGGCCGGCGCGCTGCGACCCGACGAGTCCGCGGTGCGCGAGATCGAGGAGGCGCTGGCGATCGCCGAACGATCCGGCGACAACCTGCAGTTGGCGTTCACCTGGCTGACCCTGGGCCTGGCGCTGGTGCACCGCGACACCGAGTCCGAGCGAGATCGCGGTCAGCAGCTGCTGGCGGAGGTCCGCGAGGTGTTCCTGCGCGGCGGCCACTATTTGTGCGATGTCCCGATGCTCGACGTGTATGTGGCGCGGGAGACGGCTCGCCGCGGAGACCGAGACCAGGCGCTACCGCTGATGCGCGCGGCGGTCGACCAGCTCGCCCGTGGCGGACAACTGCTGTCCTGGGGCATTGTGTCCACCGCCGTTCTGGTGGAGACGCTGCTCGATCGCGGGTTCGAATCTGACCTGGCCGAAGCCCAGGCCGCCATCGAGCGGTTAGCGGCCGCGCCCGCCGATGACGGTTTGGTGCTGCGTGAGATCTGGCTGAGCCGGGTGCGGGCCTTACTGGCGCGGGCCCACGGTGATGTCGCGGCTTACCCGCAACTCAGGGATCGCTACCGCGAGATGGCGAGAACGTCTGGGCTCGAAGGACATATCGCGTGGGCCGAGGCGATGCCGTAACGGCGTTGTGGTCGCCTGCCAAGCCCGTCGGCTACCAGGTGGGTCCCTCCTCGGCCTGCAGCCTGTAGGACGGGCCGAGGAAGCGTTCCACCAAATCGCGTTCAGCGACAGGATCTTTGAGCGGCCAACTCCACAATGCCAGGAAGACGCGGATCAGCCATTGGGCAGCCAGCGGGTCGTCGATCCCGGGCCCCAGCATCTCGGCGGCCAAGCCGGTCACGGTCGGTGAGCTGATGACCCAATCGCTGACAGGGGCCGCGTGGATCGACCGCATCAGCTGGGCCAATGGATCGGAGCGCAGGTTTTCCAACGCGATGATCGTGGCGGTCACCACCCGCTCGGGGCCCGTGAGGTCCTTGATGGCTTCCCGCGTCGTGTCGACAATGCGAGCCGCTTGGGCAGCGACGACGGCGTCGCGAATGGCCGCTTTCCCGCCGGCATGCCGATAGATCGTCGCGGGTGAGCAGTGGACCCGAGCGGCTAAGGCCTCGATGGTGAACCCGTCATACCCCAGGCGGGCGATGAGGTCGGCCGCCGCCGTGTAGATCCGTTCGGTGGCTTCGCTTCGGCGATCGCGACCCACCAACCAGTCCTCACGCGGCATCCACCCATGCTCCACCACATTGCGGGCCGTAGGAATAGCTCTCGCAAGGTGAGAAATTATGGACCGGCATTCTCACGGAAAATGGCTGCTGAAGACTGGTCCTCGCGGTTATCCAGCATCAGTCTTGGCCGCGATCGCTCCTCAACTTCTCCGCGATCCATTGACGCTGCGGTGCAGCGCCGTCGAGCCTGAAACACATGGCGGTCTTGGACAGTGCGATCCGATTCTTCGGCGGTGAGGCGATACAGGATCCCTACCCGCTGTACGACCGCATGCGCGCCGAGGCGCCCGTACTTCGCATCGGCGATTCCGTGTTCTACGCCGTGTGCGGATGGGATGCGGTACAAGAGGCCGTCGAGCGCGTCGAGGATTTCTCCTCAAACCTCACGGCGACCATGGTCTTTCACGAGGACGGTACCGTCACTCCATTCGACATGGGTCCGCCGGGAGGGCCGATGCATGCCTTGGCCACCGCGGACGAGCCCGTGCACGCATTGCACCGGAAGATTCTGTTGCCACACTTGTCGGCCAAGCGGATTCGGATCATCGAAGACTTCGCCGCCCAGACCGCCGACGACCTGTGGGAGCAGAACCTGCGCGATGGCCAAATCGAATGGATGAGTGCGATTGCCAACCGGTTGCCGATGATGGTGGTCTGCAAGCTGCTGGGCCTGCCGGATGACGATGTCGACAGACTCATCAGGCTGGGCTACGCCACCACGACACTGCTCGACGGAATCGTCACTTCAGAGCAGCTCGAACAGGCCGGAATGGCCGCGATGGAACTGTCCGGCTACGTCCTGGAGCATTTCGAAAAGGCAAGCGGTGACAGCGAATCGGGGCTGATAGCCGATCTGGCCGCACGCTACGCATCGGGTGAACTCGAGCAACTGCCGGCGCTGGGCATCATGCTCACGCTCTTCAGCGCCGCCGGCGAATCGACCGCGTCGTTGCTGGGCAGCGCGGTGGGGATCCTCACCGACCGGCCCGGGATCCAACGGCAGCTACGCGAAAACCCCGAATTGCTAGGCGCTTTCATCGAGGAGACGCTTCGCTTCGAAGCGCCGTTTCGCGGTCATTACCGCCACGTGTGGCGCGACACCACGCTAGGTGGGGTCGACGTGCCGGCCGGCGCACACCTGCTGCTGATGTGGGGAGCGGCCAACCGCGACCCGGCGCACTTTGACGACCCGAACGAGTTCCGGCTCGACCGGACCGCCGCCAAGAATCACGTTAGCTTTGGCAAGGGAGTTCATTTCTGCGTTGGAGCAGCGCTGGCCCGCTTGGAAGCCCGCATCGTGTTGGGCACGCTGCTCGAGCGCACCACGTGGATCGACGCAACGTACATCGGGCAATGGCTGCCGAGCATCCTGGTCCGGCGCCGCGAGCGGTTGCGGTTAGTCGCGCGGTGACTTCAGGGGCGCGGTTGCACATCCACGCTCGGCGGCCGCGACTGGGGCTCTTGAGGTTTCGCCTGCACGGAGCGCCGGGTGATGCTGAACGCGACGGCGCCACCGGCGAGGACCGCGACGGCCACTCCCGCGATGACGAAGGGGCGCTTGCCGCGCCGCTGCGCGCGCCGCGCGTCCTGCAGCGCCTGGGGCAGGCCGGTGACCACCTCTTGGGCGGCGGCCAGCTCCTGGGCCAGCGTTTCCTGGGCCGCGGCGAGGTCCCGGGCCAGGCGCCCCTCCTCATACCGGCGGCGCAACTGCGACGCGGTCGATTGCGCGGACTGAACACTCAGGCCGACTAGTCCCCGGGTGACATCCACCGGTCCCTGTGCCGAATAGCTCAGGCCGCGGGTCAGTCGCTGCCGCGGGCTCAGCCGGGATTCCGTCTTTGCGCTCATCTGTCGCCTTTCTGCCCCGCTGCCGGACCCTGTCGCGAAGCCGGCCCATGACGAGTCCGGTATCTGAACAGACTGCCAGCATAGGGACGTCGCGGTGGGCGGTGTGCGTGCCCCGGGTTTCGGCGGGCCATTCGGATTGGGTGACACCGGGTGCGGGCACGCCCGCGCGTAGTGGCAGACTCTCATGCCGTGACCAACAGCCCCTTTCAGACTGCTACCGCCACGCTCCACACCAACCGCGGCGACATCAAGGTCGCGCTATTCGGTAACCACGCGCCCAAGACCGTCGCCAACTTCGTCGGCCTGGCGCAGGGCACCAAGGAGTACTCGACGCAGAACGCATCGGGAGGCCCTTCCGGCCCCTTCTACGACGGCGCGGTCTTTCACCGGGTGATCCGGGGCTTCATGATCCAGGGTGGCGACCCGACCGGAACCGGTCGCGGCGGCCCGGGCTACAAGTTCGCCGACGAGTTCCACCCCGAACTGCAATTCGACAAGCCCTACCTGCTGGCCATGGCGAACGCGGGCCCCGGTACCAACGGCTCGCAGTTCTTCATCACGGTCGGTCAAACCCCGCACCTCAACCGGCGCCACACGATCTTCGGCGAGGTGACCGATCCGGAGTCGCAGCAGGTGGTCGACGCGATCTCCACGACTGCCACCGACGGCAATGACCGTCCCACCGAGCCCGTCGTCATCGAGTCGATCACGATCTCTTAAGTCCGGCGGCAAGCCGCGGGCCGGTCAGCCCGACTGACGGCCCGCGTAGCCGGCCGCCGTGAGCGCGTCGAGCACCTCCAGCGGGTCCGTCCCGAGGTCCCAGCGGGAGAACAGCACCAGGTCGTCGTCGGCAGTCTCGATCTCGAGTAACCGCACCTTGCGGCCGTAACGCCGGAACTCGATGATGCGGATGATCTTGATGTCGGCGTGCTGCAATAACTGCGTCCGGAACCAGCCGCGGAGCAGTAGGCCGTCGGCCGTGATTGCCAGCTTGGGACGCGCGTGCCACGACACGCCGGCAAACAAGATCAGACCCACTGCGGCAACGCCCGCCAGGACGCGCCCCGGCGGGTCTGTGACCACGGTCACAGCCGCGATAGCCATCAAAACGCCCGCGGCTCCACAACCAGCGATTCCCGCCGTGTGCGGCTCCCATTGTGTTTGCTGCATGCGCTCCTTAGCCCCTCCCACCACGGCCTATGCAGTTATCCACATCAGCTATCAACAGTGGGGATAAATCACACGCGTGTGATTGGGTGGTCGGAAAGTTGCTGAGGCAGGGACAAATCAGGCCGAAAATGAATTCATTACGCGGAGCGCCCTACTCAGTGCCACCGCATCGTGAGCAACAAACCGGTGATCATGAAGGCGAACGCGATTGCGTAGTTCCATGGTCCCAATTGCGCCATCCAGTTGAGGGCGGTCGGTGCCTGGCTCCCGACGGCGGCCAACTGAAACACCATCAGCCAGACGAGGCCGATCAGCATGAGACCGATGAACAGCGCGACGAACCACACGCTCGACGGCCCGACCTTGACCTTCACCGGGGTGCGGCTGACCGAGCTGACGGTGAAGTCGTTCTTCTTGCGGACCTTGGACTTGGGCATGATTACCTCGCGGATTACCTCTGGCGACACGGTGAGCGGGACGGGGTGCAACGATGAATACTGCAGCTGCACCCATGACTCGGCTACGAGACTAACTCACCTGGGACGGTGACCAGGAAATGGAGACTCGATGATCCAGACGCGCCGGTCGCCGTGGCGCCTGGGCGTGCCGGTCGTATGTCTGCTGGCCGGGCTGCTGCTGGCCGCGACCCACGGTGTCTCCGGTGGCACCGAAATCCGCCGCAGTGACGCCCCGCGGCTGGTGGACCTGGTCCGCGAGACCCAGTCATCGGTGAACCGTCTCAACGGCCAGCGGGAGGATCTGGCGCACCAGATCGATGCCGCGCACGGGCGTTCTTCGGATGCGGCGCTGGCCGCGATGCTGCGGCGCACCAGCGAGCTCGCCGGCGAGGCGGGGATGGGCCCGGTGCACGGCCCGGGCCTGGTCGTCACCCTCGCGGACGCGCAGCGCGACGCCAACGGCCGTTTCCCGCGCGATGCGTCTCCGGACGATCTGGTGGTGCACCAGCAAGACATCGAGGCGGTGCTCAACGCGCTGTGGAGCGTCGGCGCCGAGGCGATCCAGATGCAGGACCAGCGCATCATTGCGACATCGGTGCCGCGTTGCGTCGGCAATACGCTGCTGCTCAACGGGCGCACCTACAGCCCGCCGTACACGATCACCGCGATCGGCAATGCCGCGGCCATGCAAGCCGCCCTCGCCGCCGCTCCCCTGGTGATCCTGTACAAGCAGTACGTAGTCCGTTTCGGCCTCGGTTACGCGGAAGACGTCAAGTCCGACGTGCAGGTGGTGGGTCATTTCGAGCCCGACCGGCTGCACTTTGCGCAGCCCAACGGCCCGGTGAACTACTGACCAGCGGCGCGAGCGGCGGCGGACGGTAACCTGACACGGTGCGGATCCTGGTCGTCGACAATTACGACAGCTTCGTGTTCAACCTGGTGCAGTACCTCGGTCAGCTGGGTGTGGACGCCGAAGTCTGGCGCAACGACGACACGCGGCTGTCCGACGACGCGGCCGTCGCCCGTCAGTTCGACGGGGTGCTGCTCAGCCCGGGGCCGGGCACTCCGGAGCGCGCCGGCGCGTCGATCGGGATGGTCCAGGCGTGTGCCGCCGAGCGCACGCCGCTGCTCGGGGTCTGCCTGGGACACCAGGCCATCGGCGTCGCATTCGGCGCGACCGTCGACCGCGCCCCCGAACTGCTGCACGGCAAGACCAGCAGCGTCCACCACACCAACGTTGGTGTGCTGCAAGGACTTCCGGATCCTTTTACGGCGACCCGCTACCATTCGCTGACCATCCTGCCCGAGTCGCTGCCGCCGGTGCTAGAGGTCACGGCCCGCACCCAAAGCGGCGTGATCATGGGCGTGCGGCACACCGGATTGCCGATTCACGGTGTTCAGTTCCATCCCGAGTCGATCCTCACCGAGGGCGGCCACCGCATGCTGGCGAACTGGCTCGCGGATTGCGGGTGGGAACGCAATGACACGTTGGTGCGCCGGCTGGAGAATGACGTGCACGCCGCGGTGCGACCGTATTTCCCGGCCGATCCGACGGCTACTGACCGAACTTCAGCGTGATGATGCCGTCGCGATTGACCCCGGTGCCGGCCGGCGGGTTCTGATACACCACCCGATGGGACTGCGAGCCACCGGCGTCGACGTCCGCGCCCTTGTCCAGGATCCCGGTCCAGCCCAGCGCGCGTAGCCGTGGTTCGGCGTCGGTCCAGAACATGCCGGACAGGTCGGGCATGACGAACTGATTGCCCTTGGACACCTGCAGCTCGATCACCGAGTCCACCGGAACCATCTGTCCCTTGGGCGGATTGGTGCCGATCACCTCACCAGCCGGCCGCGAGCTGTCCACCTGCGCCTGGGTGATTTTGCTGAAGCCGTAAACGGTCAGGTTCTTCTGCGCGATGTCGACGGTCTGGCCCGCGACGTCGGGAACCTGCTTGGTTTCCGGCCCGGAGCCGACGATGAGGGTGACGACGTTGGTGATAGCCGACGTCTGGTTGGCCGGTGGGTTGGTCCCGATGACCTTGCCCAGCAGTTCCGGGGTCGACGGCGAATTGGCCTGCTTGAACTTGCTGAACCCAGCGGCCTTGAGCTTGGCGACCGCGTCGGAGTAGCTCAGCGAGGACACGTCGGGCACCTCGCGCTGTTCGGGCCCGGTGGAGACGTTGATGGTGATCTCGTCGCCCGCATTGACCGACGCGTTGGCGCCCGGGTCGGTAGCGATGACATGGTCGGGCGGGATCGTCGAATCCGGCTTTTGCAGGGTGCGGGTTTTGAAGCCGCGATTCTGCAGCGCGGCGATGGCGTCGGCAGACACCTGCCCGCGTACGTCGGGCACCTGCACGTCGCGGGCGCCGCCGCCGAACGTGTTGAAAGCGATGACAACGACGATGGTCAGGACGGCCAGCGCGGCCACTGCGACGATCCAGCGGCCGACCGAACCGACGCTGCGGTCCTCGCCCGCGTCGGCGAGTACCTGGCGCGG
The DNA here is from genome assembly GCF_001667865.1 of Mycobacterium mantenii. GTDB lineage: Bacteria > Actinomycetota > Actinomycetes > Mycobacteriales > Mycobacteriaceae > Mycobacterium > Mycobacterium mantenii_A. The sequence continues at coordinate 41,830 of NZ_LZJP01000124.1, read as the reverse complement.
CAGCGGATCGGTCCGTGACGGCCCGGCGGCGCCCGCGCCGGACGACAGCAGCGAGCTCCGGTCGGCGTCGGTGAGCACCTTGGGCGCTTCGGGCTTCTCCCCGTTGTGCACCCGAATCAGATCGGCCCGCATCTCCGCCGCGGTCTGATAGCGGTTGTCGGGGTTCTTCGCCAGCGCCTTGAGCACGACGGCGTCGAGGTCCGCGGAGATCCCTTCGTGCCGCTGCGACGGCGGAACCGGGTCTTCCCGAACATGTTGGTAGGCAACGGCGACCGGCGAGTCACCGGTGAAAGGCGGCTCGCCCGTGAGGATTTCATAGAGAACGCAGCCCAGCGAATACACGTCGGAACGCGCGTCGACGGCGTCCCCGCGGGCCTGCTCGGGTGAGAGATACTGCGCGGTCCCGATCACCGCCGCGGTCTGGGTCACGCTGTTGCCGCTGTCGGCGATCGCGCGGGCGATACCGAAGTCCATCACTTTGACCGCGTTGGTGGTGCTGATCATGATGTTGGCCGGCTTGACGTCGCGATGGATGATGCCGTTCTGGTGGCTGAAGTTCAGCGCCTGGCACGCGTCGGCGATGATCTCGATGGCCCGGCGCGGCGGCAGCGGACCATCGGTGTGCACGATGTCGCGCAGGGTGACGCCGTCGACGTACTCCATCACGATGTAGGGCAGCGGCCCCGTCGGCGTCTCGGCCTCGCCGGTGTCGTAGACGGCGACGATGGACGGGTGATTCAGCGCGGCGGCGTTTTGCGCCTCGCGCCGGAAGCGAAGGTAGAAGCTGGGATCGCGGGCCAGATCCGCGCGCAGCACCTTGACCGCGACGTCCCGATGCAAACGGACGTCGCGGGCCAGATGAACCTCGGACATACCCCCGAAGCCGAGGATCTCGCCCAGTTCATAGCGGTCGGACAGGTGCTGCGGCGTGCTCATTGCGGTGTTCCGTGTCGGGCCGGGACGTTGCGGAAGGCGGAGGTTCCTATTGTCCCGTCATCCGGCCAATTAAGCCGCATATCGAGCCGGGCCCCAGAACCGCTCGGTGTCTTGCTGGGCGGCGGCGGGGCCGAGGCGGGCGGGGTCCCGGTGTCGGTCACCGTCGGTGGTTGTTGCTGCTGGTCCGCTTTCGAGTTGATGACGATGAGCACCGCGATGATGATCGCCAGCGCGCCGAGCACCCCCGCCGCCCACAACAGCGCCCGCTGACCCGACGAGAAGGTCCGCCGGGCCGGGGGCGGGCGGTGGCCGCCGGTGGCGGGCCGCGACCGGCGCGGCGCGGCGTTGCGGCCCGGGGACACCGCGGCGGCGCGGGTGGTCGGACTGGACGGGATCGCCGCCGGCGAGGCCCGGCCGGCAGGCGGTGTCGCGCTGGGCCGCGGCGGACGGCGTCCGGCCCGTACGGCGGCCACGGCGTCGGCGAACGGTCCCCCGCTGCGGTACCGCATCGCGGGGTTCTTCACCAGCGTGATCTCGATGAGTTCGCGCACGTTGGGCGGCAACTCCGCGGGCAGCGGCGGCGGCGGTTCCTTGATGTGCTTCATCGCCACCGTCAGGGCGCCATCACCGGTGAACGGCCGCTTGCCCGAAACAACTTCGTAGCCAACGACTCCCAGCGAGTACACGTCGCTCGACGGCGTGGCGTCGTGACCCAGGGCCTGTTCGGGCGCGATGTACTGGGCGGTGCCCATCACCATCCCGGTCTGGGTCACCGGGGCAGCATCGACGGCCTTGGCGATACCGAAGTCGGTGATCTTCACCTGGCCGGTCGGGGTGATCAAGATGTTGCCCGGCTTGACGTCGCGGTGCACCAGGCCGGCGGCGTGCGCGACCTGCAGCGCGCGGCCGGTCTGCTCGAGCATGTCCAGTGCGTGGCGCAGCGACAGCCGGCCGGTGCGCTTGAGCACCGAGTTCAGCGGCTCGCCGTTGACCAGCTCCATCACCAGATAGGCGGTCCGGCCTTCCCCGTCCAGCTGGCTTTCGCCGTAGTCGTGGACGGCCGCGATCCCTGGGTGGTTGAGCATGGCGGTGGTCCGCGCTTCGGCGCGGAACCGCTCAATGAACTCCGGGTCCTGGGAGAACTCCTGCTTGAGTACCTTGACCGCGACGCGTCGGCCCAGCCGGCTGTCTACCGCCTCCCACACCTGACCCATGCCGCCGGTGGCGATCAGGCGCTGAAGGCGGTACCTGCCAGACAGCGTCACACCAACTCGCGGGCTCATGGTCCTCCCTGTAGCGCGGCCTCGATCACAGCCCGTCCGATCGGCGCGGCGAGTGCACCCCCCGTCGCGGACAGGCGGTCGGCGCCATTCTCCACCAACACCGCCACAGCGACCTTCGGGGTCTGTGCGGGCGCGAAAGCGATGTACCACGCGTGCGGCGGGGTGTGCCGCGGATCGCTGCCATGCTCTGCGGTACCAGTCTTAGATGCGATCTGCACGCCGGGAATGGCCCCTTTCTGCTGTGCGACCTTCTCGGCGCCGACCATCAGCTCTGTTAGCTTAGCGGCGACCTGCGGTGACACGGCGCGACGCTGCTCATAAGGCGCTGTGGTGCTGATGGTGGTCAGGTCGGGCCCCTTGAGGCTGTCGACCAGGTAGGGCTGCATCGTCACCCCGCCGTTCGCGATGGTCGCGGCGATCTCGGCGTTCTGCAAGGGCGTCAAAGCGACGTCCTTCTGGCCGATGCTGGACATCCCCAGCGCCGCCGCATCCGGGATGATCCCCACTGTTGACTCCGCGACCTGCAGCGGGATGACGCTGGGCGTGCTGTCCAGGCCGAACGACTGCGCCATGTTGCGCAACGCGTCGGACCCGGTGAGGATGCCGAGCTGAACGAATGCAGTGTTGCAGGACAGGGCGAAGGCCTGCTGCAAAGACACCGTCGGCGCGTTTCCACACGGCTCCCCACCGTAGTTCTCCAGGGTTGCGGTGCTGTTGGGTAGCGGAATGGAGGGGGCGGCGGTCAGCTGCTGAGTGTCGGACGCACCGGACTGCAGCGCGGCCGCGGTGGTGATCACCTTGAATGTGGATCCGGGCGGATAGGTCTCCGAGATGGCACGGTTGGTCAGCGGATTGTTGGGGTCGTCGCGCAGCCGCTGCCACGCTTGCGCCTGAACCTCGGGATCGTGCGACGAGAGCAGGTTGGGGTCGTAAGACGGCGACGACACCATCGCCAGGATCTTGCCGGTCGACGGTTCGAGGGCAACGACGGCGCCCTTGCACGGCGGACCCCCGCAACCCTGTTGCATCGCGTCCCAGGCGGCCCGCTGGACCCGCGGCTTGATCGTGGTGTCGACGTTCGCGCCGCGCGGGTCGCGACCGGTGAAGAAGTCGGCCAGCCTGCGCCCGAACAGCCGCTCGTCGGAGCCGTTCAACAGCGGATCCTCGGCGCGTTCCAGACCGGTGCTGGAATAGCGCAGCGAATAGAACCCGGTGATCGGCGCGTACTCCGCGGGGTTGGGGTAGACGCGCAGGAAGCGGTAGCGGTTATCGGTGGCGGCCGAATAGGCCAACAACTGGCCGCCGGCCACGATCTGGCCGCGCTGGCGCGAATACTCATCGAGCAGCACCCGCTGATTGCGGGGGTCGGCGCGCAGCGAGTCGGCGGCGAAGACCTGCGTCATCGTGGCGTTGATCAACAACAACACGATCAACGCCATCACGGTCACCGAGATCCGGCGCAGGGAGGCGTTCATACTTTCTCGATCACCTCGGTGCCGGCCGCCGCGATCGACGGCTTGGTGCGGGCGCGGGCGCGCAGGGGACGACGGGCGCTGTGCGAAATGCGCGCCAGGATGGCCAGCAGCACATAGTTCGCCAGCAAGGACGAGCCGCCATAGGACATCCACGGGGTGGTCAGCCCGGTCAGCGGAATCAGCTGGGTCACCCCGCCGACCACGATGAACAGCTGGAGGGCCAGCGTCGAGGCCAGACCGGCGGCCAGCAGCTTGCCGAAACTGTCGCGGGTGGCAATCGCCGTGCGCAGCCCGCGCACGATGACGATGGTGTAGAGCATCAAGATGCTGGCCAGCCCCACCAACCCCAGCTCTTCGCCGAACGCGGCGATGATGAAGTCGGTCGAAGCGGCCGGCACTGTGTCGGGCTGACCGTTACCGAGGCCGGTGCCGAAGATCCCGCCGGTGGCAAAGCTGAAGAGCGACTGGACAATCTGGTAGCCGCTGCCGTCGGGATCGGAGAACGGGTCCCACCACATCTGCACCCGCACCCGAACGTGGGCGAAAATGTAATACGCGACAACGCTTCCCGCGCCGAACAGCACCAGACCGATCCCCACCCAACTGAAGCGCTGGGTGGCGAGATAGACCACCACCAGAAACGACGTGTACAGCAATAGCGAAGTGCCCAGGTCCTTTTCGAAGGCCATCACGCCGACCGAGATCACCCACGCCGCCAGCAGGGGGGCGAGGTCGCGGGGACGCGGCAGGGTCAAACCCATGAAATGCTTGCCGACGCTGGTGAACAGGCCCCGCTTGGCAATGAGCACCGCGGAAAAGAAGATCAGCAGCAGGATTTTCGAGAACTCGGCGGGCTGAATTGAGAAGCCGGGGAAGCGAATCCAGATCTTGGCACCGTTTTGTTCGGACAGCGATGCGGGCAACAGGGCCGGAATCACCAGGAAGATAAGACCGACCAGCCCGCAGATGTAGCCGTAGCGGGCCAGCTGCCGATGGTCTTTCAGGAATGTGACCACCAGGGAGAAGGTCACCACGCCGATCAGGGTCCACAGCATCTGCTGGGTTGCGCTGGGGTGGTGCCGGCCGCTGAGCTGATTGGTGACCAGGTCGAGTCGGTGAATCATCACCAGGCCAAGGCCGTTGAGCAAGGCCACGATTGGCAACAGCAGCGGATCGGTATACGGCGCGAAGCGCCTGATGGCCATGTGCGCCGATCCGAAGACGACGAGAAACACCAGTCCGTAGCTGATCGCGGTCCAGTGCAGCTCGCGCTCCTGGTTGGCTTCGACTATCAGCAGCGCGGCGACGGTGATCAGCGAGGCGAAGCCCAGAAGCAGCAACTCGGAATTGCGCCGGGTAGGCAACGGGGGCGTGACCGCGACCGGCGGCTGAAGCTGTGTCGTCATGCCACGGGCCGGCAATCGATGCCCGGTTGAAGTGGCGGCCCGGGAAGCGCGGTCACTGTCTGCGAGGTGGTCGTCGGACCTGCCGGCGCAGAGTTCGCGGGGCCGTTGGCGCTCGTGCTCGGTGAAGGGCTGGCGCTCGAGGTGGTCGGTGGTGCTGGCGATGCTGTGGTGCCGGATTCGGGTGTTCCGCTGCGGGTTCCCGGTGAGCCCGGCGGAGACGTGGCCCGCGGGGACGGACAGATCGGCAGCAGATATTCCGCCAACAGTTGCCGCAACTGCGATTCGGCCTGGTCCAGGCTGCCGCCCGGAAGTCCCGTTTGGACTTGGACTTGTCCGGGGCGGCGCAGGTCTTGCAGCGTCATCGGCTGGCAGTTGGCGTGGCCACCGGATTGCCCGTAGCTGATCAGGGATAGCTCGTTGCGGGCGTTCAGACAACCCACCAGATACGGCTGCTGCAGCGGGACGCCCAGCAGGGTTCCTTGAATTCCGCGGACGATCGAGATCCTGCCGCTGTATTCGGCGACGTAGTAGTTCCGCTGGATCACCCACCATCCGACGGTGAGTCCCGCGAACACCAACAGCACGGCCAGCGCGACGGCGATGAACATCTTCCGCCGCGACCAGCGCGGTCGATTCGGTGTTTCCGGTTGCGGTGCAACACGTTTGGCGGACTCATCGCGGGGCCGGATCGCCGAAGCGCGCCCGGCGGAGGTGTTGGGCAGGGTCATCTGATCCTCGTCGCCCGACACTGCGCCGGCGAGAATCGGCTGGGTCTGTCCGTAGTCGTAGTCGACGACGTCGGCCACTACGACGGTCACGTTGTCCGGGCCGCCGCCCCGCAGCGCCAACTCGATGAGACGGTAGGCGGCCTCGGAGACGTCGGGGATCTGCAGGGCCTCGAGGATGGTCTCGTCGCTCACCGGGTTCGATAGTCCGTCGGAGCACAGCAGGTAGCGGTCGCCGGCGCGCGCCTCGCGCATGGTCAACGTCGGCTCGACCTCGTGACCGGTGAGGGCGCGCATGATCAACGATCGCTGCGGATGGCTGTGCGCCTCTTCCCGGGTGATCCGGCCTTCGTCGACCAGGGTCTGGACGAACGTGTCGTCCTTGGTGATCTGGCTCAGCTCACCGTCGCGCAGCAGGTAGCCGCGCGAGTCGCCGATATGCACCATGCCGATGCGGTCGCCGGCGAACAGGATCGCGGTAAGAGTGGTGCCCATTCCCTCGAGCTCGGGTTCGGCCTCGACCTGTGCGGCGATGGCCGCGTTGCCGGAGCGCACCGCATTGTCGAGCTTGGCCAGCAGGTCGCCGCCCGGCTCGTCGTCGTCGAGGTGGGCCAGCGCGGCGATCACCAGCTGGGACGCCACCTCGCCCGCGGCGTGACCGCCCATGCCGTCGGCCAGCGCGAGCAGCCGTGCACCGGCATAGACAGAATCTTCATTATTGGCGCGTACCAGGCCGCGGTCACTCCGCGCGGCATACCGCAGGACCAGCGTCACGGGCGCCACTCCTCGATCCCGGCTGTGCCGGCATCATCGTCGTAGGCGCGGGTCACGGGCGCAGCTCGATCGCCGTTTTGCCGATTCGAATCGGCGTTCCGATTGGAACTCGTACCGCAGTCGTCACCTTCGCCCTGTCAAGGTAAGTGCCGTTGGTCGATCCTAGATCCTCGACGTACCACTCCGAGCCCCGCTGAGACAGCCGGGCGTGCCGCGTCGAGGCGTAGTCGTCGGTGAGCACCAGCGTGGAGTCGTCAGCCCGCCCGATCAACACCGGCTGCCCGCTCAGGGTGATGCGGCCGCCGGCCAGCGCGCCTTCGGTGACCACCAAATAGCGGGCCGCATGCCGGCGCTGACGTGAGGGCAGCAGCGTGCTGCGCAACGCCAACCCGCGTCGCACCATGACAGCACCGGTGGGCGCGTAGATGTCGGTCCGAAGGATTCGCAGCACGGACCAGATGAATACCCACAGCAGCATTAAAAATCCGGCGCGCGTCAGCTGCAGTACCAGTCCCTGCATCTGGCGTCCTTTCCGTCCTAGCGTCGCATCCCTGGTGCCCGTGACTCCGAGCACATCGGCTACGTCACGATACTTGGACGGCGGTCGACACGGGGCGAAGCACGGCAGCGTTAAGCCCAGTGGCTTAGTGGATCCGGACGATGATCTCCGAGTGGCCCAAGCGGATCACGTCGCCGTCGGCCAGCTGCCACTCCTGGATCGGTGCGTTGTTCACCGTGGTGCCGTTGGTCGAGTTCAGATCCGACAGGAGCGCGACCTGCCCGTCCCAGCGGATCTCGAGGTGGCGCCGTGACACGCCGGTGTCGGGCAACCGGAACTGGGCGTCTTGGCCGCGGCCCACGATGTTGGAGCCCTCGCGCAGCTGGTAGGTGCGGCCGCTGCCGTCGTCGAGCTGCAGGGTGATCGTGGTGCCGCCGGCGCCGTAGCCACCCTGGCCGTAGCCGCCGTAGCCACCCGCCTGCTGGCCATAGTCGGCGGGCTGGCCGTAATCGGCCTGCTGACCGTAATCCGCTGACTGTCCGTAATCCGCCTGCTGGCCGTACTCGTACTCGGGGCTGGCGGCCTCGGGGTAGCCACCGGCTTGACCGCCGTACGTGCCGCCCTGCGCGTGCTCCGAGTACTGGGTGTACTCGGAGGAGCCGTAGTCCTGACGGCCGTACCCGCCGCCCTGCTGGTAGCCCTGGTCGTACCCGCCGCCCTGTTCGGGGTATCCGGGTCGCTGCTCTGGCGGGGCGTAACCGCCTTCGTCCTGGCGGGCCGGGCCGCGAGCGTAATCGCCGTATCCGCCGTAGCCCTGCTGACCACCGCCCTGCTGACCGCCGGGCGGGCCGTAGCCGCCACCTTGGCGGTAACCCTGGTCGTAGCCCTGGCCGCCATAGCCTCCGGGTGCGGGCGGCCGCTGTTCATACGACTGCGGGTAGCCGCCCTGTCCCTGCTCGGGATAGCCGCGCTGGTCTTGGTAGCCCTGCTGTGGGGGGTAGCCGCCCTGACCCTGTTGTTCGGGGTAACCCCGCTGGTCCGGGTAGCCGCCCTGTTCGGGATAGCCCTGCTGAGGGGGGTAGCCGCCCTGCTCGGGGTAGCCGCCCTGCTCCGGATGCCGGGGGGGCGGGTAGCCCTGCTGAGGTGGGTAGCCGCCTTGCTCGGGTGGATAGCCACCCCGCTGCTCGGGTGTCCCCTGCGGTTCCGGGCCACCGCGCGCATCGTCCTGCGGGCGCCCGTAGCGGTCGTCGTAGTACTCGTCGCCGGATCGCCCCGGCCCCTGAGCCCCGCGGTAGCCAGAATTGTCAGTCATTGGTGCTACTCCTCGTTCTTCGCCGAACGCATTATTTGATTGTGGCCGGACGGGGTCGTCGACCGTCGGGCGGGGCTCGACATCGGGGTTGACAGCACCACGGGCGCGGTACTGGCCGGTGTGCAGGTTCGACGACTGCTCGAACCGGACGACCACCTCACCATACGTTTGCCACCCCTGTTCGTGGATGTAGTCAGCCAAGTACCTCGCGAAAGCGCTCGACGTGAGATCCGGATCGGTGTCCACCTTCTCGAAGTCGTGCATACCGAGGGTAATGATGTATTCGTTGGGGGCCAAAAGGCGGTTTCCGTGCAGCTTCTGGACTCCGTCACGCGCTTCGCGGCACAGTAGGGCTTCGACCTCTTGCGGAACAATCGATCCACCGAATACCCGCGCGAAGGCATTGTCTACCGTCGCCTCGAGTTTGCGCTCGATCCGCGCGACCAGCCCCCATTGGCTACTCATGTCCTACCGTTCGCATGCACTTGCCATGAGGTATTGCCGCTGGACGGCAAACGAATCACCTCGGTGCTTGATCACTCCCGCATGGTATCGGGACATCGTGTCGCCGCGGCACTTTCGAAATCGTGAGAACCGTATCGCCGCAGGTCAAAGCCGCGCGGACCGACGGGTGCACTCGGTAGACGGCTTCCGGGCCCGCTGCATCGGTTCGGGAATCGGGCCATTAGAGTGATATGGTCCATCGGTTGTTTTTCCGGGCGAGTGGCGGAATGGCAGACGCGCTGGCTTCAGGTGCCAGTGTCCTTCGGGACGTGGGGGTTCAAGTCCCCCTTCGCCCACACTGAGCGGTTCAACGAAAGGTCACGGCCTCGACAGAGGTCGTGACTTTCGTTTTTCAGGGCAGGGCTTTCGCCTGGCTAGGGGTCGGCGAGGAGATAGGTGCCGTGGCCCTCGACGATCGTGCCATCTCTGAAGATCAAGACTTCGTTGACCAGGTTGCCGTTCTGGTTGCGGTAGGTGATGACGATCGTGTCGATTCCCTGATAGACGCCTTCGACGGTGAAGTGGAGATTCGGGGTTCGCGCCAGGGCCTCCGTCCAGTACTGCCGCAGCGCGGCCTTGCCGCGGACCACGCCCTGCGTTTCCGGGAAGAGTCTGGCGGCCACCGGCGAACTGAATACGACGTCGTCATGGAAGTCGGCGAGCACCGCTTCGATGTCGTGTGCGTTCCAATTGCGCGCCCACCGCTCGCTAAACGCGTGCGCATCGACCTTCATGATCGGCACCGTAGCGCCGGTGAGCCGACGACCCTCCGGCGGCGACCCGGACCGTTCACAGTTGGCGTCGAATGTCGAGAAGATGGTGCCGCAGCTCGTGTGCGGTGTGTATCGCGACCCAGCGCAATGACCGCCGGCTGGTCTCGGGGTAGTGATAGACAACCGTGCGATCCCAGTCGCCGTCGGAGAGTCGGGCCAGCACATTGCTGAATAGTGTTGCGGCGTCGGTGAGTTGGCGAGCGACCCCGACGGGGTCCTGCTCGCTGTAGCCGTCGTGCTCGGCGCGCTCCTCGCGACCCATGGATGCGCAGTCGGCGCCATTGACCCGTCGGGCGGCGAGCACCCGTTCGCGTTGCACGAGTAGCACATCTCGCAGATGGCAGGCGTATTCCAGCGGAGACCACGCGTCGGGCCGTGCGCGCCGCCGCACGTCGACGTCGTTACGACACAGAAGCGCAACAATTTCGGCGGCCCCGGCGCGGATGTCGTCGCCGGTAGTCGTGGCTCGCCGCACGTCGTAGGTGAAACCGCATTCCGGGCAGGGGTCTGTCACCGAACCATCATTTCAGACCGGCCCCTGCGCATTCACGCAAAAATGGCCGTCCTTGCGAGGCGATCCGTAGGCATCGGAACACGTTGCGGCCGTATATAAAAGACGGATGCGACGTCGGCCGGGCGGATGCGCACAGCACCGCAGCTAGCCGACTCGAACAGGGCGGCCGTTCACGTCGGGCGCGACCGTTACACAACCCATACCGTCAGCAGCGCGTTCCGTGACACGCAATATTGCAGTGAATTGACCGGTGTGTCCGCGTTAGTACCCTGATGGACAGTTCAGGAGGGGTAGCAAATGCATATCGGCGCGGGTCCTCTATCCGGCGCGAATTCACGCCGCTGCATCCCCGGTGAGATATGTGTCGCTCGCCAGCCATCGACGGTGTCATGGGACTTCCCTATATAGATAAGGATGCGTTGATCGCTGAAGTCGGCGGCGATCCCTGGGCGATCAATGCAAGCCTTCAGGCCGGCAGCCCACTGCAGATTTCCAATCTAGCCGGCGCATTTCATCGCGCGGGGCGATGCACCGCGGAGGCCAACAACGCTTTCGAGCAAGCCCGCACCCGCTTCGAAACTGCCTGGAATCACCATGATGGCGGTCATCCGATCAACGACTCTGAAGAAGTGCAGCGAGTCGTGAAATCCCTTGGGACGCAATCCTTGCAGCTGCCCAAGATCGGTGCGGACCTGGAGGATATCGCTGCGGCGTTGGCCGACGCACAAAAGGCAGGCGCAGCGCGGATCGCTACCTTGGATTCCCAGTTGAAGAACATTTCGGACTTGGTGGTCCAGACCGTCGCCCTGTTGACCAACGACAAGACGCTCAGCGTGGCCGAGCAGGATGCGCTGCATGCCCTCATCGACACCTGCGAGGACGACGCCCTCCGCGACACCAAGGCGGCACTCGCTGCGCTGCAATCGATTCGCAACGGCTATTCCGACGGGCTTCAAAAATCACTGAACAACCTTCATGCCGAGGGGTATGACGGCGCCCCCCTCCATGGCGCCGACGCTGACGGCGTGTCCCCGCCGTCTCCGGCTCAACAGGCCGCATTGGCTGACATCCGCCAAGTCACCAACCAGGCCGTCGTGGACCAAATGGCCAAGGTTCGCGCCGCGCAGGACGCGCTCAACAAAGCCACGGCCGACCTCTACACCCACGGCCCGGGCTCGCCGGAAGGCGAGGCCGCCAGTGCCAAGCTGCCAAAGCTCAAGGCCGATCTAGCCCATGCACTCGACGACCTCGGAAAAATCCCCGACTACAACAGCATTGACCCCGCGTCGATAAATGTCGCCCCCGACGGGCATTTCATGTTCACCTACAACGTCAACGGGCAGTCCGTACAAGCTTTCGGTCAGCTCAATAACGGCACGGGTGAGTTCTTCGACCAAGCCACCGGCACGTACTTCACCTTCAACGGCGGCAAGTTGGCCGGGATGCGAACACCGGATCCCGGGCAGGTAGAAGCGACCTCCGAGCCCCTATTTACTGCGATCACCCTGGCGGTCGGGGCGCCGGAGCTCAAGGCGGGCGGCGAGGCGCTGGTGCAAGGCGTGAAGATGCTGTTCAGCCGCGAAATGTTGGAGGGCCTGACCGCCGACAACGTGTTCCCCCGCGCACTCGCCGGGGCCGAGGAACACTTTCAAGCCGCCGAGCGGAACCTCACCTCGCATGCCCCGCTACCCGGCGCTGGCGGAGAGCCCGTCCCGGGCACCCACCCTCTTGACCCCCCACCGGTCGAGCACGCGCCGTCCGGGCCGCACGGCGACGTGCCCGTCGACCACGCGCCGGCCGGACACCCTGTACCTGCGATGCCCGACAGCCCGGCGCCGGTTGGTGAGCCACCTCCGCCGCTCCCGCACAATCACCCCCTATTCCACGGGTACACGCCAGTCGACCCTGGCCCGGAGTTCACCAACCCCGACGGCAGCCTTTTCTACCCCGATGACACGTTGGCGACGAAGCCGTACGCCGTGCCCGGCACCGTTATCCCGGACGCAAACCTGCCGACGAGCACGGTTCTCGGCCGCTTCGGGCACCCCGGCGGTGCGTATTTGGCTCCTGACGGAACGCCGTTTCCTCAACTTTCATTGCCACCGGAAAGTGCTGCCAAACCCTTCTACCAATACGTGGTACAAGATCCGTCTGCGCTGCCACCGGGCTGGCATATAGAGGAATCGGAAGCAGCGCCTTGGTTCCACCAGCCCGGCGGCGGTCAGCAATACCGAATTATCAAGCCAGACGGCACAAATGGTACTGTGGAGCAGCTGGAACGGTTTGGCGTGGTACGGCGGATACGGTGAAATGGTAAATTTTTCGCGTTTATCAGAGATTTGGTCCGACTGGGCGCCTAAGGCTGGTTTAAAGGGCGTGTCAGTATCGTCAAACTGTGAAGACTGCGCAATCGCATTCAAAGCCGATGATTATGCAGCCCATATCCGCGGCGATAGAAGTCACTGGGCAATCGATATGGTCGATGACCGCGGTCATAGACGAAATGATGTCGCAACATTCACAAGCTTTGACCTGGTTGAAAAGTACCTAGTGTGGGATTGGGCCACGCTTGCCCGCTCCAGTCTGGCGTCTGGCCCATTAGGCACCGACCTCTATAAGTTGGGATACTCTGAGGGAATCGAAGTCAGCGAGTTGGACAAGGGAAATATAGAGCTGTGCATGGATGGTGAATGCGCGATTCTGGTCGTAGGCGATGCGACGATTTTCAGCCATATTATGCACAAGTCGATAGACGAACTGCTGGACATCGCCCAGCAGGGAGGGCTCTAGAGATAATAGTGCTAGAAATAGCTGTCCGATCGAGTGGCCGGACGGTTTCTTTTGGCATCATCCAATTGAGAACGCGACTGCCGCTATGAACGCACCCACCGCGTAATCTCCGGAGTGACCGGATCGGTGATGTCGTCGAATTCGGGATGCTTCTTGAGTACCGTGCCGATCATCGAGCACACCGGCACAATGCGCTTGCCCTCATCTCGCGCCTCGTTGAGCGCCTCCTCGACGAGGATGGTCGCCAGCCCTCGTCCGCCATACGCCGGATCGATTTCGGTGTGGTAGAAGACGCGCTGATCGCCGCGGTCGGCGAAATCGGCCAGCCCCACCGTCTTGCCCTCGACGGCGATCGTGTACTTGCCGTCTTGCAGGCTGACCGTGGCTTCGGCGCCGGTCTTATCGGTTGTCATCTGTGCTTCCCTTTCTTTGTGGTGTAGGCCGGGGCCGCAGCCGAGCGGTCGGCAAAGGCGGGGCGGGCAGCCGGGCGAGCGCTCCCCGGTATCCCTGGACGGCGCCGAATCGGTCGTCGGCGCCCTCCCACAAACGGCGATAGTCGACGATGTCCTCGTGGCTCCGCCCGACGAAGTTCCACCACATCACCAACTCTTCGGCGAACGGTGTGCCGCCGAGCAGCAGTACCCGCGCGGGCCCCTCCCCCGTGTTGTACACGCGCAGCCGGGCATGGCCGGGACTGCGGTAGGCCAATTCGGCTGGCGCCAGCGCCGTCCCGTCCACGTGCACGGACCCGGAATCACAAAGCACACCATGTTCGAAGGAGGGGTCAACATCGAGGTCCAAGGAGGCCCCGACGTCGAGGTCGATCTGGGCCCCTAGCAACGGCGTAAACGTCGGCACTGGGGACCGGCCGCCAGCCAGCCCGCCGAGAAAGACCCGCGCCTCCGCACCGGGCAGTGCCAGGGGCGCGGGCGTGTGATGGGCGAAGTCTCGCCCGGTGTCACGATCGGATCCGGGCAGCGCGACCCAGAGCTGGACACCGTGCAGCGGGCCGCCGGAATCGACCGACACCTCCGAATGGCAGATGCCGGCCCCCGCGGTCATCAAATTCAGCTCGCCGGGCCGAACTGCCGCGTGCACGCCGGCGCTGTCACGGTGTTCCACTTCCCCACCGAACAACCAGCTGACGGTTTGTAGTCCCGTATGGGGGTGCGGCGGGACGTCCATTCTCGCGGCCGTCGGGCCGTAGTGGTCGATGAAGCACCACGCCCCGATGAGCGAGCGCTGTCGCTGCGGAAGGGTGCGCTGCACCCGGATTGCCCTCGGGCCGCCCAGCGGAACCTCACGCGGCCGCAGCACTTCCACCATCTGCGAGGCGTCCAGCTGTTGTGAAGCAGCGCAGGCAACTTCGGCCGGCGCGACTTCAAGGTTGCTCATCGTCCACCCTTCGTCGCCGGGCCCTGATGCGGCGCCGTCAACCGCGACCGTACTCGGCGCACCTACTTGCCCGGGGGCCGCAGCACCTTCATGGCCAGCCTCATGACCGGCTCGGGCACACGATCTTGCATCGACAGGGCGGTGTCGGCGACCCGGGATCGCAGCGGGGTGCCCCGCCCGAACACCCGGTTCAGGGCTCCCCCGGACGGCTCTAGCACGACATGCAGTGGCGGTGTGCCGACCGCGGCACCCAGCGCGTTGGAGATGACCATCCGTTGGATCTCGCTGGTTCCTTCAAAGATGGTGTACAGCTTGGCATCCCGATACCACTTCTCCACCGGATGATCGGTGATGTAACCCCAGCCACCCATGGTCTGGATGGCGCGCTCGGTGGCCTTGACCGCGACTTCGCTGGCGGCCATCTTCGACATAGAGCCCTCGCCGCGTTCGAAGGGAACGTTGTTGGCCGCCATCCAGGAGGCCCGCCAGGTGAGCAGCCGTGCGGCGTCGATCTGGGTGGCCAATTCCGCCAACGGAAAGGCGATGCCCTGGTTGTCGATGATGGGTCCACCGAAGGCCTCGCGCTCGGTGGCATACGCCGTCGCATACTCGAGCGCGGCGCGCGCGATGCCGATGGCCTGCGCGGCGACCATGGGCCGGGTCTGCTCGAAGGTGCCCAATGTGGCTGAACCGGACCGCTTCCCGCCCGCCACGACTTCCCTGGCCTTGGCCAGTTTGTGTTCCAGCTTTTCCTCTCCGCCAAGCAGATTGGCTCCCGGAACGCGCACTCCTTCGAAGAGCAACTCGGCCGTATGAGAGGCCCGACAGCCCAGTTTGTCCAGTTTCCGCAGCAGCTTGAGCCCGGGGGTGCCGCCCGGAACCACGAATAACGCCTGACCGCGATGGCCAAGCTCCTCGTCGACCACCGCGTTGACCACGTGCACATTGGCGATGCCGCCGTTGCCGATCCACATCTTGTGGCCGTCGATGATCCAGTCGTCACCGTCGCGGCGCGCGTGAGTGCGCAGGTTACGCACGTCGCTGCCGCCCTCCGGCTCCGAGATGGCCAGGGCGGCGAGCTTGAGATCTCCTGGTGTGCCGAAACATTCGGGCGCCCACTCCAGCATCTGCTCCGGCAAGGCGGCCTGGCCGATCGCCGACAGTGCCAGCGCCGGCATGACGATGGCCAAGCCGATCCCGGCGCACCCCCAGAACAGCTCCTCCATGAACATCGGTAGGGAGATGCCGGTCGGATCACCGATCAGATCGCGGTAGAACAGCGGGCTGTAGAAACCGCGCTGGGCCGCCTCCTCCAGCACGGCCCACGGGAATTCCTGTCGCTGGTCGTAGTCGAGGGCTACTGGGCGAATTACGGATTCGGCGAACTCGTGCGTGCGCCGGGCCAGGTCGTGTTGTGCTGCCGTCGGGGTCAGGTCGAACGTCATGGGTGCGCCTCTAGGTCGACAGACTGGTCTTGCCGACCCCGACTACCCCGTTGACCGGCTCAGCAAACTGCTGCCCCGGCCTTTGGCGAAATGTCAGGCAGCCGAACGGGGTTTGACTTGCGCCAGCGGCAGGTGCAGCACGACCGCGGCCACCGCGACTGACTCGTGCTCGTGGCGTGCCAGCAGCGCCGCGTTCTCGGGCAGCTGCCGGGCATTGATCTCACCGGCGGCGATACGCCGCAGGACGTCGTGGGCGTGAGCGAGCTGGTCACGTTTGCGGTACTGGCCACCCGGCAGCTTGACGCCGGCCCAGACGCCGTACTCCTCACGATGCGCGATGGCGTGTGCGGCGCAGCGGCGCTGCTGTGCCAGCGGGCAGCGGCGCAGGCATTGGATGCGTGCCTCGGTGGCCGACCGCTCGTATGCGCGCGCCTTCGCGGCGCCGTCACCACCGTCGTCGTCGGGGTAGCCGAACCAAAGTTCCGGGTTGGCTGCGCAGGGGTGTCCCATGTCGGTCTCCTTGTCGAGCGTGAAACGTAGGCAAAAGCGTATACAGAACCAGCCGCCCGACGCAAGGGAAACGTGACAAAAACGTATATACCGATATCGAAGGCGCTGGCTGTGTAATATCCGGCCCATGGCCGGAGCGTGCGGTGACCCGTGAATCGGCCGGCGCGGCCATCCGCGCCTTGCGGGAATCGCGCGATTGGTCGCTGGCCGACCTCGCCGCCGCGACAGGAGTCAGCATCATGGGACTCAGCTTTCTCGAGCGTGGAGCCCGCAAGCCGCACAAAAGCACAGTTCAGAAGATTGAAAATGGCCTAGGCCTGCCGCCGGGCACCTACTCGCGGCTGTTGGTGGCCGCAGATCCGGACGCCGAGCTGGCCCGCCTGATGGCCGCGCAGCCTCCGGCCCCCATGCCCGCGCGGCGCACCGGACCGGTGGTGGTCGACCGGCACAGCGACACAGAAGTGCTGGAAGGCTACGCCGAAGCACAGCTCGATGCCCTCAAATCCGTCATCGATCGATTGCCTGCGACAACATCAAACGAATATGAGACGTATATTCTGTCTGTGATCGCGCAATGCGTGAAGGCCGAGATGCTCGCCGCCAGCTCCTGGCGGGTGGCCGTGAACGCCGGCGCCGACTCGACCGACCGGCTGATGGAGCACCTGCAAGCCTTGGAGGCGACGCGCACGGCGCTGCTGAAGCGGATGCCCAGCAGCCTGAGCGCCCGCTTCGACCGGGCATGCACACAGTCGTCGTTGCCGGAGACCATCATCGCCGCACTAGTCGGCGTCGACGTCGACGAGATGTGGGACATCCGCAATCGGGGGGTGATCGCGCCGGGTGCTCTCCCCCGCGTACGTGCCTTCACCGATGCGTTCGAGTCGGGCCGACAAGGCGCGGCCCAGGACGGCGAGGGGGCATCGTGAGTCAAAGCGAAGTCGAAGCATTGAGCCGTGCCCACCAGCTATTCGCCGGCAGCACCCAGCCGTCGTCCCTCATCGCGGACACCGCGCATTACCGCGACGTGTTGCAGCGAGCCGCCCGGCTGAGCAGCAAGCTCGCGCACGGCGGATACCAACTGGCGGTGAACCAGAGCCGGCAACGCCTCGCGGCGGCCGCCGACACCGACACCGCGGCCACCGACATCATCGCCGGCGCGCATCGCGAGCGAGCACAGGCCAGCGACCTGACCCGAAGCGTCCTGGATGTGGCCCGCGCGGATGCCGCCACGATGCCGGCGACACCACTGGCGCAGCGGGAGGCGATGCGGCGCCGCGCAACTCGCCTGCGTACCCAGCGGGCGCACGTGTTGTCGGCGCGTCTGCGCGCCCGACGTCGCCACGCGGAACTGGTGGCCTTGCGCTATCGGCTCCGGCACGACCGCCGGCTCGGACTATCAGGACTGCGGGGCCTACCGAACGACCGCGCCGCTCTGGCGGTGCGCGCCGCACTGTCCCGCCTGGGCCGACCGTATGTATGGGGCGCGACTGGTCCCGACCAGTTCGACTGTTCGGGCCTGGTGCAGTGGAGCTACGCGCAGGCCGGTATTCACTTGGATCGCACCACCTATCAGCAGATCAACGACGGGATCCCGGTGCCCCGCTCGCAGGTGCGGCCAGGGGATCTGGTGTTTCCGCACGCCGGCCATGTGCAGCTGGCCATCGGGAACAACCTCGTGGTCGAAGCGCCCTACTCGGGTGCCACGGTGCGAATAAGCCGCCTGGGGAACAACATTGCGATCCGTCGACCGATATGACCAGCCAAGACCGCCCGGCAATGCGGGCACGACGAGAAGGGTGAGCCGATGCCGGAACAACCCGGACCTTCGTTAGAGGCCGTCGAGGCGCGTCGGTCGGCGCTGGCGAATCAGCACGGCGCCGCGTCGGAAGCCGACCGTGTGCTGAACGAAGTGCTGACCAGCGCTCACGAGGCGGCGCGCGAGAGTGTCAGGCGACTGGATTCCATCGCCGAGCAGATCGACCGCGCGACCGTGAACCAGGCGGATCTTGCCCTCGATACGCCCATGGGGGCGCGCGAGTTTCAGAAATTCCTCATGGCCAAGCAACGTGAGATCGCGTCGGTAGTGGCTCAGGCCCGCGAATTCGATCACGCGAAAAAGGCTGTGTTGCAGAGCCTTCGAGCCCAGTACGCCACCGGTAGCGGCTAGCCGGAACTAGTCCACACCGTGCAAACCAGTGAATTGTCGGCAGCTATGCGCCTGAGTACAGTCGCCGGGCATGGAGGGCTCGCGCCATTTCTCGCAGCAGCGTCCACGCAGGCTGCGGCGCCGCCTGCCACTCTGATGTCGGCGTATGACGACCTGCTTGCCGCGGTCAAATACGTCCGAGACCGCACCGGTGATCCGAACGCGTGGCAGGCGGGGTTGGCGCCGACCGAGATCAACGCCGTGATCACCCCCGCCACCCGACCCGAACAACTCGAGGCGATCCTGAGCAAGATCCGCCAACAGCACCCGGGCGTCTTCGGAGCCGCAACAACGGCCGACCCGCCGGCGAGGCACCCGTCCGCCGAAACCGCGCCGCCGCCCGATGACGAGACCGGTGCTGCGGCGGACGCCATCGCCAACGCTGAAGCGGCTCTCGCGCAACAGAACTCGGCGAGTTCGCAGCTGGACATGCAGGTCGTCTCGGCGATCCTGAACGCCCACCTGCGTGCGGTCGACGGCAGGGAAGCCCTCACCAAACTGCAACACGAAACCGAAGCCGCGGTACGGAGCAGATCGGACCTCGATACCCCGGCGGGCGCACGCGATTTCCAGCGGTTCCTCATCGGCAAGCTGCGAGACATTCGCGCGGTCGTCCTCGGCGCCAGCCTGGATGACACGTCGAAGTCAGCGCTGATGGCGGCCTGGACGTCGTTGTACGACGCCTCCAAAGGCGAACAGGATCCCCACGGTGAACAGCCGCGAGCCGCGGTGCCCGTCGGTGATACACCCGCGGTCGACGCGACCGACGATCTCGACACCGAATGGGATCCGTTGCTGGACTCCTTATTGGCCGGCGACGACGAACTGCTCTCGGGGGAGGCGTCCGGGCCCGATCCGATCGCGAGCGCCGCAGTGCCGCCCCCGCTGCCACCCCCGATGGCGCCCGCGATGCCCAGCTTTGGTGGCGGTTCACTTCCGGGACTTGGCTCCACCGGCGGCTGGGAAGCGCCCGGCGGCCTTCCGCTCGCCGGACTGCAAGGTGGCGACGGGACCGATCCCGCTGTCGAAGAGCTGGCCGACGAGGAGCTGCCGGACGCCCAAGACCAGGACCCGGGTGCACACGACGCTGCGACCGAGGCCGGCGACGGGCCCACCGACCAGCAGGGCACACCCGACGAGCCGGCTGCCGGACCGACACCGGTGAGCTTGCCCGACGGGGAAACGGTGACCGCGGCCAGCCCACAATTGGCAGCGGCGATCACGGCCGCCATCGGCGGCACCCCGATAGCGGAGGCCTTCCAACAGCAAGGCATGACGATTCCCCCACCGGGAACCGCGGTTCCCAACCCCGTCGATTCCGTGCGGTTGACTCCCGGCGATATCGGTATGTTCACCGATCGACATGCGCTCGCCCTCGGTCCCGGCAAGGCGCTTCTCGACGGCCAAATTCAACACATCGCCACCGTGAGTGGGCCGAGCTTCCTAGGCTGGGAGCATCCGCCGGCGGCGACCGCGGCAGTGACGACGCCGGCCAAGCCTGACCCACCGACACCTACCCGGCCGGCGACCTCGTCGACCACCTGACAGAAACGAACTCGCCGGCAAAACCGGCGGGAGTAAACGGGAGAAGCGGATGGCAGATTCGATTCATGTAGTGCCTGCGCACCTGCGTCAGGCTGCCGCGCATCATCAGGACACCTCGGAGTATTTGCGTACCGTTCCGTCGTCGCACGCCGCCATCCAAGAAAGCCTCGATTCGCTAGGGCCGATCTTCAGTGAATTGCGCGACGCGGGTCGTGAGCTGCTGGAGCTTCGACGTCAGTGTTATGAGCAGCAAGCTGCTGACCACGCTGATCTGGCCGACAAACTGACTGTTTCGGCGACGATGTGGGAACAGCACGAGCAGGAGGCGGCAGGTAAGTTCGGCGACATCGTCGACCGCGGTCGATGACCGACGCGAATCCCGCTTTTGACACTGTTCACCCGAGTGGACACATCCTTGTCCGCTCTTGCCGCGGCGGTTATATGCACAGCGTCGCGCTGAGCGAAGAGGCAATGGACACCGATGCCGAGACGCTGGCGCAGGGCATCCTGCTGACCGCCGACGTGTCGTGCCTCAAAGCGTTGCTGGAAATTCGCGATGAGATCGTCGCGGCCGGGCACACCCCTTCCGCGGAGGTCCCGAGCCCCCGCGATCTGGATGCGGCCATTGAGAAGTTGCTGGCGCACAAATTGCGCCGACGTAACGGCGCGCGGTAGCCGAATCTCAGGCCAGCTGCCGGCCTAGCGCAGCCACGGCTTGGCAACGTTGGGATCGGGAGCGATTCCGGTCGGTGGTTCTACCGGATTGGGGCCGAACAACTCTCGCGCGCGGGCGAGCAAGGTGCGCACCTCGTCGAGTTGCTGCTGCAGTGCAGAATCAGCCATGTCCTCACGCTACCCAGGGCCTTGCGACCGCACAATTCACTGACCGCACAAGCCGCCCGCCAGGCCCCGGTACGCTTAGCCGGTGGCGGTCTTCGGTCGGATGTCGGCGCGCCAGCGCCTCCGGAGAGCTACCCGGGAATCACTGGCGACGCCGGCTTTCAGCTCCCCTATCGACTGCACCCCGTGGGTGACAGGCGGGTTGTGGCCTGCCGAATTGTCGACGGTCACGGGCGAAACTGCCACCCTCGCTGAGTATCTCAAGGCCGACCTGGAGCGAATCGCTCACGCGGCCAATGATCAGTTGAAGTTGCTCAAGCGAGCGGGGATGACCGACCTCTCCCGCCAGGCGGCGGAGGCGCGCGTCATCGACGAGGCCCGCGGCCGCGCCGTGCGCCGAGTCGAATCGACGATTCGTTACCTGCATGCGGTACAAAGCGGCGCCAAAGCACCCCCTGCTCCCCCACCGAGGGTCGAGCCGTCCAAGGCCGACCTGGAAAAAACGCAGGTGCTGCCCGCAATCCGCGAGGTCAAGCCCATCGCCGAAGCTCCCGCACCGAGCGCATCCACGCCATCCCCACGTCCGGGCAGGAGGCGTCGTCGCCGAGCGTCCGCGCTCGAACCGGTCGCCGAGATCGGCACACCGCAGGCACCCTCACAGGAGGCTCCTGCCGACGGCCCCACCCCTAGCAGCGCCGATGTGTCACACCTGGACCAGACACAAGTCATCCCGGTGGTCCGGGCCGAGCCCGTTTCGTCTGCGCCCGAGGCGGCTCCGGATCAAGCCGATTCCGGTCGCCACCACGCGGTCGTCGGGCCGGCCGCCGGCGAGGACGAGGGGGCCGCCGCTGAGGACGAGCACGCCGCCGCCGAGGACGAGCACGCCGCCGCCGAGGACGAGCTCGCCGCCGCCGAGGGGTCCCCTCTCGAGGAGACGCAGGTCATTCCGGTGGTCAGCCGGGCGATGTTCGAGGCGCCGACGCAGGAGTCGACGCCCGATCAGGCCGACTCCGGTCGTCACCACGTGGTCGTCGACGAGCCGGTCGCCGGCGAGGCCGAGCCGCCGGTGGTCCCGCAGGAAGCCGTGGCCGACGCCGCCCCCGCTGACGCCACCCCCGCCGCGGCCGAAACCGACACCGCCGCCTTCCCCGCCGCCCAGACGCGCAGCGAAAAGCCATCGACCACAACAGGATTCGAAAACGCACGGCTGAACAGGCTGCTCGAATTCGTGGTCCGGCAGGAGCCGCGCCTGAATTGGGCGATCGGCGATCGCTCCGACGGCACGACGGTACTGGTCACCGATCTGGCGCACGGATGGATACCGTCAGGCATCACCCTGCCGGCCGGCGTGCGCCTGCTGGAACCCGAGCATCGCAGCGGCAGGGTCGCCGCACTGATCGGCGAAACGGTGCGCGTCGTCACTTACGCTCCCGGTGATTCGTTGCATCGCTCGGTGGACTTCGCCGCCACCACGTCGTCGGTCGAGCCCCGCGCCCTGCCCGCCATCGAGGATTTGGCGAGCGTGCTGAATGCGGCCGCACGTGGGCGTGACGATCTGCCCAAGATCGTGCCGAGGCTGGCACAAGCCGCCGCCGCGGGAACGGTTGTGGTCGACCAGGAGGTCGACGTGCTGCGGGTCCATCTCGATACCGCGCGCTACCAGCTGCTCGTTCAGTATCCGAACATCAATCCCGCGCTCCTGCTCAAGTGCCTGTTGATGGCCGCCACCGAGGGCATCGCCAGCGGAGACGCGGTGTCGGCGAACTATCACCTCGCCTGGTATCAAAAGCTCGCCGGGTGAGCGCCCAACAAGTTGCGCGCAAACCCCCTCGCGTCTGAATTGACGCTGGTCGGAGGGGTCGACGATACTGTCATGGTGGCGGGTTCGGGCAGTCGCGCGAATCTCAGCGAGAAGGATCTCGTCGAATCGGTTCTTCGGGAACTGAGCGAGGCGGCCGACAAGTGGGAAGCCCTTGTGGCGCAGGCCGAGGCCGTCACCTACAGCGTCGACCTGGGCGATATTCACGCGGTGGCGAATTCCGACGGCCGGTTGCTGAAACTGACTTTGCATCCCGGGGTGATGACCGGATACGGCCACGGCGAGCTGGCCGAAAGACTGAACCTCGCGATCACCGCGCTGCGCGAGGAGGCCGAGGCCGAGAACCGGGCGAGCTACGGCGGCCCGCTGCACTGACGGACGCGTTTTACGCGCTCATCGACCGGCGCTTGGGTCTGATTGGCCCCGGCTCTCTTCGCGTGTTTCACGCGCTCATCGACCGGCGCTTGGGTCTGGTTGGCCCCGCCTCTCCGCGTGTTTCACGCGCTCATCGCCCGGCGCCGGGCGGCCCCGCGAAGGCTTGCGCGATCTCCAGCCAGCGCTGGGCGTCGGCCCCATGCGCAGTGATGTCGAGGGCACTGAGCGGGCGGCGCTGAGTGACCAGAAAACAGAAGTCTTCGGCCGAACCGGTGACTCGCTGGGCCGCGTCGGGGGATCCCCAGCTCCAAGTGTCGCCGCCGGGCGCGCGCAGCTCTACGAGGAACGGCTCGGCCGGTGGCTCCAGATTGTTCACAAAAAAGGCGTAGTCGCGGGTGCGCACCCCGAGATGTGCGATCGACCGCAGCCGATCGGTGGCCACCCGCTTGACGCCCAGCGCGTCGGCGACGTCCAGCCCGTGGGCCCACGTTTCCATCAACCGCGCGGTAGCCATTGACGCCGCACTCATCGGCGGCCCGAACCAGGGAAGTTTGCGCCCGGCCGGAACCAACAACAGCTCGTCGTGCAACCGGGCGCGCGTGATCCGCCAATCGGCCAGCAGTTCGGCCGGCGCCAGAGCGGCCAACTCTGCGGCGCCCGCGTCGACGAAGCCGGTCGGGTCGGCGGCGGCGGCCTTGAGCTCTTCGGCGAACCCGGCCTCATCGGTGACCGAGGTCAGCGCGACCCGGTCGGTCCACAACAGGTGGCCGATCTGATGGGCGATGGTCCAGCCGGGCGCGGGCGTCGGATCGGCCCAGCGTTCGGCCGGCAGCGGCGCGACCAGGGCGTCAAGCTCATCGCTTTCGGACCGTAGGTCAGCCACGATCGGTTCGGGACCCGCCATCATTGCCTCCGCTCGTCGGTTGCGCCCGCCGGGTAGCGATTATTCGCCTGCTCCGCGCGCCGGCCCAGGAAGCTGTGCATGGCCAGGCCGACCAGGTACAGCCCCGACCCGAACAGCGCGAATGCGGGTGCGTGCCCGTCATCGGGAATCAAGATGCCGGCCACCGTGATCGAGACGATGAACGCGACCCAGAACAGTGCGTCCTGTACGGCGAACACGTGCCCGCGAAGAGCGTCGTCGACGTCAATCTGGATCGCGGTGTCGGCGCAAAGCTTGACCATCTGGCCGGTGACGCCGAGCAAAAAGCCGCACCCGACCATGACGGGGAGCAGCAGCTCGGCGCCGGCGACCTCGATGATGGCCGACGCCGCCAACGCACCGTTGGCCGTCGCGTAACGCCCCCACCGGCGGATCGCCGGCGGTGTCAGCACGTTGGCCAAAAATGCGCCCAGGCCCGCGGCGCCGAAAAACAGTAACGCGGTGCCGAATCCCCCACCCTCGATGTTGGGCATGTGATGGACCAGCAACAAGACCAGCAGCGAGTTGATGCCGACGACCATCCGGTGGGTGGCCAACCCGGACAGGGTGGCAGCGACCGTCGGACGCTGCGCCACCGTCCGCGCCCCGTGCAGCCAGCCGGTGATCACCGCGTAGATGACCGGTCCGTGGATCGCTCGCCAGGTGTCGTCGGGGCCCAATGCCCGGGCACGGAATCGCCACGACAACAGCAACGCGATCGACACGGGAACCGCGGTGAGGAACACGATCGCCGAGGCGCCCTTGTCGCTGGCCCCGAAGATGAATCGGGGCACCAGCATGAAGTTTGCGCCGAAGAACGCTGCGATAGCCCCGGACGCGGTGGCGACCGAGTTCATCGTCACCACTTGCTCCCGCGGCACCACGTGCGGCAGCGACGCCGACAGCCCGGATCCGACGAACCGGGACAATCCGTTGGCGAACAGGGCCCCCAGCAGCAGCGGCAAGTCGCCGGCCCGCACCGCCAGGATCGTGCCGATCGCGGCGAACAGGATCAGCCGGCCCACGTTGGCACCGACGAGCACCAGGCGCCGATCCCATCGGTCCATCAGTGCACCGGCGAAAGGACCCAACAGCGAATACGGCAAGAACAGAACCGTGAAGGCGCGCGCGATGGACATCGGGTCGGCAGCCCGATCCGGGTTGAACAGCAGCGCCCCGGCCAGCGCCGCCTGGAACAAACCGTCGCCGAACTGGCTCGCCACCCGCACCTGCAGCAGCCGCCAGAAATCCGGCAAAGCGCGCACGGACCGCCAGACTTCGACGGGTGCGCTGGACTGCATCCGAGTTGGGATCACGAAACCGACTTCCACGATTGGGGTTGGCAAGGCTCGCGCGGTCAAAGCCGTCCCAATAACAGTACAAATCTCCGTGGCCCACCCCGTCGATTGCCCTGGGGCGACCGTGCGCTGGATGCGATGATGGTCTGGTGCCGCCGCCGGAGGATCCAGAGGACTACGTCGCACCCGCCGCGCAACGCGTGCGTGCGGGCACCTTGCTGCTCGCCAACACCGATCTCCTCGAACCGACGTTTCGGCGCAGCGTGATCTACATCGTCGAGCACAACGACGGCGGCACGCTGGGTGTTGTGCTGAACCGCGCCAGCGAAACCGCGGTGTACAACGTGTTGCCACAGTGGACCAAGCTGTCGGCCAAGCCGAAGACGATGTTCATCGGGGGCCCGGTGAAGCGTGACGCCGCGCTGTGTCTGGCGACGCTGCGCATCGGCGCCGACCCGCAGGACGCGCCGGGCCTGCGGCACGTGGACGGCCGGGTGGTGATGGTCGATCTGGACGCCGAGCCCGACGTGATCGCGCCGCTGGTCGAAGGGGTACGGATCTTCGCGGGATATTCGGGCTGGACCATCGGTCAGCTTGAAGGCGAGATCGAACGCGACGATTGGATTGTGTTGTCCGCCTTGCCATCCGATGTGTTAGTCGGACCGAGGTCGGATCTGTGGGGCCAAGTCCTGCGTCGCCAGCCGCTGCCGCTTTCGCTGCTCGCCACCCACCCCATCGACGTCAGCCGAAACTAGGGCCTCTCCCCCACTTCAGATCAGTGGCACGACTGCGTGCAGCCGGCGCAGCTGCCGCCACAGGTAGGCGCCGCCGCTTCCTGGCGCAGCGCGAAGCGCGCGCTCTGCCACGAGCCCGCGGCCAGCGTTCCCAGCGCGCCCACGACACAGACGATGAGCACAATCAGCGCGGTAGCCGGGACCGCGGCCATGGCCACCACGCCTCCGGCGGCCAGCATCACCGCGACCGCCAGCTGGGTCGGCGCCATCGCGCGCAGCGCCAATGCAGTGGCGCCGGAACTCCGGTTGTGTGCAAGCGACCAAGTGCCGAACCCCGCCGAGGCCACCGCCGCACACATGCACAGCACGCCCGCAATCAGCATGCGCTCACAATACGAGCCGGGTCACCGGCGCGCGAATCCGGCTCGGCGGGTGCCGGGGCCGCCGTCGTTAGTGCTGCAGGAACGAGAAGTTCGGGAGCGGGGGCAGGCCCGGCACCATGGCCAACAGACTGGGCGTGTGCTGCTGGCCCGCCATGGGTGCCTGTGCGGGGAGCCCGACCGGCGCCGCGGGCGAGGTCTGGGCGAGCGGTACGAGCGGGGTCGCGGCTGGTGCCGGGGCGACCGGAGCCGCGGCCGGTGCCGGGACAACTGGAGCCGCGGCCGGTGCCGGGGCAACCGGAGCAGCGAGTGGAGCCGGCGCGGTGGGAGCCTGCGCGACGGGAGCCTGTGCGGGCAGCCCAACCGGAGAGGCAGTGCGCGCCGGGGCGGGCGCGCCGGGCGCGCTCACGCGGAACCCGTTGATGATGGCGTCGGTGGCCGGTGCGTCGGCGACGCTCACCGCGCGATCGGTGGTCACCGACAGCGACACCAAATACTTGTCGGGTCCCGACGTGGCGATGACGTGGCGCCGCGACGTGTTGAGCGTCAAGTCACCGTCGCGATAGGTGCCTTCGACGACCGACGACGGGAAGCCACCGAAATCGGCCATCGAGGCGTTGGTGGGCTGCCACGCCGGCAGTTTCTGGCTGTCGACGTAGCCGTGGGTGATGGCCTCCTTCGGATCGAAGGCGCCCTCCAGCTTGTACACGACGACCTGGGCATTCGATGAATAAATGCTGCTGCCCTGCCGGTCGGCGATGACCGCGAACGCATCGGGCACGTTGGGATCAGGCACCTGGGTCCAGCGTGCGGGCACCGGCAACGTGATGTCGAGTGCCTTGAAGCCCTGGGCCTTCTGGGGTTCGAGCTTCACGCCCTTCGACTGCAGGAATTCGCGGATCGTTCCGGACGTCGCGGGAGCCGGGGCCGGGGCCGGGGCCGCCGGCGTGACGGCGGCCGGTGCCGTGGTGCCCGGGACCGCGGCGGTGGCCGGCGGGACGATCTGATTACCGGCCGGAGGGGCCGCGAGGTATCTGCTCGGCGGCACCAGCTCGGGCCCAAGATTCTGCGGCGCCGGCACGGGAATCGCGGGGACGGGTGCTGGCGCAGGAGGCAACGGGTCTGCGGATGCCGTGCCGCCCGCAACAACCGCCAGGCCCATCAGGCCGGCGACCATACCCCCGAGGAGTGCCCGGTGGCCGGGGACGATCTCAATCATCTGCGTCGGTCCTTCCAATGGCTCGATACCAGAAGCCGTCGATAGTGGCTGACTGTAACTACAGGTCAAAGGCGGTGAACAGGCTCGAAACACACCTGGGATGAACCCCTGATCGGTGCGCAATGGAACCGAGACCAACCTGTGGCCGGCGGCCCCGTCGTGTCGGCCCTTATACCCTGTTCAGGTGACCGACTCCCCGACCGCTTCGCCAGCAAGCAACTCTGGCGCCGCCCCGCCCGACTCCGACGCGCCGCCGCATCGCTACACCGCGACGCTGGCGGGCCGTATCGAGGGTGTGTGGCAGGAGAACTGGGCGAAGCTCGGAACGTTCAACGTGCCCAACCCGGTCGGCTCGCTGGCTCCGCTGGACGGCGCCGCCGTCCCGGACGACAAGTTGTTCGTGCAGGACATGTTTCCCTACCCGTCGGGGGAGGGTCTGCATGTCGGCCACCCGCTGGGCTACATCGCAACGGACGTGTACGCCCGCTACTTCCGGATGACCGGCCGTAACGTGTTGCATGCGTTGGGGTTTGACGCCTTCGGGCTGCCCGCCGAGCAGTATGCGGTGCAGACCGGCACCCACCCGCGCACCCGGACCGAGGCCAACGTCGTGAATTTCCGGCGCCAACTGGGGCGCCTGGGCCTCGCCCACGACAGCCGGCGCAGCTTCTCCACCACCGACGTCGAGTTCTACAAGTGGACCCAATGGATCTTCTTACAGATCTACAACGCCTGGTTCGACAGCGCCGCCAACAAGGCGCGCCCCATCGCCGAGCTGGTCGCCGAATTCGAGTCCGGTGTCCGCGGCCTCGAGGACGGGCGGGACTGGGCCGGGCTGTCGGCGGGGGAGCGCGCCGACGTGATCGACGGCCACCGGCTGGTCTACCGGGCCGACTCGATGGTGAACTGGTGTCCCGGCCTGGGCACCGTGCTGGCCAACGAAGAGGTCACCGCCGACGGCCGC
This sequence comes from Mycobacterium mantenii, assembly GCF_001667865.1. Classification (GTDB taxonomy): domain Bacteria; phylum Actinomycetota; class Actinomycetes; order Mycobacteriales; family Mycobacteriaceae; genus Mycobacterium; species Mycobacterium mantenii_A. The sequence goes on along the minus strand of NZ_LZJP01000124.1, from coordinate 13,187 downwards.
AGCGACCGCGGCAACTTCCCGGTATTCCGGAAACGGTTGCGGCAGTGGATGATGCGGATCACCGCGTACTCCGACCGGCTGCTGGACGACCTCGAGGTGCTGGACTGGCCCGAACCCGTCAAGACCATGCAGCGCAACTGGATCGGCCGATCCACCGGTGCCAAAGCGCTGTTCGCGGCCCCCGGGCGCGACGGCGAGACGGTCGATATCGAGGTGTTCACCACCCGGCCCGACACGTTGTTCGGCGCCACCTACTTGGTGCTGGCGCCCGAGCACGACCTGGTCGATAGCTTGGTGGCGCCCGCCTGGCCGGAGGGCACCGACCCGCGCTGGACGTATGGCGCAGCCACACCCGGTGCGGCCGTTGCCGCCTACCGGCAGGCGATCGGGTCGAAGTCCGACCTCGAGCGTCAGGAAAGCAAAGCGAAGACCGGCGTCTTCTTGGGCGGCTATGCCGCCAATCCCACCAACGGGAAGCCCGTGCCGATCTTCATCGCCGACTATGTGTTGGCCGGCTACGGAACCGGGGCGATCATGGCGGTTCCCGGCCATGACCAGCGCGACTGGGACTTCGCCCACGAATTCGGCCTTCCGATCGTGGAAGTCATTGCCGGAGGCGACATTTCGGAATCCGCCTACGCCGGTGACGGGGTACTGGTCAACTCCGGCTTCCTCGACGGATTGGACGTGGCCGCGGCCAAGGAAAAGATCACCGCCCGCTTGGAGGCCGATGGCCGCGGCTGGGCACGCGTCGAATTCAAGTTGCGCGACTGGCTTTTCGCCCGTCAGCGTTACTGGGGCGAACCGTTCCCCATCGTCTACGACGCGGACGGACGTGCGCATGCACTCGACGAGGCCGCACTGCCGGTCGAGTTGCCCGATGTACCGGATTACTCGCCGGTGCTGTTCGACCCCGACGACGCCGACAGCGAGCCCTCGCCGCCGTTGGCCAAGGCGACGGAGTGGGTGCACGTCGAGCTGGACCTGGGCGACGGCCTGAAGCCCTACAGCCGGGACACCAACGTGATGCCGCAGTGGGCGGGCAGCTCCTGGTATGAACTGCGCTACACCGATCCGCACAATTCGGAAAGGTTCTGCGATAAGGAGAATGAGGCCTACTGGATGGGTCCGCGGCCGGCTGAGCACGGGCCGCAGGATCCGGGCGGGGTCGACCTGTACGTCGGCGGCGCCGAACACGCGGTGCTGCATCTGCTGTACGCGCGGTTCTGGCACAAGGTCCTATACGACCTGGGCCATGTGAGTTCCCGGGAGCCTTACCGTCGCCTGGTCAACCAGGGCTACATCCAGGCCTTCGCCTACACCGACGCGCGCGGGTCTTACGTGCCGGCCGAAGAAGTGGTCGAACGCGACGGCCGCTTCGTCTACCCGGGGCCCGGGGGAGAGGTCGAAGTCTTCCAGGAGTTCGGGAAAATCGGTAAGAGCCTGAAGAATTCGATCTCGCCCGACGAGATCTGCGACGACTACGGCGCTGACACCCTGCGGGTCTACGAGATGTCGATGGGCCCGCTGGAGGCGTCCCGGCCGTGGGCGACCAAGGACGTCGTGGGAGCCCACCGCTTCCTGCAGCGCGTGTGGCGGTTGGTGGTCGACGAGCAGACCGGTGACACCCGCGTGGTTGACGGGCCGGAGTTGGCGACCGGCACGCTTCGAGCGCTGCATCGCACCATCGCCGGCGTCGCGGAAGACTATGCCGCACTGCGCAATAACACCGCTGCGGCCAAACTCATCGAATACACCAACCATCTCACCAAGGAGCACCGTGACGCGGTGCCGCGCGCGGCGGTGGAGCCGCTGGTATTGATGTTGGCGCCCCTGGCCCCGCACATGGCCGAGGAATTGTGGCTGCGACTGGGCCACGAGACCCCGCTGGCGCACGGCCCGTTCCCAGTTGCCGACCCGGCCTATCTGGTCGACGACACGGTGGAGTACCCGGTGCAGGTGAACGGCAAGGTGCGCGGACGAGTGCAGGTGGCCGCCGACGCCGATCAGGACACCCTGAAGGCCGCGGCGCTCGCCGATGAAAAGGTTCAGGCGTTCCTGGCGGGGGCCAACCCGCGCAAGGTGATCGTGGTCCCCGGCCGGCTGGTCAACCTGGTTGTTTAGCGGCGCCTAATGCTGGGCGGGCCGCAGCACCACCTCGTGCATGTGTCCGTCGGGCGGGGTTGCCACCGCATCGGCGACCGCGGCCGCAACCGTTTCGGGCTTCAAAAACTTGGCGGGATCGTAGGTGCCGCCCTCGAACTCGACGAGTTCGCGTTGCATGGCGCTGTCGGTCCGGCCCGGATAGATCGTCGTCACCCGCAAATCGGATTCATCGCTGCGCAGCGAATCCGCGAAGGCGCGCAGCGCGAACTTACTGGCCGAGTAGGACGCCATACTCCGCGAAGCGTTGCGGCCCGCCCCGGAGTTGATGAACACCACCTGGCCGCGCGCTTGTCGCAGCGCCGGCAAGAGCGCCAGCGTGAGTTCCACCGGTCCAAAGACGTTTACCGCGAACGTGGCACGCCATTCGTCGACGTTCGAGTCGGCGACACTGCCGGGTATGGACAACCCCGCGTTGTGCACCAGCACGTCGAGTTCGTCCACGATTTCGCAGGCGGCTTCGATGTCCTCGGAGTCGGTGAGGTCCAGCGGAAACGTGGTGGCGCCGAGCCGCTCTGCGACCGCGTCGAGCCGCTCGGATGGCCGGCCGGCCAGCAGCAGGGTGTGCGTGGGGGCCAGCGCTGTGGCGATTGCCGATCCGATACCGCCGCCGGCGCCGGTGATGAGTGCATTGGGCATGCCCTGCAGTTTACCGACCGTGCCGTCGAAGACGGAAAGCGTTGAGGTAAAGCCCTTTTCAGGCTTCCTTGCGCGCGGGCGGTACGCCGGCGGGTCCGGACGTCGGGTCGCCGGAGGCCAGCCGCTCCAGCGGCGCCAGCGCCTGCATCAGGGTGTTGAGGTCAGACGTCGGGAGCTGGCTCAGCATCGCCGCCAACGAAGCGCGTCGATTGGCCAACGATTCACCGTGAACGGCCCGCCCCCGCGGGGTGATGTCCACGAGCACCGCACGCAGGTCGGACGGGTCGCGGGAACGCTTGACCAGACCTATTTTCTCCAGCCGGCGGATCGCCACGGTCGTGGTGGGAGTCCGCACCCGTTCGTGCGCGGCGAGATCGGTCATACGGATCGGGCCTTGGTCGAGCAACGTGACCAGAATCGACAACTGCGCCAGGGTCAGTTCCCCGGCCGCCGCCCCGCTGGGGTCCCCACGGCGGAGAATCGCGAACAATTTGGACAGCGCTCGGTGTAAACCTTCGGCGAGCTCGGCTACCTCGGCCGGGTTCGATTCGCTGTCTGACATAAATCGGGAGTCTATCCCGATATGAGGTGCCTACAAGGGAGCTATTGCCCACTAGTTATCCGGGATCAAAGGACTTGCGACAAAAACCGCTGCAGCCGTTCGGTCTGCGCGGCTTCGAATATCTGCTCAGGAGGGCCCGATTCCACGACCTTGCCGTGATCCATAAACATCACGGCGTCGGATGCCGACCGCGCGAAACCCATTTCGTGGGTTACCACAACCATTGTCATGCCGCCGGCGCCAAGGTCGGCAATGAGCTGCAGTACTCCCTTGACCATTTCGGGATCCAGCGCCGAGGTCGCCTCGTCGAAAAACATCACCTGCGGCGCCATCGCCAGCGCACGGGCAATCGCCACTCGCTGTTGTTGGCCGCCCGACAGCATGCCGGGGCGGGCAGCGGCCTTGTGCTTCAGGCCAACTCGGTCCAGCTGCGCCATCGCCAAGTCGCGGGCCTCGTCGGCGGGCAGCCGCCGCAGCTTTCGTGGCGCCATCGCGACGTTGTCCAGCACGCTGCGGTGCGGAAAGAGATTGAAATGCTGGAACACCATGCCGATACGCTGACGGAGCTCGTCGGGATCGTCGCGCAGCACCGATCTGCCATCCAGCAGAATGTCGCCGCTGTCGGGCTCGTACAGGCGGTTCAGGGTGCGCAGCAGTGTCGACTTGCCCGAGCCGGACGGCCCGATGACCGCCACGGTGCTGCCCGCGGGCACCTCGAGATCGACGCCCCGCAGCACCTTGCTTCCGCCCAGGGTTTGGTGAACGTCTTTGGCCGCCAGCGAGACTGACTCTCGCCCGTGGATGCCGGGGGTCACGTAATTTCCTGGCCGAATGTCGTTGCCAGCATGTCGGCGTCGTCGTCGGGCTTCGCGGTGCGGCGGCCGCGGCGCAGGCGGGTGTCGATGTAGTTGACCAAATGCGTTAGCGGAATGGTCAATAGCAGGTAGAAGAGTCCGGCGGCCACCAGCGGCGACAAGCTCCCGGTCTGTGCGTTGAGGTCTCGCCCGACCTGGAACAGTTCACGCTGGTCGGCGATCAGGCCCAGGAAGTACACCAGCGCGGAGGCCTTCAACAGCCCGATGGCCTGATTGACCAGGGCGGGCAGCACGCGCCGGATTCCCTGCGGTACCACCACCAGCCGCATGGCGGTGACGTAGCCGAAGCCGAGCGCCCGGGAGGCTTCGAGTTGGCCGGGGTCGACGCTTTGAATTCCGGAGCGCAGGATTTCGCCGATGTAGGCGGCGGCCATCAATCCCAGTGCGGCGATGCCGAGCGGATATGGATTCTTGTTGGTCAGCCCACCGACCAACGGGCCGATGCCCATCCCGATGAGCAAGATGATCACTACTTCGGGCAGGCCGCGGAAGATGTCGGTGTACACGCGCGCCGGCCAGCGCAACCAGCGCCGGGTGGAGATCCCCGCCATCGCCAGCACCATTCCGAACGCCAGGCCGATGACGAGCGCGCTGTTGGTCAGGATCAGGGTGTTGGGCAATCCGGTGGTGAACAGCATGGGGACGGCTTGCCGGTACATGTCCCAGTCGAAGAAGGAGTCACCCAACTGCGCCAGGGGTGATTTCGGTGCGGGCGGGCCCGCCGACGAACGGTGTTGCTTCGCGATCGCGGCGAAGTCCGGCAACTTGGGGACGGGCGCGGCCTTGGAACCGGGTTTCCATCCGGGCGGCATCGTCCGCGGCACCCACTGGGTGTACAGGTGCGCCCAGGTGCCGTCGGCGATGACGGCGTCCAGCCCGGAATTGAGCGCATCGATCAACGGCTTGTTGCCTTTGGCGACCGCGTAAGCCACGAAATTGCCTGGGCTGTAGGTATTCGCGGCGATCACCGCCGGATCGCCGGGACGAATGACGGTCGCCGCCAGGGTTCCGGGCGCTACCCAGGCGTCGATCTGGCGGGACTTCAGGCTGGCGTACAGGGTGGCGAAGCCCGGATACTTCACGGGTTGCAGATGCAGTACGTCGACGACGAAGGACTCCTCGACGGTGCCTTGCACGACGCCGATGCGCTGGCCGGCCGCGAGGTCGCGGAATTTGTGGATCGCGGAACCCGGCGGCACCACCAGCGAATAGAAGCCGAAGTCGTAGCCGTTGGTGAAGGAGACGGTGCGCCGACGCGCGTCGGTGGCCTTCACCGCGGCCGAGCCGACGTCGAAGCGCCGGGACGCTACCTGCGCCAGCAGCGCGGAAAAGTCGGTGCTGACGAAGCGGACCTGCAGATGCAGCTTGTCGGCGATGGCGCGCAGCAGTTGGTTGTCGAACCCGCTGAATTCGCCGGTGGGATTGATGCAGATGTTGGGCGGGGCGTCCGACAGCGTGCCGATCGTCAGGAGTCCCGGCGTGCCGAGGCCCAGAGAGCCGACGTCGACGGCGCTGAGCGGTTCGACGGATGCCGTTGTGTCGCGGTCGTCCTCGCCGGTCGTCGGGTTCTCGGTCAGATCTTTGGGCAGCGTCCTCGCGCTCTCCACGCCGGCCGGCGCGCATTGATTCCAGTCGGCGGCCGCCGGTCCGACCGGTCCGCCCAGCGCGAGGCCACACACCATGAGGACTGTCGCGGCCAGGCCGAGTGCCTTTCCGCGGCGCTTCGTGTGCCGGCCCACGCGCGAACTCATCAGTGTCACCGTAACGACTGAGCGGCGACCCGGCCCGCTCAGCGTCGGTTCACAGCGCCAGCGATGCCTCGCCGCAGATGGTGTCCGCGTCGGCGATTACCTGCAGCGGGCCGGGAACGACCCGGCTGATGTCGTCGGGCGGGGTGAAGACCCGCCGCCGGAACAGTTCGGCGAGCATCGTCTGGGCCATCAGGTAGGAGCGGTCGACGCACGCCGCCCGCGCGGCTTCGGGGTCGCGTCGGTGTATTGCCGAGGTCTCGTCTTCGTAGAACGGCAGCATGTCGTCGCGCCCGCTTTGATAGGTCGTCCAGAAGACGCGGGGGATGAGGTTCTGCGAGGCGCGGATGGTGGCATGCAGCCGCGGTCCGGCGTACTCGTCATTGACGGTGCGCCGATATTCGGCCGCGAGGTCGGTGAAGGCGCGCGAATCCTTCGCGGTGCGCAGCGAGCGCATGAGCGTATCGAGCTGTCCGAGGATTCGCGGCGTGGGATTGGTCGCCGCGCGTGCGGACGCGATCCCATTGAGCAGGCCGTCGAGCTCGTGATGCTCGAGGACGGTGGCCTCGTCGAACCGCTCGACGAAGGCGCCGCGGTGGTAGCGCGTGGAGACGATGCCGTCGTGTTCGAGTTGGACCAGTGCCTCTTGAATAGGCACCCGGCTCACACCCAAACCCAGCGCAATTTCGTTGCGGTCGACGCGGTCCCCGCTGCGCAGCTTCCCGGTCAACAACAGGTGGAGGACGTGCGAAACAACCAGGTCCTTTTCTTTGACCCCGTATTTCTTCGGCATCGTTTTCTTGAGTCTCTTTCACGGCCGGTGCGGCAATCTAGCGGTGAGAGTTTCTCATGAATTGACGGATGCGTTTATGTGTTTGGCCGACGAACATTAGGCGACTGCGGCCCGGCCGGTTTAGCGGCTATCGCGCCACTTGCATAGCGCTTCGGCGGCGGTCAGGTCGTAGTCCGGACCATTGACGCCCACGGTCAGCAGCGTCACACCCAGCGCGGTCAGGCCTTCGGCATTGGCGATCAATCCGTCTGTTCCCTCACCGCGGCGAACTCCGCTGTTGTTCTCGACGCCGGCCGACCTCTCGATGGTGGACGGGTCGCGCCCGACGGCGGCGCAATGCTCTTCCAGCACGGCCGCCGCGGCCGGATAGGTCTCGACGGTGGTGAAGCCGTGCCAGATGTCGCCGTGTTCGGCGACCATGCGCAGTGTTTTCCGCGGGCCCTTGCCGCCGATGAGGATCGGGATGTCGCGGGTGGGGGCCGGGTTCAGTTTGGCCAGCCGAGCTTGGATTCGGGGCAGTGCGGTCGCCAGGTCGTCCAGGCGGCTGCCGACGGTACCGAATTCATAGCCGTACTCGTCGTAGTCCTTTTGTTTCCAACCCGACCCGATGCCCAGGATGAGTCGGCCGTCGGAAATGTGGTCGACGGTGCGGGCCATATCGGCCAGCAGCTCCGGGTTGCGGTAGGAGTTGCACGTCACCAGCGCGCCGATCTGAATGCTCGATGTCTGCTCGGCCCAGGCTCCGAGCATCGTCCAGCATTCGAAATGCGCGCCGTCGGGATCGCCGTAGAGCGGGAAGAAGTGGTCCCAGTTGAAGGCGATGTCGACACCGATGTCTTCGCAGCGGCGCACGGCGTCGCGGATCTGGCTGTACTCGGGGGCGTGCTGAGGCTGCAGTTGCACACCGATTCGAACGGGACGGTCAGCAGAGGTCATGACCCCACCGTAGGCTCAGCGCGCGTCGAGCACCCCACGCAGAATGTCGATCAGCGCGCGGGGCTGGTCGCTTTGCACGGAATGGCCCGAATTCTCCACGACGTGCGCGGAGCGGAAATGCTTTGCGCGACGGCCGAGTTCGGCAGCGTCCTCGTCGCTGACGAAGCCCGATGAGCCACCGCGCACCAGGGTCACGGGGGCGGACAGCGCGTCGACGTCGTCCCAGAGACCGGCGAAGTCGGGGAAGGTGCGGATGGCGTCGTAGCGCCACGTCCAGTTGCCGTTGTCCAGCTTGCGCGAGTTGTGGAACACGCCGCGGCGCAGTGCCTTCACCTCGCGGTGCGGGGCCGCGGCGACCGTCAAGTCGAGCATGGCCTGGAAGCTGGGGAATTCGCGTTCCCCGTGCATCAGCGCCACCGTGCCCTGCTGCTCCTTGGTCATCTCGGAATGCCGTTGCAGCGCCGATGGGGTGACGTCGATCAGCACCAGTTCGTTGACCAGCTCGGGGGCCACCGCGCCCAGCCGGATCGCGGTCAATCCGCCCAGCGACATGCCGACGACGAGGTCGGCCGACGCGGCGTGTTCGCGCAGGATCGGCAGCAAGGTGTCGGCGTTGTGCTGCGGCGAGTAGTCGCCGTCCTCGCGCCAGGCGGAGTGGCCGTGACCGGGAAGGTCGACCGCCAGCGCGGGCTCACCGATGCCGACGATGATGGTGTCCCAGGTGTGCGCATTCTGCCCACCGCCGTGGACGAACACGATCCGCGGGGGAGCGCTGCCACCCCAGCGCAAGGCGCTGATCTTGGCTTCGCCCGTGCCGGACTCGACGCGTTCGGCGTCGGGCAGTGGGCCGGACACCCCGGCCTGCTCGGCGTTTTCGGACAGCAGCGAGAATTCGGACAGCCCGGCCAGTTCGTCTTCGGAGATCTCGGTCACGATCTTTGACACTAGCGCTGGCTACAAAACGTAGCGGCGGCGAATGCCGTGGAAGCGGTCCCACATCGCGGCGGTTCGCTCGGGTGAGCTCACCATGGCGGTCTCCTCGGGCAGGGCGCCGAGCAGGTCGTCGTATTTGACCACCCGGGTGTCGAGCACGGCAGGGTCGCCTTCGAGCATGTGCCGGTAGGTGAGGTTGCCGCGTTCGAAGCCCTGGGTGTCCAGCCAGTTGTGCACGCCGGGATCACGGTGAGCCATTACCAGGCGGATGCGGCCGTCGCGGTCGATCTCGGTGCGGCTCGGCGTGTAGCTCACCGGGCGATACAGGTAGTCCATGCTGTTGAAGAAGACGCCCATGTTGGTGAACATCCACAGCCCGTCGTGCGCCTCGAATTCGACGATCAGTGCCTCGTCGGCGGCCAGCTCCCAATACATGTTGGCGGCGGCCCGGCCGCGTTTGTTGTCCGCGGCGGTGGCGCCGACGCGCGGGAAAGTGTTCGGGTGCTCGGCGTCGACGCCTCCGTAGGTGAACGGGAATTCGGGCCAATCGTTCATCAGGCCGATGACGAAGTCACCGGCCCAGCCCATCGCCGCGATCATGTCGGCGGGGGTGGGCAACGGCTTGGGCGAGGCCATGTCGGTGCGTTCGATGCACAGCCGCGCCGGCGACTCGTCCCAGCGGTCAAACCCCTGGCGGATGAACAGTTTTCGTGACTCCGGTGTGGTGGGCAGCCAATTGGGGCCGCGCTCGGGTCCTCCGACGTACAGCTCGAATCCCCCGTCCTCGCCGACATCGAGTTGATGGCCGAGCAGGTTGGCCTGTGGGGTGTCGCCGAACGGCTCGTGCAGGACGCCCGGGCCGGGCGTGCGCCGGCCCTGCACGGTGACGTTGAAGAAGCGCGAGGTCCCGCGGGAGCCGGTGAGCCGGTAGGTCGAGCGCCCGTCGATCCATGCCTGTTGATAGGTGAAGTCGGCGCAGTCTCCGCCGAGCTTGCGGGTCGGACCGCAGAACGTGTGCAGCGCCGGGTAGCCGGTGTCGCGAGTTTCCAGGGCCAGATCGAAGGCCTGGCCCAGGTTCTGGGTGAGGAACCGGTACGCGTCGACGCGGTGCGATGCGGCGGCGGGGTTGGCGGCTTTGAAGACCCGCTCGCCCGCGCGCTGCAGCTGGGCGCAGAATTCAGTCCAGGCCGATTGCAGCGCCGCGTCGTCAGGGCCATCGCCGAATCCCATTGTCACGGAGCCGATCTGGTCAGCATCGCTCCCGCCACGTCGCAGGCGCGTCGCGCGGATCGCAGGCGGCCCTCGGCCTCGATGCGGGGACCGATCAATTCCAGGTCGAATCCGTGGGCGTAGCCGCCGGCCAGGGCCTGGGCGACGAACGCTTCGAGTGGGATCACGCCGTCACCGGGCACCGCGCGACCCGGGAGCGCCCGGTCACCCAGCACGTAATCGCTGAGCTGGATGAGCTCGGTTCGGGGCAATGCCCGCTGCACCATCGCTTCGACATCGCCCTCCGCCCAGCAGTGGAACAGCTCGATGCAGACGCCGAGCCCGCTCATTTCGGCCAGCGTGATGGTATCGCGCAGGGTGTGGGCGATATGAATGTCGGCGTAGAGGCTCGAGGCGTTCTCGACCGCCAGCGCCACGCCCGCCCTCTTCGCGTGCTCGACGCAGGGCGCGATCATCGCGCTGAAGCGATCGGCCGCCTGCGGCCAGCTCAGTGCGCCCCGCCCGCCGGTCAACATATAGACCACGCGCGCGCCGACCGTGGCCGCGGCGTCGATCACCGTCAGCAGGGCGTCGCGCGCCGCGGGTCCGGCGGTGTCCAGCCGGCCCCCGCCGAAGATGTGGCAGACCGCTTCAACGGTATAGTCATTGCGCTGCAACAGCTTTGGAAATTCCGGATCGACTAGTTGGCTGTCCAGGATGCTCAACCGGGACACTCCGAGCGCCGCCCAGTGTTCCTCGAGCGCGGCCAGCGGTTCGCCGTAGAAGGTGACGTTGTGCACCGACAGCCGTTCGTGTGCGCCCGTCATATCAGGACCGGTTCTCGATCGCCACGCCGAATCGCTCACGGAACGGCTGGAATTCGGCGTGCAGCGCGTCGAGATCTTCACCGATGTCGGTCAGCAGTTGGGTGGAGTAGTGAAACTTGCCGTAGCGGTCGCCGCGATTGTCGGCCAGATAGGCGCGCATCGCCGCTTCGGCTTCCGGGGTAACCTCGCGACCGGCGAATGCGTAGTAGCGCTGCACCGTTCCGACTTGGTCGGCAATGAAGTCGGTGTAGCGGACGTGCAGGATGCGTGGATCGTCGACCATGGGGTTGCTCATGGTGTTGGCGACGCCGGCACGGGTCAACTCCAGGTGCATCTTCGCCAGGGCGTGCAGGTCGACGGGACCGACCATGCCTTCGGCGATGTCGGCCATCATCATGGTGCGTGAGGCCGCGACCTGCACCGGATCGCGGTGCAACCACACCAGGGTCGCGTCAGGGTAGGCGTCGAACATCTCCTTGAGCCGGAAGCCATGGAAACCCTTCAGCACCCAGTACTTTCGCGAACGGTTGTATTGCAATTGCTGCAGCATGGCCTTGTGCAGCCGGTACTGCGCGGCCGCGTCGGTCGCCAGACCTCCGACCAGCGACTGCATCGGGACCCGCCACCACGCGGTGGGCGTCATCACCCGAAAGTCGAACGCCCAGGTCCGTTCGTCTTCGGGAAGGCCGTCGCCCAGCATGTCGTTGTAGGGGTGGCTGTGCAGCCATTTCGGCATTTTTGCGTTGATCTCACGCCAGTCCGCGTCGGCCCGCGTCCGGCGGGCGTCGTCGGGTGCGGCCAGTCCCGGCGGTGGCGACGGGTACATCACCTCCCAGAACCGCAACGCCCGAGCGTCCGGGTCGACGGCCATCAGGGCGTGCATAAGCGTTGTCCCCGAACGGGGTTCGCCGGTGACGAACATCGGTGAGTCGATCACTTCGGCGCCGATCGGGTAGCGGTTGCGGTCCTCGATGAATTCCAGACGCGATGTCAGCAGCCAGCGACACACCTGTGCGGCTTCGAAGCGGCCATCGGCATCCATGCCCAGGCCGTTCAGGTGCTCGACCGCGACGGCGAAGCGTTCCGGCAGGGTGGGGTCGCCGTAGTCTCGCAATCCGGTTTCCGCCTCGGCGGCGGCGAGCATCTCCGCCGCGTCCAGACGTGCAGTCACGACAGCTCTCCGCAGAGCCGCACGAGTTCGTCTTCGGCCGCAAGGACATTCGCCGCGGAAGCCTGCGCGTATTTCACCCCGGCCATGGCGCCGTAATCGAGGATTTTGGGCACGCGCAGACCCGCGTCCACGTACGTCTTGACAATTTTGGCGACCTCTTTCGGTGTGCCATGGGGGACGACGGCCAGGACCATTTCGGGTCGCACGTTGTCCAGAAACTCCACGATCCGCTCGCGGGTGAGTACGGCCGGATCGATGTCCTGGAATCCGCGCCAACCATCGCCCATGGGGTGCTCGAATCCGAAGTCGTGCAATGTCTTCGCGGAGACCTGCAGCAGAAAGGCCTTGACCAGTGGCGCCTGCAGGATCTCGGCGAGGGCGTCGTCGTCCGCACCGATCAGGCACACCTGGATGAAGCATGGCGTGATCGCCAGCGGATCGCGGCCGGCGCGTTCTGCGGATGCCCGCACCACGGACAGCATCTGCGCGTAGTGCTCCGGAGTCCACGCGCCCGCCGGCCACCACCCGTCGGCATGCCGGCCCGCGAGGTCGAGCATCCGCGGGCCGCTGGCGCCGATCCAGATCTGCGGTAGCCGGCCTTCGTAGGGTTCGGTGTCCAGCCGGGCGTGGTGCAGCGAGTAGAACCGGCCGTCGAAGTCGACCGGGCCGTCGCTTTCCCACAGCAGCCGGATCACCGCCAGCGCCTCCTCGAAGCGGCTGACCGAACGCGAGAAGTCGAAGCCGTAGGGCAGTGTGTTCTCACTCTCGCCGCTGCCCAGTCCGAGGATGAACCGGCCCTTGGCGAGATGGTCGATGGTGAGCGCGGTCTGGGCCAGCAGGGCGGGATGGCGCCGCACCGTGTCGACGACGGCGCTGACCAGTGGAACCCGCTCGGTCAGGACCGCGGCCGCAGCGGCTACCGCCAAGCCGTCCAGATGTCGGTGCGGCGATGGGGAAGCGGTGGCCAGGTCGGTGAACTCGGCAGTCCAGATCGAGTCCGGCCAGAAGCTGACCATGTGGTCGGGCAGCCAGATGGAGTGGTAGCGACCACTGTCGAGCTCCGCGAGCCGGGACAGGTCGAGGGGGAGCGTCGTGCGAAGAAACGCTGCGGGTTGAACGGTCATCGACAGTGATGCTAAGCAACTGCACAGCGTCGTGTCGATGGAATGGTCGTGGCGCCCCAGACATGACAGCGCCCCGGCCATTAGGTGATCCACGGTTTCGCTAGCGCATGTGCCAGCGCTTTGGAGAGTTACCTAATGGCCGGGGCGACCGGCCGGCTTTAGCCCTCGATGATGAACTCTTCGAGCTGGGCGCGTGCGATGTCGTCG
>NZ_LZJP01000123.1:0-3241 GCF_001667865.1 Mycobacterium mantenii | reverse complement strand
CCACGGTCGCCCAGCTGGCGCCGCGTATCGGTGGAGACGGGCATCGACGTAAGCCTTTGGTGGCCGGCCCGCGGCCCGAGAGGGTTCCGGTGTCGTATGCGCAGAGCCGGTTGTGGTTCCTGGACCGGTTCGAGGGGGCCGCGACCTACAACATGCCGATCGCGTTTCGGATCAGCGGGGCGCTGGATGTGCAGGCGCTGGATGCGGCGCTCGACGATGTGATCGCCCGCCACGAAACGCTGCGCACCGTATTTCCCGACGTTGACGGGGTGCCGTTGCAGCAGGTGTTGCCGGCCGAGGCGGGGATGTGGCGGCGCGGGGGCGCGGCCGTCATCTCGGTGCCCGAACAGGAATTGGTCGGCGAGCTGGTGGCGCTGGCCGGGTATCGGTTTGATCTGTCGACCGAGATCCCGATCCGCGCACAGATCTATGCGGTGGCGCCGGAGCAGCACGTGCTGGGGATTGTGGTGCACCACATCGCTTTTGACGGATGGTCAGCCGCTCCGATGGTCCGCGACGTGGGAGCGGCGTATCTCGCGCGGCGGCAGGGCCGGGCGCCGGACTGGGCGCCATTGCCGGTGCAGTATGTCGATTACACGCTGTGGCAACAGGATTGGCTGGGATCGGAGTTTGATCCCGACAGTGTGATTGCGGGGCAGTTGGCCTACTGGCGGCAGGAGCTGGAGAATCTGCCGGAGGTGGTGTCGCTGCCGGCTGACCGGCCCCGTCCGCCGGTGCCCAGTTACCGCGGTGATGGCGTAGAGGTGCGCATTGATCCGCAGACATGGGCGGGGGTCAAGGCGCTGGCGGCGGCGCATAATGCCACGGCCTCGATGGTGATGCAGGCGGTGTTGGCGGTGGTGCTGCACCGGGTCGGGGCCGGTGAGGACATGGTGCTCGGCGCGCCGGTCGCGGGGCGGCTGGATCAGGCGCTCGATGAACTTGTCGGGTTCTTCGTCAACTCCTGGGTGCTGCGGGTCGGTGTCAAATCTGCGCAGCCGTTCAGCGACGTGCTTTCGCAGGTACGGCAAAAGGCGCTGGATGCCTACAGCAACCAGGATGTGCCGTTCGAGCAGCTGGTCGAGCAGCTCAACCCGGTGCGCTCCGCGGCGCATCATCCGCTGTTCCAGGTGGCCATGGTCTTTCAGAACAATGTGCGCCCCGATGTCGCGCTCGACGGAGTGTCCGTCGAGCCGCTGGGGGTGTCCACCCGAACCGCCAAGTTCGATCTGGATTTCGACCTCAGGGAGGTGCCCGGCGAGGACCCGGCCGCACCGATGGTCGCGGGCATGGCGACCTATGCCACGGATTTGTTTGACCGGGCCACCATCGAGCGACTGGTCACCTGGTTTGGACGGGTGATCGAGGCCGTGGTGGCCGACCCGTCGGTGCCGGTGGGAGACGTCGCGCTGCTGGACGACGGCGAGCGCGATCTGGTGCTGTCGCAGTGGTCTGGCGCTGGGATAAAGGCCCCAGTGGGGCTGGTGTCGGAATTGCTGGCGGAGGCGGTGGCCGCCGACCCGGACGCGGTGGCGGTGCTCGACGGCACGCGGAGCGTGTCGTATCGCGAGCTTGACGCGTGGTCGACGCGGTTGGCGCGGGTACTGATCGAAACGGGAGTGGGTACCGAGCGCGCGGTGGGCGTGGCCACGGATCGCTGCGCGGAGCTGGTGGTCGCCTGGTGGGCGGTACTCAAGGCCGGCGGCGTGTATGTACCGGTCGATCGGGCCCATCCGGTCGAACGCATCGCCACGGTGCTGGACGCGGTCGGCGCGGTATGTGTGTTGACCTACGGCGCCGACACGGTGGCCGGAGCCGGGTCGCGTCCGGTTTTGCGCCTCGACGGGCTGGACCTTTCCGGGCGGTCCGCGGAGGCGATCACCGACGCCGACCGGCCCACGGCCCTGGGGGTGGACAACACCGCTTATGTGATCTTCACGTCGGGGTCCACCGGTATGCCCAAGGGCGTGGCGGTCAGCCACGCGGGTCTGCTGGGGGTAGCCACGGCGGAACGCCAAGTCTACGGGTTGGGCGCGGATGCGCGGGTGTTGATGGTGGCCGCGCCGACCTTCGACGCGTCGATCGTTGAGCTGTTGTGGGCAGTGGGGTCTGGATCAACGTTGGTGGTGGCGCCGCCGGACGTGTATGCCGGACAGGCGTTGACCGCGTTGCTGCATGACCGTCAGGTCAGCGCGGCCCTGTTGACCCCGACGGTGCTGTCGACGCTGGATCGCACCCGGCTGGACGGGTTGGCGACGCTGATCACCGCCGGGGAGGCCTGCCCGGCCGAGGTGGTGGCAGCCTGGGCGCCGGGTCGGCGGATGTTCAACGCCTACGGCCCCACCGAGGTCACCATCTGGGCCACCGACGCACAACTGTCGGCGGGACAGCCGGTCAGCATCGGCGCCACCATCCCGGGAGTGTGCGCTCTGGTGCTGGATGCACGGCTGAACCCGGCCCCGGTCGGGGTGGTGAGCGAGCTGTATCTGAGCGGACCGTTGGCCAACGGCTATGTGGGCCGCGCGGAACTGACCGCCGAACGATTCGTGGCCAACCCTTACGGGGCTGCTGGCGAGCGGATGTATCGCACCGGCGACCTGGTGCGCTGGACCCGGGCCGGCACGCTGGACTACCTGGGCCGCGCCGACACTCAGATCAAGCTGCGTGGGCAGCGCATCGAACTGGGTGAAATCGAAAACACGATGTTGGCCTGCCCGCAGGTCACTCGGGCCGCCGCCGCCGTGCATCGCGGCACCACCGGCGTCAACTTGGTCGCGTACATCAGCCTCGAGCACACCAGCAGCGCTGATCACGACACCGAAATCGTCGAACAGTGGCAACACCTGTATGACGACCTGTACGGCGCCGAGGTCGACGTGTCGGGGTTCGGCATGGATTTCCAAGGCTGGAACAGCAGCTACACCGATGAACCGATCCCGCTCGAAGAGATGAAGGAGTGGCGTTCGGCCACAATCGATCGGATCATGGCGCTGCAGCCGCGACATGTGCTGGAGATCGGCGTCGGTTCGGGGCTGGTGTTGTCACAGGTCGCCCCGCACTGTGAGCGCTACGTCGGCACCGACATGTCGCCGGTGGCCGTGGCCACCCTGGCCCGCTCGTTGGAGCAACTGCAGATCCCGTGGCGGGATCGGGTCCAGTTCCTGGCCCAACCCGCCCACGTCACCGAGGGGCTGCCGCGGGGCTCGTTCGACACCATCATTCTCAACTCGGTCGTCCAGTA
>NZ_LZJP01000122.1:0-911 GCF_001667865.1 Mycobacterium mantenii | reverse complement strand
CCCAGCACCTGGGCGTAAATGCCGGCCAGGATCTCCTCGATGGCGCTCACCGGGGCCCGGTAGCGGTCGGCGTCGGAGTATTCCGGCGCCGGCAGGGCCTTGGTGTCCAGCTTGCCGTTGACCGTCAGCGGCAGCGCGTCGAGCACCACCACTGCCGACGGCACCATGTAGCCCGGCAACCGCTCGCCGAGCTGGGCCCGAACCTCGGCCGGGTCGGCCGTGCCGGTCACGTAGCCCACCAGCCGCTTGTCGCCGGGCCGGTCCTCGCGGGCGATCACAGCCGCGTGCTCGACCCCGGACAGTGCGGCGAGGGCGGCCTGGATTTCGCCGAGCTCGATGCGGTAGCCGCGGATCTTGACCTGTTCGTCGGCGCGGCCCATGTATTGCAGTTGACCGTCGGTGCCCCAGCGGACCAGATCCCCGGTGCGATACATCCGCATCCCCGGCCCGCCGAACGGGCAGGCGACAAACCGCGAGGCCGACAGGCCCGCCCGGCCCACATACCCGGTCGCCAAACCACCGCCGGCGACATAGAGCTCACCGGTCACACCGGCCGGAACCGGACGCAACCAACCATCGAGCACGAAGAAGGCCAGGTTCGCCAGCGGCACCCCGATCGGGCTGACGCTGCTGTCGACGTCACCGTCGACGATCTCACGGAACGACGCGTGCACCGTCGTCTCGGTGATGCCATACATGTTGATCATCCGGGGCAGGCCCGGGTGGTGGTGCAACCACGTCGACAACCGGTGCGGCTCAAGTGCTTCACCGCCGAAGACCACCGTCTGCAACTTCAGCTGCTCACCCAACTCCGGCGCCAACGCATCGGCACTCTGCAACGCATAAAACGCCGACGGCGTCTGACTCAACACACTGACCTGCTCACGCACCAACAACGCATGCAAGTCTTC
>NZ_LZJP01000121.1:0-38590 GCF_001667865.1 Mycobacterium mantenii | reverse complement strand
GGATCCCACCACCACACCTCGACCGCGGCCAACCCCGCACCAACACCTTCCACCACCCCGAGAAACTCCTCGCGGAAGAAGACGACGAAGACGGCGACAACGCAGTGGGGGCAGCTTAAGGCGGCGACTCACATGCGTCCGTATGCGACGGCCATGATCAGGCCTAAACCCGCGAGCAAGAGGAACATGATCGCCACCGGGTCGATTATTTCGAAGACCATGTGATCACCCCTGGGCTGGCGGGACGTCAGCGATGGACGACTGGGCGTCTGGTGTATGCTCAGGTTCCGGTGTATGTGGTTGTGGCTCAACATATTCAGGCGCAACATATTCCGGCGCCGTGCGATGGATCGGGGTCATATGATCGGTCATGACTTCAAACCGGACTTGTGGACTCCGTACGGCACCGCTTCAAGCAGTGTGACGTCCAGGGTCGCACCACTGGGCAGGGTATAGGTGCGTCGTTCGCCGGGGCGTGCACCCGCGATAGCGGCGCCTAACGGGGATTCGTTGGAGTAGACCTCGATGTCGCTGTATTCGGCGCCACGCACACCGAGGAGGAAGGTTTCGGTGTCACCGTTATCGCCGTAACGGACGGTCAAGACCATGCCGGGCTCGGCGATCCCGTCGTCGGGTGGGTCCTCGCCGACGACGGCATTGACCAACAAATCCTGAATTCGTTGAATCCTGGCCCGCCACCCGATTTGGGCGGCGATCGCGTTGTCGTCCGCCTGACCGTCAACGTTTGCGCCGCTGTGCAACGTACGTAACCTGGCCAGTTCCCTTTGTAGCCGCTCATAGCCGTGCGGCGAAATCCACACGGGCGCTGTGCTGGTCATGTTCGTTGCTCTCCTTATGCGCCAGTTAAGGTTTCGGCCCGCGCGACGCGAAAGTGGTTCGCGCGGTTGATTTCCGAGACAGGCTGCGTCAGTTGGGTGCTCGGGCCGCTATTAAGGTTGGATCGCGGTGGACTGTCTGCTACCGGCCGCTGTCGTAGGTGCATTTCATACGGCACGGCCTCCAGCAGCGTCACCAGTCGACCTGTCTCACCCGGAATCGAATAAATGCGTTGGTCGCCGGGCCGCGCGCCGGCTATCGAGCGGCCCAGCGGCGACGCCATCGAGTAGACCTTGAGGTCGGCGCCTTCGCTGCCGCGTCTGCCTAGCAGAAAAGTTTCGGTCTCGCCCGTGACGTCGTAGCGAATGGTCAAAACCATGCCCGGTTCGGCGATGAAGTCACCGGCGGGATTCTCGCCCGCCCCGCCGAAGACGACCGCCTTCGCCAACAGGTTCTGTATCTCGCGGATACGACGTTGTCGCGCTGAACGATTAGCGTCGAAGTCCATCATGTCGTCAGGGACTTCGACGATCAGCCCCGACCGCAACGCGTTGAGTTTGTTCCGCAGGCGGGTGTACTGCTGTCGTGTCATCGAGATGGATTTGGTGCTGGTCACTTTGAGCGATGTCCTTTCTTATGTCGAGAGGCGTCGTCAGGGGCGGGCCAACGGAGGCATCCGCCGCTGACGACTCGGATGCCCACCATGGGCGAAATTCCGGTGCGGTTAAAGGTTTTCGTGGGGCGCTTAATTCCATGGTGGCGTGTGCGGGCCCGACGGCGTTTGCCGGAAACCGACAACGGCGGCGCGAAGCATTGTCACGCCCCGACAACGGCGCTCCCGACGCTGCACGAAGCGGCCACGGCCCAACGGCGAGAGTGCCTCATGGATGCGGAAACTCAATGCCCGCAGACGCTCACCGCGAAGACTTACCTGCGAATTACAAGGTGGGCCCGATGCTTACCCTCGCTCGACGAGGCGGTCGAAGCCCTGTTGCCATCGGTCGTAGCGGATTCGGTCAAGGGTGATGCGTGCGCGCGCGTATAGGGCCACTGCCAAGAGGCTCACGGCCCACCAGGTCGCTACCGCGAAGGTCAACGCCTCGTCGCGGGCGGTGTTGACCGGTCGGGCAACCGGAAGACCCTCGTCATCTACCCAAATCTCAATATCGTCGCCAATCTTGGCCGTCAGCGGCGCGGTGACGTCGCCGGTGCGTTCGGCCCCGGCGGCAAACCATCGGGCAGGAACCGTCATCGTCGGGCTCTCAAGTTTGCGGCGAGTGTGGCTCTCCCCGGTGACAGTGGCGGTCACCGGCCGGCGAGTCTGGACCTGCTCGGTGTAGTGGCGGCTACGAGAATCATGGACCGCGGTGCCCACGGCCGCACCGATAGGTACGGCGATCAGCGACACCGCAACGGCCAACACCAAAATCAGCGCCTCCACCCGGTCCGTGGTGCGTATCAGCGGATTACGACCAAACAGCCGCACCAACAGCCGCCGCGGCAAAGGCACGGTGAAGGTCTCCATCGCGGCGTCATCATCTGGTCGGTGGTCGGCGATCGATTGATGATCGGGGTCTGAGGTGGACATCGAAACTTTCCTATCGGAGAGTCGGCGGCTTGAGGTACCGCGCGGCGGGCGGATACCAGCCGCCACTCAAACCTGCCCGCTGAGTTGGCAACCTTCATGATGGTGCCGATGTCCGTCGCAAGCTTTGCCGCAGCCAGACAACTACGCGGCCGCGCTTTGTCGGGTTCCGACAGCGCCCACGGTCAATCGGTGTCGATAGCCGCGAGTTCTATCATCATCGCCAGCCGCTTTCTGGCATCGCCTAACGGCAGATTGGTGATATCGGCCATCTTGCGCAACCGGTAACGCACGGTGTTTTCGTGCACTCCCAGCTGTTTACCGGCCTCGGTCGGATCGCCCTGGGCCTCGAGCCATGCCCGCAGCGTGGCCACGTAGTCGGTCCCGTGGGCGCGGTCGTGGCGGCATAGCTCGGCCACCGGCCCACGGGATGGGGACCGGCCGGAGCGCGCCGCGGTGCGCAACCGCTGCAGCAGGATGTCGGCCCATGACTCGTCATAGACCGGAGGCGGGGTCCCGGGTGATATCTCATGCAGCGCAAGGCATTCCTCGGCTTCCTGCCGTGCGGCGGCGAGGTCTGTCACCTCAGCGCCGCCACTTACGCCGGCCAGCACCGTCACCTGTTCGGGGAGGGCCGCCCGCAAACCGGTTACCCAGCGCCGCGCCGTCGCCGCTTGCCCGCCGGGAAGCAGCGTGTAAACGATGTTGCCCGCCAAAGCGCTGCGCCCCGGCCGTGACCAGCCGAACCCAGTGGTGGCACGCTCGAAAGCCAACAACAGAGCGGCATCGCGGTCATCGCCGATGAACGCTTGCAGCGCAATCACCCTCAAGCCGTCGTGCGGCAGACCCAGCCTGCTCGCCACCATGGCGGCATCAGCCGTGCCCTCAAGCAACCGGATCACCAGTTCGGATTCGATTTGGCGCTCCAAATCGGCGCTGGCCCGCGAGCGTAGAAGATGCAGGGCCACCGTGTGCGCACCCTCGGCCAGGGCGGTGCGCGCCGCCTCGTCCAGCGGCGCCGAACACGCCACCCAAACCGACCCGATCAGCTCGCCCCCGGAGCGCACCGCCACCACCATGCGCCCGATCAAGCCGTGTTCGGAGTCCTCGGGGACAAACAGCGGCTCGTCGGAGACCCCCAGGTGTGCGAACACGCCCCGGCCATCGAACAATGCGCGCAGCCGCTCCGGTGTCTGCCGTTCCAGGATCGTCTGCACCCGCGCCGGGTCGGCATGTTGCTGCAGTTTCGAATACGCCAACACCCGCAACAGCCGATCGTGAATGACAACTGAACTGCCGATAGCGTCCGCCAGGCTATCGGCCAGCGCGAACAGATCCGTTGGGCCACGACCGGATTCAGTCTCGCGGCCCTCGAGCACCAGCCCGTAGACGACCGTACCCACCTCGCTCCACGTGACTGTCTCGTCGACCACCATGACCGCGCCGACCCCGGCGTCGTTGTCGAACGCGATCGGCTCCGCACCGTCGCGTACCAACACCACGACGGCACGCGCTGAAGCCGCCCACTGCACCGCTTCGCGAAGGGAGCCGGCACCGATGGCCAGCAATACATCGCCTACCACCACACGATCCGGCGCGGCTTCGTGGATCACCACGCTGCGCAGTTCAGTCGACCTGGGGACCGACGACCAGCGCAAGCGGACTCCATAACCGCCCAGCACGTTCACCAAGCGGTCCAACGTGATCACCAGGCGCTCCTTATGCCGAACTGGTAGTCAGCCTAGCCAGGAGTCGCGCGGGCCCCGCGAAAATCTATTTCCGACTTTTCTCCTGGCCCTGAGCGATCGCCAGCACGGGTTTGCCATGCCGGCGGCGCCTCACTCCGGTGTGTGGGCCGCCGAGCCGACGGCATCGCTCAGCGAGGCGAAACCGCCGTCGTGCAGCCGCTGCGCGATGCCGTCGTGAATTCCCTTGGCCCACAATCCTCCTCCGTAGATGAAGCCGGTATAGCCCTGCAGCAGCGACGCGCCCGCGGTGATCCGCTCCCACGCGTCGTCCGCCGTCTCGATGCCGCCGACGCTGATCAGCACCAGGCGATCGCCGACACGGCGGTAGAGCCGGCGCAGCACCTGCACGGCGCGGCGCGCCACCGGCGGCCCGGAGATGCCGCCCGGACCCAGCTCGTCGACGCCCGGGGTGTTCAGACCCTCCCGCGACACCGTGGTGTTGGTGGCGACGATGCCGGCCAGGCCCAATTCGACTGCCAGGTCGGCGATGTCGTCCACGTCGGCATCGGACAGATCCGGCGCGATCTTCACCAGCACCGGTGTGGACGTCTCGGCGAGCACGGCCGACAGGATGGGCCGCAGCGACTCGACGGCTTGCAGATCGCGCAGCCCTGGCGTGTTCGGCGAGCTGACATTGACCACGAGGTAGGACGCCAGCAGGCCGACCAGCCGGGCGCTCGCCCGGTAATCGTCGACGGCCGCGTCGGCCGGCGTCACCTTCGTCTTGCCGATGTTGACCCCGATCGGCACCTCGGGCCGCTGCCGCGAAAGCCGCATCGCCAGCGCGCCGGCGCCGAGGTTGTTGAAGCCCATCCGGTTCAGCAGGGCGCGATCGGCGGGCAGCCGGAACATCCGGGGGGCCGGATTGCCGGGTTGCGGGCTGGCGGTCACCGTCCCGACCTCGGCGTAACCGAAGCCCAGTGCGCCCCAGGTGAGCAGCCCCAGGCCGTCCTTGTCGAAGCCGGCCGCCAGCCCCAGCGGCCCGGGGAAACGCACCCCGAACACCGTGCTGGCCAGTGCCGGATCGGCCGGGGCCAGCAGCCGGCTCAGCAGCCGTCGTGCCCAGCCGACCGCGGTGACGCCGCGCAGCAAGGCGAAAACCAGGGTGTGAATCCGCTCGGGCGGGATCACGAAGAACAGCCGTCGCAGCAAGCCGTACATCCGGTGTCCGCCTTCGCGTGGCTGGGCGGCCGTCACAGTTCCGGCTGCTCGGGCCGCCGCCCCTCGGAGTTGGCGCTGTCCACACGAGACTTCTTGCGGCGCAACAAAACTCGCCTGCTTCCATCGGTGTAAAGCCGCACCCTGGTCAACTCCCAGCCGCGGTATTCGGCCTCGATGGACAATCGGGTGGACGCGCTGATCCGGGTCACTTCCGGAGGCAGGCGCAGCGGCGCCCATTCGTATTCGTCGGACATCTCGGTGTCCCAGCCCGCGGGCAGCCGGCTGCGCCGCGCCGCGGTCAACGCGTACCCGCCGCGTGCTCGATGACCTGAACTCCCGCACCGGAACCCGACACCACGTACAGGGTGTCTGACGCTTCGTCGAAGGCCAGCGAGTTCGGTTGCTGCACGGTCGGGTAACGCACCTTTTCGACGGGAATTCCGGTGGATAGATCGTAACCAATGACGATATTGGAAACGGTCTGCGAAACCCAGGCTAACGCGCGGGAACCGGCCAGGCCGTATGGCGCCTGCGGAACCGGGTAGGCCTGACGCAGGATCAGCGGATCCACGCCGTACACGAGCAACTGGCCGCCGCGGGTATCGGCGACCAGCACCCGGCCCGCCGGATCGGCGGCCATGGTGGTGGCGCCTCGCCCCGCCCGCAGCGCCTGCTGGGCACGACCGTCGGCGTCGATCGTCGTCACCGACGTTTGCCCGCGGTCCAGCACTATTATCGTATTCCCTTGTGTCGCAAGGTAATCGACGCGCGCAAAGATCTTGTTGCGATTGGCGACGGCCGCACCGGTGCTCGGCGCCGGGGACGCCGGTGTTGGAGAAGCCGGTGTCTCAGAAGCGAGGGTGTAGACCGCGCCGTCGGCGCTGCCCAGCACCAGCCTGCCGTCGGCGCGCTGGGCGACCGCGGTGAATTCGGTCTGGGAGGCGTCGGCGACGGCCACCTGCGTCGCGCGACCGGTGGCCAGCTCAACCGTGAAGTAGCCGCCACGCGCGGCCAGGTAGGCGGTTCCGTGACCGTCATCGGTCAACGCGGTCGCCGGTCCCGGCAGCCCGACGACGCGGGGAGTGGCCTGCGGTCCGCCGAAGACCGTGACGCTGGCGGGCGCGGCCGGGTCGGTGCCCGGCGTCAGGACGGCCAGCTGGTGGGTGCCGGCGTCGAAGACCGCCGCCGCGGCGGAACCGGCCAGGGGCCGCACCGCGCCGGACGGTTGCTGCGACGGCGGCGGTGACACGGCGGGGCGCGCCGCTTCGATGGTGCGCGGTGGGGTATCGAGCGGATTCGATGAACAGCCGGCTACCGCGATCAGCAACACCGCTAGACTCCACAAACCGCCCTGACCTGCCAGTTTGTGACGTCCTAGTCGTGGCGGCAATTCGTTTCCCTCGTGGTGCGGCGCATCCCGGGCCATTGGAACACAAATTCTAGGGAACGCTTTCGCATCCACTAGGGCCATGCCGCCTGCGTCCAGCCCTACCCGCGAGGTATGGTCGGCTCATGGCCGTCACCGCTGACCGTCATACGGCGCAGAAAGAGTTTGCTGTCGAGGACATGTCGACAGGCATTTCCGCTAGCGGATACGGGCAAGCCGGTGATGGGCGGAGTTTTTCGTTCCATATCGAGAACCGATCCCTTGTCGTCGAGATTTACCGGCCGCGCCTGGCCGGGCCCGTTCCGCAGGCCGACGAGGTGGTCGCCAGGGCCGTCCGCAGCCTGGTCGACATCGACCTCACCGACGAGCGCAGCCTGACCGCTGCGGTGCGCGACTCCGTGGCGCACGCGGTACCCGTTCCGCGCTGATCATTCGCGGACCCGTCCACCGGGTACCGTCGTGGTCGATATGACCGTCATCCTGTTACGGCACGGCCGCTCGAGTTCGAACACGGCGGGCGTTCTCGCCGGTCGCGCCGAGGGCGTCGACCTCGATGACAAGGGCCGCGAACAATCCGCCGGCCTGATCGATCGGATCGGTGATCTGCCGATCCGGGCGCTGGTCAGCTCGCCACTGCTGCGCTGCCGGCGCACCCTCGAGCCGCTGGCCGACGCGCTCTGCCTCACCCCGCTCGTCGACGATCGGCTCGCCGAGGTGGACTACGGCGAATGGACGGGTCGCAAACTCGGTGAGTTGGTGAGCGAGCCGTTGTGGAAAGTGGTTCAGGCCCATCCCAGCGCGGCGGTGTTCCCCGGCGGCGAGGGCCTGGCGCAGGTGCAGGCGCGGGCGGTGGCCGCCGTGCGCGAGCACGACCGCCGGCTGGCCGCCGAAGCCGGGGGAGAGCACGGCGGCGACGTGCTGTGGGTCGCCTGCACTCACGGTGATGTCATCAAGGCGGTCATCGCCGACGCGTACGGCATACACCTGGACGGCTTCCAGCGCGTCACCGCCGACCCGGCTTCGGTGAGTGTGATCCGTTACACCGAACTGCGCCCGTTCGTGTTGCACGTCAACCACACCGGCGCGCGGCTGTCCGCCGCCCTGCGGGCCGGGCCGCCGGCGAAGGACGAGGCAAAAAAGGACGGGGCAACGCCGGAAACCGACCCCACGTCCAACGGAGGGCCGCAACAATCGGCCGCGGCAGTGCCGTCCAGTGACGCGGTCGTCGGCGGTTCCACGGATTGATTCCGCGGCTACCTCCATCGGATCGCACGGCGACGGCAACACCCGGTATTTTGGAAGTGCCATGGCCCGCGCAATTCACGTCTTCCGCACACCCGACCGCTTCGTGGCCGGGACCGTTGGCCAGCCCGGAAATCGCACGTTCTACATCCAGGCTGTGCACGACGCCCGCGTGGTGTCGGTGATATTGGAGAAGCAGCAGGTGGCGGTCCTCGCCGAACGCATCGGTGCGCTGCTGCTCGAGGTGAACCGCAGGTTCGGCACGCCCGTCCCGCCGGAGCCCGCCGAGGTCGAGGACCTCAGCCCGTTGGTCACCCCCGTCGATGCCGAGTTCCGGGTCGGGACCATGGGCCTGGGCTGGGACTCGGAGGCGCAGACCGTCGTGGTGGAGCTGCTGGCGGTGACCGACGCCGAGTTCGACGCGTCGGTGGTGCTCGACGACACCGAAGAGGGTCCCGACGCGGTGCGGGTGTTCCTGACGCCGGAATCGGCGCGCCAGTTCGCCACCCGCTCCAATCGCGTCATCTCCGCGGGGCGTCCGCCGTGTCCGCTGTGCGACGAACCGCTGGATCCGGAGGGCCATATCTGCGCGCGCGCCAACGGATATCGGCGCAGTGCGCTGCTCGGGCCTGACGATGACCCCGAGGTCTGACGACCGTGAGGTGTTGCGCAACGGCGAGCTGACGGTCATCGGACGGATCCGCTCGGCCAGCAACGGCACCTTTCTCTGCGAATCGACGCTTGGCGAGTCCAGCGTGCACTGCGTCTACAAGCCGGTCGCCGGGGAGGCGCCGCTGTGGGATTTCCCGGACGGGACGCTGGCCGGCCGCGAACGGGCCGCGTACCTGGTGTCGGCGAAATTGGGCTGGAACATCGTGCCGTACACGATCATTCGGCACGGGCCGGCGGGTCCGGGCATGTTGCAGCGGTGGGTGCAGCAACCCGGCGACGCGGTGGACACCGAGCCGCGCCCGGGGCCGGATCTGGTCGACCTGTTTCCCGCCGGCACCAAGCAGCCGGGCTATCTGCCGGTGTTGCGCGCCCTCGATTACGCCGGCGACGAGGTCGTCCTGATGCACGCCGACGACATTCGCCTGTGGCGGATGGCGGTGTTCGACGTGTTGATCAACAACGCCGACCGCAAGGGCGGCCACGTGCTGCGCGACCTCGACGGCCACATCTTCGGGGTCGACCACGGCGTGTGCCTGCACGTCGAAGACAAACTGCGCACGGTGCTGTGGGGGTGGGCGGGCAAGCCCATCGACGACCACACCCTGGACGCCGTCGCCGGCCTGGCCGAGGCGCTCGACGATCAGTTCGGCGACGAACTGGCCGAACAGATCACCCGGGCCGAGATCGGCGCGCTGCGCAGGCGCGCGCACGCGCTGCTGGACAACCCGGTCATGCCCGGACCCAACCGGCACCGCCCCATTCCCTGGCCGGCGTTCTAGGGGGCCGGCGTTCTGGCGGGCCGTCATCGGTGAAGGCGGGCCAGGGAGTGGGCATGCCGTCGGCGATACTGAAGCGGTGAACCCTGCCGCCGACGAGACGTCCGATGCCGCCCTGGCCGCCGATCTCGCCGCCGAGGCGGGGGAGTTGTTGCTGAAAGTCCGCGACGAAGTCGGCTTCGGCTATCCCTGGGCGCTGGGCGATGCGGGCGACAGCCTGGCGAACGCGCTGATCCTGCGGCGCTTGCAGGCCGAGCGGCCCGACGACGCGGTGCTCAGCGAGGAGGCCTACGACGACCTGTCCCGGCTTCAGCACGACCGTGTCTGGATCATCGATCCGCTGGACGGCACCCGCGAGTTCTCCACGCCGGGCCGCGACGACTGGGCGGTGCACATCGCGCTGTGGCAGCGTCCCACCCGCGACCCCAGCGGCGACTCCAGGGGCGACTCCAGCAATGGCCGACGCGAAATCACCGACGCGGCGGTGTCGTTGCCGGCCCGCGGCAACATCGTCTACCGCAGCGACACCGTGACCGCCGACGCCGCGCGCGTCGGTGTCACCGACACCATCCGCATCGCCGTCAGCGCCACCCGGCCCCCCGCGGTGCTGCACCGGATGCGGCAGACGCTGCCCATCCAGCCCGTCGCGATCGGCTCGGCCGGCGCGAAGGCGATGGCGATCATCGACGGGCACGTCGACGCCTATGTGCACGCGGGCGGGCAGTGGGAGTGGGACTCGGCGGCCCCGGCCGGGGTGGTGATGGCCGCCGGCATGCATGCGTCGCGGCTGGACGGATCACCGATGCGCTACAACCAACTCGACCCGTATCTGCCCGACTTCGTGATGTGCCGCGCCGAGCTGGCGCCGATCCTGCTGGGCGCCATCCGCGGCGATCGAGGCTGACGGCCAGGCGGCATCGCGAGTTCGGCGGTCGGGGCGGGCCATTCCGGAGCGCATCGTCGGCGCGCCTAGGCTGATTGGCATGCAGTCGTGGTCTTCCCCACAGGTTCCCGTGTTGCCGGGACGCGGTCCGGAGCTTCGGCTGTATGACACGTCCGACCGGCAGGTGCGTCCCGTGGCGGCCGGCTCGGCCGCCACGATGTATGTCTGCGGCATCACCCCGTACGACGCGACCCACCTGGGCCACGCGGCAACCTATCTGGCGTTCGATCTGATCTACCGGCAATGGCTGGATCTCGGCCACGACGTCCACTACGTGCAGAACATCACCGACGTCGACGATCCGCTGTTGGAGCGCGCCGAGCGCGACGGCATCGACTGGCGTGACCTGGCCGAGCGCGAGGTTTCGCTGTACCGCGAAGACATGGCTGCGCTGCGCATCCTGGCGCCACGCGAATACGTCGGGGCGACCGAGGCGATCGCCGAGGTCGTCGAACTCGTTGAGAAGATGCTGGCGTCCGGGGCGGCGTACGTTCTCGACGGCGAATACCCGGACATCTACTACCGCGCCGACGCGACGCCGCAGTTCGGTTACGAATCCGGCTACGACCGCGAGACCATGCTGCGGCTGTTCGCCGAGCGTGGTGGCGACCCGCAACGGCCCGGCAAGACCGACGAGCTCGACGCCCTGCTGTGGCGTGCCGCGCGGCCGGGGGAGCCCAGCTGGCCGTCGCCGTTCGGCCCCGGCCGCCCGGGCTGGCACGTCGAGTGCGCGGCGATCGCGCTCAGCCGCATCGGCAGCGGCTTGGACATCCAGGGCGGCGGCAGCGACCTGATCTTCCCGCATCACGAGTTCACCGCCGCGCACGCCGAATGTGTGCGCGGCGAGCGGAGATTCGCCCGCCACTACGTGCACGCCGGGATGATCGGCTGGGACGGGCACAAGATGTCGAAGAGCCGCGGCAACCTGGTGCTGGTGTCGCAGCTGCGCGCCCGGGGCGTCGAACCGGCGGCCGTCCGGCTGGGTCTGCTGGCCGGGCACTACCGCGGGGACCGGTATTGGAGCGAGCAGGTGCTCGAGGAGGCCATCGCCCGGCTGCAGCGCTGGCGCCGCGCGACCGCGCTGCCGGCCGGCCCGGACGCCGCCGACGTGATCGCGCGGGTGCGTCAATACCTGGCCGATGACTTGAATACTCCCAAAGCGATTGCCGCACTTGATGGTTGGACCACCGACGCACTGGAGTACGGTGGCCACGACGCCGAGGCTCCCCAGCTGGTGGCGACCGCCGTCGACGCGCTACTGGGCGTGGCCCTGTAACCACCGCGGCGGCACGGCGCCCCCGTTACGCCGGCAGGCTCGTTCCCATTCCGGGTCCATCAGGGATTACCCGGTCGAAGTCGGTGGCCGCCAGGGCGGGTGCCCACCATTTCGCCAATGCCAGCAGATCGGCGGCCTCCTCGTAGAGGCTTGTCGATCGGGAGCGCACGACCAAAGCCCGATCGGGTGTCTCGGGCCGGACGCCCTCGGCTTTGGCCCTGACGGCATGTGCCAACTCGAATGCGTCGGTCGCGGAGCCGCGTTCGTCGGCCGGCACGGCGTACGCCTGCAGGAACTGGTCCAGCGCGTCCGGTGGCGCATCGCGTACGTAGTGGCGCAGTTGCAGGATCCCGTCGCGGATTTCGATGACGGTTTGGTGCAACTGCAGAGTGGTCTTTTGAAACCGCCGGTCCGCGTGCTCGATGGTGAACCTGCTCTCCGGCACGACAACCGTCATGCTGAACCGCAGTGGCTGCAGATTCTTCCAGGCGCGGCTGACGCGATCCAGGCCGAGATACGAATGCAGTCGCACCGCGAGCGGAACCGCGCCGAACAGGTAGACGATGACGGCCATCCACAGGAACTCCGACCCGTGCACCCGATGCCGGAATTCCACCGTGTGGGTCCAGCCGAGTTGGTCGCTCACCGCCAAGACCAGCGCCTCCGAGCAGGCCGCGGCCGTCACGGCAACCGCAAGTATCCCGGCGGCGGCCAGCAGCATCTCGCGACGCTCGGTGGCCCTTAACAGCTCGGAGCCGAACATCCACAGCAGCCGCGCCACCAAGATGACAATGATGGTCAGGTAGAGGCTCAGCGCCAGTACCGCGTCCCAGCCGCCGGACGCCTCGAACGTCTGCCCGGCGACGCGAGCACGGGTGCCCGCGGCCAGGAATGCCACCGACAACGCGACGGCGGCCAGGCGGTACCAACGGTGATTGCGGCGCGTCTCCTCAGGTGAGATCCGGTTCCACAGCATGGTGAATCCGATGAATTCGGCGCACGCCAAGATCATTGCAACGCAAGACAATTGCTGGGCCGCGGTGACGGTCATGAGCGCGCTTCTGGACAACACCGCTTCTACCCGGTGCTCACGCAAGAGTTGGGCCAGCAGCAGCCAGGCCATCACACTGTTCAAGTACGTCTGGTAGAGGTTGGCCCTACACCACCGGAATCGCGCCGCAAGAAGGATCACCATGATCGTGATCACGGGCCACGCGACGACACCCGGGATGGTCGACGTCACGTGCGGCGGAAGAAGGCGCTACGCATCATGGAGTGACGTTCGGCGGCTTCACCGGCGGCGATCATCAGCAGGGAGGCGAACATCTCGGCATCGCGTTCCTGATCACTTGCGTAGTCGCTGCGCCCCAGCACCGCGCGCACGGTTTCCGGATCAAGGTCGGGCAACGCCTGGCGGCACACCCGGTACTCGGGTGCCTCGGCGAAGCTGTGGCCGCGGCTCCGGCCGTGTCCGAGCAAGATATGCCCGATCTCGTGGCCGACGATCTGGTCGATGTGGTAGTCGGTGGTGCCGACCTCATGCAGGATCAGGTCTTCGTCATCGCAGGCCAGCCAGAGTCCGCACGGGCTGTCCGCCAGCGCCGCGGTGTCCGTCGGGACCAGCCTGATGGCCCGCCCGCGCAGTTGGCCCAGGTTCTCGATGAAAGCGTTCCGGTCCCAGGGCACCGGGATCGGGAGCTTGCGTGTCAGCGCGAGAATGTCAGCGTTTGGCGCCGCCATAGAATTCGTCACCTCCCTGGGCGGAAATCGGGGGCAACTGTTCGAGTTCGCGAAGGTGATCGACGATCGCCGCCAGGCTGTTCAGGGCCTGCGGAGTCAACCCGGACGCACGCGCCGCCAGGTCGCGCACCCCGTGATCACGTAATGCCTGCAGAAGATTCAGTTGCGCGTCGATCGCCGGGTCGGTGCCACGGTCTATCAGATAGGACGGCGGCACACCGAAGAAATCGGCAATCGCCCGCAGATGTGCGACGGTGGGGTTCGTCTTCACACCGCTTCTGAGCTGCCAAAGATAGGCCGGACTGATCGGGACGCCGGTCTTATCGGTGATCGCCGCCGCGGCCGCGGCGTTTGAGAGCGGAGGCGTTCCCGCCTTGCGCATCAGGCCGAAGAGCTTGTTCAGGCGGGCCGCCAGCTCGCCGTCTTCCGATTCTTTGGCTAGTACGCCGTCGGCTACCAATGCACTCTCGTTTCATGCAGACGCTCAGTGTGTGTACCCAGGTTACAGTCCCGGTCGTGTTTTCTTACCCCGCGACCCACCTACTCAAACTCCCGCGGAACTGCGGTGACCTCGGAATCTGCCGGGAATCTGTCGAGTGGTGGAGCGCCGAACCGCCGCTGTGCACAGGTAGGAGCCGGCCCGGTTTTACATTTTCACCAGTGTACGGTTGAATGCGTGGCGTGTACTGCTGTGTACGGTTCGCGATGGGGCCTGCTAGCTCCCTGAGTCGTTTCGCGGTCGACGCGGTAGGCGGGAGCGTGTTCGACGGTGCGACTGTGTCTCGCGGCTCGGCTTTGCTGGTGAGCGAAAAATCAGACCTGCGACCGCGTCGGGCTCGCCTTTGCGTGGAAAACACGGTGGTAGCTAACGCTTTTCATCCCGCGCCCGCGCGCCTTTCGAATTGGCGAAGCGATGCGCGGCGAATTACGCCAGGATGGCATTCGAAATCGAAAAAGCGCAGCAAACTTCAGCCGGGGTTTGATGTCCGTGACGAGCGTTCATCGTCGTTGTTGAGTCGTTGCCCGATTCAGATGTCGAGGCGCCACTAGGGGGCCGATCGCCATAGATGGCCGGCGGTGTTAGCCAGCGTTGCCATCAGGGCTTGAAGCTTCCTCGGGCGTCGGTTGCGTCGCCATTCTAGACCGAAGTCGGCGGCGTGTTATTTGTTTGCTACAAGTTCCCCTAGCTTTGCTCGGTGTGTCTATGAAACACCTGTATAAGCACTGCATA
This sequence comes from Mycobacterium mantenii, assembly GCF_001667865.1. GTDB lineage: Bacteria > Actinomycetota > Actinomycetes > Mycobacteriales > Mycobacteriaceae > Mycobacterium > Mycobacterium mantenii_A. The sequence continues at coordinate 23,992 of NZ_LZJP01000121.1, read as the reverse complement.
TTGACGTTAGCGTCGAAACTAGTTAGTCCAAAAAGATTTGCTGCCGTGTTCAAATCGGGGTATGTTCGTTACTAATTGCTGGACTGTAGAAGGAGTGAGAGTCCGGTGCGTACGACAAGCGGGACCGCGCGGCCGTCGGGAAACGGTCTGCTGCGCCCACCGCCGCGTCGTGATCATTGTCGGCCGCAAGAGCGTCGTGCGGCTGTTACCGCTTGGGCCGGTCGTCGGTCCTGCGATGTAGGACGCTACTCACTGTGTACGTGCCTGGCTTTGCGAAATGCCATGGCGCCGAAGCTGCCTAAACAGAGCTGAGGTTCCGGGTGTCGGGGGAAGTCGGGTCTACGTGGCCCATCGTGGGGCGCGACGTTGAGTTGCGGCGGTCGCTGGCGGCGCTCAGTAGCGGGGAGTTCCACGGCGTGGCCCTCGTCGGCGACAGTGGGGTGGGCAAGTCGACGCTGGCGCGGATGCTGGCAAAGACGGTCGAGTCGGCCGGGCGGACGGTGCGTTTCGCGCTGGGCACCCAGACGGGTAGTGCCGTGCCGCTGGGCGCTTTTTCTCGCGCGCTGAGCCTCAGCGTCGCCCATGAGCCCGCAGTCATGCTGGCCGCCGCGCATAACACGCTATGCCAGGACAAGAACCTGGTGGTGGTGGTCGACGACGCCCAGCTGCTCGACCCGTTGTCGGCCACCCTGGTCAATCAGCTGGCGGCCGGGCGCAGTGCCCGGTTGATCGTGACGATCCGGTCGGGGGAGCCGGTGCTCGACGCGGTGACCGCGTTGCTCAAAGAGCGGCTGCTGCTGACGGTTCACGTCGATCCGTTCACCCGCGAGCAGACCGGCTTATTGGCCGGCGCGGTTCTGGGCGGTCCGGTCGACGCGCAATTGGTTGACGAGTTGCTCGAGCGCAGTGCGGGAAATCCGTTGCTGCTGCGCAGCTTTCTGACCGCGGGGCGCGAAAGCGGGGCCTTGGTTCACACCGAGGACGGCTGGCAACTCGAGGGGCCGTTGCGCGCGGATCGCGAACTTCACGACGCTTTGGAGTTCCGGCTGCAAGCGCTGAGCCCAGGGGAGCTGGAGGTGGTGGAGCTGCTGGCCACCGCCGAGCAGCTGAAGTGGGAGGTCCTGCGCGATATCTGCGATCCCGACGCGGTGGCCGCTCTGGAGCGCCGTGGCCTGATCCAGTTGATTGCCGACGGATCCCACACCGTGGCACAGCTGAATCAACCCATGCTCGGTGAGGCGGCGACCCGGCACGCCGGGATGGTGCGCTCCCGGCAACTCAACGGCAAGCTGGCGCGTGCCCTGCAAAAGCATCAGCGCGAGCGGGCGGGGGCCCCGGTCCTGAGGCTGCCCGGCCCGCCGGGCCGAATCCGGTTGGCGCAATTCATGATGCGCAGCGACCTAGAGCCCGACCTCGAGGTCGTCATCACCGCCGCGGCGGACGCGCTGGCGACATCGGATGTGGTGCTGGGTGAGGAGCTGGCCAGGTTCGCGGTCGATCGTGGCGGTGGTCTGCAGGCCGCGTTGGTGCTTGCCGAAGCGGTGAGTTGGCAAGGGCGCGGCGAGGAGGCCGATTCCATCCTTATCGACGCCGAACCCGGCGGCGACGACGACTGGCTGATCGCGCGGTGGGGCTGCCTGCGCGCTGCCAACCTGTTCTGGGGCTGCATGGACACCGAAGCCGCCACTCGGGTACTCGATGACTTGAAAAAGCGTGTCGCGTCCGAGCTGGGCCTGCACCTCATCAACGTGCTCGAGCTGTCCCTGGGCTTCTTCCAGGGCGACGTCGAGACGACTCTCGAACTTGGCCCGGTACTGTGTGCCGCCGATCTGCTGCCGATGGCGACGGTGTGGGCGGCTCTCCCGACATGTGGCGCCCTGGCGCTGGCCGGCCGCTTTTCCGAAGTCAGCGGCATAGCAGATGCCGGCGTGCGCGCGACGGCGCTGTGCGGATTGGGACCACATCGATTCAACATCGGGATGACCGAGATCATGGCCGCGACCGCCGCCGGCGACGACGCCGCGGCCGAGCGGATTTACCAACGTTGCGCCGCCCAGGCCGACGGTCTTCCCACGGCGGAGGCCATGGTCGACGCGATGCTCGGGCTCCTGCAACTGAGTCGCGGCGCGCTGTCGTCGGCGTGCGCCTTGTTCACCAGTTCGGTTGCGGTGTTCGCGCAGGGCTTCTCGTCACCTTGGATGTTGGTGGTGGCCGCGTTGCAGACCCAGGCCGAGGCGGCGCGGGGCGACTGCGCGGCGGCCGCTGCCGCGTTGCGGCGTGCGGAGAAGGCTTACGGACCGCATGTGGCGGTGTTTTTGCCCGAGCTCGAGCTCGCCCGGGCCTGGGAGCGCGCAGTGGCCGGCGACACGGTGGGTGCCCAAACGCACGCGCTGCAAGCGGCGCAGATCGCGCGATCCGCCGGGATGCACGCGGTGGAGATGCGCGCACGGCATGCAGCCGTTCGCTTCGGCGATACTTCGCAGGCCGCGCGGCTGCTGCAACTTGCCCGGTTCCTCAACACCGCATTGGCCGAAGCGATTGCTGACCACGCCCGCGGCCTGGCGCAACACGACGGTGATCTGCTCGACGCCGCGGCACATCAATTGGCCGATGCCGGCGCGCTGGCGTCGGCCGCCGACGCGTCGGCCCAGGCGGCCAGCGAACATGCCCGCCGAGGCGACCGCGGCAAGAAGTTCGAATCCGCGGCGTGGGCGCACGCGCTGGCCAGGCGTTGCGAATTACGCACACCGGCACTCGATGCCTCGGCGCACCCACTCCCCTTCAGCGCCCGTGAGCGACAGATCGTGACGCTGGTCGCGGCCGGCCTGTCCAACCGTCAAATCGCCGACCGGCTGGTCATCTCTGTGCGCACGGTGGAGGGACACCTCTACCGGCTTTTCACCAAGCTCGGTATCAACACTCGCGACCAACTCATCTGTCTGACCCGCCAGGAGTGGTCCGGACAGGGCGCGTTGTTGGAACTTCGCGGCGGATCGCTCGGTTACCAGGACGATGAGCACCCCCACGCGGGTTGAGTGTTCACCAGTACCTTATGAAAACTTAGGGAGCGCCACTCTATCTCCGCGCACCCACCACTCGACTTGTATGCGGATCGCGACGAGGCCCGTTTAAGGAGCCATACGCTCCCGCACATGATAGGCAGTCGCAAACGCCTGGTCGCGGTCGGTGGTCACCCTGTAGACCGGCCCGGACCCGCAGAAACGGTCTTGCCGTCGGAATTGCCGATAGTCGAGGGCCGACTCCCGTCGGGCTACTCGGGGAGTACCCCGGCGGTGGACGACTTTTTCAGACTTTATCTAGCAGTAGCGAGTTCAGGGTTCATGTAGTGGTAGCGCGCTCAGTACGTCGAGGCCGGCCGATGAGCCCGGCAGCGGCGCGGGGCAGACGGGGATCCGGTCCGGCAGCAGGTTGGACATCATTTCCGGCGGCCTCGGCGGAAGTGGGGAGATACAGCATTTGACGCAACGGGTAAATGGGTCTACCTGGCCCATCGTGGGACGCGACGTGGAGTTCCGGCGGTCCCTGGCGGCACTCAATAACGGGGATTTCCACGGGGTCGCGTTGGTCGGCGACAGTGGGGTGGGTAAGTCGACGCTGGCGCGGATGCTGGCAAAGACGGTCGAGTCGGCCGGGCGGACGGTGCGTTTCGCGCTGGGCACCCAGACCGGCTGGTCTGTGCCGCTTGGCGCATTCTCTCGCGCGGTGAGCCTGGGCGTGGGACATGAACCGGCGATCATGCTGGCCGCCGCGCATAACACCTTGGGTCAGGACAAGAACCTGGTGGTGATGGTCGACGAGGCCCAGTTGCTCGATCCGTTGTCGGCCACCTTGGTCAATCAGCTGGCGGCCGGGCGCAGTGCCCGGTTGATCGTGACGATCCGGTCGGGGGAGCCGGTGCTGGACGCGGTGACCGCGTTGCTGAAAGAGCGGTTGTTGCTGACGGTTCACGTCGATCCGTTCAGCCGAGAGCAGACCGCGTTGTTGGCTAATGCGGTTTTGGGCGGTCCGGTCGACCCGCGATTGGTTGACGAGTTGTTCGAGCGCAGTGCGGGAAATCTGTTGCTGCTGCGCGGCTTTCTGACCGCGGGGCGCGAAAGCGGGGCCTTGGTTCACACCGAGGACGGCTGGCAGCTCGGGGGGCCGTTGCGCGCGGACCGCGAACTTAACGATGCCTTGGAGTTCCGGTTGCAGTCGCTGACCCCGGGAGAGCTGGAGGTGGTGGAGCTGCTGGCCACCGCCGACCTGCTGGAGTGGGAGGTCTTGCGTGACATCTGCGATGCCGACGCGATGGCGAACCTGGAGCGCCGTGGCCTGATCCAGTTGGTTGCCGACGGATCCCACACCCTGGCCCGATTGAATCACCCCATGCTCGGTGAGGCGGCGACGCGGCACGCCGGGGTGGTGCGCTCCCGGCAGCTCAACGGCATCTTGGCGAAAACGCTTCGAAGGCACCTGCGGGTAGGGGGCCGGCGCTCGCAAGTCTCCGACCCGCGGGGCCGTATCCGGTTGGCGCAGTTCATGATGCGAAGCGACTTGGAGCCCGACCTCGATGTGGTCGTCACCGCGGCGGCGGACGCGCTCGCGATGTCGGATGTGGTGCTGGCCGAGGAGCTGGCCAGGTTCGCGGTCGATCGTGGCGGTGGTGTGCCGGCCGCGTTGGTGCTTGCCGAGGCGGTGAGTTGGCAAGGACGCGGGCCGGAGGCCGAGTCCATCCTTGTCGAGGCCGAACCCGACGGCGACGACGAATGGCTGATCGCGCGGTGGGCCTGCCTGCGCGCCGCCAACCTGGCATGGGGATGCGGTGACGCCGAAAGCTCGACTCGTGTACTCACCGAGGTGAAACAGCGTCTCGTCACCAAGGGCGGCCTCGAGCTGATCAATGCGCTGGAGCTCTCGATCGGGTTCTTCTGCGGCGACGTCAAGACGACGATCGAGCTCGGGCCGGGCCTGTGTGAGACCGATGTGGTGCCGATGGCGACGGTGTGGGCGGCCGTCGCGACATGCGGCGCCTTGATGGCGACCGGGCGGTTTTCCGAAGTCGCCGCCATAGCCGATGCCGGCGTGCGTGCGACGACACTCTGCAGGGCGGGGGCCCAGCGCTTCTCCATCGGACTGGCCGAGGTCATGGTCGCGACCGCCGCCGGCGACTATCCCGCCGCCGACCGAATCCACAAGCGCTACGCCGCGCTGGCGGCCGGCCTTCCCGGAGCGGAGGCAATGGTCGACGCGATGCTCGGGCTCGTGCAGGTCACCCGCGGTGAGCTGCCGGCGGCGTGCGCCACTCTCTCCCGCTCGATCTCTCAACTGTCGCAAGGCTTTCCGTCGCCCTGGTTGTTGGTGGTGGCGGCCCTGCTGGCGCAGGCCGAGGGGATGCGGGGGGACGCCGGGGCGGCAGCCGCGGCGTTGCGGAACGCGGAGGAAGCCTACGGTCCGCATTTGGCGGTGTTCTTGCCGGAGCTCGAGCTCGCCCGGGCTTGGGAGCGGGCAGCCGCCGGTGACACGATGGGAGCCCAAACGCACGCGCTGCAGGCGGCGCAGATCGCCCGGGCCGCCGGGATGCACGTGGCGGAGATGCGGGCATGCCATGCGGCCACTCGTTTCGGCGATCGTTCGCAGACCACGCGAGTAGACGAGCTCGCCGCCACGCTGAACTCGCCGTCGGCGCAAGCGGTCGCCGAATATGCCCGGGGTATGGCGCAACACGACGGCGACCTGCTCGATGCCGCGGCACAGCAATTCGTCGATCTCGGCGCTTCGGCTTTTGCCGCCGACGCGTCGGCTCAGGCGGCCGGCGAGCATGCCCGCCGGGGCGACCGCCGCAAGCAGGTCGAGTCGTCGACCCGCGCGCATGCGTTGGCCAACCAGTGCGGTTTGCGCACACCGGCTCTCGAGGCCGCGGCACGCCCGCTGCCCTTCAGCGGGCGCGAGCGCCAGATCGTGTTGCTGGTCGCGGCCGGCCTGTCCAACCGTCAAATCGCCGACCGGCTGGTCATTTCGGTACGCACGGTGGAGGGACACCTGTATCGACTCTTCACCAAACTCGGCGTCAACCACCGCGATCAACTCGTCCAGCTACTCAACCTGGATTCGTCCAGCACGCAGAACGACGTCACCACATCATGACGAATGTTTCGCAGCGATCCTCCAAGCCCACCGACGCGCGGGTGGCCCGCGCGCAGGCGGTCAAGAAAGGCATCGACGCCGGGGAAGTGTAGCTCGGCCGTCGGCCACCCCAACTGAACGCAGACCCGCTGCCTGTTTCGGTCCGATCTGGAACAGGCCAGTCGCACGACGCGTCAGAGTGCCACTGATGTTGTCCGGCAACGCCACTCATGGCCGACTCGACCACGGGCGATTCCCCCGCGTAACGGCAGACGCCAGCACTCTAGGCGAAAAACATTGTTGCAGAATGTAATCCGCACAACCACGCAAATTTTCGGGTCGACATTTCCCTGTCGCTACCGCAGGCACTCGGTTGGCCGGTTCGTACCACTCTATGTGCACGCCCCGACTACGCTACCCGGCTTGATAAGCCTAACAACAGGATTGAAACCCATACGCTCCCGATCAGTGCCCGGTCAAAACGATTGCCGGGGGACAAAGGCCTAGAGCTCGTGGCCGCAAACAGCTAGTGCACCGAACTGTTCGCCACGTGCCAAATCGAGGATTTGGAGGACTGATGAGTACCAATCCGTTCGACGACGACAATGGCAGTTTCTTCGTCTTGATCAACGACGAAGAGCAACACAGCCTCTGGCCGGCCTTCGCCGATATTCCGGCCGGCTGGCAAACGGTTTACGGCGAAGCGGATCGCGCTGCGTGCCTGGAGTACATCGAACAGAACTGGCCCGACATCCGGCCGAAGAGTCTGCGCGAGAGGCTGGCAGGCCGTGGTTCTGATATGTGAACCGTGCGGGCCGCCGACGGATCCCGACGACCGGGCACATCCGCTGACGCGCGGTCAGCTAGACATTTGGCTTTCGCAGGAAACGGGTCAGTCCGGTACGGAGTGGCAGCTCGGCCTGTTTGTGAAAATCGAGGGCACCGTAGAGCGTGATGCCCTCCAGTGGGCGATCAGCCGGGCGGTCCAGGAGGCCGAGGCGTGCAGGGCCGGCATCTTCGCGGTGGATGGCCAGGTATTACAGAGGGCGGTCGATTACCCGGAGGTCGAGCTGGCCTTCTTTGACCTGAGCCGCTCCGCGAATCCCGAGCAGGAAGCCCATGAACTAGCGTCATCGATCCAGCGCACGCCAATGCCGTTCACCGGCCCGCTGTTCAAGTTTGCGCTGTTTCGGACGCGGCCCGATGAATTCATCTTGTTCGCGTGCGGTCACCACATAGTCGTAGACGGATCCGGCATTGCGCTGGTTGGCCAACGAATTGCATCCGTCTACTCCGCAATTGTTTCCGGGGCACCCATCCCTCCTTCCATATTCGGCTCGTTACAGGACTTGGTTGACTTCGAGTCGGAATACGAAGCGTCCAACGACTATCTCGACGATCAGGCTTATTGGACCAAGAACGTTCCGGCGGAGAATGGATCGCAATACCGGTTGCCCCAGGCCGCGGACGAGCATGATGCGTATTGTTTTTCCGCGCCGGTTCGGCTGGACGCCGTGGTGCTTCGCCGAGTTTACGAGTTGTCCCGAACGTGGAACGTTCCGCGCTCATCGGTCCTCACCGCGGCGTGCGCACTTCTGGTGCGCGGGTGGTGTTCTGGGGACTCGGAGGTGGTACTCGACTTCCCGGTCAGCAGGCGAGTGGGTCCGGAGTTGAAGACGCTTCCCGGGATGGTCGCCGGGGTTGTGCCGTTGGTGCTGAGGGTTTCGCCGGAATCGACGGTTGCCGGTTTCTGTGCCCATGTTGATATGCGAATTCGGGAAGCGTTGCAGCATCAGAGGTTTCCGGTGCAGGCCCTCGAGCGCAAAATCAATGCCCGCGGCCTGGCGGGGCCGGCCGATAGGGTGAGCGTCAATTTCCTCCCGTCTAGTTTCACGCTGTCCTTCGGTGGTGTGCCGGCATCGGCGTCCTACACCAATATTGGCCCCAGGGGCGGCTTTGGCTTGATCTTCTCCGGAGACGGTGAACAGCTCTATCTCGGCACGGCGGGTGCTGGGCAGCTGTTTTCGAGTATCGATGTCGCCAATTTGGCCCGACGGTTGCAGCGGATATTGGTGGCGATGGCCGCCGATCCGGGGCGACGGCTCTCGTCGGTGGATGTGCTGGATCCCGGTGAGCACGCCAGCCTGGACGGGTGGGGTAACCGCGCGGTGTTGAAAGCACCGCCACCCACTTCGGCGTCGGTTCCGGTGTTGTTTGCCGCGCAGGTGGCCCGCGCGCCCAAGGCGGTGGCGCTGGTGTCCGGCGAGCATTCGTGGACCTATCGCGAGGTTGAGGACGCCGCGAACCGGTTGGCGCACCTGCTGGCCGATCAGGGCGCCGGGCCGGGGCAGTGTGTTGCGCTGCTGTTTCCCCGTTGCGCCGAGGCGATCGTGGCGATTCTCGCGGTGCTGAAGACCGGGGCGGCCTATCTGCCGATCGACCCGGCTTTGCCGGCGGCCCGGATCGGTTTCATGGTGGCTGATGCGGCGCCGGTCGCCGCGGTGACCACCAGCGCGTTGGCTGAGCGGCTGACGGAGTCCGGCCTGCGGGTCATCGATGTCGATGACCCGTGCATCGACACCTACCCGGACACTTCGTTGCCGGCGCCGGCGGCCGACGATATCGCCTACATCATCTATACCTCGGGTACCACAGGCGTTCCCAAAGGTGTTGCGATCACCCACCAAAACGTCACCCAGCTGATGGCGTCAATGGACGCCAGCCTGCCGCCGGGACCGGGACAGGTGTGGTCGCAATGGCACTCCTACAGCTTCGACATCTCCGGATGGGAGATCTACGGCGCCCTCCTCCGCGGCGGGCGGTTGGTGGTGGTGCCCGAGTCGGTGGCGAGCTCACCGGCTGACTTTCATGCCTTGCTGGTCACCGAAAAGGTCAGCGTTTTAAGCCAAACCCCGTCGGCGGTGGGGATGCTGTCGCCCGAGGCTTTGGAGTCGGTCACCTTGTTGGTGGGCGGTGAGGCCTGCCCGGCCGATGTGGTGGATCGGTGGGCGCCGGGGCGGGTGATGATCAATGAATACGGCCCGACCGAGACCACGATGTGGGTGGCGCTCAGTGCGCCGCTGGCGGCCGGGACGGGTGCGCCGCCGATAGGTTCGCCACTGTCGGGGTCGGCATTGTTCGTGCTGGACGGATGGTTGCGGCCGCTGCCCGCCGGTGTAATCGGTGAGCTGTATGTGGCCGGTGCCGGCCTGGCCACCGGGTATTGGCGGCGGTCCGGGTTGACCGCGTCGCGGTTTGTGGCGTGCCCGTTCGGGGGGTCCGGGGCACGCATGTATCGCACCGGGGATTTGGTGTATTGGGGTCCCGACGGGCAGTTGCGGTATCTGGGACGCGCCGACGAGCAGGTCAAGATTCGCGGTCACCGCGTCGAGCTCGGTGAGATTCAGAGCGCGCTGGCCGCGCTGGACGGGGTGGACCAGGCGGCGGTGATCGCCCGTGAGGACCGCCCGGGTGATAAGCGCCTGGTCGGCTATATCACCGGCACAGCAGACCCAGCCGGGCTGGGTAGTGCGCTGGCCGAGCGGCTGCCGTCGTACATGGTCCCGGCGGCGGTGGTGGTGTTGGACGCGTTGCCGCTGACACCCAACGGCAAACTCGACAAACGGGCCCTGCCGGCACCGGAATATCAGGACATTTACCGGTACCGCGCCCCGGCCAATCCCACCGAGGAAATCCTGGCCGGCATCTACGCACAGGTACTCGGGCTGGAGCGGGTCGGTGTCGACGACTCGTTCTTCGACTTGGGCGGGGATTCGCTGTTGGCGATGCGGGTGATCGCCGCGGTCAACACCACTTTGGGTGCCGGCCTTGCGGTGCGCGCGTTGTTCGAAACCCCCACGATCGCCCAACTGGCGCCGCGTATCGGCGAGGGTTCGGGTGGGCTGGCGCCATTGGTGGCGGGCCAGCGGCCCGCGGTTGTGCCGTTGTCGTTCGCGCAGAGCCGGCTGTGGTTCCTGGACCGGTTCGAGGGCGGAGTTGCGACCTACAACATGCCGACCGCGTTTCGGATCAACGGGGCGCTGAATGTCGAGGCGCTGGATGCGGCCCTCGATGATGTGATCGCCCGCCACGAATCGCTGCGCACGGTATTTCCCGAGGTTGACGAGGTGCCGGTGCAGCAGGTCTTGCCGGCTGAGGCGGGGCTGTGGCGGCGCGGGGGCGCGGCCGTCATCTCGGTTCCCGAGCGGGACGTGTTCGACCAACTGGTGGCGCTGGCCGGATACCGGTTTGATCTGTCGACCGAGATTCCGATTCGTGCGCAGATCTATGCGGTGGGGCCCGAGCAGTATGTGGTGGGAATTGTGGTGCACCACATCGCTTTTGACGGATGGTCACTGGCTCCGATGGTCCGTGACGTGGGCGAGGCGTACGCCCACCGGTGTGCGGGTCAGGCCCCCCAGTGGGCACCGTTGGCGGTGCAGTACGTCGATTACACGCTGTGGCAGCGCGAGCAGTTCGGTGATCTCGACGAGAGCGACAGCCCCATCGCCGCCCAATTGGCCTACTGGAAGCAGGCTTTGGCCGGCCTGCCCGAGCGGCTCGAGTTGCCGACAGATCGGCCTTACCCGCCGGTCACCGACTACCGCGGCGCCAGTGCGATCGTGGACTGGCCTGTCGAGCTACAGCAGCACGTTGCCCGGGTGGGCCACGAGCACAACGCGACCAGCTTCATGGTGATTCAGGCCGCCTTGTCGGTCCTGCTGTCCGAGCTCAGTGCCAGTTCCGATGTGGCCGTGGGATTCCCGATCGCCGGGCGCCGCGACCCGGCACTCGATGAACTGGTGGGCTTCTTCGTCAACACGTTGGTGCTGCGGGTGGACTTGGCGGGGGATCCCTCGTTCGTCGAGTTGCTGGCGCAGGTGCGGCAGCGCAGCATGGCGGCCTTCGAGCATCAGGATGTGCCGTTCGAGGTGTTGGTCGATCGGCTCAATCCCACCCGAAGCCTGACCCATCACCCATTGATTCAGGTGATCTTCGCCTGGCAGAACTTCCCCGGACTCAGCGACAGCGATCCCGTGGCCAACCCCGCTGCCGGGCTGGCTTTGGGTGATCTGCAGGTCACGCCGCTGCGGGCGGATACCCAAACTGCGCGAATGGATTTGGTGTTCTTCCTCAGGGAACACTGGACCGAGGCCGGCGAACCCGCCGGTATCTGGGGGACGGTGGAATACCGCACCGATGTGTTCGACGCGAGCACCATCGACACCCTGATCGAGCGGTTCCGGCGGGTGTTGTGGGCGTTGACCGCAGAGCCGACACGGCGGCTCTCGTCGGTGGATGTGCTCGATGCCGATGAGCACGCCTACCTTGACGGGCTGGGTCATCGGGCGGTGCTGACCGAATCGGTGACGCCGGTGTCGATTCCGGCGTTGTTCGCCGCACAGGTGGCGCGCGCGCCGGAGGCGGTGGCGGTCAGTTTCGACGGCCGGTCGATGACCTACCGCGAGCTTGATGAGGCCGCCAACCGGTTGGCGCGTCTGTTGGCCAGTCAGGGTGTGGGCCCCGGCGAATCTGTGGCGCTGCTGTTTTCCCGGTCGGCCGAGGCGATCGTCTCGATCTTGGCGGTGCTCAAGGCTGGGGCCGCGTATTTGCCGATCGACCCGATGGTGCCGGATGCGCGGATGCGGTTCATCATGGCTGACGCCGCGCCGATCGCCGCGGTCACGACGGCCGTTCTGCGTGCCCGGCTCGATGGGTCTGATCTGATCGTCATCGATGTAGAAGACCCCCGCATCGCCACCCAACCCGGCACCGCATTACCACCGCCGGCGGCCGATGACCTGGCCCACATCATCTACACGTCAGGTACCACGGGCACTCCGAAGGGAGTGGCGGTCACCCACCAGAACGTGACCCGGTTGTTCGACTCGCTGGATGTCGGGATCGAGATGGCGCCCGGCCAGGTGTGGACGCAGTGCCACTCGCTGTCCTTCGACTATTCGGTGTGGGAGATCTGGGGCGCGCTGCTGCATGGTGGCCGGCTGGTTGTGGTGCCCGAAGAGGTGACGCGCTCGCCGGAGGACTTGCACGCATTGCTGGTCGCCGAGCGGGTCAGCGTGTTGAGCCAGACCCCCTCGGCGGCGGGGATGCTCTCACGGCAGGGTCTGGAGTCGGCGGCATTGATGGTCGCCGGCGAGGCGTGCCCCACCGACACGGTGGATCGGTGGGCGCCCGGGCGCGTGATGATCAACGGCTACGGCCCGACTGAGACCACGGTGTATGCCACGATCAGTGCCCCTTTGCGGCCGGGGTCGGGGGCGGTGCCGATCGGCTCCCCGGTGCCGGGTGCGGCGTTGTTTGTACTCGATAACTTGTTGCGGCCGGCCCCGGCCGGGGTGGTCGGTGAGTTGTATGTGGCCGGCCGCGGGGTCGGGGTTGGCTATGTGCGCCGGGCCGGGCTGACCGCGTCGCGGTTTGTGGCGTGCCCGTTCGGCGGCCCGGGGGCACGGATGTATCGCACCGGGGATCTGGTGCGCTGGGGCGCCGATGGACAGCTGACTTACCTGGGCCGCGCCGATGAGCAGGTCAAGATCCGGGGCTACCGCATCGAACTCGGTGAAATCGAAGCGGTGTTGGCGGCCCATCCCCGGGTGGGGCAGGCGGCGGTCATTACGCACACCGCTCCGTCGGGTTCGTTCGAGGGCGTCAGCGACAAGCAATTGGTGGGCTACGTCGTTCTGGATCCGGAGATGATGCTGGTCCGGGAGCCCGAGCGGGAAGCGCAGCTGGTCGAGCAGTGGCAGGGCGTGTATGAGGGCCTGTATTCGGGGGAGACGTTCACAGAAGGCGCCCCCACAGAACTAGGGGAGGATTTCGGGGGCTGGAACAGCAGCTATACCGAGGCGCCGATCCCGCTGGAGCAGATGCGGGAATGGCGGGCGGCAGCGGTGGACCGCATCCGGGCCCTGACCCCGCGGCGCGTGCTGGAGATCGGGGTGGGCTCGGGGCTTTTGCTGGCGCCCCTGGCTCCGGACTGTGACGAGTATTGGGGCACCGACTTTTCCGCCCCGACGATTCAGACGCTGGGGGCGGCGGTGGCCTCGCAGCCGTGGGGGGATCGGGTTCGGTTGCGGGTGCAGCCCGCCGATATCACCGACGGGCTGCCCGAAGGCCACTTCGATGTGGTGGTGCTGAACTCGGTCATCCAGTACTTCCCCAGCGCGGGATACCTGCTGGACGTGCTCGCCGCGGCGATGCGGTTGCTGGCCCCGGGCGGCGCGTTGTTCATCGGCGACGTGCGCAATTTGTCGTTGCTGCGGGCCTTTACGACCGGCGTGGTTTGCACCGATACCGCCGACGACGACGCGGCCGCCGTGGTCCGGGAGCGGGTGCGCCGCGAGATGCTGGCCGAGCAGGAGTTGCTGCTGGCGCCGGAGTTCTTCGTCGGGTTGGCGCAGCTGCTTCCGGACATCGCCGCGGTGGATGTGCAACTCAAGGCGATGCACGCGGTCAACGAGCTCAGCGGCTATCGCTACGAGGTGGTGCTGCATAAGGCGCCGGTGGCGGTGCGGTCGCTGGCCGAGCTGTCGTCGCAGCCGTGGCAGCGGTTCGCAAGCCTGGCCGGACTGGCGGAATATCTGCGGTCACAGAACCTGCCGGAGCTGCGGGTGACCGGGGTGCCGCACGCCGGGATCTGGCCGGACGTGGCACTGGCGCTGGCGCTGGCCGACGCCGGCGATCGAGTGTCTATCGGCGAGTTGCGCGCCGCCATCGCGGCACCGGATGCGGTGTTGCCCCACCAGTGCCAGCTGCTGGGGCACGAGTTGGGCTACGCCACGGCGGTGACTTGGTCGCCGACGGCGGGGCTGGTGGATGTCATCTACACCCGCAGCGCCGAACCGCTCGTGGTGTCAGATCTGTATCTGCCCGGCGCGGGGGTGGCTTCGCTGGCCGGGCATGTCAACGATCCCGCGGCGATCGAGCGCGTGGCCGAGTTGCGCAGCTTTGCAGCGGAGCGGCTGCCGGAGTTCATGGTGCCGGCGGCGGTCATGGTGGTGGAATCGCTGCCGCTGACGGTCAACGGCAAGCTGGATCGCCGCGGTTTGCCGGCGCCGGAGTTCGTCAGTGCGGCCGCGTATCGCGCGCCGCGTGATGATCGGGAACGGGTGTTGGCCGCACTGTTCGGCGAGGTGCTCGGGGTCGCCCGGGTCGGTATCGATGAGTCGTTCTTCGACCTGGGTGGGCATTCTTTGTCGGCGACTCGGCTGATCGCGCGACTGAGGGCCGAACTAGGTCTAGAGGTCCCGATCCGGGCGTTGTTCGACGCGTACACCGTGGCCGGGTTGGCCAAATGGATCGGCGCGCATGCCGGGGCACGCGAGTGCGCGCCATTGGTGGCGCAGCAGCGGCCCGCGGTGGTCCCGCTGTCGTATGCCCAGCAACGGTTGTGGTTCATCGACCAATTGCAGGGCCCTTCACCGGTTTACAACATGCCAGTGGCGTTGCGGCTGAGCGGGTGCCTTGACGCCGAGGCGTTGGGGGTGGCGCTGGCCGACGTAGTGGGTCGCCAGGAGAGCCTGCGCACCGTGTTCGCCGCGCCCGACGGGATACCGCAGCAGCTGGTTGTGCCCGCCGAGCGGGCCGACATCGGCTGGCAGGTCGTTGACGCCAGCGGCTGGCCGGCGGGCCGGTTGCAGGAGGCCATCGGCGCGGTAGTGCGTCACACCTTTGACCTGGCCACCGAGATCCCCTTGCGCGCAACACTTTTCCGCGTTGATGAGGACGAGCACGTGCTGGTCGCCGTGGTGCATCACATCGCCGCCGACGGCTGGTCGATCGCCCCGCTGGTGGCTGATCTCGGAGTTGCCTATGCCAGCCGGTGTGCCGGGCAGGCCCCGGATTGGGCGCCGCTGGCGGTGCAGTACGTGGATTACACGCTGTGGCAGCGTGAGCAGCTGGGGGATCTGGCCGATTCCGACAGCCGCATCGCCGCGCAGCTGGCGTATTGGGAGCAGGCGCTGGCCGGCATGCCGGAGCGGCTGCAGTTGCCGACCGATCGGCCCTATCCGGCGGTGGCCGATCACCGCGGGGCCAGTGTGGCGGTGGAGTGGCCGGCGGAGTTGCAGCAGCAGGTCGCTCGGCTGGCCGACGAGCACAACGCGACCAGCTTCATGGTGGTTCAGGCCGCCCTGGCCTTGCTCTTGTCGCAACTGAGCGGCAATAGCGATGTGGCCGTGGGCTTCCCGATCGCCGGGCGTGGCGATCCGGCGCTCGACGACCTGGTCGGATTTTTCGTCAACACCCTGATTTTGCGGGTCGATTTGGGTGGGGATCTGACCGTCGCAGAGCTGCTGGGCCAGGTGCGAGCGCGCAGCCTGGCAGCCTACGAGCACCAGGACGTGCCCTTCGAGGTGTTGGTGGAGCGGCTCAACCCCACCCGAAGCCTGACCCATCACCCGCTGGTGCAGGTGATGTTCGCCTGGCAGAACCTTGCCTGGGACAGCAGTGATCCCGCGGCCGGGTTGGCTTTGGGCGAGGTGCGGATCAGTCCGCTGGACGCGGAAACCCACACCGCCCGAATGGATTTGGCGTTCTCGTTGGCCGAACGGTTCACCGAGGCCGGCGAGCCCGCCGGGATTTCCGGCTCGGTGGAGTTCCGCACCGACGTGTTCGACGCGGCCAGCATCGAGGTGCTGATCGAGCGGTTGGGGCGCGTGCTGGCGGCGATGACCGCCGACCCGAACCGGCGGCTCTTGACGGTGGATCTACTCGCCGCGCCTGAGCACGCCCGCCTGGATGAGATCGGTAATCGCGCGGTGCTGACCCGGTCCGCAATCGGCGCGTCGATTCCGGTCCTGTTCGCCGAACAGGTGGCGCGCACGCCCGAGGCGGTGGCGGTGACCTTCGACGGCGCCTCGATGACCTACCGGGAACTGGACGAGGCCGCTAACCGGTTGGCGCATCTGTTGGCCGCACACGGCGCCGGCCCGGGGCAGTGGGTGGCGCTGCTGTTCGAGCGGTCCGCCGAGGCGATCGTGGCGATCCTCGCAGTCTTGAAGACGGGCGCGGCCTATCTGCCGATCGACCCGGCAGTGCCGGATACGCGGCTGCACTTCATCGTGGCCGACGCCGCGCCCACGGTCGCGGTCACCACCCCGGAACTGCGCACGCGGCTGGATGGGTGCGGCTTGGCCGTCGTCGATGTGCGCGACCCGCGCATCGATACCCAACCCGGCACCGCGTTGCCGGCGCCGGCCGCCGACGACCTCGCCCACATCATCTACACCTCGGGCACCACCGGTGTGCCCAAAGGCGTGGCGGTCGCCCACAGCAACGTCACCCAGCTCATCGAGTCCTTGGATGCCGGGCTGCCGCCGGTCAAGGTATGGCCGCATTGTCACTCGTTGGCCTTCGACGCCTCGGTGTGGGAGATCTGGGCTCCGCTGCTCCATGGCGGTCGGGTGGTGGTGGTGCCCGAGGCGGTCGTGCGCTCGCCGGCGGACTTCCACGACCTGCTGGTCGCCGAACAGGTCAACATGCTCCTGCAGACGCCTTCGGCGGTGGGGATGCTCGCCCGCGAAGGTCTGGAGTCGGTGGCGTTGGTGGTGGCCGCGGAGGCCTGCTCGGCCGAGGTGGTGGATCAGTGGGCCCCGGGCCGGGTCATGGTCAACGCCTACGGCCCGACCGAGACCACGGTGATCGTAACGATCAGTGCGCCGCTGGCGGCCGGGTCGGGCGCCCCGCCGATCGGTGGGCCGGTCCCCGGTGCGGCGCTGTTCGTGCTGGATCGATCGTTGCGCCCGGTGCCCCCCGGGGTGGTCGGTGAGTTGTATGTGGCCGGGCGCGGCGTGGGCGTCGGGTATCTGGGCCGGCCCGGGTTGAGTGCGTCGCGGTTTGTGGCATGTCCGTTCGCAGGCGCGGAAGCGCCCGGAAAACGTATGTATCGCACCGGAGACCTGGTCAGTTGGGGCGCTGACGGGCAGCTGGTCTATGCGGGACGCGCGGACGAGCAGGTCAAGATCCGCGGGTATCGCATCGAACTCGGCGAAGTCCAAGCAGCCCTGGCCGCGGTCGACGGGGTGGATCAGGCGGTGGTGATCGCCCGCGAGGATCGCCCCGGCGACAAACGTCTGGTGGGCTACATCACCGGCACGGCGGACCCGGCCACGGCGCGTCGCCGGCTGGCCGACGGCCTGCCCACATACATGGTTCCGGCCACGGTGATGGTGCTCGAGGCGCTGCCGCTGACGGTCAACAACAAGCTGGACACCCGCGCCCTCCCGGCGCCGGAATACACCGACAGCGATCACTATCGGGCCCCCGCGACTCCCACCGAGGAGATCCTGGCCGGCATCTACGCCCAGGTCCTCGGCCTCGAACGGGTCGGGGTCGACGACTCGTTCTTCGACCTGGGCGGGGATTCGCTGTCGGCGATGCGGGTGATCACCGCGATCAACACCACCCTGGACACCCACGTTGCGGTGCGCACCTTGTTCGGAGCCCCCACGGTGGCCCAGTTGGCGCCCCGAATCGGCGAGGGCTCGGGCGGGCGTGAGCGGTTGGCGCCGCAGCAGCGGCCCGCAGTGGTGCCGCTGTCGTTCGCCCAGCAGCGGCTGTGGTTCCTCGACCAGTTGCACGGACCCTCACCGGTTTACAACATGGCGGTTGCCTTGCGGCTGAGCGGCAAGCTCGATGCCGACGCGTTCGGCGCGGCCCTGTTCGATGTGGTGAGCCGCCAGGAGGGCTTGCGCACACTGTTCCCGGCGCCCGACGGCGTACCCCAGCAGCTGGTGGTGCCCGTCGAGCGGGCCGATTTCGGTTGGCAGGTGGTGGATGTCACCGACTGGCCGGCGGCGCGGCTCGAGGAGGCCATGGGCGCGGTGGCGCGTCACAGTTTCGATCTGGCCAACGAAATCCCTTTGCGAGCAACCCTATTCCGCACCGCTGAGGACGAGCATGTGCTGGTGGCCGTCGTGCACCATATCGCCGGCGACGGCTGGTCGGTGCAGCCGTTGGTGGCTGATCTGGGTGTGGCCTATGCCAGCCGGTGTGCGGGACAAGAACCCGACTGGGCGCCATTGCCGGTGCAGTATGTCGACTACACGCTGTGGCAGCGCGCGCAATTGGGCGACCTCGACGACAGCGACAGCCGCATCGCCGCGCAGCTGGCCTACTGGCAACAGGCGCTGGATGGCATGCCCGAGCGGCTCGAGTTGCCGACCGACCGGCCCTATCCACCGGTGGCCGACTACCGCGGCGCCAGTGTGGCGGTGGACTGGCCGGCCGACTTGCAGCGGCGGGTCGTTCGAGTCGCCCGTGAGCACAACGCAACCAGCTTCATGGTCGTCCAGGCCGCCCTGGCGGTGCTGTTGTCTGAGCTGAGCGCCAGTCTCGATGTGGCGGTGGGGTTCCCGATCGCCGGGCGCGACGATCCGGCGCTGGACGACTTGGTGGGCTTCTTCGTCAACACCTTGGTGCTGCGGGTCGACCTGGCCGGAGATCCCACGGTGGCTGAGCTGCTGGCCCAGGTGCGCCAGCGCAGCCTGACCGCCTACGAGCACCAAGACGTTCCGTTCGAGGTGCTGGTCGATCGACTCAACCCCACCAGAAGCCTGACGCACCACCCGCTGGTTCAGGTGATGCTGGCCTGGCAGAACCTTCCCTGGAACAGCAGCAATCCCGCTGCCGGTTTGACTTTGGGCGAGGCGCAGGCCACCCCGCTGCCGGCGGAAACTCAGACCGCCCGAATGGATTTGGCGTTCTCGTTGGCCGAACGCTTCACCGAGGCCGGTGACGGCGCCGGGATTTCCGGGTCGGTGGAGTTCCGCACCGATGTGTTCGACGCGGCCAGCATCGAACTCCTGATCGAGCGGTTGCGGCGGGTGTTGGTCGCCATCACCGACGATCCGGCTCAGCGGGTCTCGTCGGTGGACGTGCTCGATTCGTCTGAGCACGCCCTCCTCGACGAGATCGGTAACCGCGCCACGTTGGCCCAGGCCGGAACCGGGGTGTCGATACCGGAGTTGTTCGCTGCGCAGGTGGCGCGCGCGCCGGAGGCCGTGGCGGTGACCTTCGAAGGCCACTCCATGACCTATCGGGACCTGGACGAGGCGGCAAACCGATTGGCGCATCTGTTAATTGGCCAGGGCGTGGGCCCCGGCGATGTGGTCGCGCTGTTGCTGGAGCGCTCAGCGCAAGCGATCGTGGCGATGCTGGCGGTGCTGAAGGCCGGTGCGGCTTACCTGGCGATCGACCCCGTGCTGCCCGCGGCGCGGATGGAGTTCATGGTGGCCGATGCCGCGCCGATGGTCGCGATAACCACTGCGAAGCTGGCCGACCATCTGGACGGGTGCCATCTGCTGGTGATCGATGTCAACGACCCCCGCATCGACGGCTACCCGGACACGGCGCTGCCGGCGCCGAACCCCGACGATGTCGCCTACCTGATCTACACCTCGGGCACCACCGGCCTCCCGAAGGGTGTGGCGGTCACCCACCGCAACCTGGCCCACGTGGCGGAGTCAACGCCTTCGGATCTGCCGGCGGCGCAGGCTTGGACGCAGTGCCATTCCTTCGCTTTTGACTTCTCGGTATGGGAGATCTGGGCTGCGCTGTTGGGTGGGGGCCGGCTGGTGGTGGTGCCCGATGCGGTGACGGCCTCGCCGGACGACTTCCATGCCCTGCTGGTCGCCGAGCACGTCAATGTGCTCACCCAAACACCGTCAGCGGTGGCGGCGCTCTCGCCGCAGGGCTTGGAGTCGGCGGCGTTGCTACTCGGTGGTGAAGCCTGCCCGGCGGAGGTCGTCGATCGGTGGGCGCCGGGGCGAGTGGTGATCAATGCCTACGGTCCGACCGAGGCCACGATTTACGCGTCGATGAGTTCCCCGTTGGCAGCCGGCTCGGGTGCGGTGCCGATCGGTGCGCCGGTCCCGACAGCCGCGTTGTTTGTGCTGGATCAGTGGTTGCGTCCGGTGCCGGCCGGAGTCGTGGGCGAGTTGTACGTGGCCGGCCACGGCGTGGCGTGTGGGTATCTGGGCCGCGCCGGGTTGACGGGGTCGCGCTTCGTGGCATCCCCGTTCGGGGAGCCGGGGACGCGGATGTATCGCACCGGGGATCTGGTGCGGTGGGGTGCCGATGGGCAGCTCCGGTATCTGGGCCGTGCCGACGAGCAGGTCAAGATCCGCGGCTATCGCATCGAGCTGGGTGAGGTCCAGTCCGCGCTGGCCGCCCTCGATGGGGTGGAACAGGCGGTGGTGATTGCCCGCGAGGACCGCGCCGGCGACAAGCGCCTCGTCGGCTATGTGACTGGAGCCGCTGATCCGACCGAAATTCGGGCCCGGTTGGGTCAGCGGCTCCCCACATACATGGTGCCATCGGCGGTGGTGGTGCTCGACGCGCTGCCGCTGACGGTCAGCGGCAAGCTGGACGCCCGCGCCCTGCCGGCACCGGAATACACCGCCGGCGGGTATCGGGCGCCGGGCACTCCCACCGAGGAGATCCTGGCCGGCATCTACGCCCAGGTCCTCGGACTCGAACGCGTTGGGGTCGACGACTCGTTCTTCGATCTGGGTGGGGATTCGCTGTTGGCGATGCGCCTGATCGCCGCGGTCAACACCAGCCTGGATGCCGGGCTTGCGGTGCGCACCTTGTTCGAGGCGCCCACGGTCGCCCAGCTGGCGCCGCGTATCGGTGGAGACGGGCATCGACGTAAGCCTTTGGTGGCCGGCCCGCGGCCCTCTGCGGTGCCGTTGTCGTTTGCCCAAAGCCGGTTGTGGTTCCTGGACCGGTTCGAGGGCGGGGTTGCGACCTACAACATGCCGATCGCGTTCCGGATCAGTGGGGCGCTGGACACCGAGGCGCTGGATGCGGCGCTCGATGACGTGATCGCCCGCCACGAATCGCTGCGCACGGTATTTCCCGACGTCAACGGGGTGCCGTTGCAGCAGGTGTTGCCGGCCGAGGCGGGGATGTGGCGGCGCGGGGGCGCGGCGGTGGTGTCGTTGTCCGAACAGGATGTGGTCGGCGAGCTGGTGGCGCTGGCCGGGTATCGGTTCGATCTGTCGACCGAGATCCCGATCCGTGCGCAGATCTATGTGGTGGCGCCGGAGCAGTATGTGGTGGGAATCGTGTTGCACCACATCGTTTTTGACGGTTGGTCGATGGCTCCGATGGTCCGTGACGTGGCCGAGGCGTATCGGGCGCGGCGGCAAGGCCGGGCACCGGACTGGGCGCCGTTGGCGGTGCAGTACGTCGATTACACGCTGTGGCAACTGGATTGGCTGGGATCGGAGTCTGATCCCGACAGTGTGATCGCGGGGCAGTTGGCCTACTGGCGTGAGCAGCTGGCTGATCTGCCGGAGGTGGTGTCGCTGCCGGCCGATCGGCCCCGTCCGCCGGTGCCCAGCTACCGCGGCGATTGGGTCGAGGTGCGGATCGAACCGCCGGCTTGGGCGGGGGTCAAGGCGCTGGCGGCGGCGCATAATGCGACGGCCTCGATGGTTATGCAGGCGGTCATGGCGGTGTTGTTGCACCGCGTCGGTGTCGGCGAAGACGTGGCGATGGGCACGCCGATCGCCGGGCGGCTGGATCAGGCGCTCGATGAACTGGTCGGGTTCTTCGTCAACACGTGGGTCCTGCGGGTGGGTGTCAACCCCACGCAGCGCTTCAGCGACGTCCTTGAACAGGTGCGCCAAAGGGCACTGGATGCTTACGGCAACCAGGATGTGCCGTTCGAGCAACTGGTCGAGCAGCTCAACCCGGTGCGCTCCACGGCGCATCATCCGCTGTTCCAGGTGGCCGTGGCCTTCCAGAACAACGTGCGCCCCGAGGTGGCGCTCGACGGGGTCACCATCGAGCCGCTGGGGGTGTCCACCCGTACCGCCAAGTTCGATCTGGATTTCGACCTGACCGAGGTGACCACCGAGGATTCGGGCGGCCCGATGGTCGTCGGCATGGCGACCTATGCCACGGATTTGTTTGACCGGGCCACCATCGAACGACTGGTCACCTGGCTCGGGCGAGTGATCGAGGCCGTGGTGGCCGATCCGTCGGTGGTGGTGGGGGACGTCGCGCTGCTGGACCGCGACGAGCGCGATCTGCTGCTGTCGGACTGGTCTGGCGCCCAGCTGCAGCCGCCGGTCGGGGTCGCGCCGGAGTTGCTGGCGGCGGCGGTGGCCGCCGCCCCGGACGCGGTGGCGGTGCTGGACGGCGCGCGGAGCGTCTCGTATCGCGAGCTTGACGCGTGGTCGACGCGGTTGGCGCGGGTGCTGATCGAGACGGGAGTGGGTCCCGATCGTGCGGTGGGCGTGGCGATGGATCGTTGCCTGGAGCTGGTCGTGGCCTGGTGGGCGGTGGTCAAGGCCGGCGGCGTGTACGTACCGGTCGATCGGGCCCATCCGGTCGAGCGCATCGCCACGGTGCTGGAGACGGTGGGCGCGGCATGTGTGTTGACCTGTGGCGCCGACACGATGGCCGGAGCCGGGTCGCGTCCGGTGCTGCGCATCGACGGGCTGGACCTTTCCGGCTGCTCCGCGGAGGCGATCACCGACGCCGACCGGCCCACGGCCCTGCGCCCGGACTGCGCCGCGTATGTGATCTTCACGTCGGGATCCACCGGCGTGCCCAAGGGGGTGGCGGTCAGCCACGCCGGTCTGCCGGGATTGGCAGCGGCGCAACGCGCGGTGTTCGGGTTGGGGGCGGACGCGCGGGTGTTGATGGTGGCCGCGCCGACCTTCGACGCCTCGGTGTTCGAGGTACTGCTGGCGGTGGGCTCGGGATCAACGTTGGTCGTGGCGCCGGCGGACGAGTACGCCGGACAGGCGTTGACGGCGTTGCTGCATGACCATCAGGTCAGCGCGGCCGTCATGACCCCGACGGTGCTGTCGTCGCTCGATCGGACCCGGCTGGACGGGTTGGGCACGCTGATCACCGCGGGGGAGGCCTGCCCGGCGGAATTGGTGGCCGCCTGGGCGCCGGGCCGGCGGATGTTCAACGCCTACGGTCCCACCGAGACGACGGTCTGGGCCACCTGCACCGAGCCGTTGGTTCAGGGGCAGCCGGTCAACATCGGCGCCCCGATCCCGGGGGTG
The DNA here is from genome assembly GCF_001667865.1 of Mycobacterium mantenii. GTDB lineage: Bacteria > Actinomycetota > Actinomycetes > Mycobacteriales > Mycobacteriaceae > Mycobacterium > Mycobacterium mantenii_A. The sequence continues at coordinate 821 of NZ_LZJP01000121.1, read as the reverse complement.
TCTGCGCTGGTGCTGGACGCGCGGCTGAACCCGGCGCCCGTCGGGGTGGTCGGCGAGCTCTATCTGAGCGGACCGGCGCTGGCGCGTGGCTACGTCGGCCGGCCGGAACTGACCGCCGAACGGTTCGTGGCCAACCCGTACGGGGGTGCCGGGACGCGCATCTATCGCACCGGGGACCTGGCCCGCTGGACATCGGCGGGCACGCTGGACTACCTGGGACGCGCCGACACTCAGATCAAGCTGCGTGGACAGCGCATCGAACTGGGTGAAATCGAGAACACGCTGCTGGCCTGCCCGCAGGTCACCCAGGCGGCCGCCAGCGTGCACCACAGCAATGCGGGCGTCAACTTGGTCGCATACATCAGCGTGGAGCAGGCCACGACCGTCGACGAGGACGTCGAAGTCGTCGAACAGTGGCAACACATGTACGACGAGCTGTACGGCGCCGAGGTCGACGTGCCGGCGTTCGGCATGGATTTCCGGGGCTGGAACAGCAGCTACACCGATGAACCGATCCCGCTCGAAGAGATGAAGGAGTGGCGTTCGGCCACGGTCGATCGGATCATGGCGCTGCGGCCGCGCCGGGTGTTGGAGATCGGTGCCGGATCGGGGCTGCTGTTGTCCCAGATCGCGCCGCACTGTGAGCGCTATGTCGGCACCGACATGTCGGCGGCAGCTGTCCACAACTTGGCCCGCGCGCTGGAGGAGTTGCAGATCCCGTGGCGGGATCGGGTCCAGTTGCTCGCCCAACCCGCCCACGTCACCGAGGGGCTGCCGCGGGGCTCGTTCGACACCATCATTCTCAACTCGGTCGTCCAGTA
>NZ_LZJP01000120.1:0-46847 GCF_001667865.1 Mycobacterium mantenii | reverse complement strand
GGTGTGGGCCCCACCGGTTGCCCGAGGCGCCGTCGTCGGCGTAGGTGCGCGGATCGCTGGTGCATTCCGCCCTGGAAGGGGGCGAACTCCATCGGGAAGGTGAAGTTGGCGTTGTTGGCCTGTGCGGTGTGAACGGCGATGGTGGCCTTCACGTTCGACGGGTTCTTGTCCGACCACGCGATGTCGTTCGCGTTGAAGGTCATGGGCAGATAACCGTTGTCCCGCAAGGCGTTGGTGAACTTGTCCAGGGTGGGTGCGCTCTCCGGTGTCGCGCCTTCCACCAGATTCACCTTGCTGGCGCTCGGAACGTTCGGGTCGGCGAGTCGGGAGAGCACGTCGGTGAGTGCTTCAGGCGGCGGCAGGGGAGTCGTGACGGGCGGCACAGCCGGCCGCGAGGTGGCCGGCGGCAGCGAAGAGACGGCCGACGAACCAGCCCTGGGGTGCGGCGACGAACATGCGGCGAGCCCGACCGCCGCCAGGACGGTGGCGGCGCTCAGCGCTATGGACAGTGGTCGGTGCATCCAGTCGGCGGCCGAGACGGGTTCGCATGAGCTGTACCGGCGAGCGGGCATCGGCGTCGCGACGGTGTCCGGCGACCGCGCCCATGCCGTCGACGTCCTTGACGCGGCCGAACGGCTGGTGGCCGCGCATCCCGAATTCGAACTGCTCTCGGTGCGGCGTTCCCTGGTTCGCAGCGACGATCTGGCCTAGCTGATGGTGGCGACGTTGATGACGGCGACGTTGATGACGGCAACCCGCCGCTAGCCGTCGCGGCCTTCGCGCTTGCGGCCCAGCGGCACGGGCGCGACGACGCCGGGCGCGAGCCGCCGCGTGAAGATCAAGAAGGCGGTGTGCCCGCGCATCGAATGCTGCGGCCGGACCGCGAGACCGACGACGTTCCAACCGCGTTGCAATGTCTCCCAGGACCGCGGTTCGGTCCAGCACTGCTGCGCCCGCAGGGCCTCGACCGTGCGCGACAGCTGAGTGACGGTGGCCACGTAGATGATCAGCACGCCGCCAGGGATCAGCAGCCGCGCGACCGACTCCAGCACGTCCCACGGCGCGAGCATGTCGAGCACAGCACGGTCGAAGGAGGCGTCGGGCAGGTCGGATTCGGCGACGTCGCCGATGATCAGCTGCCAGTTGGCGGGTGCCTGACCGCCGTGAAACACCGACACGTTGCGTTCGGCGTGCTCGGCATGGTCGGCGCGCTGTTCGTAGGAGGTCACCCGGCCCTCGGGCCCCACCGCGCGCAGCAGTGAACAGGTCAGCGCGCCGGAGCCGGCACCGGCCTCCAGCACTCGCGCGCCCGGGAAGATGTCGCCCTCGTGCACGATCTGAGCGGCGTCCTTGGGGTAGATCACCTGGGGTCCGCGGGGCATCGACATCACGTAGTCGATCAGCAGGGGCCGCATCACCAGGTACACGGCGTTGTTGCTCGACTTGACCACGCTGCCCTGCTCGAGCCCGATCACCGCGTCGTGCGGAATCGACCCGCGGTGCGTGTGAAACTCCGCGCCCGCGGTGAGCATCATCGTGTAATGCCGACCCTTGGCGTCGGTGAGCTGAACACGCTCGCCCTCGGTGAACGGGCCGGTTACGGACACGCGGTCCAGCGTGCCAGCCGACTCGCCGCAGCTGGTGTTTGGGGGTTGTCGGCACCCGGTCCTAGGCTGCCGACATGATCGTCGCGCCGCAGGCACCCCCGTCGGGGGTGGGTCTGGCGGGGCCCGCATACCGCCCGGCCCTGTCGCCGTCGCGGGCGGCGGACTTCAAGCAGTGCCCGCTGCTGTACCGGTTCCGGGCCATCGACCGGTTGCCCGAGGCGCCGTCGACGGCGCAGCTGCGCGGATCGCTGGTGCATTCCGCCCTGCAGCAGCTGTACGGCCTGCCCGCCGAACAGCGCGGCCCCGACACCGCGATGTCATTGCTCGAGCCCGCGTGGGACCAGCTCATCGCCGCCACCCCCGAGATGACCGCCGGACTGCCTCCGGAGGAACGCACCCAGCTGCTAACCGAGGCGCAGGCGTTGCTCGCCGGCTATTACCGGCTCGAGGACCCCACCCGTTTCAACCCGGAGTGCTGCGAGCAGCGGGTGGAGGTCGAGCTCGCCGACGGCACGCTGCTGCGCGGCTTCATCGACCGGATCGACGTCGCCGCCACCGGCGAGGTGCGGGTGGTCGACTACAAGACCGGCAAGGCACCGCCGGCCGCTCGGGCCCTGGCCGAGTTCAAGGCGATGTTCCAGATGAAGTTCTACGCGGTGGCGCTGTTGCGTTCGCGCGGTGTGCAGCCCACCCGGCTGCGGCTCATCTATCTGGCCGACGGCCAGGTGCTGGACTACACGCCGGATCACGATGAGCTGCTGCGCTTCGAGAAGACGCTGATGGCGATCTGGCGGGCCATTCAATCCGCCGGGCAGACAGGCGATTTCCGTCCCACCCAGTCGCGGTTGTGCGACTGGTGTCCCCACCAACAGCACTGCCCGCTTTTCGGGGGCACCCCGCCACCCTACCCGGGGTGGCCGGAAACTCTTGTCGCGCAAAGTGGTTCGCATCCGACCGAACCGGCGGCCTAACCGCCGCTAGTCGAGTGGCGAGAGCTCCTGCAGCATCGTGGGAATGAGCTCGCTGACGGTGGGATGGATGTGCATGGTGCGCGACAGCGTGGTGTAGGGCGCCTTGGCCGACATCACGTCCAGGATGCAGTGGATGGCCTCGTCACCGCCGACCCCGAGGATGGCGGCCCCCAAGATCTCTTTTGTGTCGGCGTCCACCACGACCTTCATGAAGCCTTGTGTCTCACCCTTTTCCACCGCCCTGCCGACTCTGGTCATCGGCCGCTTGCCCACCAGGGCCTTGCGTCCCGACGAGCGGACCTGGTCGGCGGTCATGCCGGCGCGCCCCAGCGGCGGATCGATGTAGAGCGCGTAGGTGGGGACGCGGTCGCTCACCCGGCGCGGATCGTCGTCCAGCAGGTTGGCGGCGACGATCTCGAAATCGTTGTAGGAGGTATGGGTGAAAGCACCCTTGCCGTTGCAGTCGCCCATCGCCCAGATGTGATCGACGCTGGTCTTGAGCTGATCGTCGACCACGATGTGGCCGCGCGCGTCGGTCCGCACCCCGGCCGCGTCCAGACCCAGGTCGTCGGTGTTGGGCCGCCGGCCCACCGCCAGCAGCAGATGACTCCCCCGCACGGGTGCCGCACCCTCGCGCGGAGTCAGCTCGAACCCGTTGCCGGACTTAGCTATTCGTACGTCATCGGCTCCGGTGATGACGTCGACGCCTTCGGCCCGCAGGATTTCCGCCACGGTCGCCGAGACGTCTTCGTCTTCGCGCGACGCCAGCCGCGGGCCCCGTTCGACGACGGTCACCCGGGCCCCGAACCGACGGTACATCTGCGCGAACTCCAGCGCGATGTAGCTGCCCCCCAAGATCACGAGATGCTCTGGCACGGCGTCGAGTTCGAGAACCGACACGTTGGTGAGGAAGTCGACCTCGGACAGGCCCGGAATCTCGGGCACCACCGCACGCCCGCCGACGTTGAGGAAGATGCGGTCGGCGTGCAGCACATCGTCCCCGACCCGCAGGGTGTGCGGATCCTGGAAAACCGCATGCCCGCGAAATACGGTGCAGCCGTTCATCCCCTCGAGCCAGTCCTCGACGCCCTTGCGGTCGCCGAGCATGATCTCGTCCTTGCGGGCCTTGACCTTCGCCATGTCGACGCTGACCGATCCGGTCCCGACGCCGTACTCCGCGCCGCGGCGCGCCAGATGCGCGGCGTGCGCGGAGGCCACCAGAGTCTTGGTCGGGATGCATCCGGTGTTGACGCAGGTGCCACCGATCAGTTTGCGCTCCACCACCGCGACGCGCTGCCCGGCTGCGGTCAGCCGGCCTGCCAGCGGCGGGCCGGCCTGCCCGGCCCCAACGATGATCGCGTCGAAATGGCCTGTCACTTAACCGCCGTCAGCAGGTACTCCGTCAGCAGGTGACCCGTCGTGGCAAGGATGGCGAACCCGCCCACGATCGCGACGGCGTCCTCCAGCAGCGCGATCGGCAGGTCCTTGCCGCCCGTCGCGGCGACGAGCCGCTTGCGTGCCTGGTAGCCGCCGAGGGTGCCCAGCACCGCGCCGATGATCCCGGCACCCAGCGCGGTGAACGTCCAGTGTGGCCAGGCGCCGAGCGCCGCGCCCGCGAGCCCGCCCATGACGATCCGGGCCGCGAAGATCGGCGGCGCGGTGCGGGCCGGTGTCTTGGGCAGCTTGTCGTTGATCAGTTCGCCGACGGCGAGAACGGTGAAGATGATCACCGTGATGATGCTGGCCATCCAGCCCGCCCACGTGCCGTGCACATCGATCCAGCCGATATACGCGGCCCAGGCGACGACGGCGGGTGCGGTGAGCGACCGCAGCCCGGCCACCACACCAATCAGCAAAGCCAGCAAGACAAGAAGCGTATGTGTCACGGAAGACCCTCCTGGGAGACGACAGCCGGCGACCGATGCGGGGACGACCCGCACGCCAACCCGGGCAGTCCCCCGAGCCGGACGCTAACACAGCCGCGGGTCTTGCACCGCCTGCGCAATCAGAACCGGCAAAACCTGATGTCGGAAGCCAGGATCGCCTTGGCGCCGATGGCGGCCAGCTCGTCCATGATCTCGTTGACGCCCCGACGCGGCACCAGCGCGCGGATGGCGACCCAGTCGGGGTCGGCCAGGGGTGCGATGGTGGGCGACTCCAGCCCCGGCGTGATCGCCGTGGCCTTGTCCTGGACCGCGCGGGGGCAGTCGTAGTCGAGCATCAGATATTGCTGACCGAACACCACGCCCTGGATCCGCGCCACCAGTTGGTCGCGCGCCGCCTGCGTCCCGGACTTGCTGCGGTGGTCGCTCTCGATCAGCACCGCTTCCGAGTCGCACAGCGGTTCGCCGAAGGCGACCAGGTCGTGCAGGCTCAGGGTGCGCCCGGACCCCACCACGTCGGCGATGGCGTCGGCCACACCCAGTTGCACCGAAATCTCCACCGCACCGTCGAGCCTGATGACCGTGGCCTCAATACCGCGCCCGGCCAAGTCTTTTCGGACCAAATTGGGATACGCGGTGGCGATCCGCTTGCCGGCCAGATCGGCGATCTTCCAGTTGCGCCCGGCCGGTCCGGCGTAACGAAAGCTCGACGAGCCGAATCCCAGCGCCAGCCGTTCGCGCACCGGCGCCTCTGAATCGCCGACCAGGTCCCGGCCGGTGATTCCGAAATCGAGCTCCCCCGAACCCACATAGATGGCAATGTCTTTGGGCCGCAGGAAGAAGAACTCGACCTGGTTGGCCGGGTCGATGACGGTCAGGTCCTTGGAATCGGTGCGGCGCCGGTAGCCGGCCTCCGCGAGGATCTCGCTGGCCGGCTCGCTGAGCGTGCCCTTGTTGGGAACCGCAACCCGCAGCATGGTCATAGCTTCCGATACACATCGTCGAGGGTCAGTCCGCGCGCCACCATCAACACCTGCGTCCAGTAGAGCAACTGGCTGATCTCCCCGGCCAGCGCGTCGTCGGATTCGTGTTCGGCGGCCAGCCACACTTCGCCGGCTTCTTCGAGGATCTTCTTGCCCAGACCGTGCACGCCGGCGTCCAGCGCGGCGACCGTCGCGCTGCCGGCCGGCCGGGTACGGGCACGCTCGCCCAGTTCGGCGAACAGATCCTCGAAGGTCTTCACGGCCAGCGATTGTTTCACGCGGCCGCGAGCAAAGTCACCTCGGTTTCGCCCCGATCGGATTTCGAACGCCCGGTCAGTCGAATCCGCCGAGCGTGATGCGCAGCGCTTCCTCCAGCTGCACGTGAAACGGTGGCCGTGCCGCGATGTCTGAGGTCAACCACCCGTCGAGCACGAATTGCACTGTGGCCAAACTAATGTGGACCAACAGGGCGGGTCGGACATCAACCGCCGCATCGACCCCCATCCGGCCGGCGACCTGCTCGATCAGCGTGCCGTGATCGGTTTCGCTGACCAACACGGACTTGCTCAACAGGTGGGGCGCGGTCGCGACGGCAAGGCGCCAGGTATCCAGGTCGTCGACCTCGCTGACGTCGCGGGCGTGCGTCACGAACAGCTGGATCAGCGCCTCGGCCGGCGACTCGTCCGGCGGCCTGGCGCTGTAAGAACCCACGATCTCGGCGGCCGCCTCCCGAACGGGATCGATCAGCAGGCCCTCCTTGGTGGGCGCATACCGGAAATACGTGCTGATGGAGACGCCGGCGGCCGCGGCGATGTCCTCGGTGGTCACCGCGTCGAAACCGTGTTCGGCGAAGAGCCGATGCGCGGTTTGCTGGATCTGGGAAAGCAGCTCGGCACGGCGTCGGTCCCGCAACGAACCGGTGTTTGCTGAGGGCATGCCATCACCTTCGTCAATCCGACATTTGAACCCCAGGGTGCCGTCCAGCGACGAACTCAGATGAGTGACTCTACACTATTGAAAGTCCCTATCAAGTAGGCTAGTGTGATGCAGCACACACCAGTGAGCTGCGGAGTCTTGGAACTTGTTGACACTATTTTAATAAGGATAGGGGTCGACGGCCGACCAAAGCCCTCCGCTCGGCGCTCGAGACTTAGGGGTGGGAAGAGGGCCGATGCAAGCGGTAGCCGGTACGCGATGACCTGCGCCCTGTGTTTGCTAGACGAGCCGCAGGTCGCGCCGCTATGACAACGACCCAGCTTGACGGCGTTACCGCCATCCGGAACTGGTCGGTCGGGTACGTCCAACGTCACCCGGTCGCCTCGCTGACGACCGTAGGCGAACAGTTCGTCCTGGGCGTGCGCACGGCTCAATATTTCTTCTACGACCTGGTGACCGGCCGATTCCAGTGGCAGGAGTTCGTCCGGCAGGGCGCGTTCATGGCCGGCACCGCCGTGTTGCCGACGATCCTGGTGTCGCTGCCGATCAGCGTCACCCTGTCCATTCAGTTCGCATTGCTGGCCGGCCAGGTCGGTGCCACCTCGCTGGCCGGGGCGGCCAGCGGGCTCGCGGTCATCCGGCAGGGGGCGTCGCTGGTGGCCGCGGTCCTGATGGCATCGGCGGTCGGGTCGGCCATCACCGCCGACCTGGGTTCGCGGACGATGCGCGAAGAGACCGACGCGATGGAGGTGATGGGCGTCTCGGTGATTCGCCGCCTGGTCGTGCCCCGCTTCGCCGCGGCGGTGATGATCGGTGTGGCCCTCACCGGTGTCGTCTGCTTCGCCGGATTCTTCGCGAGCTACATGTTCAATGTGTACTTCCAGAACGGGGCGCCGGGCAGTTTCGTGTCGACGTTCGCGTCGTTCGCCACGACCGGCGACATGATTCTGGCGCTGATCAAGGCGATCGTGTTCGGCGCCATCGTGGCCATCGTGTCGAGCCAGAAAGGCTTGTCCACCAAGGGCGGACCGACCGGCGTCGCCAACTCCGTGAATGCCGCTGTGGTCGAGGCGATCCTGCTGTTGATGATCGTCAACGTCGCCATCAGCCAGCTCTACATCATGTTGTCGCCCAGGACGGGGCTGTGACGTGACCGCCTCCGCTTATCGACCGTTCGCACCGGTTTCGGTCCCGCTCATCCGCGTTTACCGCCGGGGCAAAGTGCCGATCATCCGGCTCGGCCACCTGCTCGTCTTCTTCGTCAGGGCGCTGGTCGCCGTGCCGCTCGCCTTGCGCCAGTACCGCGCCGAATTCCTGCGGCTGTTGTCGAACATCACCTGGGGCAACGGATCCATCGTCGTGGGTGGCGGCACCGCCGGTGTGGCCGTGGTGCTCGGCATGACCGTCGGCGCGCTGGTCGGGATCGAGGGCTACAACTTCCTCGATCTGCTCGGTCTCGGGCCCGCCACCGGGTTCGTCTCCTCGTTGGTCAACACTCGCGAGCTGGCTCCGCTGATGGCCTCGCTCGCCTTCGCCATGCAGGGCGGCTGCCGCTTCACCGCCCAGTTGGGATCCATGCGCATCGCCGAGGAGATCGACGCGATGGAATCGATCGCCATCCGCCCGATCCCCTATCTGGTGACCACCCGCCTCATCGCATCGGTGGTGGCGATCGTCCCGCTGTACGCCGCATGCCTGGCGATCGGATATCTGAGCACACAGATCGTGGTGGGTATCGGCAGCGGCGGCTCGACCGGTTCCTACCTGCACTACTTCACGCTGATGCTGGCCGGCCAGGACATAGTCTATTCGTTGATCAAGGCCGTCATCTTCGTGTGGATCGCATCGACGATCCAGTGCTACTACGGGTATTACGCCAGCGGCGGGCCCGAAGGCGTCGGGGTCGCCGCGGGGCACGGCATGCGGGCCAGCATCACCGTCGTGATCATCGTCAACATGCTGCTCACCATGGCGTTGTGGGGCGTCGACTCCGGCGCACGGTTCGGCGGGTAGGCCGGTGGAACATGCCCAATTCCTTTGAGCTGGACGGCCGCGGCCCGTCGGACCGGCAGCTGTTCGGCATCGGCATCGCGGTCGTGGTGGTCAGCGCCCTGGTCACCGGCGCGATGCTGATCAAATCCACCGGCAGGCTCAACGATTACGTGCGGGTGGTGGCCGACCTGGTCAACGTGGGCGACGGACTTCCGCAGAAGTCCGACGTCAAATACCACGGCGTGCTCGTCGGCATGGTCAACGGCGTCGTCCCGGCGGCGCACGGCAAGCCCAACTACGTCCACATCGACCTCAAAGAGGAATACGCCAAGTCGATTCCGGCCAGCGTGACCGCACGCGTGGTGCCCAGCAACGTTTTCGCCGTCTCGTCGGTCCAGCTGGTGGGCAACGGCCCCGGTGCGAAAATCCTTGATGGTGACCATATCTCGGAGGACAAGCGGCTGCCGACGGTGCTGTTCCAGACGACCGTCACCAAGTTGCGCGACCTGCTCGCCGCCGCGGGGCGCGACCGTGACGACAGGTCGGTGGGGATCCTGGCCGCCCTGGGTGCGGCCACCGACCACCGTCGCGTGAGCCTGCTGCACGCCGGCGCGCAATTGAATCGCCTTCTCGACCAACTCAATTCGATCGTCAGCACCGACGCCGGGCCCTCGACGGTGTCGGCGCTGCTGGATGCGACGACCGGGCTCGCGCAGACCGCGCCCGATCTTCTCGATGCATTGCATCAGGCCGTCGAACCGATGCGGACCTTCGCCGAGACCCGCGGGCAGTTGGCCTCGTTGCTGTCGGGTGCCGACTACACGGTCGGCACGACGCGTCAATCCTTCGACAACCACATCGACCAACTCATCAAGATCACTACCGATTTCACGCCGGTGCTCGGAATCCTGGCGCAGAAGTCGAACAACTTCGTGCCCGCCGTCGCCAAGCTGGACAACCTGGCCAACCAGTTCATGGAACAGGTGTGGAACCCCCGAACGAACCTGGGCAACATGCGCGCGATGCTGACCTTCACGCCCAGTTCCACCTACACCCGCGCCGACTGTCCGCACTACGGCGAGCTCAAGGGACCCAGCTGCTTTACCGCACCGCTGATTCCGGTGCGGCCCGACCTGCCCGACGTGCTGCTGCCGCAGAACTATCAGCCGCCCAAGGACCTGGCGCCCCCGCCGGGCACGGTGATCGGTCCGGACGGCAACCTCGTCGCGGTGGGTCCGCCGCTGATCAACCCGCATCCCAATCTGACCGATCCCAATCCCCCGCTGGCCCCGGGGATTACGCCGTCGCCACCCGTGCCCGGCAGCGCGAACCCCGACAACCCCTCGCCCGGGGCGCCGGCCACACCACAACCGCACGAGCCGTGGGTCGCGCCGGTGGCGCCCAAGGCGCCGTGGATTCCGCAGGCCGCTTTCGGGGGCTCTCGTTTCGGCGGAAACGTGGGACCCGTTGGAAGCCAATACGAGCGAAACATGCTGGGCGTGATCACCGGCGCGCCAACCACCGCCGCCACCGAGCTGCTGCTGGGTCCGGTCGCCCGCGGCACCACCGTGTCGCTGGCTCATCAACCCGGGGAGGCCAAATGAAATTTCGCGGCCCACTCATCGCACTGACCCTGTTCATGATCGTCTCGTTGACGCTGACCTGGCTGGTGTATGTCAGCCTGCGGCGGGACGTGGCCGGCGACACCGCCCGGTATTCGGCGGTGTTCACCGACGTGTACGGGCTTCGCGAAGGCGATGACGTCCGCATGGCCGGCGTGCGGGTGGGCCGCGTCGAAAAGGTCGAGCTGGACGGCAAACTGGCGAAAGTCTCGTTCGTCGTGCAGTCCGAACAGCGGCTGTTCGGAAACACCCTCGCCTCGGTGACCTACCAGAACATCGTCGGCCAGCGTTACCTCGGGTTGTCCCTGGGCAAGGACGGCAGCCCGCAGCTACTCCCCCCGGGCAGCACCATCCCGCTGGAACGCACCGAACCCTCTTTCGACGTGACCACGCTGCTCAACGGCTACGAACCGTTGTTCAGCCTGCTGAACCCGCATGACGCGGACAACCTCACCAAGGGCATCATCGCCTCGCTGCAGGGCGACACGTCGTCGCTCACCACGCTGGTCGGCCAAACCTCTACGCTCACCGAAACATTCGCGGGCCGCGATCAGGCCCTGGGCAATGTGATCACCGACCTCAACAAGGTGGTCGGCAACCTCGCCCAACAGAACGACAACCTCGACGGGGTCATCACGCAGACCCGCAGCGTGGTCGGCGAGCTTGACCGGCGCCGCCCGGACCTGGTCGCCTCGATCGGTTCGCTGGCCCGGGTGACCGACCGGCTATCGGCCTCGGCGACGGACGTGTACCCGGCGCTGCGCGAATTCATCGATCGCCAGCCCGGCGTCACCAAACACATCATGGACGTCGAACCGCAGGTGGCATTCTTCGGCGACAACATCCCGCTGCTGCTGAAAGGGCTGACCCGGGTGGGCAATCAGGGCGCCTACGGCAACGCCTACGTGTGCGACGTGAACTTCATGGGGTTCTTCCCCGGGCTGAACGATGTCGTGCCGATCATCATCAACGCTGCCACGCCCGGCAACAGGGCTTGGCACACCCCGCGCTGCAGGAGCACGGTCGATGGCTGACACATCGATACGACAGCGGCTTTCGGGGATGAAGAAGCGTCCGCTGGAAAGCTACAACAAGACCTGGCTCGGGTTCATCGCCGTCGCGGTCGTCGCGGTGGTGATCGTGGTCATGCTGCTGGTCCATGCGATCGGTGCCGGCTACCGGCATTACACCGCGGAGTTTCTGCAGGCGGCCTCTCTGCGGACGGGCAACCCGATCGTGGTCGCGGGCATACCGGTGGGCAACGTCACGAGCATGAAACTCGTCGGCGACCACGTCGAGGCGGGGCTGAAGGTCCGCGACGACATCAAGCTGGGCAAGGACTCCCGGGCACAGATCAGGGTCACCACCATCCTGGGTTCGCGCTACCTCGCACTGGAGCCCAACGGCCCGGCGCACCTGCCCAACAACACCTTCGACCTGGCACACACCGAGGTGCCCTACGACCTGCAGGCCGCGTTGCAGGACGCCACCACCACTTTCGAACAGGTCGACTCCGACAGGTTCGCGCAGTCGCTGGCGGTGCTCGGCAAGCAGCTCGAGGGCCTACCATCCGTTGTGCCGCAGGCGATCACGAACATCAACACGCTGTCGTCGATCATCGCGGTACGGCGCGACCAACTTGGACAGCTGCTGCGCAGCACCGAGCAGGTGACCAACACGCTGCGGCGCCAGCAGGCCGGCATCGGCGCTATGGTCGACCAGGGCCAAGACCTACTGGGTCAATTCGTTGCGCGGCGCGCCGTTTTCCACGCGATGATGCAGTCCCTCTCGAGCCTCGTCGACACCATGAGCCAGGTCGTGGTCAACGATCGCTCGGGTCTGGACGCGCTGATCAAAGACATGCGTGACTTCACCAACCTGATGTCTCAGCACGACGACCTGCTGCACAGCATGCTGCAAACCAGCCCGATTTTCTTCCGCGAGGCCGCCAACCTCACCGGTGACGGCAACGCGATCAACTTCAACGCCCCCAACGTCCCGCTGATCGACTCGTGGATGTGCGCGATCAGCGGGCGTGCCAAGCAGTTCGGCATGATTCAGTACTTCAAGGACTGCAAGTGAGGGGCCTCGGCGCCAAGGCGCTGGCCATCGCCGCCGCGGTCGCGGTCATCGCCGCGGCGGTCGGCATCGGTTGGTGGTACCTGAGCTCCGACGAGGACACGATCACCGTGACCGCCCAATTCGACAGTGCCTCGGGCCTTTACGATGGCAACGAGGTGGCGGTGCTGGGCATGCCGGTGGGCAAGATCACCAAGATCAACCCCAGGGGCGGCTACGTCGAGGTCGAGTTCACCATCGACCGCCACGTCAAAGTGCCCGCCACCGCGCAAGCCGTCACGGTGTCGACGTCCATCCTCACCGACCGGCAGATCGAGCTCACGCCGCCCTATCACGGCGGACCGACCCTGGAGAACCACGACACCATCGGATTGCCCCGGACCAAGACACCCGTCGAATTCAGCAGCGTCCTCAACGTTTTGGACAAGGTGACCAAGTCCCTCGAAGGCGACGGCCACGGCGGCGGGCCCATCGCCGACGTGCTGGGCGGCGGCACCGAGGTGGTCAACGGCAACGGCGAAAAAATCAAGGCGGCGCTGGGTGAGCTGTCCAAGGCGCTGCGGCTGTCCAGCGACGGCGGCGCGGCGACCCGCGGGCAGATCACCACGATCGTCAAAAACATCAGTACGCTGTTCGACGCCGTGGCCGCCAATGACACGAAATTGCGCGAATTCGCCTCCACCATTCACCAAGTCAGCCAGATCATGGCCGACGAGGACCTGGGCAGCGGCAGCACCGGGCACAAACTCGACCAGCTGATCCAGCGGGCCGGCGACCTGCTCGACGAAAACCGGGACAACGTCAAGCAGGCTGTCCTGCACGGCAACGACACCTTGAAGACGGTGACCGACCAGCGGCGCGACCTGGCCGAGCTGCTGGATCTGGCTCCGTTGGTGGCCGACAACGCCTACAACATGATCGACCGGGCGAACGGCAGCGTGCGGGCCCGGTTCCTCACGGATCGATTGCTCTTCGACAGCCAGTACACCAAGGAGATCTGCAACCTGATGGGCCTACGGCAACTGGGCTGCAGCACGGGGACCATCCAGGACTTCGGCCCCGATTTCGGGTTGACGTATGTGCTCGACGGCATGGCCGCCATGGGGCAGAAATGATGGCCGCGGCCGCGCGGGGCGCGCTGACGGTGGTGGCCGCCGCGATGGTCACCGCGGGATGTGCCACGAACGGCCTTGCCAGCCTGCCCCTTCCGGCCCCGGGGCTGGGCTCGGGCGGGTATTCGCTGAACGCGATCTTCTCCAACGCGCTCAACCTGCCGATGAACGCGAAGGTCAAGCTCGCCGGCGCCGACGTCGGGCAACTCGAATCGATGGTCGCACGCAACTACACCGCGGTCACCCGGCTGCGCATCCGCGACGGCGTGCAACTGCCGCGGGGCAGCACCGCCGAACTGCGCACCGCTACACCACTGGGCGACGTGTTCGTCGCGCTGAAGCCACCGCCCGACGATCCCGCGGACGGGCCGCTGTTGCGCGACGGCGACACCATCGGCCTGGATTCGACCGCGGCCGCCGCGACCGTCGAGTCGGTGTTGAGCTCGGCGGCGATTCTGGTCAACGGCGGGGCGGTTCGTAATTTCACCAACATCATCAACGGATTCGGCAAGGCGACCGGCGACCAGGGCCAGGCGTTCGGAGACATGATCCGCAAGTCCAACGAGCTGCTCGGGAGGCTGGATGCCCGGTCCGATCAGATCTCGCACGCGCTGACCCAATTATCGCGCCTGGCAGACCAACTCGACGCCAAGAACCAAACCATCGGCGACCTGATGGCGGCCGCCAGCCCCGCCACCTCGGCCCTGGCCGACAACACCAGCCAGCTTTCCAACCTGGCCGTCCAGGTGGGTGACACCTCCCGGTTGTTGGCCAGGTTTCCGTCGATCGGCGGGACCGACACCAGCGGCCGTAGCATGATCCGCGACCTGAACACGATCGCCGGGGCCGCCAACGACGTCGCGGTGAGCCCTGATACCAGCTGGCAGTCGATCAACCGGCTGATCCCGGCGCTGGTCAAATCGACGGCGGGGAACTCGATTTCGGTGAATGTAAGTGTGGACAAGATCATGCTCGGGTCGCTCCCCGACATCGGATTCCCCGGTGACATCGGTCTGCACGGGCCGCACCACTACAACGTGAACCTGCTCGTCGGCACCCTCAAGTACACCCTGTGGCGGTTGCAGGAACGCGTGGTCGGTCGGGGGCCGAACTCGCCACAGGTACCGGTGATACCGGACCCGAACATCCCGGGCCAGATCGACGTCGCCCCCGGACCTCCGCCGGCACCGGCCCCGCCGCCGGGACCGCCGCCACCAGGACCGCAACCATGATGCGCGCCGGCGCCAACTTCGCCAATGCCATTGTGCGCGCGGTGCGCAAGGGCCACCGGCAGCAGGTCTGGCTGTCGGTGGCCGGTCTGGTGCTCATCCTGGTCGTGGCGACCGCCTATCTGCTCATCGGCGCGCTGCGAGTGAAGCCCTTCGCCTCGTCCTATCGGGTCACCGTGCAGTTGCCGGAATCCGGTGGCCTGCTGCCCAATCAGGACGTGGCGCTGCGCGGGGTGCGCATCGGCCGGGTCGAGTCGCTGCAGATCACCGACAACGGGGTGAACGCCGTCGCCAGCATTACGTCGAAGGTGCGGATTCCGGCGAACAGCGTCGTGCACGTGTCGGCGCTCTCGCCGGCTGGGGAGCAGTACATCAACTTCGAAGCAGCGTCCGACGCCGGACCGTATCTGCACGACGGCAGCCTCATCGCCCTTGATCACGCGACGGTACCGGTCAGCTTGGCGCAGTTGCTCGGTGACGCCGACGGAATGCTGGCCCAGGTCGACCCGCACAAGATCGAGCTGATCAAGAAGGAATTGAGCCTGAGCAAGGAGGGCCCGGCGAAGCTGACCGCCATCGTCGACGGCGGCACTTTCCTGCTGTCGACGCTTGATTCGGTGCTACCGCAAACCACGAGCATCATCAAGACCAGCCGGGTCGTGCTCACCCTGGCCAATGACAAGAACGCCGGATTGGGCGCCACCGCAACCGAGCTCAACCGCACGCTGACCGGCGTGGCCAGGATGCAGGCCGGCTACCGCCGGTTGACTCAGCAGACGCCGCGGACCCTGTCGGCCGTCGACAATCTGTTCGCCGACAACTCCGACACCATGGTGCAGCTGCTGGGCAGCATGGCCACCATGTCGCAGCTGTTCTATCTGCGGGTGCCGGCGCTCAACGCGCTGTTTCCCGACTACCGTGGCTCGGTACTGGACGCGGTGACGAGCGCTTTTCACGATGGCGGAGTCTGGGCGACGGCCGACCTCTACCCCCGCTACGTGTGCGACTACGGGACACCGTCGCACGCGCCGTCCGCCGCCGATTATTACGAGCCGTTCATGTACACCTACTGCCGTGACGACGACCCCGCGGTCTCGATCCGCGGCGCCAAGAACGCCCCACGACCGGGCGGTGACGACACCGCCGGCCCGCCGCCGGGCGCGAACCTGGGCCAGCGAACCGATCCGACTCCGCGTGGCCGCTACACCATTCCCACCCCCTACGGCGGGCCGCCGCTGCCGATCGAACCGCCGCACTGAGCTTTGAACCCATCGACCGTTAGGAGATGATCGTGGTCGTGACCACCAAGAAGAACCCGAAAGCCGAGGCGCGTGCCGAATCGGAGCCGGATGACGAAATGCCGGTATCCGCAACTGAAGACGCCGAGGAGGTACGCGACGCCGACGAACAGCTCGAGGCCGACGACGCGGTTGATGAGCAGGCCGATGACGCGGCTGATGAGCAGGCCGATGACGATGCGGACGAAGGCAGCGGGCTGCTCAAACGTAAGCGCCCCGAGACCGAGCGCACGAAGCGGCCCTGGCGGCGGTATCTGCGTCGCGGCTTGCTGCCCGCGTTACTCGTTGCTTCACTTGCCGTTTCGGGATTCCTCGGCTGGCGACAATGGCAAGATCATCAGCTGCAAGTGGCGGGCGACCAGGCCCGGCAGGCGGCCATCGCCTACGCGCAGGTGCTCACAAGCATCGATTCGAACAAGGTCGACGACAACTTCAAGCAGGTGCTCGACGGCGCGACCGGCGAATTCAAGGACATGTATACCCAGTCCAGCGTCAAACTGCGGCAGTTGTTGATCGACAACAAGGCGACCGCCCATGGCGTGGTGATGGACTCCGCCATCCAGTCCGAATCCACCGACCGGGTCGTCGTGTTGCTCTTCATCGACCAGACCGTCACCAACACGGCCGCACCCGACCCCCGCATCGACCGCAGCAGGATCAAGATGACCATGGAGAAGGTCGACGGCCGTTGGCGGGCAAGCAAAGTCCAACTCCTCTGAGCCGAGCGGAGCCATCCCATGCTCAAGCGATTGTCAGTGGCCCTCGTATTGGTCGCGGCCGCAACGATTCCCGGCACCGCGACCACACACGCATCGGCGCCGTCGTTCTGCGGCGAGCTCGGCGGCGACTGGGACGGCCAGTACTGCCACACCACGGTGACCTCGGAGCGCAACGCCGTGCGGGACATCAAGGTCGCCGTGCCCGACGACTTGGTCGACAATCCGACCACCGGCCCGGCGATCCGCGACTACCTGCACACCCTGGTCAACAACTGGAAGACCGCCAACGGCAGCATGGCCGCCGACAGCTACGGCGAGGAGAACTTCGAGGTATTCCGGCACGGCAACCTGCTCAGCGCGGTCTTCCACGAGGACTATCACGCCGACGGGCCCAAACCCAACAACGCCTATCGAACCTTCACCTTCGACATGGCGAGCGGCAGGAGGGTACAGCTGGCGGACCTGACCACGTCGAACCCGCTGACCGCCATTCCCCCACTGGCCCAACCGTTTATCGAAACCGCGCTGAACCAAGCGCCGCCGCCGCACGATCCGGGCAGCTACCCGTTCACCGTCGACCGCTGGACCCCGGACAAGGTCTATTCCGGGGCGTACAAGGCGTGGGCGGTGACTCCCGACGAGTTGATCCTGTACATGCCGGACTACCCGGTGGCCCACGACGAACCGATCAACTTCACGCCCGGGGTCATGCAGTGGTTCATGGACGGCGGCACCGTGCAGGCGCACATCCCGCTGTCCGCCCTGGCGCCGGTGCTGCGCATCTGAGCGGTGTGAGCGTCCGTGTAAGTCGGGCCAGGATGGGTACATTCCGGAAGTGCGCCCGCCTCTTCGCCATCCGAGCACTCGCCTTCCGAGCACTCGCCATTCGAGCACTCGCCATTCGAGCACTCCTCGTGTTTGCGATGACAAGTCACCGATCCGCCCCGCTGTACCCCTATTGCGAACGACCTGATGGCGCGACCGAAGCCGGTGCCCGATGACTTGCGCCAACTGGCCGCGGCCCACGGGGTGGCCACCTTTTACCGCAACGAACGACGGGAACCGGTCGAGGTCGATGCGGACGTGGTGGTCCGGGTGCTGGCATTGCTCGAAGTCGATGCCCGCAGCGCCGCGGACCGGCGTCGGGAATTGGCGAGGCTGGCCGAGCGCAAGCGCGCGGGGGCCTTGGCGCCGACGGTCGCCGTGCGGGTGGACGGCCGGCCGCGAACCCTTCCCGGGGCGGTCGAATTGGTCGGCGAGGACGGCAATCAGACCGACCTGCGCGAAGAGCTGCCCGGCGATTTGCCGCCGGGCTGGTACCGGTTGCGCACCAGGGACGGCCAGCAAGTCACCCTGGTAGCGGCCCCACCGCGCGTGCCCCAAACACCGGTTACCTGGGGCTGGATGCTGCAGCTGTATGCGCTGCGTTCCGATCGCTCATGGGGCATAGGCGATCTGGGCGACCTGCGAGACTTCATCGACTGGACCGCAGCGGCGCACGGCGCGGGCGCGGTGCTGCTCAACCCGCTGAACGCGCCCGGCCCCACGCATCCGGTTCAACCTTCGCCCTACACCCCGTCCAGTCGACGATTTGCCAACCCGTTGGCGCTGCGCATCGAGGACCTCGAGGCTTACCGTCGAGCCGACCCGGAGACCCGCGCGGACGTCGACGCACTGCGTGTCTCGCCCGCCACCGCGCGCATCGACCATGACCTCGTTTGGGCCGCGAAACGTGCCGCGCTGGAAGCGCTTTGGCGGGCGGAGGACCGGCCTGACCCACTGGAAGGTGCATCGTCCAGGGCGCTGCGCGACTGGGCCACCTACTGCGCGCTGGCCGAGCGGCACGGCGGCCGCTGGCCGCAATGGCCCGGATCTTTGCGTGACGTCGACGGACCGGGCGTCACCGCGACTCGCCGGGAACTGGCACCCCGGATTGCCTTTCATGCCTGGGTGCAGCAACGCTGCGCCGAACAACTCGGCGAGATACGCAACGCCGCGCGCAGGGCCGGTATGGCGCTGGGCGTCCTGCACGACCTCCCGGTCGGGGTCGACTCGGACGGCGCTGACGCGTGGGCCCTGGCCGACATGCTGGCCACCGGAGTTCACGTCGGCGCTCCCCCGGACAATTTCACTCCCCGCGGCCAGGATTGGGGGCTACCGCCCTGGCGGCCGGACCGGCTCGCCGCCACCGGATACTCCGCATTGCGAGACATGCTGCGCGCCATATTGGTCCACGCCGACGGCTTGCGGATCGACCACGTCGCGGGTTTGTGGCGACTGTGGTGGATACCGCCGGGCGAGTCTGCCGACCGGGGTACCTACGTCCACTACGATGCCGACGCCATGCTTGCCGTGCTCGCCCTGGAAGCGCAGCGAGCCGGGGCTACCGTGGTGGGCGAGGACCTGGGCACGGTCGAGCCGGAAGTCACGGAAGCGTTGGGCGACAACGGAATGCTGGGCTGCGCGGTGTCCTGGTTCACCCGCGACGAATCCGCGCCCGAACAACCGTTGCTTCCCTCGTCGAAGTGGCCGCCGCGCGCGGCCGCCAGCCTGTCCACGCACGACCTGCCCACCGCGGCCGGATTCCTACGAGGCGAACACGTGCGCGTGCGCGCGGAGCTGGGTCTGCTCGACGATGTGCCGGCCGAACAAGCCTCGGCCGACAACGAAAAAACCGAGTGGCTGGCCTTGCTGCGCGCCGAAGGGCTGCTGCCGACCGATCCGGACGAGAACGACATCATCGTCGCGATGCACCGCTTCCTGGCGGCGACCCCGAGCAGGTTGAAGTTGATTTCGCCCTACGACATCGTCGCCGAGCCGCGACAACCGAACCTGCCCGGCACCATCGACGAATACCCGAACTGGCGGCTGCCGCTGCCGGCAACGCTGGACCAGCTGCGCGCCGACCCACGCGTCGCCATGATCACCGCCGCGTTCCGAACGGCCACCGGCTCCTGATTCCGGGTCGGGGTACGCCCGGGGATCAGTCCTCCGGGTTGTAGCCGAGGTTCGGGGCGAGCCAACGCTCGGCTTCCTGCAGAGTCCAGCCCTTGCGCTTCGCGTAGTCGGCGACCTGATCCTGGGCCATCCGGCCGACCACGAAGTACTGCGACTGCGGGTGCGAGAAGTACCAGCCGCTGACGGCGGCACCGGGCCACATCGCCATCGACTCGGTCAGCTCGATGCCGGTCCGCTCCTTGACGTCCATCAACTTCCAGAGCGTCGCCTTCTCGGTGTGCTCCGGGCACGCCGGGTAGCCGGGGGCAGGGCGGATTCCCCGGTACTTCTCATCGATGAGCGCCTCGTTGTCCAGCTGCTCGTCGGGCTGAAATCCCCAGAACTCCTTGCGGACCCGTTGGTGCATCCGTTCGGCGAACGCCTCCGCCAGCCGGTCGGCGACCGACTCCAGCAGGATCGCGCTGTAGTCGTCGAGTGCCGCCTTGAACTCCGCGATCTTCTCCTGGCTGCCGAGCCCCGCGGTGACGGCGAAGGCGCCGACGTAGTCGGCCAGGCCGGTGTCCTTGGGCGCGATGTAGTCGCCCAGCGACCGGTTCGGGATGCCGTCGCGGTGTTCGCCCTGCTGGCGCAGGTTGTGCAGCGTGGTCAGCACCTCGCTGCGGGTGTCGTCGGTGTAGACCTCGACGTCGTCACCAACCGCGTTCGCCGGGAAGAAGCCGATGACCCCGTTGGCGGTCAGCCACTTCTCCTTGATCAGGGTGTCGAGCATCTCCTGGGCGTCGTCGTAGAGCTTGCGGGCGGCCTCGCCCGACGCCGGGTTGTTGAGGATGTCCGGGAACCGGCCCTTCATCTCCCAGGCATTGAAGAACGGCTGCCAGTCGATGTACTCGCGCAACTCGGCGAGGTCGTAGTCATGAAAATCCCGTACCCCCACACCTATCGCGGGCACCGGCGGCGTGTAGCCGTCCCACTCGATCGGCGTCCTGTTCGCGCGCGCCTTCTCCAGCGTCAGCATCGGCCGCTCATTCTTCTGCGAGTGCCGTTCGCGCAGCGACGCGTAGTCCTTCTCGGTGGCCTCCAGCAGGGCCGGACGCTGCTTGTCGTCCAGCAGCGCGGCGGCGACCGGCACCGAGCGGGAAGCGTCCTTCACCCAGACCACCGGACCACTGCGACGCGGCGAGATCTTCACCGCCGTGTGGGCGCGCGACGTGGTCGCGCCACCGATCAGCAGCGGGATGTCCATCCCCTCGCGTTCCATCTCGACGGCGAAGTTGGCCATCTCGTCCAGCGACGGGGTGATCAGCCCGGACAGCCCGATGATGTCGGCGTCGTGCTCCTTAGCCGCGTCCAAGATTTTCTGGGCGGGCACCATCACACCGAGGTCGATCACTTCAAAGTTGTTGCACTGCAACACGACCCCGACGATGTTCTTGCCGATGTCGTGCACGTCGCCCTTCACGGTCGCCATCACGATCGTGCCGTTGGTGTCCTTCCCGGCGGTGGCGCCCGACTCTTCTTTCTCCGCCTCGATGAACGGCAGCAGGTACGCCACGGCCTTCTTCATCACCCGGGCCGACTTCACCACCTGGGGCAGGAACATCTTGCCCGAGCCGAACAGGTCACCGACGACGTTCATGCCATCCATCAGCGGGCCCTCGATCACCTCGATCGGGCGACCACCCGCTTCGGCGATCTCGGCGCGCAACTCCTCGGTGTCATCGTCGACGTGGGCGTCGATGCCCTTGACCAGGGCGTGCGTGATCCGCTCCCGGACCGGGAGGCTGCGCCACTCGGCCGCCTTCGGATCCTCGGCCTTGTCCGACTTGTTGAACCGTTCGGCGATCTCCAGCAGCCGTTCGGCCGCGTCCTCGCGACGGTTCAGGACGACGTCCTCGATGCGGTCCCGCAGCTCGGGGTCGATCGAGTCATAGGGCACCAGCGCGCCGGCGTTGACGATGCCCATGTCCAGGCCGGCCTTGATGGCGTGGTACAGGAACACCGCGTGGATTGCCTCGCGGACGGGGTTGTTGCCCCGGAACGAGAACGACACGTTCGAGATACCGCCGGAGAGGTGCACCCCGGGCAGGTTCTCCTTGATCCAGGCGCAGGCCTCGATGAAGTCGATCCCGTAGGTTGCGTGCTCCTCGATACCGGTCGCCAGCGCGAAGCAGTTCGGGTCGAAGATGATGTCCTCGGGCGGGAAGCCGACCTCTTCGGTCAGGATCCGGTAGGCGCGTCCGCAGATCTCCTTGCGGCGCTCCAGGTTGTCGGCCTGCCCCTGCTCGTCGAAGGCCATCACGACCACGGCGGCGCCGTACTTGCGGCACAGCCGTGCCTCGCGGATGAACTTCTCCTCGCCCTCCTTCATGGAGATCGAGTTGACGATCGGCTTGCCCTGCACGTTCTTCAGGCCCGCCTCGATGACCTCCCACTTGGAGGAGTCGATCATCACCGGGACGCGGCTGATGTCCGGCTCGGCGGCGACCAGCTTGGTGAACCGGTCCATCGCGGCGACGCCGTCGATCATGCCCTCGTCCATGTTGATGTCGATGACCTGCGCACCGACCTCGACCTGCTGCAGCGCGACCGACAGCGCGGTGTCGTAATCCTCGGCCTTGATCAGGTTGCGGAACCGGGCGGAGCCGGTGATGTTGGTCCGCTCACCGATGTTCACGAACAGGGAGTCCTCGGTGATGTTGAGCGGTTCGAGGCCCGAAAGCCGGGTGGCCACCTCGATCTCCGGCAGCTCGCGCGGCGGCGTGCCCTCGACGACCTTGGCGATCTCGGCGATGTGCGGCGGCGCCGTCCCGCAGCAGCCGCCGACCAGGTTGACCAGACCCGCCTGAGCGAAATCGGCGATGTAGCCGGCCTGACGCTCCGGCGTCTCGTCGTATTCGCCGAAGGCGTTGGGCAGGCCGGCGTTGGGGTAGCAGGAGACGAAGGTGTCCGCGATGCGCGCCATCTCGGCGATGTAGGGCCTCATCTCCGGCGCGCCCAGGGCGCAGTTGAGGCCGACCGCGATCGGCTTCGCGTGCCTGACCGAGTTCCAGAACGCCTCGGTGACCTGACCGGACAGCGTCCGCCCGGAAGCGTCGGTGATGGTGCCCGAGATGATCACCGGCCAGCGGCGTCCGCGGTCCTCGAACAGCGTCTCGACGGCGAACACCGCCGCCTTGGCGTTCAGCGAGTCGAAAATCGTCTCGATGATGAGGAGGTCGGCACCACCGTCGACCAGGCCATTGGCAGCCTCGAGGTAGGCGGCGACCAGCTGGTCGTAGGAGACGTTGCGGGCCCCTGGGTCGTTGACGTCCGGCGAGATCGACGCGGTCCGCGTCGTCGGCCCGATTGCGCCGGCCACGTAGCGCGGTTTGTCCGGGGTGCTGTACTCGTCGGCGGCCTTGCGTGCCAGGGCGGCGCCGGCGTAGTTCAGCTCGTAGGCCAGGTCCGCCATGTCGTAGTCGGAGAGCGATATCGCGTTCGCGTTGAACGTGTTGGTCTCCAGGATGTCGGCGCCCGCCTCGAGGTACTCCTGGTGGATCCCCTCGATGATCTGCGGCTGAGTCAGGTTGAGCAGGTCATTGTTGCCCTGCAGAGCGGTCGGCCACTCCGTGAACCGATCGCCGCGGTAGCCCGCCTCGTCCGGCCGGTCGCGCTGGATCGCCGTGCCCATCGCGCCGTCGATCACCATGATCCGCTGGCGCAGAGCTGCCGTCAGTTCGTCGGTGCAGTCAGGGCGGATGTTCGGCTCCAAGGTGTTCGGCGCCGAGGTGTTCACGGTGGCGTTCACGTGCGTTCCTTCCGTTACGGAAGGCGTCCTTGACTCTGCCGAGCGTGGCGGATACCCGAAGGGGACCGGCCCCCCCCAAATAACCGTTGCAACGCCTCTCGACCAGAGAAGTCTACGTCGTCACCCGACGCCTGGACGCCCAGCTCGACCCGATCCGCTTGGCGTGCGCCGTGCCCATGAGCGCCAGCGTGCGGACCTTGTCGGCGATGTCATAGTTACCTATGTTAACCAGTTTGCAGCCGAACGTATTTCGCCCCGACCGTGTCGGCGCCGACCACCACCCGCGTGTTCGCTCGCAGCGGTCACGCCCCCAAGGATAGTGGCCGTATGGAATAGGCCCGGTGGTTGACAGCGCCCTGCCAGGCTGCCCCAAAGATCTGCGTCAAAGGCCGTACCCTGATTCTGTGACCCCGCCTGACGGCCCCCCCTTCGGCAAAGCCGCATTGCCCGAACTGCACAACACCGTCGTCGTGGCTGCGTTCGAGGGCTGGAACGACGCCGGTGACGCGGCCAGCGATGCCCTCGAACACCTCGAGGCCATCTGGGAAGCGGATCCGATCTTGGAGATCGACGACGAGGCGTATTACGACTACCAGGTGAATCGCCCGGTGATCCGGCAGGTGGACGGGGTGACCCGGGAGTTGGTGTGGCCGGCGATGCGGATCTCGCACTGCCGGCCGCCAGGCAGCGACCGCGATGTCGTGCTGATGCACGGGGTGGAACCCAACATGCGCTGGCGCACGTTCTGCTCGGAGCTGGTGGCCATCGCCGACAAGCTCAACGTGGACACCGTCGTGATCCTGGGCGCGCTGCTGGCCGACACCCCGCACACCCGGCCGGTCCCGGTTTCGGGCGCGGCCTACTCCCCCGAATCGGCGAAGCGTTTCGGCCTGGAGGAAAGCCGCTACGAGGGCCCGACCGGCATCGCCGGGGTGTTTCAGGACTCCTGCGTGGCGGCCGGGATCCCGGCGGTGACGTTCTGGGCGGCGGTGCCGCATTACGTGTCGCAGCCGCCGAACCCCAAGGCGACGGTGGCCCTGCTGCGCCGGGTCGAAGACGTGCTCGACATCGAGGTGCCGCTGGCCGACCTGCCGACGGACGCCGAGGAATGGGAGCAGGCGGTCACCGAGATGACCGCCGAGGACGAGGACCTCGCCGAGTATGTGCTGTCGCTCGAGCAACGCGGCGACGCCGAGGTCGACATGAACGACGCCCTGGGCAAGATCGACGGCGACGCGCTGGCCGCCGAGTTCGAGCGGTATCTGCGCCGCCGTCGCCCCGGCTTCGGGCGCTAGTGGCGATCGCGAGCGCGGCGCAGCCGGGCGAAGCGGGTCGCCACCATCGGAACTAGTCGCGATCGCGAGCGCGGCGCAGCCGGGCGAAGCGGGTCGCCACCACTGAAACTGACGCTCGCGGGCGCCGTGGGTCCCGCCCGAACTTGCCGACGGCCGACCGAGTACGGCAGCATCGCTGCGCGACCCACCGATTGGACGGTTGATGGCCCCTGGTGATGGCGACCCGAATCCGGTGATCGGCGAAGACGCCGGTTATCGCAAAGGGCTCAAGCCCCGGCAAGTGCAGATGATCGGCATTGGCGGCGCGATCGGCTCCGGCCTGTTCCTGGGCGCGGGCGGCCGCCTGGTCAGCGCGGGACCGGGAATGTTTCTGGTCTACGCCGTGTGCGGCGTCTTTGTGTTTCTGATCCTGCGAGCACTGGGCGAGTTGGTATTGCATCGCGCAACGTCGGGTTCGTTCGTGTCGTATGCGCGCGAATTCTTCGGCGAGAAGGCCGCCTATGCGATCGGCTGGATGTATTTCCTGGGCTGGTCGATGACGGCGATCGTCGACACCACCGCGATAGCCACCTATCTGCGGCGGTGGACAACCTTCGCATCGATCCCCCAGTGGATTTTGGCGCTGCTCGCCCTGCTCGTCGTGCTGTCGATGAACTTGATCTCGGTGGAGTGGTTCGGTGAGCTCGAGTTCTGGGCGGCGCTGGTCAAGGTTTTCGCACTCGTCGCATTCCTGGTCGTCGGAATCGTCTTCCTCGCGGGGCGTTACCAGATCGACGGCCAGAGCACCGGACTGAGTCTGTGGTCCGACCACCGCGGACTCTTCCCCTCCGGCGTGTTAGCGGTGCTGCTGACCACCTCGGGTGTGGTGTTCGCCTATGCCGCAATCGAATTGGTGGGCACGGCCGCCGGGGAGACCGCCGAGCCGGAGAAGGTCATGCCGCGCGCGATCAATTCGGTGATCGCACGCATAGCGATCTTCTACGTCGGCTCGGTGGCGCTGCTGGCGTTGCTGCTGCCCTATACCGCCTACAAGGCCACCGAAAGTCCTTTCGTCACATTCTTTTCCAGGATCGGCTTCCACGGCGCCGGGGACGTGATGAACGTGGTGGTGCTCACCGCCGCCCTGTCGAGCCTGAATGCGGGGCTGTACTCGACCGGCCGCATCATGCACTCGATGGCGTCCAGTGGCAGCGGACCCAGGTTCGCGACCCGGATGTCCAGTACCGGAGTGCCCTACGTCGGTATCGCCATGGCGGCCGCCATCTGCCTGCTCGGCATCGCTTTGAATGCCGTCAATCCCGGCGAAGCCTTCGAGATCGTGCTCAACCTCGTCGCGCCGGGCATCATCGCCTGCTGGGCGACCATCGTGCTGTGCCAGCTGCGCGTCTACCGGCGGGCCAAGGCCGGGCTGATGCAACGGCCGCGGTTTCGCATGCCGTGGGCACCGTATTCGGGCTATCTCACCCTGGCGTTCCTGGCCGCCGTCCTGGTCATGATGGCCCTCGACAAGAAGACCGGCTCCTGGACCATCGCAGCGGTCGCAGTCATCGTCCCGGTGCTGAGCGGCGGGTGGTTCCTGGTGCGCAGCCGGGTGGCGACCGTCGGATCGGAGCGCGCGGCCCAGACGGACTAGGACGTGCCGAGGTCGCGGTTGTAGGCACTGGTGGAGCGGCCCAGCGCGGCGACTTGGGCGTCCAGTTGCGGCAACAGCTCGGCGGTGGATTTGTGCAGCGGCATCTCGCCTACCCGGCTGCCCAATACCGGCTTGACCCAACGGAACAGCGCCACCCAGCGCGGGCAGTAAACGCGGGTGCGACGGCCCTCGATGCCCTTGACGAAAGCGGCCGCGCACCTGTCGACGGTCGTGGTCTTACTCAGTGGCCACGGCAGGCTGGCCAACAGCTGGTTGAATGCCGGCAGGTCGGACTGAGTGTCACGAACCAGGGCGGTGTTGATCCAGGACATGTGCGCCGAGCCGACCGTGACGCCCCGATGCGCCACCTCCAGCCGCAACGCATTGGCCAGCAGCTCGATGCCGGCCTTGGAGGCGTTGTACGGCGCCAGCCCGGGGCAGGCGGCGTAGGCGGCCAGCGACGACACGATCAGCACGTAGCCGCGGCGCTCGATCAGCGCGGGCAATGTGGCCCGCACGGTGTGAAAGACGCCGAGCACGTTGATGTCGAGCACCCGCCTGAACGCGTCGGGGTCGACTTGGAGCACCGACCCGTAACTGGCGATACCGGCGTTGGCCAGCACCACATCGATGCCGCCGAATCGCTCGACGGCGCGGGCGGCGGCGGCCTCCATCGCGGACAGATCGCGCACATCGGCGACGGCCGTGAGCACCCGCTCTTCGCCAAGTTCGGCGGCCAGGGCCTTGAGGTCGGGTTCGTTGAGATCGGTCAGCACCAGCTTGGCGCCCTTGGCGCACAGCCGGCGAGCGGTCTCTGCCCCGATCCCCCGGGCACCACCGGTAATGAAAACGACTTTGTCCTGCAGCGATGTCATGATCGCCAACGTACCGTGCGAGCACCTGAGGGAACACGCCTGCGCGCCTACGTTTTCAGGCCCTCGACGGCGCGCGCCCGAGTCGGCCGCAAACGCCGGGTTGTGCATCACCCACAGGACCGCAGCAGCGCAGCGACGCCATTAACAACACCGAAAACGCGCGGTAATTCATGCGTCCTTTGCGAAATTCCGCGCGGCGGTGGTGTTGCGCGTTGATTATGTCTGCACTTCTGGCCGCACTCATTCGCGGGACCGATTCGCCGGGCTGATTGTCCCCGGGTCGGAATGTTTTGTAACCACCACTCTAGCTGGGCGTATGCACTACTCTAATTGGCTCCTACCTGCCCCTATCGCAGCGAACGCGACCATAAGCTCCCGGCATGACACGCAGTCGAGCATGTGGCCGGGCGGCCGCCAGATGACAATCTGCAGCTTGACCCCATCGCCAGCGGCATTCGTAGACCTTTGCGGCGTCAAGCAGAACGCGACCGAAACAAAATCACGGTCGACTGCGTCCATTAAATCCACCGGCGCACCACTCTCGCTCTGCTGCCCCGCTGATGCGGCTATCGCCGCTGGTCCTCCCGGGTGTGTCTACGCCGAAGCCGTCGCGCTCCATCGGTGCGCGACCGGAATCGACCGACTCGGGTTTTGTCGGTTCCACTTGTAAAAAAGGGAGGAATAATGCATAAAAAATCCACCCCACGAGACTTTTCGGCGTGGAAGTTTGTGATGCACGCCAGCCTGGGCGATATCGACACTTACCTCTGGCACCGCCAGGGCAGCAATCAGTTCTGCTGGCGCCCCGTTGGAAAGTACTGGGGCGCAACGAAGACGACGATGGACGAAACAGAGTGATGGAACCTTCAAATTTCGCTGGCGTAAAGCGGACGTAAACAGCGGAATCGAGGCTGTTTCTGCAGCTCAGGAAGATCGCACCGAGAACTTCCCGACTTTTTCAAAATCCTGCCGAACCCTAAGGGCTTGCCATCCCGCCTGCTCGTCTCGACTAGACGAACTGCAGAAGCGGTGAGCATCAGCCCGTTCGACGTCGACAACTTCGACTTTTTCGTGTTGGTCAACGACGAAAAGCAGCACATCATTCTGTAGCAGGCCTTCGCCGACGGACCGGCTGGCGAGCGGTTTACGGCGTACCCGGGCCGCACTGCGTGCCTGGACCACATCGAACAGGACTGGACCGACATACGGCCGACGAGCCTCGACCGAGGCGCGTCGACCCCCGCAGACGCAGGTCGTGCGTCGCCGGAGCGCAACGAACGAATCTTGGCCGTAGACAAGGAGTTTGCGCGGATGGCGTCGACGAGAGCCCGCGGGGGCGGCCGACCGAGATCAACCCCTCTACTGATCCCGGCCGGGGCCGCCAACACCACCGCGAAACCTCCGGCGCGGCAACACCTAAACGTTCAGGCGGGCGAATTGACCTTGCCGGTAATGCTCGACGCATGCCGCTCGCCGAACCTTGCCACTCGTGGTGATCGGTATCGAACCGGGCGTCACCAGAACCAGATCCGCGACCCCGATGCCGTGCGAGTTGGAGATCGCCGAGGTGACTTCGCGCTTGACGACGCCGAGCTTGTCCGCCGCCTCTTCGTCCGACGCACCGTGGTTTCTGACCTCGATGATGACCACCAACTTTTCCATGTTGCCTTGCGGAACCGCTATCGCCGCGCAGCGACCCCGGGTGATCTCCTGAACCGTCGCTTCGATGTCGTCGGGTGAGTGGTTACGCCCGTAGACGATCAACAAATCTTTGATGCGGCCGATGATGAACAACTCGCCGTCGGACAAGAAGCCCGAGTCGCCGGTTCGCAGCCAGGGCCCTTCGGGCGTGCCGGCCGACGGAGCGACCAGTCGGTCGCCGAAGGTGCGTTGAGTCTCCTGCGGCTTTTGCCAGTAGCCCATGGCGACGTTGCCGCCGTGCACCCAGATCTCACCGACCGTTCCCTGCGGGCACTCGACCTTGGTGTCGGGATCGACGATGCGGATCATCGGTGACCGTGGCACTCCATAGCTGATCAGCGGTGTGCCGGCTGGGCTTTCGCAGCGCTCCGCGGTGCCGGTGACCAGCTTCTCGGAGTCGAAGTGCACGATCTCAGGTGGCTGCGCCGGCGTTCGGGTCAGCGCATATACCGTCGCCTCTGCCAGCCCATAGGCCGGCCGAACCGCCTTGTCGGGCAGATTGAATTGGGCGAACTTCTCGGTGAAACGCCGCAGCGTCGCAGGGTGCACCCGTTCGCTACCGCTGAGGACGGTCAGCACGTTCCCCAGGTCCAGCCCGGCCATGTCCTCGGCCGATACCTTGCGAGCCGCCAATTCGAAGGCGAAATTCGGCGCGGCCGTGAACGCGTGACTTTCCTTGGCCACCAATTGCATCCACCGGGCCGGCCGCTGCAGGAACGCCACCGGACTGGTCAGCACGGTGCGAATTCCGCCGAGGATGGGTGCGCACACCCCCAGGACCAAGCCCATGTCGTGATAAAACGGCAGCCAGGACACGATGGTCGCGTCCGGCGGGGGAACGCTTCCGTACTCCACGAACAAGTCGGACATGATCTGCTCGAAATTGGCCAGCAAGTTCCGATGCGTGACCATGACCCCGGCCGGTTGGCGGGTCGACCCTGACGTGTACTGCAGATACGCCACACCCGTTGAGTCAGCCTCACTCCCGAGGCCAGATCCCGTCCGGGCGTCAAGGTCGAGCAGGTCGACCTCCACGACGGACGGAACGGGCCCGCCGGGTTGCGACTTGACGTACTCGGCAACGGTAACTGCGGCAGTCGATGTGGTGAGAATGACCGTCGGCAATGCGTCGCGCAGCACCGAACTGACACGCTCATCGCTGACACCGCCCAGCGGAACCGAAAGCGGAACGGCGATCTGTCCCGCCTGCAGTGCGCCGAGAAACGCCACGATGTAGTCGAGCCCCTGCGGTGCCATGATCACGACGCGGTCACCGGTCGATCCGTAATCTCGAAGGGTCCGTGCAACGTTCACCGTCCGCCGATAGAGCTGCGACCACGTCAGGCTCTGGGCAACCCCGTCCCAGTCCTGCTCGTAATCCATGAAGGTGAACGCCGTATCGCCGGGCTGCAGGCTGGCACGTTCGCACAGCAGGTCCGAAATGGAAGTCCCGGGTACGGGCAGTGCGTCACCGCGCCCTTCGCCGCCATGACTCGCCGTCTCACTTGTCGGCGAAACTGTAAATGCGATAGGAGATGTCATTGTTGCTCAATCCTTGGCAGGTCTTCGCGCATAACTCGGTCTTGTATTCTTCTTTGCGCACAGGGCGTTTCGTGGTTATCAGGCGGCGGCCTCCACGGGCGCCAACTTGTCGCACAGCACACCTGCCATACCACGAATGGTGTTCTCGTTCGCGAGGTCGGCGGGTGTGATGCGTATCCCCGTTTCCGTCTCGATACGGGTCCGCAGCTCCAGGGCGCCCAACGAGTCCATGCCGTACTCGGAGAGCGGACGGTCCGGATCGACGCCGCGACGCAGGATCACGCCGACCTGGTCGGAGATCAGACGCCGCAACCGGGTGGGCCACTCCTCCCGGGGCAGCTCACTGAGCTCGGCGCGCAGTTTGCTTGTGCCCGTGGAGCTTTGCCCGATGGCGCGGAACGCCTCAGCGAAGGGGCTGTGCTGGGCGAAAGCGGTCAACCACGGTGTGCCCATGATCGGTGCGTAACCGGTGTAGGCGCGGTCGTGGCGTAACAGCGCTTGGAACGCGTAAGCGCCCTCGTCGGGAGCGATAGCCACGCCCATGCCCTCGGCCAAGGCTGTGCCGGCCCCGATCTTGCCCCAGGCCCCCCAGGCGATCGCGGTCGCCGGTAGGCCTCTCACCCGGCGCCACCGGGCGAAGGCGTCCAGCCAACTGTTGGCCGCGGCGTAGGCGCCCTGGCCCGGCGAGCCCACCAGCGCGGCCGCCGACGAGAACGCACAGAACCAGTCCAATGGCTGGTCAGCGGTGGCGGAGTGCAAGTTCCACGCACCGTAAACCTTTGCCGCCCAGTCACGCTCGATCAGCGCGTCGGTGATATTGGTCAGGGTGGCGTCCTCGATCACC
Source organism: Mycobacterium mantenii (assembly GCF_001667865.1). Classification (GTDB taxonomy): domain Bacteria; phylum Actinomycetota; class Actinomycetes; order Mycobacteriales; family Mycobacteriaceae; genus Mycobacterium; species Mycobacterium mantenii_A. Next base: position 15,781 of record NZ_LZJP01000120.1, on the reverse strand, counting down.
GCCGCCGCATGCAGCACGCCGCGCACCGGAAGCCCGGTGGCGGTCGCTGTGGCCACCAACCGCCCCGCGGTTTCGGGTTCGGAGATGTCGCCGCATTCCACCACCACGTCGGCACCGGTCGCGCGGATGCGCTCGATCGCCTCCAGCGCCTCGGGGGTCGGCTGCGAGCGCGACGAGAGCACGATACGACCACAGCCGGGTTCCGTACCAGGAGAAGCCATCTTTTCGGCCAAGAACAGCCCGAGACCGCCCAGCCCGCCGGTGACGATGTAGGCGCCGTCGTCGCGGAAGACCCGAACCTTCGCCGGCGGCACCGTCACGCGCCTGCGCCCGGTGTGCGGGACATCAAGCACGAGTTTCCCTGTGTGCTGGGCCCCGCTGATCACCCGGATAGCGGTGGCGGCGTCGGCAAGCGGGTAATGCGTGCTCTCCGGGATCGGCAGCGAGCCGTCCGCGGTGAGCCGGTACACCGTGTTCAGCAAGTTTCGCAACCGTTCCGGATCGGTGGCGGAAAGCAATCCCAAGTCGAGACCGAAGAACGCGAGGTTGCGCCGGAACGGGAAGAGCCCCAACCGGGTATCGCCGTAGATGTCGCGTTTGCCGATCTCGACGAATCGCCCACAGAACGCCAGCAATTCGATCCCGGCACGCTGGGCGGCGCCGGTAACCGAGTTCAGTACGATATCGACGCCGTACCCGTCGGTGTCACTCCGTATCTGATCGGCGAACTCTAGACTCCGCGAATCGTAGACATGCTCAACGCCCATGTCGCGCAGCAATTGTCGGCGCTCCTCGCTGCCGGCGGTGGCGAAGATGTCGGCGCCGGCGGCGCGGGCGATGGCGATTGCCGCCTGTCCCACCCCACCGGTTCCGGAATGGATCAGCACCTTGTCGCCGCGCTTGATGTGCGCCAGGTCGTGCAGGCCGTAGTAAGCGGTGGCGTGGGCGGTGGTCACGGCGGCCGCCTGCTCGTCCGTCAAGCCGGCCGGCAGGGTGACCGCCAGGCTCGCGTCGCACGTGATGAACGTGCTCCAGCAACCATCGGCGCACAGGCCGCCGACGTGATCGCCCACCTTGTGGTCGGTCACGTCGGGTCCGACCGCGGTCACCACGCCGGCGAAGTCGGTGCCCAGTTGCGGCAGGCGCCCTTCGAAGGCGGGGTAGCGGCCGAAGGCGACCAGCACGTCGGCGAAGTTGATGCTGGACGCGCTGACCGCGACCTCGATCTGGCCTGGTCCTGGCGGAACCCGATCGCAGGCAACGAGTTCCATTGACTCCAGATCACCGGGCGTACGAATCTGCAGACGCATCCCGTCCTGCTCGAGGTCCACCATGGTGGTTTGCCGCTCCTCTGGGAGCAGCGGAGCCGGGTACAACCGTGCCGTGTACCAGGCGCCATTTCGCCAGGCGGTCTCGTCCTCCTCCGACCCGCCGAGCAGTTGCTGCGCCAGCTGTTCGGCGTCAATGGCCTCATCGACATCGACCTGGGTGGGGCGCAAATGCGGATGCTCGGTGCCGATCACCCGCATCAAACCTCGCAACCCGGCCTGTTCCAGATTGGTCACGTCGCCGGCCAACACTTGCTGGGCGCTGCGCGTGACGACGTAGAGCCGCGGGAGCTCTCCTGGAATCTCCGGCAATTCGCGCGTGATGCGCACCAGATGCTCCACGTACTCGCGGCCCAACAGCGGAGCCTGGTCGTCGGGGTTGCCGTTTTTCGGTCCGCTGAGGATCACCACACCGGCGTATCCACCGTCACGAAGCTGATCCCTGAGCTGCTCCGTGTTGGACGTATGGACCGCCTGCAGCGGCCAGCACATGGTGGTGCATTGCGCGCCATGGCTTTTCAGGGCGTCGGTCAACGTGGTCGCGACCACGTCCGCGGTGGCGGTGGTACTGATCAACAGCCAGTTTCCGGCGTCGACGTATTCCACCGCGGGCAACTCCCGTTGCCGCCATTCGATGGTCAGCAGCCGCTCGGCCAGCACGTGTTCGTCGCGCCCGGTCCCGGAAGCCCCGGTGCCGCAGCGCAGCCCCTGAACGCTCAGCAGAACTTGACCGTGCTGATCGAGCACGTCGATGTCGGCCTCGACCCCGGAACTATCGGCTTTGGTCACCCGGGTGTAGCAGTAGTGCGCGGTGCGGGCAGAACCGTAGGAGCGGAGCCGACGGATACCCAACACCAACCCCAGCGCACCCTCGCCCAGCGCCTGGACGTCCGGATGAGCTTCAACGGACTGGAAACAGGCGTCGAGCAGTGCGGGGTGCACGCCGTAAGCGTCTTGCTGCGAACGGATTTGACGGGGTAGCGCGACCTCGGCCAGCACGGTGCCGGTCCCGTCGCCGGTGTGCACGGCACCGAGACCGGCGAACGCCGGACCGTAGTGAACGCCACGCTCGTCCATGCGCTTGCGCACCTCGTCGCCATCATCGCAACCCGGATGCGCGGCAAGTAGCGCGGACACGTAGTGCGCAGGCGGCTGCTCGTCGTCTGCGGCATGGAGGACCGCCACGGCATGCCGCGCTTGTTCGCCGCCCTGATCTGACTCGACGGTGAAGTCGACAACGCCCGGCGACGACAACGAACCCGAGGCGCAGATCGTGGTCTGCTCATCCAGCAGCAGCGCCTGCTCGAAGCTGATGTCACGAACCTCAGCCGCGTCGCCCAGCACGGTACGGGCGGCCTCCAGCGCCATCTCACAGTAAGCGGCACCCGGAAGCATGGGTACGTCGCGAATGCAATGATCGGCCAGCCAGGGCTGGGCGGCGGTGCCGACCTCGGCCTGCCAGACGTGGCGTTCCGGTTCCTCCTGCAAGTGCACGTGCGAGCCCAGCAGTGGATGTACCGAAACGGTGCAACCGCCATGTGCCGGGGAGTCCTGACCGGCGCCGCTCAACCACAGCCGGCGGTGCGTCCAGGTCGGCAGCGGCGCGTCCACCAGCCGCCCACTCGGATAGAGCACGGAAAAATCGACCGCGGCGCCCGCGCTGTGCAGATCCGCCACAAAGCCACGCAGCCCGTGCGGAAGCGCTTGTTCGCGGCGCATACCGGCCAGAGCGGCCATCGGCATCTCGCGACTGCGGGCGGTCTGCTCGAGAGCGCGGACAAGTAGTGGGTGCGGCGCCAGTTCGGCAAAGACCCGGTAGCCGTCCTCCAAAGCAGCCTGCACCGCCGTGGCGAACCGCACCATACGGCGCATGTTGTTCGCCCAATATCTGGCATCGCACACCGGCTGCTCGCGCGGGTCGAACAGGGTCGCCGAGTAGAAGGGAACTTCCGGCGTCATCGGGCTGATATCCGATAGTGCGTCGGTCAGATCGTCCATGATCGGATCGACTTGAGGTGAATGGAAGGCGACGTCGGTGGGGACCTCGCGCGCCATCACGTCCCGCTGCTCCCAGGCCGCGACAAGGTCACGCACCGTCTGCGCGGCGCCGGCAATCACCGTGGACTGCGGCGAGGCCACCACCGCCACCACGACGTCGTTGATACCGCGGGCCGTCAGCTCCGAAAGCACTTGCTGCGCAGGCAATTCTACCGATGCCGTGGCGCCGGAACCGGCGACGCGGAACATCAGCCGCGAGCGGCGGCAGATAACACGCAGCCCGTCTTCCAGCGACAGTGCGCCCGCGACGACAGCCGCGGCGGCCTCGCCGAGAGAGTGCCCGATGACCGCGCCCGGGCGGACTCCGTAGGACCTCATGGTGGCGGCCAGCGCGACCTGCATGGTGAACAGCGTCGGCTGGATCCGGTCTTGACCGGTCACGACATGCGGCGCCGAGATCGCCTCGGTCACCGAGAACCCGGACTCGTGGGCGATCACCGGCTCGGCTTGTGCGACGGTGGCGGCGAACACCGGTTCCGTCGCCAGCAGGTCTGCACCCATCGCAGCCCATTGCGAACCCTGTCCGGAGAACACCCAGACCGGTCCACGGTCGTCTTGTCCGACCGCGGCCGGGTATGGAGTGTCGCCGTCGGCAACCTCGCGCAAGGCATCTGCGAGCTCGGACCGGTCGTCGGCAATGACGGCGGTTCGTACCGGGCGGTGCGCGCGCCGACGCGCCAAGGTGTAGGCCAGATCAGGCAACACCAGATCGTCATGTGCTTGTACCCAGTCGGCCAGCCGGCCGGCGGTGCGGCGCAGTTCGTCGGCCGAGGTGGACGACAGAGGGAACAGCAGTGGCTCGGTGGTCGACGGTTCGGCTGAGACGCTTTCGGGCACAGCGGCTTCGGGGGGTGCTTGTTCCACGATGGCGTGCACGTTGGTTCCCGACAGCCCGTACGACGAGACCGCCGCCCGTCGTGGGTGGTGCCCGTTGGTGACCCACGGTGTGGTCTCCTGCGGCACAAAGAGTTTCGTATTGATCTTGGCAAGCTCATCGGGCAGGTGGGTGAAGTGCAGATTCCGTGGAACCACACCGTGTTGCAGCGCGAGGATCGCCTTCATCAGCCCGAGCGCTCCGGAGGCCGCCTGCGTATGCCCGAAATTGGTCTTCACTGACGCCAGCGCGCAGGGGCCGTCGATGCCGTAGACGTTCGCGAGGCTCGCGTATTCGATGGGGTCACCAACCGGGGTGCCAGGCCCGTGCGCCTCAACCATGCCGACCGTGCGGGCGTCCACACCCGCGGCGGCTAACGCCGCCTGGTACACCGCTGTCTGGGAGGTCTCCGACGGTGTCGCGATATTCACGGTATGCCCGTCCTGATTGGCCGCGGTCCCGCGCAGCACCGCCAGGACTCGGTCGCCGTCGCGTTGCGCGTCCGCCAACCGCTTGAGCAACACCACTACACTGCCCTCGCCGGGTGCGAACCCGTCGGCCGCGACGTCGAAGGCGTGGCACTGTCCGGTCGGCGACAGCATCCCCTCAGCCGACCCCGCGGAGAATTTCCTTGGGTCCAACGCCAGGCTGGCGCCACCGGCCAGAGCAAGGTCGCTTTCTCCCTCGTGCAGGCTGCGGCAGGCCAGGTGTATCGCAATCAGGCCGGAAGAACACGCGGTATCTACCGTCAGCGCGGGACCCCGTATGCCGAGGGCATAGGCGATGCGTCCGGAGGCGAGGCTGAAGCTGTTGCCGGAAAAGCCATACGCCCGCTCCACGGTGTGTGCGTCTGCGGCCAGCAATTGGTAGTCGCCATGCGTCAACCCCATGAACACGCCGGTCCGCGAGTCGGCGATGCGCTCCCGTGTGAGGCCGGCATGTTCCATGGCCTCCCAGGAGGTCTCCAACAGCACCCGGTGTTGCGGATCGGTCGCGATCGCCTCCCGCTCGTTGATCCCGAAGAACTCGGGGTCGAAGCCCGCGACGTCGTCGATGAATGCGCCCCACCGCGACACCGAGCGGCCCGGCACACCCGGCTCGGGGTCGTAATACTCGTCGGCGTCCCACCGGTCGGGCGGAATCTCGGTAACCAGGTCATCGCCGCGCATCAACGCTTCCCACAACCGCTCCGGCGAGTTGATATCTCCGGGTAGCCGGCAAGCCATGCCGATCACGGCAACAGGAGTGACAGATGTGGTGGCGACCGGGGGCGAAGAATCGGTCGAAGGCGAGCGCTGCATACCGTCGTCGTCGAACAGATTGATACTCACCAGTCCTCCAAATTTCGCTCTGGCACGGTCGAACAGTTCAGTGCGCTAACTATTTGTGGTCATGGCCCTGAACGGTCCGACCAATCGCATGAACCAGAGCGTTATGGGTTTCAATCCTGTTGTCCGGCTTATGAAGCGGGTAGAGTAGCCGATGCGCGTGCATTGAGTGGTGGACGCCAGTAAATAGAGTAATGGCTTCCGCAGCGGCAGAAATTTACTCGATCGAAATTAGCGTGCTGGTGCGGATTACGTTCTGCAACAGCATTTTTCGTCGACACCACCGGCTTCGGCTGTTACGCGAGGATGCGGCCTCGCGGGTATCCCGCGACGTTGTGAGCATGCCCCGGGGCGGGATTCGACGGGGAAGGCTTCAAAAGAGCCAACAGATAAAGAGCCGACGAGGTACCGTTCCGGCCATGTGGAGCTCAGTGCCGGTGGTCGCCCTGCTGACCGCTCTCGATCCCCTGCGTTTCGGCTTTATCCTGCTGATCATCTCGCGGTCACGTCCCGCGCAAAACTTGTTCGTGTACTGGATCGGTTGCTTGATAACGACCGGTTCCTATCTGCTGGTTCCGCTGCTGGTGCTGCACTTCACGCCAGAGTTTTCACATCTCGCGCATGATTTGGCCACGCCGAGATCGGAGGCGAGCGCGTCCGTCCGGTACTTCCAAATCGGCCTGGGTCTGTTCGCACTGTCGATGGCCGCGCTGATGACGGCTCGCTCCTCGGCGCGTCAGCGGGCGCAGCTGCCCAGAGCAAACGGCGGCACGTCGGTCATGGTGCTGGACCGCGGGAATGATGCGCCGGCGGACAAAGGATCTGCAATCCGGCGGCTGCCCGGGCGCGCCCGCGATGCGTGGGAAGGCGGATCCTTATGGGTCGCGTTCGTGGTCGGCCTCATATCGGGGCCGCCGCCCTCCCCATTTCTATTCGTGCTCACTACCATTGCGACCTCGGGAGCCGCGATCGGCATGCAGGTGAGCGCCGCCATCGCGTTCGTTGTCGGGATGCTCGCCGTTGTCGAGATCATTCTCGTCAGCTATCTGGTGATGCCGGCGAAAACCCAGGCGGTACTGCGAGTGGTGCACGACTGGGTGCGGCCCCGCACTCGGCTGATCGTGGTAGCCATCTTCGTGGTGGTTGGGGTCATGCTGGTCGCCAAGGGCATGGGCACCTTCTGAGCTGTTGCTAGGAGCCCGGCCTGCCGCGTTGTGGCGGTCATGCGGGGCGCGGTCGCAGCGGGTCGAACAACGCGATGGGGTGGTCGGTGGCTCCGTCGATGGCAAGGTCGGCAAGGATCTCGCCAACTACCGGAACGAATTTGAAGCCGTGCCCGGAGAATCCACACGCCATGATGATGTCGGCGCTTTGCGGGTGGCGCCCGATCACGAAGTGCCGGTCGGGACTGTTGGAGTACATGCACGTCGCGGCGCGCACGCACTTGCCCGCCAGCGCCGGCAACACCTCGGCCACCCGCGCCTGAATCTCGCTGATTTCCCGCTCGTGCACCACCCGATCGATGGTCTCCGGCGTACAGGCGGTCCCGTTGCGAGCGAAGGCGACCTTCACGCCGCCCCGCGGTCCGTCGAGCGCCGGGAAGCCGTATATGTGTGTGCCGGAGTAATTCTCGTGGATGAAGACGGGGTGAGCCTCGAACGCGGAAGCGCCGCCAGCGGGGTCTAGCCAGTACATCACCTGACGTTCCACCTGGATGGGAATGCCGAACTCACCGAGCACCTGGGGAGCCCAGGCGCCCGGACAGATCACCAACCGTCCCGCGGTGTACGTCCCGTGAGCGGTAACGACCCGCACACCCGTAGCGGTCTGGCTCCAATGCAGCACGGACTCACCAAATTGCAATGTGGCCCCGGCTTTTTCGGCGATTTCAAGGTGTGCACGCACCGTCAGCTCAGGTCGCGCGAACCCAGCCTTCGCGTCGTAGACCGCGATATCCTCAGGGCCTGGGCGAAAGTTCGGGAACCGGGCGGTGATCTCGGCAGCGTCGAGCGACTCATGCGGCAGATCCCATTGGCGGCTGGCACGCAGGCTACCGGCAACGATCAGGCTGTCCGGTGGCCCGATGAGAAGGCCCCCGGTGAGTCGGTAAACGTCGCACTGAGAATCGGCAGCGAGCTTCTCCCACAACTCATAGGCCCGTAGCAACAGCGGAACATAACCGGGGTCCTCGAAATAGGCCTGGCGGATGATCCGAGACCCACCGTGGCTGGATCCCTTGTCATGCGCGGGCTCATGCCGCTCCAGGCCGAGCACCCGGCATCCCCGGGACGCAAGGTGATACGCGGCGGCACTTCCCATACCGCCCAATCCGACCACGATGACGTCGTAACCCGTTGTCGCGCCGACCATGTCGAGTTACCTCCGGATCGGGCCACCTCAGGACAGAGTTTCACTGACGGCTGCGCAGCCGGCTGGCCAGCGCGATCTGGGGTCTGAATGGGCCGCCGCGCAGCTCGACCGTGATCGCCGGATCGGCGTGGCGGGCAAGCGCCAGCAGCGCCGAGGGGCTGTAGGCGCGCAGCGAGCTGATGAACCCGTCGTGCTGTACCGGTCTCACCGGTGTGAATGGCAGCCTCACCGCCAATTTCGTGAGGTGCCGTAGCGGGCGCGGGCGCCGCAAATCGACGATCAGCAGTTTGTCTGCGACGCGCGTTCCCTCTGCGAACACCCGAGAGGCCTGCGCCGGTGGCAGGTGATGCAACGACAACGCGAAGACGGCGAGGTCGTAGCGCCCATCGGGCGCGTCGATGGCGGTGGCATCCATCTCGCGGACCTCCGCGCGCGGGTGCTTGCCCAGGTCACCGGCGGCGATGGCGGCCACCGACGTGGGCTCGATGTCGGTGACCGTGACGTGGGCGGTGGGATGCATCTCCAGCAGCGCTCGTGACAGCTCCCCGTGGCCGGCGCCGAGTTCGAGAATCTTGGGGTCGGGTATGTCCGCCACCTCGTCGAGCGTGATGCGCGCCAACGCCTTGTGCACACCGAAAATCCTTCCGACGCGCTCCATGGAGCGGACCACTTTTCGTTTCAGGTGGTCGACGTCGTCGCGGTCGAGGTATTCCAGGCGATCGGTCTGCAGCCGCCGATCCAGCCACGACGCGTCCGGTCCGCCGCGCGGCATGGTGTCGATGTCGAAGTCCGTGGTAGCCATACGGGTCAACTCCCCTCTCGAGCGGCACGGTGGTTCGGTAACGGGATTTCAACCATCCAGTCGAACGGGTCATCTCGCCGGCCGTATTGAATGTCGAGGAGGTGGGTGCGCAGTGCTTGGCTCTGCGGGCCCGGCGCACCGTCGGCCACAATAAATTCACACTCCGGGCCCTTGAACCCAACGATTGGGTTCACCACCGCCCCGGTGCCCACCGCGAAGATCTCGCGTATTTTGCCAGAGATGCAATCCCTTTTTAATTCGCCGAACGGGATTTGTCGTTCGACCGGGGCCAACCCATGGGCCGGCGCCAGCGAAAGCATGCTCGCCCGTGTAACCCCCTCTAGAATGGTTCCCAAGCTTGGAGTGACGAGCTCCCCGTCAGAAGTGATGACGAATACGTTCATCGTGCCGGATTCCTGGACATAGCCATCATGGTCGAGGAACAGCACGTTATCGCAGCCATGCTCCTGAGCTTCCATTTCCGCCAGGAGATTCGACGAATAGTTGCCGCCGAATTTGGCACTTCCGGTGCCTCCCGCCCAGGCGCGAGGGTACTTTCCCACCCACTGCCACATTCCGTTGGCTCCGCCTGGAAAATACGGTCCTGACGGGCTCGCGATAACTGCATAGGTCACGCGCTGACTTGGCCGAACGGTGAGCCCCTCTTCCGCGCCGAACATGAATGGCCGAAGATACAGGCTGCATTCTCTGTCATCGGTTGGCACCCACGCACGGTCCACTTGCACGAGCGAAATCAGGCTCGAGAGGAAAAGGTCGTCGCTTAACTGCGGAAGAGCCAACCTCGCAGCCGATTGGCGGAAGCGGCGAGCGTTGAGCAGCGGTCTGAACAACCAAATGCTGCCGTCTGTTCGACCATAAGCTTTCAAGCCCTCGAAGACGCCTTGCGCGTAGTGGAGCATGCTACATGCCGGGTGAATGGTGAACGGTCTGAGTTCTGTTACGGCCGCCCCATGCCAACCGTTGTCTGCGTCCCAGCAAACAATCGACATATGGTCGGAGAAGAAACGGCCGAACCCTGGGTCGGCCAAAATCTCGGCCCGCTCAGCGTCCGATATTCGCGATGGGGAGACATCGATCCGAAAAACCTCGGACATAGGCTCCGCTTCCCTGGCTATCGACATTTTGCTCCGCCTGACGATATCGGTCGATTTTTCATATCAGTGGCGCATAGAAATACGTGCACCGCTTCTTTATCAGCCCGTTTGGTCCGGGCCGGAAGAAGTCGGCAAACCTGGCGTCGGCGGCCTTTCCCCCACGCACGGTGCCCTCGAAGCTCCCTTCGACGGCCACTGTTCCGGAATCAAAAACGATCGATTCGATATTGTGCTTGCCCGACTCGATGATGCGGCCATCCACGTAGAAGGACCTGATCGCGTCCCTTCCGTTCAGATGCGCATAGCCGGGCCGCGAGTACTCGGCGTCGACTTCGAACAGCGCGATGATCCCGTCAACGTCCCCCTTGTCGACCTCCGTGTAGTACATCTGAACGACATCGGTGAAATCAAGGTATTGCATCAGAAACTCCCGAGAACACTTGCCGGTTGAACCGTTGAGCCAGAAGTCAGGCATCGCCTGGCCAGTGCGCGATTGAAACAATTTTGTACCGAGCATTGGATTGGTCTTCGCAACCCTGGAGACAGGTGGACCGCGCCGCCGCCAAATACCGGATCAATTGAGCATCGCCTTCGTTCAGAAATTGCGTTGCCCCGAGCGCTAGAGAACATAACGCGATTCCTTACGGTTCTAATAAACGCTTGAGTTGTTGACCATAGAGAGCGAGCGATCTGGCGGTCAGCATCTCGTAATGGGTGCAGTCGACCGGGCGCTCTGTAATGTCGCCGGCAACGTGAGGTCGCCAACTCCGCAGGTGTGACCGGGTAGCCAACCGGATTCGCGGCCCTCGCCAGCGTGACCTCGGGCCGAGACCGTGCTCGTTGCCATTTCGTGCAGCGGAGAATATGGCCATATCGCCAACAAACACCTCAGGTGTGTGTTGCAGGAGATACGACTGGCTTGCATTAAAGCTTTTCACCATGAACTCCAACAGCTGCCTTGGCGGAAGAACGAACTCCCCTGCGTCTCGTTGGTGGATTAATTCCTCGGCCTGCGCATAGGTAAGTGGACCGGACTGCGCCGGAACATCTATGCAATTGGCGCGCAGGATGTATTCAAGGACTTGACCCTGCACCAGAGCTTGATTTCTAGCGACGACCTTGACTCGCTTGGCGCTTAATCTTGTGATGAGCTTGCTGGCGATGAATGCAGCGTCGAGCAGCACAAGGTGTTGGACTTCGCACCCGCGTCGCTGAAGCTCGATTGCGACCTCGTGCGCGACGACGCCCCCAAAAGACCATCCGAGAAGATTGTAGGGCCCGTCGGGATAAATGGCCTGGAGCCTGTCTGCATAGCTTGCCGCCATGCCACGAATGGATTCGGGTTCGGTTTCGCCATCTTGCGGGAGTTGGTTAATCCCGATAATCGGGCAATCCAAGTAATCGCCCAGGGCCCGATACGACCAGCTAAGCCCGAAACCATCGTGAATACAGCACAGCGGAACGCCCGTGCCCGCCTTCAGGACCTCGAGGGGGACTACTTCCGCCGCGTCGGCGTGTTTGCCCAGCCGCCGGCTCAAACTTCTCACGGACGGGGCGTCGAACATGGTGCGCACCGCAAGGCCGGCATCCAATGCCTTGTTGATCGCGGCGACCACCCGCATCGCCGAAATGCTGTCTCCCCCAAGGTCGAAGAACGAGTCTTCGACCCCGACGCGCTCCAGTCCCAGCACCTTGGCGTAGATGCCGGCCAGGATCTCCTCGGTGGGTGTGGCCGGGGCCCGATACCCGCCGCCGGCATCTTGGTATTCGGGTGCCGGCAAGGCGCGAGTATCGAGTTTGCCGTTGAGTGTTAGCGGCAGTTCGTCCAACACGATCACCGCGACCGGCACCATGTAGGCAGGTAGCCGCTCGGCCAACTGGCGACGCGCCGTGGCCGGGTCTGCCGTGCCGGTGATGTAGCCCACCAGGCGTTTGTCGCCGGGGCGGTCCTCGCGGGCGATCACCACCGCCCGCTGCACCCCGTCCAGCCCGGCGAGTGCGGCCTGAATCTCACCGAGTTCGATGCGATACCCGCGGATCTTGACCTGCTCGTCGGCGCGCCCCAGATACTGCAGCTGTCCGTCGGCACCCCAACACACCAGATCGCCGGTGCGATACATCCGCGACCCGGGCGACCCGAAGGGGCAGGCCACAAACCGCGACGCGGTCAACCCGGCCCGGCGCACATACCCGACGCCCACACCGGTACCGGCTACATACAACTCGCCGACCACACCGGCAGGCACCGGGTTCAGCCACCCGTCCAGCACGAACAACGCCGCGCCCGGCACCGGTGAGCCGATCGGCACCGCGCCCGACCCGGGTGTCAGCGGCGCGCTGATCGTGGCGTACACCGTGGTCTCTGTCGGGCCGTAGGCGTTGATCATCACCCGTCCCGGCGCCCAGCGGTCCACCACCTCGGCTGGGCAGGGCTCAGCGGCGATCACCAACGTCGCCGAGTCCAACCCGTCGCGCGAGAGAACCCCCACGGCGGACGGGGTTTGACTCAACACGCTGACCTTTTCGGCGACCAGCAGGGCGTGGAAGTCGTCCGGTGACCGCGTCACCGCTTCGGGCACCACCACGAGCCGCCCACCAAACAGCAGCGCACCCCAGATCTCCCAGACCGAGTAGTCAAAGGAATAGGAGTGACATTGCGTCCAGACCTGTCCCCGCCCAAGCTCTAGGCCGACATCGAGCGAGTCGAACAGCCGGGTCACGTTGTGGTGGGTGACCGCCACCCCCTTGGGCACACCGGTGGTGCCGGAGGTGTAGATGATGTGCGCGAGGTCATCGGGCGCGGGCTCCGGCAGCGCGGTGGTGGGTTGTGCGGCAATGCGGGGATCGTCGACATCAATGACAAGGACGTCACAGCCCCCTAGCCGCTCGGCCAACCCCGCAGTGGTGACCGCGGCAATCGGCGCGGCGTCGGCCACCATGAACTGCATCCGCGCATCCGGCACCATCGGATCGATCGGCAGATACGCCGCCCCGGTTTTCAGCACCGCGAGAATCGCGACGATCGCCTCAGCCGACCGGGAAAACAGCAGTGCCACAGACTGTCCCGGGCCCGCGCCGTGCGCGGCCAACAGGTGCGCCAACCGGTTCGACGCCTCGTCCAGCTCGCGATACGTCACGCATCGACCCGCGCAGGTCAGCGCCACCGCCTCGGGCGTGCGCGCCACCTGCGCGGCGAACAACGCCGGAATCGACTCCCCCGTCGCGGGCCGGGTCAACACCGCCCGCTTGCCGATCGCATCCAGCCGGGCGTGCTCAGGCGCATCGAGCAGATCCACCGACGACAACGGCCGCGTCGGGTCGGCGGTCATCGCCATCACCACCCGCCTCAACCGCTCGATCAGCGTCCGAATGCTGTCGGCGTCGAACACGTCGGTGCGGAATTCCACCGACCCGGAAATCCCGGCGGGCTCACCAGTCTCGGTCCAGCGTTCGGCCAGGGAAAATGTCAGATCCATGCGGGCGGTCTGCGTGTCCACCGGCAGCGGCGTGACCTGCAGATCACCCAAGACCGGCTGGGCCGCAGGGTTATTGACTTGCCCGGGAAGGTTCTGCCAAGTGAATATCACCTGGACTAAGGGGTGATGAGTGAGCGATCGAGTGGGGTTGAGCCGCTCGACGAGTACCTCAAAGGGCACGTCCTGGTGCTCGTAGGCGGCCAGTCCACGCTGCCGCACCCGGGCCAGCAGCTCGGCGACACTGGGATCCCCGGACAGGTCGAGCCGCAACACCAAGGTGTTGACGAAGAATCCCACCAGCTCATCGAGCGCGGGGTCGCCGCGGCCGGCGGTCGCAATACCCACTGCCACATCAGGACTGGCGCTGATCTTGGAGAGCAGCACCGCCAGGGCGGCCTGCATCACCATGAAGGTGGTCGCGTTGTGCTCGCGGGCCACTCTTGCGACCCGCTGCTGCAGCTCGGCCGGCCAGTCCACTATCACACTGGCGCCGCGGTGATCGGCCACCGGCGGATAAGGCCGGTCGGTGGGCAGTTGCAGCCGCTCGGGCATCCCGGCCAGGGCCTCTTGCCAGTAGCCCACCTGCGCGGCGATGCGGCTGCCACCGTCGTCGAGATCACCTAGCTGTTCACGCTGCCACAGCGTGTAATCGGCGTACTGGACCGGCAACGGCGTCCAGTTGGGGGCCTGCCCCGCACACCGGCTGGCATAGGCCAGCCCCAGATCCCGCACCAGCGGGGCGATCGACCAGCCGTCGGCGGCGATGTGGTGCACCACGGCGACCAGCACGTGTTCGTCCTCGCCAACGCGGAAAACCCCTGCCCGCAAAGGGATCTCGGCGGCCAGGTCGAAACTGTGACCCACCACCGCGCCGATGTCCTCACCCAGCCGGTCCGCAGACCAGCCGATGGCATCAACCACCCGCCAACCGAAGTCGGCGCGCTCGGCGGGCACCACCACCTGCTGAGGTATCCCTTCAGACGCGGCAAACACGGTGCGCAAGCTCTCATGGCGGCCCACCACATCGGCCAGCGCCAGCCCCAACGCCTCGGCATCAAGGCGCCCGCTCAACCGCAGCGCCACCGCCATGTTGTAGACCGGCGAAGGGCCTTGGAATTGGTCGATGAACCACAACCGTTGCTGGGCGTAAGACAACGGCACCACCGCAGGCCGTTGTTGGGCCGTCAATTGCGTCCCCGCCCGTTCCCCCGAATGTGCAGTGATCCATTCGGCCAACCCGGCCACGGTGGGCGCGTCGAACAGGTACCGCACCGAAACGTCCCTGCCCAGCGCAGACTGCAGCCGCGCGGTCACCCGGGTGGCGATCAACGAGTCCCCACCGAGGGCGAAGAAGTCGTCATCGAGTCCGACCCGATCCACCCCCAGCACCTCGCCGAACACCTCGGCGACGGTCTTCTCGGTATCGGTCTGCGGCGCCCGGAAGGCGGTAGCGGCGAATACCGGTGCCGGCAGCGCCTTTCGGTCGATCTTGCCCGAGGAGGTCAGCGGGAACTCGTCGAGCACCACGATCTGTGTCGGCACCATGTAATCGGGCAACCGCGCGCTCATCCACTGCCGGACCGCACTCACCTTGGTATTGGTGTCGGGGTCATTGGTGTAGGTGGTGCGGTGGTGCGCCCCCGCGGGGGGTAGGTACAGATCGGTCAGCGGTGGGGTGCTATCGGCGTCCGTACCGGTGGCGTCGATGAAGACCGCATCCAAGGTGCCGGGTTGAGCGCCCCAGGTGACCGCGACGTTGTAGCCGGCGGCCTCACCCAGGCGGTAAAGGTCTTCGGGGACAACAGCACCGGCGCCGGCGGCTTGGGTCAGCGCCTTGGCCAAGGGCAGCCCCGCGGCCAGCTCCTGTTCAATCTCGACGTCGGTGATCACCCCCGCGCGAGGGATACCGGTGACGCGCACGGTGGCGGGACGTTGGGTTGTCAACTCGGTGTGCAACCCGCTCAAGCCTGCGCACCGCGTCCACGGCCAGGCAGGTGCAGTGGCCAGTGAACGAACCGCTGTGGGCGTCTTGTGGATGCTGACGTCGTAGCGGTACCGGGTCAGCTCGTTGTCGCCCGAGCCACGCTTGACTTCGATACCGACTCCGCCCACCGACGTGCGCTCGGCGGCCCAGGTGGTGAAAAACTCAGGGGCCAGCAGCAATTCGGGTTCGCCGAGCATGGCCCGGTACACCCGTTGGCGGATCTCGGCAACGTCGTCAGTGGTCGTGCGCGCCAGCGCGACTCCGGTTTGGAACGCGCCCTGCAGGCTGTGGTTACGCACATCGCCGATGAACAATGTCCCGCCGGGGGCCAGCAGCTCCATGGCGTTGTCGATGACCTCGGTGAGATATCCGGCGTTGGGGAAGTACTGGACGACCGAGTTGAGAATGATGGTGTCGAACGAGCCCCGCGGCAGCCCCTCGGTGAC
>NZ_LZJP01000119.1:0-1729 GCF_001667865.1 Mycobacterium mantenii | reverse complement strand
GCGCCGACCACGCCGCGGCCTGCGGCGGAGCCGCCACCGGAATGCCCATCGACTCGGTTCGGGGCGGACGCCCGGCCAGGCCCTGGTGACGACCGACGTCGAAGGTCAGCAGCGGCCCGTCCGGGTTTCCGATGTTGAGGGTTTGCCCGTCGTGGATCTCGACCACCGGCACGCGCCGGCCGTTGACGAAGGTTCCGTTGAGCGAACCGTTGTCGATCGCCAGCCACTTGCCCTGATCGAAACGCAGCAGCAGGTGGGCACGCGAGATCAGCGGGTGGGTGATCCGCATGTCCGCTCGCAGATCGCGCCCGACAACTACGTCGTGGCCCGCTGCGAAGGTACGTTCCGATCCTTCGTGATGGACGGTTAGCGCTGGCGGGGCTGGTGCTGACATCGCCACAACTGTAGCTTGCAGCCCTGTGGTTTAGCTCTGAGCGCCTGCCACATCAGGCGCGCCGGTGACCACGCAGTGCGTTCGGGTGTAGATCGTGGGCATGCACCGATTGCAGTGCGTGCACGCCGAATGCACCTGGTGCCGGGCGCCATCAGCGGCGATTCGGTTGATCAGGTCCGGCTCGGCCAGCAGCGCCCGGGCCATCGCGACGAAGTCGAATCCCTCCGCCATCGCCAGGTCCATCGTCTCCCGGTTGGTGATGCCGCCGAGCAGGATCAACGGCATCTTCAGCTCGTTGCGGAACAGCTTCGCGTCGCGCAATAGATAGGCCTCGCGGTAGGGGTACTCGCGCAGGAACTTCTTGCCCGTCATGCGCATGCCCCAACTCAGCGGCGGCTTGAACGCCCCGGCGAACTCCTTGAGCGGGGCGTCGCCGCGGAACAGGTACATCGGGTTGACCAGCGAGCTGCCCGCGGTGAGTTCGATCGCGTCCAGCCCGCCGTCCTCCTCCAGCCACTTAGCGGTGGTCAGCGACTCCTCGGTGCTGATGCCGCCGCGGACGCCGTCGGCCATGTTCAGCTTGGCGGTCACCGCGATGGGCGTGCCTTCGGATTCCACCGCGCGGCGGACGGCCATCACCACGCCGCGGGCGACCTTGGCCCGGTTCTGCAACGATCCGCCGAACTCGTCGTCGCGGCGGTTGATCAGCGGGGACAGAAACGAGCTCGCCAAATAGTTGTGCCCCAGATGGATTTCGACGGCGTCGAAGCCGGCTTCGATGGCCAGCCGCGCGGCGTTGGCGTGCCCGGCGATCACGTCGTCGATGTCCTCGCGGGTCGCCTTCTTGGCGAACCGCATGCCGATCGGATTGAAGAACCGGACCGGCGCCAGGGCCTTCGCCTTATTGGACTTGGCATTCGCCACCGGGCCGGCGTGGCCGATCTGCGCGCTGACCGCCGCGCCCTCGGCGTGGATCGCGTCGGTGAGCCGGCGGAACCCGGGCACGGCCTCCGGTCGCATCCAGATTCCGTTGCCCTCGGTGCGGCCGCCGGGGGAGACGGCGCAGTAGGCGACGGTCGTCATGCCGACCCCGCCGGCGGCCGGCAGCCGGTGGTATTCGATGAGGTCGTCGGTCACCAGCGCCTCGGGGGTGCGCGCCTCGAAGGTGGCGGACTTGATGGTGCGGTTGCGCAGCGTTATCGGACCGAGCTTCGCGGGGCTGAACACGTCCGGAGGGGTTGACATACCCGGAGCCTAATGGCGATCGCAAGCGCGGCGAAGCCGGGCGTGGCGGGTCGCCATCGATGGGCACCGTGGCGATCGCAAGCGCGGCGA
>NZ_LZJP01000118.1:0-546 GCF_001667865.1 Mycobacterium mantenii | reverse complement strand
CAGCGGGTGGCACGGGTGGCCCGGGAGCACAACGCGACCAGTTTCATGGTGATCCAGGCCGCGTTGGCGGTATTGCTCTCTAAGCTCAGTGCGAGTTGCGATGTGGCGGTGGGGTTCCCGATCGCGGGACGCGGTGATCCGGCGCTCGATGAGTTGGTCGGGTTTTTCGTCAACACGCTGGTGTTGCGGGTGGATCTGGCCGGTGATCCCAGCATGGCCGAGGTGTTGGGTCAGGTGCGCCGGCGCAGCCTGGCCGCCTTCGAGCACCAGGATGTGCCTTTTGAGGTGCTGGTGGAGCGGCTCAATCCGACGCGGTCGTTGACCCATCATCCGCTGGTGCAGGTGTTGTTGGCTTGGCAGAACAACGACACCCCGGAACTGGTTTTGGGTGATGTGCACGTCACACCGTTGCCGACTGATACCCATACCGCCCGAATGGATTTGGCGTTCTCCCTGACCGAGCAATGGGCCCCAGAGGGTGCACCGGCGGGGATCGGCGGGACGGTGGAATTCCGCACCGACGTGTTCGACCCGGCCAGCATCCAC
>NZ_LZJP01000117.1:0-14654 GCF_001667865.1 Mycobacterium mantenii | reverse complement strand
AGCTCGCACTTCACTCGGAGGTCTTCGTCATGTCACCACGCCACGCCGTCACCAACGTCCGTGGTCAGTACACCTAGTCGAGGTCCCGGGTCAGGCCGGCGCGCCGGCTGACGAATTCGCGGTGGGCGCCGGTCACCGGATCGTCGAACTCGATGCGGTGCGCCAACAGTTGCAGCGGCGTGCTGAAGTCGTCGGCCGCGACGTCAATGATGTTGGGGTACAACGGGTCACCCTCGATGGGTATGCCCAGCGAGGCCATGTGCAGGCGCAACTGGTGGGTGCGTCCGGTGCGCGGCGTCAGCCGGTACAGACCGTCCGGCGCCAGGAGTTCGACGCGGGTTTCCGCGTTGGGCGGACCAGGTTCGCAGACGGCCTGTAAGTGGCTGCGGCGCTTGATGATTCGGCTCTGCACCACCCGGGGCAACTCCAGCGCCGGGTCGACGGCGGCCCGGGCCAGATAGGTCTTGCGCACCAATCCGCGGGCGAACAGGGTCTGGTAGGCGCCGCGCACCTCGCGCCGCGCGGTGAACAGCAGCACCCCGGCGGTCAGCCGGTCCAGCCGGTGCGCCGGGCTCAGCTCCGGGATTCCGAGTTCCCGTCGCAGCCGCACCAGCGCGGTCTGCGCGACGTGACGCCCGCGCGGCATGGTGGCCAAAAAGTGCGGTTTGTCGACGACCACGATGTCGGCGTCGCGATGCAGCACCGGGATGTCGAACGGGACCGGCACCTCGTCCGGCAGCTCGCGATAGAGGTAGACACTCGCGCCGGCGGGAAGCACCGTGCCGTCGTCGATTACCGCGCCGTCGGCGCCGACGACCTCCCCCGCCAGCACCTTGGCGCGGGCCTGCGCGCCGAACCGGGCGGTGAGTTCGGCCAGCACCGGCCCACCCCGCAGCCGCACCCGCGCGGGCCCCAAGCCATCGCGAACCGGAAGCGGCGCGGGCCTCAACTGAGGGGCACCGGCTCGAGGATCTCGGCGCGCGCCTCGGGGGCGCTGGCCCGCAACTCGTCCGCCGACACGTCGTCGGGCTGCGCCTGGGACAGGATCTCGGCCTCCACCCGGGCGGTGTAGTTGGCGACCTCACGCTCGACGTCCTCGGCCGACCAGCCCAGCACGGGTGCGACCACGTCGGCGACCTCGCGGGCGCAGTCGACGCCGCGATGCGAGTATTCGATGGAGACGCGCATCCGCCGGGCCAGGATGTCCTCCAAATGCAAAGCGCCCTCGGCGGTCACGGCGTACAGCGCCTCCACCCGCAGGTAGCCCGGCGCCTCTTTGATCGGGTTGAGCAGATCGGGGCTTTGGGCCGCCAGCGCCAGCACGTCACCGATCAACGACCCGTAGCGGTCCAGCAGGTGACGCACCCGGTAGGGGTGCAGACCCTGCATGTCGGCGACGTGCTCGGCCTGGTTGATCAGCGCGAAGTACCCGTCGGCGCCCAGCAGGCTGACCTTTTCTGTGATCGACGGCGCCACCCGCGCCGGAATGAATTGGGCCGCAGCATCAATCGCGTCGGCGGCCATCACCCGATAGGTGGTGTACTTGCCGCCGGCGATGGCCACCAGGCCCGGCGCGGGCACCGCCACGGCGTGCTCGCGGGACAGCTTGGAGGTTTCCTCGCTCTCCCCGGCCAGCAGCGGCCGCAGCCCCGCGTACACCCCGTCGATGTCTGCATGCGTCAGCGGGATGGCCAGCACGGTGTTGACCGTCTGCAGGATGTAGTCGATGTCGGCCTTGGTGGCCGCGGGGTGGGCCAGGTCGAGATTCCAGTCGGTGTCGGTGGTCCCGATGATCCAGTGGCTCCCCCACGGGATGACGAACATCACCGACTTCTCGGTGCGCAGGATGATCGCCACGTCGCTGACGATGCGGTCGCGCGGCACCACCACATGCACGCCCTTGGAGGCGCGGACCTGAAAACGCCCGCGCTGCTTGGACAATGCCTGGATCTCGTCGGTCCACACCCCGGTCGCGTTGACCACCACGTGCCCGCGGACCTCGGTGATCGCGCCGTCCTCGGAGTCGCGGACCCGCACGCCGGTCACCCGGTCGCCCTCGCGCAGCATGGCGACCACCTGGGTGGAGGTACGCACCACCACGCCGTAGTGCGCGGCGGTGCGCGCGACGGTCATGGTGTGCCGCGCGTCGTCGACAACCGTGTCGTAGTAGCGGATCCCGCCGATCAGCGCGCTGCGTTTGAGGCCGGGGCTCAACCGCAACGCACCGGCGCGGGTCAAATGCTTCTGCGCCGGAACGGATTTCGCGCCGCCCATCCGGTCATAGAGAAAGATGCCCGCCGCGATGTAGGGACGCTCCCACACGCGGTTGGTCAACGGGAACAGGAACGGCATCGGCTTGACCAGGTGCGGCGCCAGCGTGGTCAGTGACAGCTCACGCTCGTAGAGCGCCTCGCGCACCAGCCCGAACTCCAGCTGTTCGAGGTAGCGCAGGCCGCCGTGGAACATCTTCGACGAACGGCTCGAGGTGCCCGAGGCGAAATCGCGCGCCTCCACCAGCGCCACCTTGAGCCCGCGGGTGGCGGCATCGAGTGCGCAGCCCGAACCCACCACGCCGCCGCCGATCACCACCACGTCGAACTGTTCGGAGCCCAGTCGTTCCCAGGCCGCCTCGCGCTGCCGCGGTCCCAGCACGGACACCGGTGAGCTGCGCTGGGTGGGCGCGTGGATCGGATCGGTCACGGCAGCGGACTCCTCACCGGGTTACTCGTCAGTAGGACGGGAATCGAACCTAGGCTAGTCGAGATCGTCGTGGGCCATCAGCCGTCGCGCGGCCTCGGTGATCGAGCCGGACAACGACGGGTAAACCGCCAGTGTCTGCGCCAGCTCGTTGACGGTGATCCGGTTCTGCACGGCCACCGCGATCGGCAGGATCAGCTCGGAGGCGATGGGCGCCACCACCACCCCGCCGATGACCACACCGGTGGACTTGCGGCAGAACACCTTCACGAAGCCCTGCCGCAGCCCCGACATCTTCGCCCGCGCGTTGGTGCGCAACGGCAGCATGATCGTGCGGGCCGACACCGAACCGTCGTCGATCATCGTCTGCGGGACTCCGACGGCGGCGATCTCGGGCCTGGTGAACACCGTCGCCGCCACCGTGCGCAGCCGGATCGGGCTGACGCCCTCGCCCAGCGCGTGATACATCGCGATCCGGCCCTGCATCGCGGCGACGGAGGCCAGCGGCAGCAGGCCGGTGCAGTCGCCGGCGGCGTAGATGCCGGCCACCGAGGTGCGCGACACCCGGTCCACGGTCAGGTAGCCGCCGCGGCCCGGCTCGATGCCGACCCGGTCCAGGCCCAGCCCGCCGGTGTTGGGGACCGACCCGATGGTCATCAGGGCGTGGCTGCCCTCGACCGTGCGCCCGTCGGCCAGGGTGACCAGCACACCGTCGCCGGTGCGGGTGACCGACTGCGCGCGGGCGTTCTTGACCAGCTGGACGCCGCGCTCGGAGAATGCCTCCTCCAGCACCAGGGCGGCGTCGGCGTCCTCGTAGGGCAGCACCCGGTCCCGGCTGGCGACCACCGTCACCGGCACGCCCAATTCGGTGTAGGCGTGCACGAATTCGGCGCCGGTGACCCCGGACCCGACCACGATGAGGTGCTCGGGCAGCGCCTCCAGGTTGTAGAGCTGTCGCCAGGTCAGGATCCGCTCGCCGTCGGGCGGGGCCGACGGCAACACGCGGGGGCTGGCGCCGGTGGCGATCAGCACGACGTCGGCCTCGTACTCGCTGGTGGTGCCGTCGGAGTGGGTCGCCTTGATGCGGTGGTACGCCAGCCCGGGGGTGGGGTCGATCAGCTCGCCGCGGCCGGCCACCACGTGCACGCCCACGCCGAGCAGCTGTTCGGTGATGTCGGCGGATTGCTCGGTGGCGAGCTGCTTGACCCGGGCGTGGATCTGCGGCAGCGAGATCTTGGCGTCGTCGATGTCGATCTCGAAGCCCAGCCGCGGCGCCCGGCGCAGTTCGGTGCGCAGCCAGGTCGAGGCGATGAACGTCTTGGACGGCACGCAGTCATCGAGCACGGCGGCCCCGCCGATGCCGTCGGAGTCGATGACGGTCACGTCGGTGGTGTCGGGGTGCGAGGTGGCGGCCACCAGCGCGGCTTCGTAACCGGCCGGGCCGCCACCGAGGATCACGATGCGGGTCGCCACAGGCCCAACCTAACGAAGCCGCGGGTGCCCTGCGAACGCTCGGGGGAAGACCGGCCAGCATCGGACGTCTAAGCTTTCCCCGTGCCGCTCTACGCCGCGTACGGGTCGAACATGGATCCCGAGCAGATGCAGAAACGCGCGCCCCATTCGCCGATGGCCGGAACCGGCTGGCTGCACGGGTGGCGGTTGACGTTCGGCGGCGAGGACATCGGTTGGGAAGGCGCGCTGGCCACCGTCGTCGAAGACCCGGATTCGAAGGTGTTCGTCGTCCTCTACGACATGACGCCGGCCGACGAGAACAACCTGGACCGCTGGGAGGGTTCGGAGTTCGGCGTGCACAAGAAGATCCGCTGCCGGGTGGAGCGCATCGCGTCGGACACCGATACCGACCCGGTCCTGGCGTGGCTGTACGTCCTGGACGCCTGGGAAGGCGGAATGCCGTCCGCCCGGTACCTGGGCGTCATGGCCGACGCCGCCGAAATCGCCGGAGCACCAAGCGAATACGTGCATTGGCTGCGGACCCGTCCGGCCAGCAACATCGGGCCGGGTACCAGCGCCTGATCCGGGCCTCCCCATAATTCATTCGCCTGCCGGCGATCGGGAGGGTAGACAGACACACCGATGATGCGCGAGCCCCCGATTCGGGGCCGCCGCCCACGGAAGGGAAATCGGCTGTCCATCCTGTCTATGTCGCCGGTCGCCGACGCGCTGGCGCGCACGTTCGCCGCCGCGGTCAAGCCCGCCCCCAAGGCCGCCGTGCGCTTCCCGGAAATCGCGGGCCGAACCTCTGAGGTCGCGATCCCAACCCGGCATGGCGCGATATCCGCAACCGTCTACCACCCGCCGACGGCGGCCAACCCGCCCGTCTACGTCAACGTGCACGGCGGCGGGTTCGTGGTCGGGCACCCCGAGCAAGACGACCCATGGTGCCGTTACCTGGCCGCCCACGCGGGCGTGCTGGTGATCAACCCCGACTATGCCCTGGCACCACAGCACCGCTTTCCGGTCGCGGTACACCAGATTTACGACGTCGTGTGCTGGGCGGCCGGCCCCGGCCGCGACTGGGACGGCACGCGACTGTGCGTCGGCGGCCAGAGCGCCGGCGGCAACCTCAGCGCTGCGGCGGCCCGGCTTGCGCTCGAGAACGGCGGCCCCGGCATCGCGCTGCAGGTGCTGCACTACGCGCCGCTGGACCTGGTCACTCCCGTCCGCGATAAGCCGTCCGCCCTTGGCCGCCGGGCGATCATGAAGCCGTGGATGGGCGAGGTTTTCGACACCGCCTACATACCCGAGCGGGCGCAGCGGCGCGACCGCCTGGCCTCTCCGGCCTGGGACGGCAACGCCGACGACATCACCGGCATCGCGGCCGCGCTGGTGGTTACGGCCGAGCACGATCGGCTGCGCGACGAAGCCCGCAGGTACGCGGGGAAGCTGGATGCGGTCGGGGCGTTGGCGGAGTACCACGAGGTGGCCGGCGTCGACCACGGCTACAACATCATGAGCCAGGCCGGCGACGTCACCCGGCGCATGTACGCCCATATCGCCGGACACGTCGTCCGCGCCACCCGCGCCTGATCCGGGCGCCCGGAAAGGCCTAGGAAGGCCCGAACGCCGCCGACTGCTCGACGATGCCGGTCAGCACGCGCACCCCGATCGGCAGCGCCCGCTCGTCGAGGTTGAACGTCGGCTGGTGCAGGTCCAGCTGCGGTCCCACACCCGGCCACACGCCCAGCCGCGCCATCGCGCCGGGAATCTCCTCCAGGTACCAGGAGAAGTCCTCGCCGCCCCCGGACTGGCGGGTGTCGGCCAGCGCGTCGGGGCCCAGCGACTCGATCGCGTGGGTGAGGATGCGCGTCGAGACGTCCTCGTTGACCACCGGAGGCACGCCGCGCCGGTACTGCAGCGTGTGTTCGATGGCCAGCGGCGCCAGCAGCCCGGTCACCGTCTCGCGGATGATCTCCTCCATGCCCACCCAGGTCTGCCGGCTGGCGGTGCGCACCGTGCCGGCCAGCACGCCGCTCTGCGGGATGGCGTTGGCGGCCACGCCGGCGTTGACCGCGCCCCACACCAGCACGGTGCCGTTGCGCGGGTCGATGCGCCGCGACAGCACCCCGGGCAGGCCGGTGATCAGCGTGCCGAGGCCGTACACCAGGTCGGCGGTCAGGTGCGGGCGTGACGTGTGGCCGCCGGGCGAGTACAGCGTGATCTCTATCTGGTCGGCCGCCGAGGTGATGGGGCCGTGCCGGACCGCGATCTTGCCGACTTCCAGCCGGGGGTCGCAGTGCAGGGCGAAGATCCGCGATACCCCGGTGATCGCGCCGGCGGCGATGGCGTCGATGGCCCCGCCGGGCATCAATTCCTCGGCGGCCTGGAAGATCAGCCGCACCCCGACCGGCAGCTCCGGCACCGACGCCAGCACCAGCGCGGTGCCCAGCAGGATCGCGGTGTGCGCGTCATGACCGCAGGCGTGCGCCACGTTGGGCATGTTCGAGGCGTACGGGGCGCCGGTGCGCTCGGCCATCGGCAGGGCATCCATGTCGGCACGCAGGGCGATCCGGGGCTCGTGCTCGGGGCCGACGTCGCAGACCAGTCCCGTTCCGCCGGGCAGCACCTTCGGGTTGAGCCCGGCCTCGGCGAGCCGCTCGGCGACGAACTGGGTGGTGGCGTACTCCTGGCGGCCCAGTTCGGGGTAGCGGTGAATGTGGCGGCGCCATTCCACCAGGTCTTCGTGGTGGGTGGCCAGCCAGGAATCGGCGGCGTCGGTCAGGCTCATGACGGCACCCCGCCGCGTCTGCGCTCCCGCGCGTCCATCACCCGGTCGCGCTGTTCGGGCGTCTGGGCCAGCTGAACCACCGTGCGGGCCAGCATGATCGCGCCCTCGACGACCGCGCGGTCGGCGCTGGGGCCCGCGGCGGCGTCGGCGAACGCGCGCTGGTGGACCATGGCGCCGCCGGCGTCGACCCCGACGATCGGATGGATCCCCGGCAGCACGTGCGTCACGTTGCCCATGTCGGTGCTGCCCATGGGCAGCGCGGCCTCGAACTCGCGGGCCACCGGCTCGCGGCCGAGCCGGCACATCTCGTCGCGGAAGACGTCAGCCAGCCATTCGTCGGGCCGCAGTTCGTCATACGGGGGCGCGGGGTTGTCGATCTCGTATTCGCAACCGGTGGCCAGCGCGCCCGCGCCGAAGCAGGCGTACATCCTGCCCTCCAGCTCGCGCAGCGAATCCGATTCGGCCGCCCGCATGGCGTACTGCAGCGCCGCGTGCCCGGGGATGACGTTGACCGCCTGGCCGCCGTCGGTGACGATCCCGTGCACCAGCTGCCCGGGCGCGAGTTGCTGGCGCAGCAGCCCGATGGCCACCTGCGCCACGGTCACCGCGTCGAGGGCGTTGACGCCGAGGTGCGGTGCGACGGCGGCGTGGGATTCCTTGCCGCGGTAGCTCACGGTCGCCTCGGACAGGGCCAGCGAGCGGGCCGCGGCGATGTCGGCCGGTCCGGGGTGCAGCATCACCGCCGCGGCGATGTCGTCGAACACCCCGGCCTTCAGCAGCAGCGCCTTGCCGCCGCCGGCCTCCTCGGCCGGCGTCCCCAGCAGCGACACCCGCAGGCCCAGGTCGTCCGCCACCTCGGCCAGGGCCAGCGCGGTGCCCACCGCCGACGCCGCGATGATGTTGTGGCCGCAGGCGTGGCCGATCTCGGGCAGCGCGTCGTATTCGGCGCAGATCCCGATGGTCAGCGGGCCGTCGCCGAAGTCGGCGCGAAAGGCGGTGTCCAGGCCGCCGGCGGCCGCGGTGATCTCGAAGCCGCGCTCGGCGACCAGCGCCTGCGCCTTGGCGCAGCTGCGGTGCTCGGCGAAGGCCAGCTCGGGCTCGGCATGGATGGCGTGGGACAGCTCGACAAGGTCGGCACCACGCCGCCGCACGACGTCCTCAACGCTGTCGGACGGGCTGTCTAACGGGGTCGTGGGCACTCTCGCAGTATGTCGCAGTATGCCTTCAGGACCCAACGCCGCTGGCTACACCAGCCCGGCGATGAATCCCGCCGCCTGGCCGGGGTAGGGCGGCACGGCGTAGTCGTGGTGCGCATCCCTGTCGCGGCCGCCGACGACGCAGACCGGGTCGCCCTCGCTGCACAGGTCGATGGCGCGGCCGCTGAACGCGCCCGTCGACGACAGGGGCGTGTTGAAGCGATTGCCCGGGTTGCCGAACACCGCGACCGCCTTGATCTTGTTGGCCAGCGCGGGATCCAGCGCGGGCGCCGATCCGAAGTTGCCGATGCGCTGACCGACCGGGGGCACCCCGGCGAGCATCGAGACCGCCGCGGCGCCCTGCGAGAAGCCGCCCAGCACCAGCCGCGTCGACGGGCACTGGTCGACCATCTGCGCGATGTGGTCGCGCGCGTCGTTGGCGCCGTCGGCCGTGGTCAAGAAGTTGTAGCTGGCCGGATAGTTCACCGCGTAGGAGTCGACGCTGCGCGACCCCAGCGCGGGTTGCAGCGCGGCGAACAGCGCGTCGCCGACGAGCCCCAGGCCGGGCGGCTCGGCGGTGCCGCGGGCGAAGATGAGTTGCACGTCCGGGCAGTCCGCTTTCGCCGACGGAGCCGGGCCGTATGTGATCGAAACCACTGACAGCACAACGGCGGCGGCAACTCCCATGACCGGGCCAACCACCGGCCACCTACGAAGATTCATACGGCAGATCCTGACATATACCGGCGACACCGTCGCACCGCTAGGGTCGATGGCTGTGGCCGAAACCCCGTCCGACCCAGGCGACCTCGCCCGCCGGGCGGCGGACGTCATCGCCGAACGCACCGGAATCGCCCAGCATGACGTCGCCATCGTGCTCGGATCGGGCTGGCCGCCGGCGGTCACCGCGCTCGGTACGCCCACCGCGGTGCTGCCGCAGGTGGAGCTGCCCGGGTTCTGCCCGCCGACCGCGGTCGGGCACACCGGCGAGCTGCTGTCGATGCGCATCGGCGCCCACCGGGTGCTGGTACTGGTCGGGCGCATCCACGCCTACGAGGGCCACGACCTGTGTCACGTCGTGCACGCGGTGCGGGCGGCCTGCGCGGCCGGCGTGCGGGCCGTCGTGCTCACCAACGCGGCGGGCGGGCTGCGCCCGGACATGGCCGTCGGTGAACCCGTGCTGATCAGCGACCATCTGAACCTGACCGCCCGGTCCCCGCTGGTCGGCCCGCAATTCGTGGACCTGACCGACGCGTACTCGCCGCGGCTGCGCGAGCTCGCCCGGCGGGCCGATCACACGCTGACCGAGGGCGTCTACGCCGGCCTGCCCGGCCCGCACTACGAGACGCCGGCCGAGATCCGGATGCTGCGCACGCTGGGCGCCGATCTGGTCGGCATGTCGACCGTGCACGAGACCATCGCGGCCCGGGCCGCCGGCGCCGAGGTGCTGGGGGTCTCGCTGGTGACCAACCTGGCCGCCGGGATCAGCGGCGCACCGCTGAGCCACGCCGAGGTGCTGGCCGCCGGGGCCGCGGCGGCCACCCGGATGGGCGCGCTGCTGGCCCTGATCCTTTCCCAGCTGCCCCGGTTCTAAAGCCGTGACGCCCGAGGAGTGGATCGCCCACGATCCGGACCCGAGGACGGCCGCCGAGCTCGCCGCGTGCGCCCCGGACGAACTCGCCGCGCGGTTCGCCCGGCCCCTGACGTTCGGCACGGCCGGACTGCGCGGCCCGGTGCGCGGCGGCCCCGACGCCATGAACGTGGCGGTGGTGTCACGGGCCACCTGGGCGGTGGCGCAGGTGCTGATTCGCCGCGGCCTGCAGGGCTCGTCGGTGATCGTGGGACGCGACGCGCGGCACGGCTCGGCGGTGTTCGCCACGGTCGCCGCCGAAGTTATTGCCGCGCAAGGATTTTCCGTGACACTCCTGCCGGGTCCGGTGCCCACTCCGGTGGTGGCGTTCGCGGTGCGGCACACCGGCGCAGCGGCCGGGATTCAGATCACCGCATCGCACAACCCGGGCGCCGACAACGGCTACAAGGTGTACCTCGACGGCGGCATCCAGATCGTCTCCCCCACCGACCGCGAGATCGAGGCCGCGATGTCCGCCGCACCGCCGGCCGATCAGATCGACAGGACCCCCGTCGAACCCGCGCCGGCCGATCTGGTCGAGCGCTACATCGAGCGCGCGGCCGGGTTGCGCCGCGGCACCGGTTCGGCGCGGGTGGCGCTGACCGCGCTGCACGGGGTGGGCGGCGCGGTGGCCGTCGAGACATTGCACCGAGCGGGGTTCACCGAAGTGCATTCCGTCGGAATCCAATTCGCCCCGGACCCGGACTTTCCCACGGTGGCGTTCCCCAACCCCGAGGAGCCCGGCGCCACCGACGCGCTGCTGGCCCTTGCGGCGGACTGCGGCGCCGACGTGGCGATCGCGCTGGATCCCGACGCCGACCGGTGCGCCGTCGGCATCAAGGACGGGCCGCGATGGCGGATGCTGTCCGGCGACGAAACCGGTTGGCTGCTGGGCGATTACATACTGTCGCGGGCGCGGACCGAAACCCCGGTGGTGGCCAGCACGGTGGTGTCGTCGCGGATGCTGGCGTCCATCGCCGCGCGCCACGGCGCCGTCCACGTCGAAACCCTCACCGGCTTCAAATGGCTGGCCCGCGCCGACGCGGAAGTGCCCGGCGGCACCCTGGTCTACGCCTACGAGGAGGCGATCGGGCATTGCGTCGACCCCGCGGCCGTGCGCGACAAGGACGGCATCAGCGCCGCGGTGCTGGTGTGCGACCTGGTGGCCGCGGCCAACCAGCAGGGTCGTTCGGTCCCGGACCTGCTCGACGAACTGGCCCGGCGGTACGGGGTGCACGACGTCGCCGCGGTGTCGCGCCGGGTCGCCGACGCCGGCGAGGCCGCCGAACTGATGCGTCGGTTCCGGGCATCCCCGCCGAGAACGCTGGCCGGCCACGCCGCGAAACTCACCGATATCACCGACGCGCTGATCTTCACCGCCGGCGACGACGACACGTCGATCAGGCTGGTGGTGCGGCCTTCCGGGACCGAGCCGAAGCTGAAGTGCTACTTGGAGATTCGCTGCGCGGTCGGCGACGACCTGGACTCGGCGCGGCGGCGCGCCCGCGCCCTGCGCGAGGAGCTGGTGGCCGCGGTGCGGGGCTGGTGAACAGGTTGGGCCCGAACTGGCGGTCACCGGCGTCGCCGAGGCCCGGCACGATATAGGCCGACTTGTTCAGGCCCTTGTCGACCGCGGCGGTGAACACCCGCGCGTTCGGTGCCGCTTTCTCCACCGCCGCAAGGCCTTTCGGGGCGGCCACCACGCAGAGCACGGTGATATCGGTTGCGCCGCGGCGTGCCAACAGCCCGATGGTGTACGCCATCGACCCGCCGGTGGCCAGCATGGGATCGAGGACGATCACCGGCCTGCCCGCCAGCCTGGCGGGCAGCGCCTCCAGATACGGGACCGGCACGTGGGTTTCTTCGTCGCGGGCGACACCGACGAATCCCACCTCCGCCTCCGGTATCGCGGCGTGCGCGGCGTCGACCATGCCCAGCCCGGCCCGCAGCACCGGCACCAGCAGCGGCGGCTTGACCAAGCGCGTCCCCGCCGCCGCCGCGACCGGGGTGCGGATGCGCACCGACCTTCGCGGCGCGTCGCGGCCGGCTTCGTAGACCAGCATCAGCGTGAGCTCGCGCAGCGCGGCGCGAAAGCCGGCGGTGTCGGTGCGTTCGTCACGCAGCACCGTCAGCCGGGCCGCGGCAAACGGGTGGTCGACGACGCTCAATTCCATGGCGTCGAGGGTATATAACGATCGGGCAAAGCCCTTCTGACACGCTCGCGTCCGTCCCGGAAAACCCTTACGCCCGTTCGTATACTCCGGGCGTGTTGCGCGAAATTCGAGTTCGGCCACGGCTGATCGGCGGGGCGTATCGTAGCCTGCGAGCCTTGGGCGCGTGCGCGTTGGTGGCGCTGGCGGCCAGCCCGTTGACCCCACGCATAGGCCTTGCGGCAGCGGCCATTCCGCAACCCGCGCACATCGTGATCGTGGTCGAGGAGAACCGCTCCGAAAACGGCATCATCGGCAACAAGTCGGCGCCCTTCATCACCTCGCTGGCCGCGGGCGGCGCCAACATGACCCAGTCGTTCGCCGAAACCCATCCCAGCGAACCGAATTACCTGGCGCTGTTCGCCGGCAACACATTCGGGGTGACCAAGGACCTGTGCCCGGTCAACGGCGGTGCCGCACCGAACCTCGGCTCCGAATTGCTCGCCGCGGGCTACACATTCGTCGGCTACGCCGAGGGCCTGCCGGCGGTCGGCTCACCGGTCTGCAGCGCGGGCAAATACGCGCGCAAGCATGTGCCCTGGGCCAACTTCACCAACGTGCCCGCGGCGAACTCGCTGCCCTTCTCGGCGTTCCCGATGGGCAACTACGCCAGCCTGCCGACCGTGTCGTTCGTCATCCCCAACAACGACGACAACATGCACGACGGGTCGATCGCGCAGGCCGACGCCTGGCTGAACCGCGAGCTGTCCGGATACGCCAATTGGGCGGTGGCCAACAACAGCCTGCTGATCGTGACGTTCGACGAGGACGATAACGGCAGCCGCAACCAGATCCCCACGGTGTTCTACGGCGCCCACGTCCGTCCCGGCGGCTACAGCGAACAGATCAACCACTACAACGTGCTCTCCACGGTGGAGCAGATGTACGGGCTGCCCAAGACCGGATACGCGGCCAGCGCGCCGCCGATCACCGATATCTGGGGCTAGCCACTCCGGGCACATGCCGCGGCCGTCGCTATTGTGTGCCGCATGGTTGCTGACCTCGTGCCCATCCGCCTGAGCCTGTCCGACGGTGACCGCTACACGGTGTGGGCGCCCCGCTGGCGCGACTCCGGCGACGAGTGGGAGGCGTTCCTGGGCAAGGACGAGGACCTGTTCGCGTTCTCCTCGGTGGCCGACCTGGTCGCGTTCGTGCGTTCCGACGACGACCACGACCTGGCCGACCACCCGGCGTGGAAGGAGCTGCGGGCGGCGCACGCGCACGCGTTCGAGCCGGCCGAGGACAAGCAGTACGACCTGGTCGCCGTCGAGGAGCTGGTGGCGGAGAAGCCCACCGACGAGTCGGTGTCCGCGCTGGCCGGCACGCTGGCCATCGTGTCGTCCATCGGCTCGGTGTGCGAGCTGGCCGCGGTGTCGAAGTTCTTCAACGGCAACCCCAGCCTGGGCACCGTGTCCGGCGGGATCGAGCACTTCACCGGCAAGGCCGGCGCCAAGCGCTGGAACGCGATCGCCGAGGTGATCGGGCGCAGCTGGGACGACGTGCTGGGCGCGATCGACGACATCGTCACCATCCCCGAGGTCGACGCCAAGCTGTCGGACAAGGCCGCCGACGAGCTGGCCGAGGAGCGCGACGAAGACGGGGCCGACGAGGCCGCCGCCGAGTTGGAAACCACCGAGGCCGAGGCCGACGAGGAGGCCGACGAGGACACCGCAGACGCCGAGGACACCGCAGACGACGACATCGACGACGACACCGACGATGCCCCGGCCCGGGCGACCGGGGACACCGTGGTGCTGGGCAGCGACAAGGACTTCTGGCTGCAGGTGGGCATCGACCCGATCCGGATCATCACGAGTTCCGGCACCTTCTACACGCTGCGCTGCTACCTGGACGACGAGCCGATCTTCCTGGGCCGCAACGGACGCATCAGCGTCTTCACGTCCGAGCGCGCGCTGGCCCGCTACCTGGCCGACGAGCACGACCACGACCTGGCCGACCTGAGCACCTACGACGACATCCGCACCGCCGCAACCGACGGCTCGCTTGCGGTCGAAATCACCGACGACAACATCTACGTGCTCAGCGGGCTGGCCGACGACCTGGCCGACGGCCCGGACGCGGTGGATCGCGAGCAGCTGGAGCTGGCCGTCGAGGTGCTCCGCGACATCGGCGACTACTCCGAGGAGAGCACCGTCGACAAGGCGCTCGACACCGGCCGTCCGCTGGGCAAGTTGGTGGCCGCGGTGCTCGAGCCCGAGACGGCCACCAAGCCGTCGCCGCCGTACGCCGCGGCGGTTCGCGAGTGGGAGAAATTGGAACAGTTCGTCGACGGACGGCTCCGGCGCGAATAGCTGCGTGACGGGATAGGTTGGGTGGCGTGTCGCTTCCCGGTATCGGCCCGTTACCGCTGTACGGGTTTCAGCGTCCCGGCCTGCTGTTGTTCGGGCTGGTGCCGCTGGCCCTGCTGGCCGTCTACGTCCTGGTCCAGGCGCGACGCCGCCGGCGGCTGCACCGCTACACCGACACCCCCGTCGCGCAGTCGCCGTGGCGGCACCTCCCGATCGCGGTGTCGCTGCTCTGCCTGGCGCTGTTGACCATCGCGCTGGCCACCCCCACCCACGACATGCGGATCCCGCGCAACCGCGCGGTCGTGATGCTGGTGATCGACGTGTCGGAGTCGATGGCCTCCAACGATGTGCCACCCAACCGCCTCG
>NZ_LZJP01000116.1:0-119382 GCF_001667865.1 Mycobacterium mantenii | reverse complement strand
CGTGTGGGACCTGTTGCCACGAAACCAACGGCTGCTCGACGACGACGCGGGCCGAGGCACGGCCTGAGCGGGCGCCGGCAAATCGCAGGTGTTGCACCGGGTCGAGGTCGGCGATGGTAGACAAGTTCGGTGACTTCAGCTGACCAACTCGAGGGCCTCGACCTGGCCTCGCTGGACCGGTACCTGCGTTCACTGGGGATCGGGCGCGACGGCGAGTTACGCGCGGACTTCATTTCCGGTGGTCGCTCCAACCTGACGTTCCGCGTTTACGACGACAGCACCAGTTGGCTGGTGCGGCGCCCGCTCAGGCCGTGCCTCGGCCCGCGTCGTCGTCGAGCAGCCGTTGGTTTCGTGGCAACAGGTCCCACACGTGTTCGGTGGTGTTGACCGCGGCCACCGTCGCCTGCCCGGACCGGGAGAACAGCAGCCGGGTGACCGAGGCGTAGTCGACGGGAAAGGACAGCAGTCGGGCGGTACCGAGGATTTCGTGCAGGAGGACATTGATGACCCCGCCGTGGCTGAACACCGCGACCGTGTGGTCGGGGTCGCCGGCGGCGACGAGGTCGTCGACCGCGGCGCGCACCCGGGCGCGGAACGCGTCCTCGTCAACCGCGCTGGGCAGGTGACCCTGAGCCAGCCGCGCCCATTCCTCGGGCATCTCGGCACGGATCTGCTCGACCGGGATGTACACCGGAAGGTCGCGGTCGTACTCGGCGAAGCGACCGTCGATCTCGACGGTCAGGCCGCGATCCGCCGCGACCGGTTCCGCGGTCTGAACGGCGCGGCGCTGCGGGCTGCTCACCACACGCGAAATGGGAAACCTGGCGAGCGCCTTGGGGAGTCGCTCGATCTGGGCCAACCCTTCCTCCGACAGGTCCGGATCGGAACCTTGGCCGTGTTCGCTGCGCAACGGCAGCGCGTGCCGGACCAGAAGCACTTGCATATGTCTTCCTGTCTTGTCGAGGTGTGCCCGTCCGAAGTCTCTCATCGCCCCTTTTCCGTCGTTCAAGGCGTGCACAATGACATCGCTGCACCCAACTCAATGCCGAGGAGGACGGATGACCGAACCGGATCGGGATTGGGACGCCGCCTACCGACAAGCGGCGCCGCCCCCATGGAGCATCGGCCGGCCCCAACCGGAACTGGCGCTGCTCATCGATCAAGGCAGGGTTCGCAGCGAGGTGCTGGACTCCGGCTGCGGCCATGCCGCGATCTCGCTAACACTCGCCGCGCTCGGCTACACCGTTGTCGGCCTGGACGCCAGCGCGACCGCGATCCGGGAGGCCACCGCCGCGGCCGCCGAGCAAGGCCTCACCGCCGCGACGTTCGCGCAGGCCGATGTCACCAGCTTCGGTGGCTATGACGGGCGCTTCTCCACGATCCTGGACAGCGGGCTGTTTCACGCGCTGCCGCCCGATCGGCGCCAGGACTATGTGCGGTCCATCTTTCGGGCCGCGGCGCCGCGGGCCTCGCTGTACATCCTGGCCTTCGCCGCCGGCGCGCTGGATGACGCCCATTCGGGCCGGCCGGGCCCGCCCGGCTTCACCGAAACCGAATTGCACGATGCCGTCGCGACAATGTGGCGGGTCGACGACATTCGCGCGGCGAAGGTGTACGGCACGGACGAGGCGGCCGGGTCGCCGGACGGTCCGCTGGCGCACCTGGACCACGACGACGACGGTCATTTCATGGCGCCCGGGTTCCTGCTCAGCGCGCACAAGCCGGACTGAGCCGAGGGCCGGGGCCGGCTGGCGGAGAATGTTATTCTCCATTCAGAGATTGGGGTGTGCAGCAAATGATGGATGGTGACGCACGTGGGTGAAGCGGGACTGGACGCGGGCGTGCTCGCCCGCTGGCTGGATGCGAACGACGCACCGGGCGGTGGCGAGGAGGCGCGGCTGACCCAGCTCAAGGGCGGCTCGCAGAACACCCTGTACCTGATCGAACGCGGCGGCCAGCGAATGGTGTTGCGGATGCCCGGAGCCCGGGCCGACGCCGCGCGCATCGACGGGCTGCTGCGCGAGATCCGCCTGGTACGGGCGCTGTCCGGTACCGACGTCCCGCATGCGGCACTCGTCGCGGCCGACGACACCGGCACGGTGCTCGGGATGCCGTTCTACGTCATGCAGGCGATCGACGGGTGGAGCCCGATGGACGGCGGGTGGCAATCGCCGTTCGACACCGACCTCGCGGCCCGGCGCGGCCTGGCGTTCGAATTGGTCGACGGCGCCGCCAAGCTGGGCCGAGTGGATTGGCGCAAGCAAGGACTCGAAGGCTTCGGCCGCCCCGACGGATTTCACGAGCGGCAAGTCGATCGCTGGCTGGCGTTTCTCGACGCCTATAAGGTCCGCGAGCTGCCCGGGCTGGACGAGGCCTCCGACTGGCTGCGGCGCAACCGTCCGGCGCACTACCGGGCGGGCATCATGCACGGCGACTATCAATTCGCCAACGTGATGTTCGCGCACGGGGAGCCGGCGCGTTTGGCCGCGATCGTGGACTGGGAGATGACGACGGTCGGCGATCCGCTACTCGACCTGGCCTGGTGCCTACTGGGCTATGACGGTGAAAAGCCGCGCGAGGACGGGTTTTATCTCGACATGCGCGGCATGCCCACGCGCAGCGAGCTGTTGGAGCACTACGAAACCGTCAGCGGGTTGTCGACCGAGAACATCGACTATTACCTGGTGCTGGCCAACTGGAAGCTGGGCATCGTGCTGGAGAAGACCTACGCGGCCGGGATGAGGTCCGGCTCCCAAGAGGGAGGAGTCGACCCGAAGATCACCGATGCGTTCGGTCCGATGATTCTGCAGCTCATCGCCACGGCCGCCGAGCTCGCCCGGTCGCTGCCGGTCAAGGGGTCCTGAAATGGGTTATGCCGACCAGCTTTTCGACCTCACCGACCGGGTCATCCTGATCACCGGCGGAAGCCGCGGGCTGGGCCGCGAGATGGCGTTCGGCGCGGCCCGCTGCGGTGCGGACGTGGTGATCGCCAGCCGCAACATGGACAACTGCGTCTCGGTCGCCAAGGAGATCGAGGCCGAGACCGGTCGTTCGGCCATGCCTTATCAGGTGCACGTCGGGCGTTGGGATCAGCTCGACGGGTTGGTCGAGGCGACCTATGAGCGGTTCGGCAAGGTCGACACGCTGGTCAACAACGCGGGCATGTCGCCGCTGTACGACAAGCTCACCGACGTGACCGAGAAGCTGTTCGACGCGGTGGTCAACCTCAACCTCAAGGGCCCGTTCCGGTTGTCGGCGTTGGTGGGTGAGCGCATGGTGGCGGCCGGCCGCGGCTCGATCATCAACGTCAGCACGGCGGGCTCACTGCGGCCGACGCCCGACATCGTTCCCTACGCCGCATCCAAGGCCGGGCTCAACGCCATGACCGAGGCGTTGGCGAAGGCGTTCGGACCCGCGGTGCGGGTCAACACGCTGATGGCCGGACCGTTTCTCACCGATGTGAGCAAGGCCTGGAATCTCGATGCGGCCCAACAGAATCCGTTCAAGCATCTGTCGTTGCAGCGCGCGGGCGACCCGCGGGAAATCATCGGCGCGGCGCTGTTCCTGGCCTCCGATGCGTCCAGCTTCACCACCGGCTCGATCTTGCGGGCCGACGGAGGGATTCCCTGACGTGGCGATCGCAAGCGCGGCGCAGCCGGGCGCAGCGGGTCGCCACCATCGATCCGATGGCGATCGCAAGCGCGGCGCAGCCGGGCGCAGCGGGTCAGCCACCATCGATCCGATGGCGATCGCAAGCGCAGCGGGTCGCCACAAATGAGAGGAGAGTGTTCCGCATGTCCTGGGACTTTTCTACCGAGCCGGAATTCGAGGAGAAGCTCGAGTGGATCCGCGGCTTCGTTCGCGACGAGGTGCAACCGCTCGAGGTGCTGTTCCCCGGTTGTGAATTTCTGCCGCTGAACGACGAGCGGCGCCGCATCGTCGACCCGCTCAAGCAGCAGGTCCGCGACAAGGGCTTGTGGGCACCGCATCTGGGGCCAGAACTGGGCGGCCAGGGATTCGGAGCGGTCAAGCTGACGTTGATCAACGAGATCCTAGGGCGCAGCCCGTGGGCGCCGATCGTGTTCGGAACGCAGGCGCCTGACACCGGCAACGCGGAGATCATCGCCCGCTTCGGAACGCAGGAGCAGAAGGATCGCTATCTGGCGGGGCTCCTGTCCGGGGAGATTTTCTCGTGCTTCTCGATGACCGAGCCGCAAGGCGGCGCGGATCCGCGGGTGTTCACCACCCGCGCCGTCCGCGACGGCAACGACTGGGTGATCACCGGGCGAAAGTACTTCTCCTCCAACGCTTCCGTCGCCTCCTTTTTCATAGTCGTCGCGATCACCGATCCCGACGCGCCGGTCCATACCGGCGCATCGACGTTCCTGATCCCGGCCGGAACCGAGGGACTGGTCCTGGAGGCCAATCACCACCTGGTCGGCGCCGATCCGCATGAGCCGGGACATTCCCTGGTGCACTACAACGACGTGCGCGTGCCGTCCGACGCCCTGCTCGGTGAGCCCGGCCAGGGTTTCCTGATATTGCAGACCCGGCTGGCCGGTGGCCGGCTGCATCACGCGATGCGCTCGATCGGCATGGCGCAACGCGCCGTCGAGATCATGTCGCGGCGAGCGAAAAGCCGCTTCACCCAGGGCAGTGTGCTCGCCGACAAGCAACTGGTCCAGGAGTTCGTCGCCGACTCGTACACCGAGCTGATCCCGTTCCGGCTAACGGTGCTGCACGCCGCGTGGCTGATCGACAATGGCGACGAACGCGGCGCGCGCGCGGAGATTGCCGCCTGCAAGATTCTGGCATCGCAGGTGCTCAAATCGATTGCCCTGCGGGCGATTCAGGTGCACGGGGCGCTGGGACTCACCGACCAGCTACCGCTGGTCAACGTCTTGCTGGGTGGCATCGCGCTGGGCCTCGCCGACGGGCCGACCGAGGCGCACAAGGTCAACCTGGCCAGGATGCTGCTCAAGGGTTACGAGGCCGAGGAAGGTGACTGGCCCAGCGAAATGCTCGATGTGCGCCGTGCGGCCGCGCGCGCCAAATACGGTGAGCTCGTTGACCTCTGACCGGGTGACCGCCGCGGTCGAGCGGGCGCTGGATGACCGCCAGCGGGAGGCCACCGAGGAGGTGGAGCGCATCCTGGCCGCCGCCGTGCGTGTCATGGAACGGGTTGCGCCCGAGCCACCCCGGGTCAGCGACATCGTCGCCGAGGCGGGCTCGTCGAACAAGGCGTTCTACCGTTACTTCGCGGGCAAGGACGATCTGATCCTTGCCGTCATGGAGCGGGGGGTGGCCATCGTGGTGTCCTACCTCGAGCACCAGATGGCCAAGGAATCCGCGCCGCGCGACAAGGTCGTGCGGTGGATCGAGGGCACGCTGGCCCAGGTGGCCGACCCGCACCTGATCAGCATGACCCGGGCGGCGGCCGGCCAGATGTCGGCCGGCACCAGTTGGCGCGCCGCGGACCAGGAGATGATGCGGCCGCTTCGCGAGCTTCTCATTGAACCCGTTGTGGCGCTTGGCAGTACCGATGTCGAACGCGACGTCCAGGCGGTGTTCGGCTGCACCGCCGCGACCATGCGCCGCTATGTGGGCTCGGTCGACCGACCCGGGCCCGACGACATCGCACACGTGGTGGGGTTCTGTTTACGTGGACTGGGAGTCAGTTGATGCGCGCAGTGATCTGTCGTTCCTATGGCACTCCCGAGGACCTGGTGATCGAGGATGTGCCCGATCCCGTTGCGGGCCCCGGTCAACTGCTGGTCCGGGTCCGTGCCGCCGCGGTCAACTTTCCCGACGTCCTGTTCATCGCGGGCAAGTACCAGGTCAAGATTCCGCCGCCGTTCATACCCGGCAACGAGATCGCCGGCGAGGTCATCGCCGCCGGGGAAGGTGCGCCGTTCAGCCCGGGACAGCGGGTTTCCGGAACCACCTTCGGCGCGTTCGCCGAGCAGTCGCTGCTCGACGCCAGCCAGGCCGAGTTGGTGCCCGAGGACGCTGATTTCGCGGCGGCTGCCGCCTTCGGCGTGACCTACCGCACGGCCTATCACGCCCTGCGTTCGACCGCCGCTGTCACACAGGGGGATTGGGTCGTGGTGCTCGGGGCCGCGGGCGGCGTGGGGTTGGCCGCGGTCGACCTGGCGGTCGCGATGGGCGCCCGGGTGCTGGCCGCGGCGTCGAGCCCCGAGAAGCTCGAGCTTTGCCGCGAGCGCGGCGCGGAGGCGGTCGTCGACTACGACCGGGAGGACCTGAAAACTCGGATCCGCGAGCTCACCGGTGACAACGCCCGGGTGGTCCTGGACCCGGTCGGCGGAGCGTATTCCGAGCCGGCACTGCGTGGCCTCGCGCGCGGCGGCACCTTTGTCACGCTGGGCTACGCGGCCGGCACCATCCCGGCCATTCCGCTCAACCT
The DNA here is from genome assembly GCF_001667865.1 of Mycobacterium mantenii. Lineage (GTDB taxonomy): Bacteria > Actinomycetota > Actinomycetes > Mycobacteriales > Mycobacteriaceae > Mycobacterium > Mycobacterium mantenii_A. The sequence continues at coordinate 112,958 of NZ_LZJP01000116.1, read as the reverse complement.
CGTTCTGCTCAAAGATATCTGCGTGCGCGGCATGGAGATCCGCACCTTCATGACCGACCGGCCCGACGACGCCGCGCGCGACCTCAAGGAGTTGGCGCAGATGTTCGCCGCGGGGACGGTGCGGCCATACATCGGCGCGCGATTCCCGCTCTCCGAGACGGCCGCGGCCTTAAGGCACGTGGCAGACCGCAAGGTGCTGGGCAAGGTGGTGATCGACGTCGCATGACCGCGACCCGATCTCACGGCGTGACGATGTTGAAGTTCTGGTCCGGCTCGTCGAGCACACCGAGGAACGCCTGCAGCGCCGACTGGTCACCTGAGATTTTCAGTCCCGGCGAGGCGAAGTCGCCCATCGCCACCAGCAGCAGCCGAAACCTGCTGTCCAGTGTGGCCGTGACGGTCGCCGTCGCGGGATCCGCGGCCACCTTGCGGTAGATCAACACGCCATTGCGCAGAGCGAGCCGGTAGTTTGTCGCCGAATCGGTGAAGGTCATGTCGATCGCGATGTCGAGGTCCCAGCTCCTGGGCCCGTCGACCCGAAGAGCGAAACTGTCGAAAATCTGCTCCGCCGTCAGCTGTTTGGCCATCGAGATCGAGGAGGCCGTGACGGCGGTGCCGAAATTGCCGGCGCGCAATTCCGTCGCCCCGCTCAGGAAGAAGTTTCGCCACACCGCATTCTCGGCGCCATAAGCCAATTGCTCCAACGTGTCGGCGTACAACGTCCGGGCCGGCGCGTGGTCGGCGTCGGTGAAGATCGCGTGGTCGAGTAAGGTTGCCGTCCAACGGAAATCGCCCGATTCGAAGGCGGTCTGGGCAAGCTCGACCACGCGGTCGATTCCGCCTATCGCCTCGACATACCGCGGCGCGAGGGCTTCCGGCGGGTGCGGCCACAGCCGGCCGGGGTTGCCGTCGAACCAACCCATGTAACGCTGGTAGATCGCCTTGACGTTGTGGTTGACCGACCCGTAGTACCCGTGGGTGTGCCACGCCCGCTCCAAAGCCGGAGGCATCTGGAACATTTCGGCGATCTCGACCCCGGTATATCCCCTATTCAGCAGGCGCAGCGTTTGGTCGTGCAAATACGCATACAAATCCCGCTGCAGCGACAGGAACTCGACGATGTTGTCTCGGCCCCACGTCGGCCAATGGTGCGACGCGAACACGACGTCGGCGCGATCGGCGAAAATGTCGATCGCTTCGGTCAGGTAACCGGACCAGGCGTGCGGGTCGCGCACCAGCGCGCCGCGCAGGGTCAGCAGGTTGTGCAGATTGTGCGTGGCATTCTCGGCCATGCATAAGGCGCGGAAACGCGGGAAGTAGAAATGCATTTCGGCGGGAGCCTCGGTGCCCGGTGCCATTTGGAACTCGATCTCGACGCCGTCGATGGTGTGCTTCTCGCCGGTCTCGCGGATGTCGACGGTGGGGACGATGACGGCCACCTCGCCGGTGGACGGCGCTTGGCCGAGCCCACACCCCACCTGGTCCAGCGGCCCGCGCGGCAGCAGGGTGCCGTACATGTAGGTCGCCCTGCGCGTCATCGCCGGACCGGCGTAGACGTTTTCCTGCACGGCATGCTCGATGAAGCCCTCCGGCGCGAGGACGGCCACCGCGCCGGCATCCACGTCGGCCTGCGAGGTGACGCCCAATACCCCGCCGAAATGGTCGACGTGGCTGTGGGTGTAGATCACCGCGACGACGCGGCGGTCACCACCCCGGTGGGTGCGGTACAGCGCCAGGGCGGCCGCGGCCACTTCGGTGGACACCAGCGGATCGATGACGATGATGCCGTTGTCGGATTCCACGAACGTGATGTTCGAGATGTCGAAACCCCGGACCTGATAGATACCCGAAACCACTTCGTAGAGGCCCTGTTTGGCGGCCAGCGTCGACTGCCGCCAGAGGCTGGGATGAACCGTTGCCGGCGCGGAACCGCCCAGGAATGAATAGGCATCGTTGTCCCACACCACGCGTCCGTCGGCCGCCTTGATCACGCATGGGGACAGGGCGGCTATGAATCCACGATCGGCGTTGACGAAGTCCGCTTCGTCATCGAAGGACAGAACCAGGTCGCGATGAGCCGACTCGATGACCGCGCTGGGAGGCTTGTGGTCCACCCTCGTAACCTTGCCATTAATGCGCCATTCCACGTAGCGCTCCGGTGCCAATATGTCTACCGACTAATGAACCCAGAAATAATTTCCTGAAGCTCTGGATCCCGGCCCAGTTAACCCGCATACTGCCCAGACGGCCCTCAATGCCGAGGACCGCAACTATCGGGCAAAGGAGAACAGGTGAAGCGTCAGTTGACGGTCGCGGTGGCCGGAGCGGCCATTCTCGCCGCGGGTATATCCGGCTGTTCGAGTAATAACAAGTCGAGCACAGGCAGTTCCTCGAGCAGCTCAAGTACCAGCGCGTCGGCCAGCTCCGGTGGAGCCGCCGGTACGAAGGTCACCATCGACGGCAAGGACCAGAACGTCACCGGCTCGGTCGTGTGCACGAACGCGGGCGGCACCATCAACATCGCCATCGGCGGTGCGGCGACCGGCATCGCGGCCGTGCTCAGCGACGGCAACCCGCCGCAGGTGAAATCGGTTGGGTTGGGCAACGTCAACGGCGTGACCCTCGGCTACACCTCGGGTACCGGCCAAGGCAACGCTTCCGCCAGCAAGGACGGCAACACCTACAAGATCAGCGGCACGGCTACCGGGGTGGACATGGCCAACCCGATGCAGCCGGTCAACAAGCCCTTCGAAATCAATGTGACCTGCAACAGCTAATTGAGTGAGGCGTCTTGGGCGCCTTGGGAATTGGATGCGGGCGGTTGCCATCCGTTGGGTGGCAACCGCACCGTGAACTCGGTACGGCCCGGAGTGCTGTCCACCGTGATCGTCCCGTTGTGCGCCCTGACAACCGCGGAGACGATCGCCAGGCCCAGCCCGGTGCTGCCGCCCTTGCGAGAACGCGAAGAGTCGCCGCGGGCGAACCGTTCGAAAACCTCGGATTGCAGCGCCGCGGGGATGCCGGGCCCGTTGTCGATGACTTGCAGCACGGTGTGCGCCGGCTCGGTGCTCAACCGTGTCGTCACGACGGTGCCCGCCCCGGTGTGGACACGGGCGTTGGCAAGCAGATTGGTCAACACCTGATGTAGCCGCGCCGCGTCCCCGGTGACGACGACCGGTTCTTCGGGCAGATCGAGTTCCCATTGATGGTCGGGTCCGGCGACGTGAGCGTCGCTGACCGCATCGACCGCCAACCGCGACAGGTCCACCGGTTCGCGTTCCAGCGGCCGGCCGGAGTCCAGCCGAGCCAGCAGCAGCAGGTCTTCGACCAGGCGCGTCATCCGCTCGGTCTCGGATGCCACCCGGCTCATCGCCTGCGCCACCGCCTCGCGGTCGTCGCCCATTCGCTGGGTCAGTTCGGTATAGCCGCGGATCGCCGCGAGGGGCGTCCGCAGTTCGTGGCTGGCGTCGGCGACGAACTGGCGGACCCGCGTCTCGCTGGCCTGCCGCGCCGACAACGCGGCCGCGATGTGGTCCAGCATCTGGTTGAGGGCCGCACCGAGTTGCCCCACCTCGGTGGAGGGGTTGGCGTCGGATTCCCGCACACGCACCGGTAGTTCGACCTCGCCGCGCGCCAGCGGCAGGCTGGCGACCTTGCTGGCGGTTTGCGCGACGCGGCGCAACGGTGCCAGCGCCCGCCTGATGATGATCACCCCGGCGGTGGTCGCGGCGACCAGCGCGATGACCGTGACGATCCCGAAAATGACCAGCATCCGCATCAGGGTGGTGTCGATGTTGGCCATCGACAGGCCGGTGACGATGACGTCCCCGCCGCTTCGGCTCGGGGCGGCGACCACCCGGTAGCGGCCCAGCCCGTCGAGGTCCAAAGTGACCGGCTTACGGCTGCCGGCGATGCCGGACAGCTGCAGCTGGGCGGCCGGCGTCAGCTCGGCCCGGTCGCCGCTACTCGTCGTGTATCCGGCGTCGACCGTGTTCCCGTGGCTGACCACCGCGGCCACCATGCCCGCGGGCTGGCCCGGGGCATCCAGGAATCGCGGACCGGGACCCGGCCGTGGATAGACGTGCTGATGCCGCCAGCCCGAGTGCGGCGGCTCGGGGTACATGAGCGCCGAGCGGTAGGAGGTCCCGGCAAGCTGCCCGTCGAGCTGGGCCACCAGGTGATGCAGCAGCGCCAGTTCGGTCGCCGCGGTGATGCCCACGCACACGATTGCCAAGACGACGATCTGTCCGACCAACAGCCGCAGCCGAAGGGACCAGACCCGCCGCGTGTCAGCGGGCCGGCTTGAGGACATAACCCGCGCCGCGCAGCGTGTGGATCATCGGTTCCCGGCCGTTGTCGATCTTCTTGCGCAGGTAGGAAATGTAGAGCTCGACGATGTTGGACCGGCCGCCGAAGTCGTAACTCCACACCCGGTCCAGGATTTGGGCTTTGCTCAACACCCGTTTCGAGTTGCGCATCATGAAGCGCAACAGCTCGAATTCGGTGGAGGTCAACGAGATTGGCTCGCCCGCACGGGTGACCTCGTGGCTGTCCTCGTCCAGCACCAAGTCCCCGACCACCAACTGCGCGCCGCTGTCCACCGTCGTCACCCCGGTGCGGCGCAGCAACGCCCGCAGGCGCAGCACGACCTCTTCGATGCTGAACGGTTTGGTGACGTAGTCGTCGCCACCGGCCGTCAGGCCGGCGATGCGGTCTTCGACGGCGTCCTTGGCGGTCAGCAGCAGCACGGGCAGTTGCGGGATCTCTTCGCGAAGCTTGTGCAGAACGTCGAGGCCGCTCATGTCGGGCAGCATCACGTCGAGGACGACCACATCGGGCCGCTGGGAACGGGCGGCCGCAATGGCCGATGCCCCGTCGCCGGCCGTGGAGATGTTCCAGCCCTCATACCGCAGTGCCATCGACACCATGTCGGCCAGGACCGATTCGTCGTCTACAACCAGAACGTTGATGGGGTTGCCGTCCGCACGGCACATGACCACCCGCTCTACCGAGGCTCGGGGCTGTGTCACAAGTTCCAGTATCCGCCCGGGGCTGAGCCAATGCTATGGCCAACCTATGCGTGGCCTGTGAAACAAATCGCGCGACTGCTGAGCAGTCGCGCGATCCGTTTCCGGCCGAAGCGGTTAATACCAGTAGCGCCTGCCGGCCACCGGGCGGCCGACCGAGCCCAGAATCCACAGGATCGCACCGATGACCAGCAGGACGATGCCCAGCGTGATCAGGATGGATACGTGGAAGAAATACCCCAATACAAGAAGGACAATTCCCAAGATAACCATGTTGACTTCCTTTTGAGTGAGCGGTTAGAGGTTGATGGATTCCATTGAACTTGGTTGCGGCAGATGGCAATCCGTGACTTTCGGATTGACACCGAAATAGTTCAGGGGTCCGGCGATCACGGTCACCGCAACCGTGCCCGCCGAGGCGCATGATGAGTTGTCATTTTTGAAGTAGTCGCGCTGCCACGCCGCGAAGACTCCGATCAGCAACCACACCAAAGCAACCGTTCCGATGATCCCGCTGCCACGCATCGTGACCTCCAATATGTTCGAGAAGAAGTTTTCTCGTGGACGTGAAGTTACCCATTCGACTCATGTCTAAACATGCAATTGGTTATGCGGCAGGGCTTGTCGGCACAGGTCGCAGCGTCAGATGTGGTCGGCGAGCCAGGTCGCGGCCCGCTTCTTCGACGCCCGGGACAACCAGGCGTCCTGGATCAGCTCAGCTAATTCGGTCCTGCTGATTTCGGCCAGCCGGCTGGCCCGCACCAGGACCGAAGGATGCCCGTCGAAATGGTCCGTGGTGAAAAACGGCGACGTGGGATCGGAGATCAACGCCAACTTGTCGCTCTCCGATTCCACCCAGAGCATGATCACGTCCGCGTAGCGCTCGCCGGTGTCCGGATCGGCCGCGTCGGGCCGGGGTGTGCGGAAGAAGACGAACGACTTTCCACCCACCTGGTAGATGGCGTTGCCCTTGGGCCCCTCCAGGCGCTGAACATGCGGCATCGCGGCGGCGATCTCATGCACGTCACCGACCCGGGCGCGTCGATCAGCCATAACGGCGAGGGTACTGGCCGTCCCGGACCCGCACCTCGCCTGCGGCGAGAGTCGCTGCGGCACTGCGAATTTGGGACTCGTGGTGATCCGCGGATCCCTTGATCAGTCCGCTCGTCGCTGCGCGGACACGTAGAGGGTGGGCGGCATCGAATCCTCGCCGCCGGCCGGAACGCTGCGGCCGTACCGCGCCATCAACTCCGCGAACGTCGCCGTCGTGACATCCCAGCCACGCTCACGCAGCCAGCCGTCGACGGGCGTGCGCTCCTCCGGGTACCAGAGGTCGTCGAAGTCGGTGATCTCGGCGTTGACCAGTTCTGCGGCCGCGGCCCGCATCCGCCGCATGTCCTCGCGCTGGCGCTGCACACGGCCGGGGTCGGTGAACCCCGAGTCGGGCACGTTGGACGCCAGCCAGCTGCCCTCGGCGCTCAGCGAATCGATCCGCTCGAACAGCAGGTCCTGGGCCTGCGCCGGCAGGTAACGGACCAGGCCCTCGGCCGACCAGACCGCTGGCCTCGAGGCGTCAAATCCGGCCTCCTGCAATGCTTTCGGCCAATCCTGACGCAGATCGATCGGAACGTTGACCAGGTGCGCCTTGGGCTCCGCCCCGTGCTCGCGCAGGGTGTTGGATTTGAACTCCAGCACCTTGGGCTGGTCGAGCTCATAGACGACGGTGCCGTCGGGCCACGGGAGGCGCCAGGTGCGCGCGTCCAGGCCGGCCGCCAGGATCACCACCTGCCGGACGCCGGCGTCCGCGGCACCGAGGAAGAACTCGTCGAAGAACGCCGTCCGGGTGGCCATGAAGTCGACCATCAGCTGGAGCCGGTCCCGCAGGTCCGGCTCGATGTCTCCCGCCTTGGCCAGCAGCGCCGGGTCGGCGTAGATGCTCCACATCCCCTCGCCCGCGGCGTCGACGAACACGCGTGCGAACGGGTCGCTGATGAGGGGGTTCTCGCTTTCGGTCTCGGCCGCGCGAGCCGCAGCGACACCCAGCGCGGTGGCGCCCACGCTTTGGGTGATCTCCCAGGAGTCGTTGTCGGTCCGCGGCATCGGCATTCCCTTCCCCAGAAAGTAAGTTATGCACACTATTCTTCCAGCCGCCGCCGCCCGAGGCCTCCCCTCGCCCCTGCCCTAGTCTTTTTCCCAGATGGTCCACAGGTTGCAAGGGAGTGCCATGGCGCCTACCGCGCGCACGCCGCAGGAGGTGTTCGCTCACCACGGCACCGCGCTGGCCGCGGGCGACCTCGATGAGATCGTCGTCGACTATGCCGAGGATTCCGTGCTGATCAGCCCCGCCGGCGTCGCCCGCGGCAAGGATGCCATCCGCAGAGTCTTCGCGGCACTGCTCGACGATCTTCCGGATGCGAACTGGGACTTGAAGACCCAGCTGTTCGACGACGACGTACTGTTCCTCGAGTGGACCGCCGATTCGGCGGTCAACCGGGTTGACGACGGCGTTGATACGTTCGTGTTCCGCGACGGCATGATCCGGGTGCAGACCGTCCGATACACGCCGCACGCGAAGGGCTGAGGAGTGGACTACGTAGATCTGGATGCCGTAGCGGAGTGGATGTCCGGGCAGGGCCTCGGCGAGGGGCCGCTGCAGGACGTTTCCAGCGTCACCGGCGGAACCCAGAACGTCATGCTGCGTTTCACCAGGGCCGGCCGGGCCTACGTGCTGCGGCGCGGGCCACGACACCTGCGTCCGCGCAGCAACAGCGTGATCTTGCGCGAGACGAAAGTCCTTGCTGCACTTGCGGGTTCCGATGTGCCCCATCCACACTTGATCGCCGCCTGCGAGGACCCCGCTGTGCTGGGCGACGCCGTCTTCTACCTGATGGACCCGGTCGACGGCTTCAATGCGGGCGAAGCCCTGCCACCGCTGCACGCCGGCGACCCCGAGGTGCGGCACGGCATGGGCCTGTCGATGGCCGACGCGCTGGCCAAGCTGGGCGCCGTCGACCACGTCGCGGTCGGTCTCGCCGACTTCGGAAGGCCCGAGGGCTTCCTGGAACGCCAGGTGCCGCGCTGGCTTTCGGAGCTGGAGTCCTACAGCGAGTACGACGGCTACCCCGGGCCCGACATTCCGGGAATCGAGGAAGTCTCGGCCTGGTTGGACCGGCACCGGCCGGCCAACTGGACGCCGGGCATCATGCACGGCGACTACCACGCCGCCAATGTGATGTTCTCCCGCACCGGCCCGGACGTGGTCGCGATCGTCGACTGGGAGATGTGCACGATCGGGGACCCGCTGCTGGACCTGGGCTGGCTGTTGGCCACCTGGCGCCAGCCCGACGGTTCCAGCGTGTTCAGCCACGCCCTGGGCGGCCAGGACGGATTGGCCAGCACCGACGAGCTCCTCGAGCGTTACGCCGCCAACACCACCCGCGACCTGTCCCACATCACCTGGTACACGGTGCTGGCCTGCTTCAAGCTTGGGATCGTGATCGAGGGGACGCTGGCCCGGGCCTGCGCCGGAAAGGCGGAGAAGGAGGTCGGGGACCAATTGCACGCGGCCACCGTGCACCTGTTCGAGCGTGCGCTGGGCCTCATCTCCGGCGAGGGCTGACCTACTAACATCTCCTCTCGTGCCGCCTTATCCCGAGGAACCGGATTACTACTCCGAGCCCACCGCGGCCGCGCGATACGGCGGCTATTACGAGCAGCAGACCCAACCACCGGAGCCGCCGACGCCGTGGTACCGCCGCCCTGCGGCGCTGGTCGCGGCCGGCGCCATCGGGGTCATCCTGCTGGCCGCGCTGGTGTTCGCGGTGGTCAAGCTCACCAGCGGATCTCCGGCACCCAGCCCCGCCACGACGACGACCCCCGTCCCGTCCACCAGCGCCCCAGCGACCACGACCACGCACGAGCCGCGGCGCCACGGGGGCGGCGGTGGCGGAGCGCCGACGGCGACGGAGACGGTGACCGAGACGGCCCCGCCGCCGAGCACCGACACACCCACGACGACGGAGCCGCCGACCACGGTCGCACCGAGCACCGAAACCAGCACCGTCACGCAAACCGTGACCGAACCACCCCGCCGGGGACCGTTCGGCGGACCCTTCCAACCGCGCCCCTAGCGCGGCGACGTGCAGGCGAGCGGCGGCCTGGTCCGCCCGGCATCGGCAGCGGATGCCGCTGCGTGCCTTGCCATTTATCGGCCGTACGTCGAGCACACGGTCATCAGTTGGGAGAACGACGTCCCGACCGAAAATGAGATGGCCGCGCGCATCGCCGCCGCCCAGGCAAGCCACGAATGGCTTGTGCTGGAACGCGATCGCCGGGTGATCGGCTTCGCCTACGGGCACGCACTCAACCGCCTTGCGACGCACCGGTGGTCGACCGAGACCGGGATCTACCTCGACGCCGACCATCGCCGCACCGGAGGCGGGCGCGCGCTCTACACGGAGCTGTTGCGCAGGCTCACCGAGCGGGGCTACCGGCAGGCGTTCGCCGGCATCACCCAGCCCAACGAGGCCAGCAACGGCTTCCACCGCTCTTTCGGGTTCACCGACGCCGGGCTATACCGGCGCGTCGAGTGGAAACACGGCGGTTGGCACGACGTCGCGTGGATGCAGCTCGAACTGCCGGCCGCTTGCGGGCCCGACGCACCACCCGGCCAGATCATCGGGCCGGGTGGGATGCGCGAGTCGGAGGCTTAGCCGCCGCCGGCGCCACCACCGAGGAAACCGCCGCCGGCGCCACCACCGACAAAGCCACCACCGGCGCCGCCACCCAGGAAACCGCCGCCGGCGCCGCCGCCGATCTGCTCAATGCTGTTGGTCATGAGCGGAAGTTATCGGCGAAAACCCTCGACGACAAGAAACTGGGTCTTAACGATTCGAATCATTTCGGGTTGCCAAACCCTGAGCCGGCGAGCGCGCCCGCAGGGAATCGAACCCCTGAACTTCCATGGTGGTCAGGTCGCGCGAGAGACACCTCCAAACGCCTGAGCGCTTGTGACATTAGCCCCTAGGTTTGCTTCAGGACTTTTTCATACGGTCGCGACAGACGCCTGATCGACACCGGCCTATCCGTGCAGCAGTGGGGGATTGACATCCGGGAACCCGGCCCCCGTGTTCGCTGCGGGGCGAGACAGGAAGTTGAACTCGTCTGCTGATTTCGGCCGAGTGTGAAAAGGGGGACTGATGTCAGCTACCGGGAGCACCGCAGCAAGCAACACAACTAGTTCAGTCCGCCGCTCTGTCCAGATCGCGAAGGCCGACTCCCGCTCGGACTGGGTGTCCGAAGCGCTCTGCCGCGTTGTCGATCCGGAGGAATTATTCGTGCCCGGCGCCGCCCAGCGCACAGCCGCAGCGATCTGCCGGCACTGCCCGGTGATCATCGAATGCGGTGCTGAGGCGCTCGATAACCGAGTCGAGTTCGGCGTCTGGGGCGGGATGACAGAACGGCGGCGCCGTGCCCTCCTCAGGCAGCATCCGGAAGTCGTGTCCTGGGGCCCGGTTCTCCGCCGCGCGGATTAGGGACCGTTACGTGATTAGCACCGCAGAGGCTGATTCAGAGGCGGCGGCGGTCAGTGAGCGCGCCCGAAGGGATTCGAACCCCTAACCTTCTGATCCGTAGTCAGATGCTCTATCCGTTGAGCTACGGGCGCCTTGTTCTTCAGTTGTCGATCCGGTGTTCCGTGTTCCCGGTAAGGATCCTGCGGAGGCGAGAGGATTTGAACCTCCGGTCCCCTTTGAGGGGGACAACTCATTAGCAGTGAGCCCCATTCGGCCGCTCTGGCACGCCTCCCTTGGACTTTCTGAGGGTACCGACCCCTTTCCGGTCTCGCGGAACCGGCCATACTGTACACAGTCGAGACATAAACTGTCGAAGTGACCGCTCGCCTTCGCAACGAACTGGCCGGACTGCCAGTGTATGTCCCCGGCAAGAACGTGCCGGGCTCCATCAAACTGGCCAGCAACGAGACCGTTTACGGGCCACTGCCCAGCGTGCACGCGGCTATCGAACGTGCGGTAGCCGTCGTCAACCGCTACCCGGACAACGCGTCCGTGGACCTCAAGGCCGCGCTGGCCATGCACCTGGGCTCCGACGTCGCCCCCGAGCACATCGCGGTCGGTAGCGGTTCGGTCACCTTGTGCCAGCAGCTGGTTCAGATCACCGCCGCGGCCGGCGACGAGGTGATGATCGGCTGGCGCAGCTTCGAGTGCTACCTGCCCATCATTCAGGTGTCGGGCGCGGCGACCGTCAAAGTGCCGTTGACCGACCACACGCACGATCTCGACGCGATGCTCGCCGCGATCACCGACCGCACCCGGCTGATTTTCGTGTGCAACCCGAACAATCCGACGTCCACCGTCGTCGACCCGGACGCACTGACGCGCTTCGTCGACGCCGTGCCGCCGCACGTGTTGATCGCCATCGACGAGGCCTACGTCGAATACATCCGCGACGGCATGCTGCCCAACAGCTTGGACCTGGCCCTGACCCGCAGCAATGTCGTTGTGCTGCGGACCTTTTCGAAGGCCTACGGGTTGGCGGGCTTGCGCGTCGGTTATGCGATCGGCCACCCCGACCTGATCACGGCGCTGGACAAGGTCGTCATGCCGTTCGCGGTGACCAATGTCGCACAGGCGGCCGCCATCGCGTCCCTCGAGGCCTCCGGCGAGCTGATGGCGCGCACCGACGCGCTGGTCGTCGAGCGCACCCGCGTCAGCGACGCTCTGCGCGATGCCGGATTCGAGCTGCCCCCGTCACAGGCCAACTTCGTCTGGCTGCCGCTGGGCGAGCGCACCATGGACTTCACCGAGCAGGCCGCCGACGCTCATCTGGTGGTGCGGCCGTTCGCGGCCGAAGGCGTCCGTGTCACGATTGGCGCGCCGGAGGAAAATGACGCCCTGCTGCATTTTGCCCGCGATTGGATTGCCCGCACCGAATCGTAAGGAGTCGCCCGTGGACCTCGCGCGGAAGAAGTTCACCGAGTTCAAAGGGCGCAGCGGCGACATCGCGGATTCCGAACTCGACGACTTCTGGGCCGAACTTCAGCCCGCGACAATCGAGGGGATGCTCGGCGAGTGGAAGGGCGGCGAATTCCAGACCGGCCACAAGATGAACGGCCAACTGGAAAAGGCCGGCTGGTACGGCAAGACCTTCAAGTCGGTCCGCGACGTGCAGCCCCTGGTCTGCCTGGACGCCGACGGCAACAAGTTCTCCAACGTGGAGATGGGCAAGGGTGAGGCCAGCCTGTGGCTGGAGGAGTTCCGCGGGGAGGTCACCGCCACCATGGTTTACGACGGCCAGCCGGTGCACGATCACTTCAAGAAGATCGACGACGACGCCGTGATGGGCATCATGAACGGCAAGGGCGTCCGGGATAACGGCAAGTACTACTACTTCTACCTGGAACGGGAGTAACTCCCGGGCCGTCGCACGGATCGGCCGTCGAGTGTGAGGCTGGCCGCACACTCGGCCACCAGCGTGCGGCTGGCCGCACCTTCGGCGACCAGCGGGCGGGTTGGCGCCGTCGCACGGATCGGCCGTCGAGTGTGAATTGATGGTTTTGAGTGTGCGTCCAGGGCGGCGACACGCCGGGCGCCCAAGCCGCGCGAGGCCGCCATGGCGCAACACTCGACGCCCGTCGCCCCGCTACCGGGCCGGATTGCGGCCGGTGAAGGCGACCAGCTGCTCGAGCGCCCCGGCGTCGGCCGGGACGTCGACCGGGTTGTCGAACCCGGCTTGACCGCGTAACTCCGGCCTGATGATGTGCCGAGCGAGCCCCAGCACGTATTCCGACAGCGGCTCGGGCGCATCGATCCGGTGACCCAGCGCGGCGGCGTAATCCCAAGCGTGGACCAGGAATTCGATCGACAGGATGGCGCACGCACTGCTTGCGGGCATCTCGCCCTTACCGAACGGCACCGTCCCGTCCAGACCGTGGCGGTGCCAGGCGTCCAGCGCCGGCCGGGCCGCGGCGACCACCTGACGCTCCACCGAATCGCCCTCATCGCGCTCCGGAATCTCCGCGCCCACCATGCCCCCGAGACCCCTGATCGAGTTCAGCAGGTGCCCGGTCAGCGCCGACACGTCGAATTCGGCGCACGGAGTCTGGCGGGACAGGTCGTCGGCCGCGATGGGATGCAGCACCCGCTGCAGCACCCCGAAGGTGTCCTCGGCGCTGTGCAGCTCGTCGGTGGGCGGTGAATGCGGTCCGGGTCGCAAGTCAGGAGCCATATTCGCCACGCTACGGTCTCGATATGGCGCAAGCATACGAATCGGTCACCGTCGAGACGAAAGACCACGTCGCCCAGGTGACGCTGATCGGGCCGGGCAAGGGCAATGCGATGGGACCGGCCTTCTGGTCGGAGATGCCGGAGCTGTTCGCGGCGTTGGACGCCGATCCCGACGTGCGGGCCATCGTGCTGACCGGCTCGGGCAAGAACTTCAGCTACGGCCTGGACGTGCCCGCGATGGGCGGTTCGTTCACCCCACTGCTGTCCGGTGATGCGCTGGCCGGCCCGCGCGCGGTGTTCCACCGCGAGGTCAAGCGCATGCAGGGCGCGATCACCGCGGTCGCGGACTGCCGCACCCCGACCATCGCCGCGGTGCACGGCTGGTGCATCGGCGGCGGCGTCGACCTGATCTCCGCGGTCGACATCCGCTACGCCAGCGCCGACGCCAAGTTCTCGGTGCGCGAGGTCAAGCTCGCCATTGTCGCCGACGTCGGCAGCCTGGCCCGCCTGCCGTACATCCTGAACGACGGGCACCTGCGCGAACTCGCGCTGACCGGCAAAGACATCGATGCCGCCCGCGCCGAGAAGATCGGTCTGGTCAACGACGTGTACACCGATGCCGACGCCACCCTGGCCGCGGCGCACGCCACGGCCGCGGAGATCGCCGCCAATCCCCCGCTGGCCGTGCACGGCATCAAGGACGTCCTCGACCAGCAGCGCACCGCCGCGGTGTCGGAAAGCCTGCGCTACGTCGCCGCCTGGAACGCCGCCTTCCTGCCGTCCAAGGACCTGACCGAGGGCATCGCGGCGACATTCGAGAAGCGCCCGCCGCAGTTCAAGGGCGAGTGATCGGACGCCACGTACCCTCGCTGAGATGACGACACGCGCTGGCGACGATGCAGAGCGCAGCGATGAGGAGGAGCGGCGCCCGTGACCCCCGACGGCAGGATCCGCGTTCCGGCCGACTTGGACGCCGTGACGACGATCGGCGCCGAAGACCACTCCGAAATCGACAGCGCCGCCGTCGACCGGATCTGGCAGGCCGCCCAGCACTGGTACCGGGCCGGCTTCCACCCCGCCATCCAGCTCTGCATCCGCCAGCACGGCCGCGTCGTGCTCAACCGCGCGATCGGCCACGGCTGGGGCAACGCCCCGAGCGATCCGCCCGATGCGGAGAAGATCCCCGTCACCCCCGACACGCCCTTCTGCGTGTATTCGGCGGCCAAGGGAATGGCGGCGACCGTGGTGCACATGCTCGTCGAGCGCGGTGTCTTCTCGCTCGACGACCGGGTGTGCGACTACATCCCCACGTTCACCAGTCACGGCAAACACCGGATCACCATCCGCCACGTCATGACCCACAGCGCCGGCCTGCCCTTCCCGACCGGGGCCAAGCCGGACGTCAAACGCGCGGACGACCACGAATACGCGCAGCAGAAGCTGGGCGAGCTGCGCCCGCTCTACCGGCCCGGGCTGGTGCACATCTACCACGCGCTGACCTGGGGCCCGCTGGTGCGCGAGCTCGTTTACGCGGCCACCGGCAAGGAGATTCGCGAGATCCTGGCCACCGAGATCCTCGACCCGCTGGGTTTCCGGTGGACCAACTTCGGCGTCGCCGAGGAAGACCTGCCGTTGGTCGCGCCGAGTCACGCCACCGGCCGCCCGTTGCCGCCGGTGATCGCCCAGATCTTCCGCAAGGCGATCGGCGGCACCGTGCACGAGATGATCCCGATTACCAACACCCCGCTGTTCCTCAACACCATCATCCCGTCGTCCAACACCGTGTCGACCGCGCAGGAGATGTCGCGGTTCGCCGAAATCTGGCGTCGCGGAGGCGAACTCGACGGCGTGCGGGTGATCAGCCCGGAGACCATGTACGGCGCGATAACCGAATGCCGAAGGCTACGACCGGATTTCGCGGTCGGGCTGCATCCGGCCCGCTGGGGCACCGGGTACATCCTCGGCACCAACCGGTGGGGGCCGTTCGGGCGCAACGCGCCACACGCGTTCGGGAACCTGGGCCTGGTCAACATCGCGATCTGGGCCGACCCCGCGCGCGGACTGTCGGCCGGCGTGGTGAGCAGCGGTAAACCCGGGCGGGATCCCGAGGCCAAGCGGTATACGGACCTGCTGGACACGATCACCGCCGAAATCCCGACCGGTTGACCACGGCGGGCTGTGGGAACACTGCCCGCATGGCTACCTATCGAGTGCTCGATCCGAAGGGCGACGTCGTCGCCACCAAAGACATCGAAAGTGCCGACGACGCACACGCGTGGTTCGTCGACAACAAGGCCGACAACAGCGAGCTCGGCTGGCGCATGGAAGTCCAGCAGGACGGCGACTGGCACTTCTTCGACGACAGCGAGGGCGACCGAAGCTAGGTGTTTGTCCCCCGGCTCGGGGGGCAACCAACAAGGCATGGACTCGCAACGCTTCCGCAAACTGCTGGACGCACCGGGGCCGTTCGCTTCGGTGTATTTCGACGACTCACACGACACGCACGACGCCGAGGCTCAACTCGAGCTGAAGTGGCGGGCGATCCGAGAAGAGCTGGACCGGCACGGCGCCGGCGCGACGGTCATCGACCAGATCGAGGACGCGGTGATGAACCTGCGTCCGCCTATCGGGCGCAGTGGACGCGCGGTGGTCGCCAGCGCCGACGGTGTGGTGATCAACGAGCACCTGGCGCGGCCCGCGGCCACCGATGTCGTGCGGGTCTCCGAATTGCCTTATCTGGTACCGATTCTCGAGCAGAGCTTCGATCATCCCGACTATGTGCTGGTGGTCGTCGACCACAGTGGTGCCGACATCACCACGCACATCGGCGGAACGCTGCGCACCGAGACCGTCGACGGCGGTGGCCATCCGGTGCACAAATCCGCCGGTGCCGAGTCCGCGGGCTACGGCGACCCCCAGTTGCGGACCGAAGAGGCGGGCCGCAAGAACTTGCGGGCCGTCGCCGACCGCGTCGCGGAGCTCGCCGACGACAAGGCGATCGAGGTGATCTTCGTGGTCGGTGAGGTGCGCTCGCGTTCCGATCTGCTCGCCGAGCTACCCGAGCGGTTGCAGGAGCGCGCGGTGGCGCTCGAGGTGGGCGCACGCCACAGCGGTCACGACTTCAGCGAGATCGAGCACGCCATCGAAAGCGAATTCGTCAAACGCCAGCTGCGCACGATCGACGATGCGGCGCAGCGCTTTACCGCCGAGATCGGGCGGCAGTCCGGGCTGGCGGCCGAGGGACTCGGCGCGGTCTGCTCGGCGCTGCGGCAAGGCGCGGTGGAGACACTGATCATCGGAGACATCGGCGATGCGACCGTCGTCGCCGACGAGGGTTTGACGACGCTTGCCCCCGACGAAAACGTGTTGTCCGAGCAGGGCGCCGCTCCCGCCAAGACGCTGCGGGCCGACGAGGCGCTACCGGTATCGGCGATCTCGGTGGGCGCCGCCCTGGTGCGCACCGACGAGCGGATCGCCCCGGCCGACGGTGTGGGTGCGGTGCTGCGCTACGCGCCGACGCTGCACCAGAGCGTCGACTCGTGAGAGCGGTGGCGGAGGGATTTGAACCCCCGGACGGTTTTAGCCGTCTCTCGCTTTCAAGGCGAGTGCATTAGGCCGCTCTGCCACGCCACCACGAGTAAGGGTAACGGGGGTCGGTAGCGTGGCCACCATGCGCGCCATCGTCGCCGAATCACCCGATCAGCTCTCCTGGCAGGAAGTGCCCGACGTTTCCGCCGCGCCGGGCGAGGTGTTGGTCAAGGTCGCCGCTGCCGGCGTGAACCGCGCCGATCTGCTGCAGGCCGCCGGCAAATATCCGCCCCCACCCGGGGCGAGCGAGATCATCGGCATGGAAGTGTCCGGCGTCATCGCCGACCTCGGCTCCGGTGTCGCCGAATGGTCTGTCGGACAACAGGTTTGCGCACTGCTCGCCGGGGGTGGATACGCTGAGTACGTCGCCGTTCCCGCCGGCCAGCTGCTGCCCATTCCGGACGGCGTCGACCTGATCGACGCCGCCGGGTTGCCCGAGGTGGCCTGCACCGTGTGGTCGAACCTGGTGCTGACCGCCCACCTGGGCAAGGGCCAGCTGCTGCTGATGCACGGCGGGGCCAGCGGCATCGGAACGCACGCGATCCAGATCGCCCGGGCGTTGGGTGCCCGGGTGGCCGTCACGGCCGGGTCGGCGGAGAAGCTGGAATTCTGCCGCGAGCTGGGCGCCGAAATCACCATCAACTATCGCGACGAGGACTTCGTCCAGCGGCTGCAGGAGGCCGGCGGTGCCGATGTGATCTTTGACATCATGGGTGCCTCCTATCTGGACCGCAATATCGACGCCCTGGCCACCGACGGGCAGCTGGTCATCATCGGCATGCAGGGCGGCATCAAGGGTGAGCTCAACATCGGCAAGCTGCTGGCCAAGCGCGCCCGCGTCATCGGCACCACACTGCGGGCCCGCCCGGTCACCGGGCCCAACAGCAAGAGCGAGATCGTGCAGGCCGTGACGGCCAAGGTGTGGCCCATGATCGCCGAGGGCAGCGTCCGGCCGATCATCGGCGCGCGCATACCCATTCAGCAGGCCGGCGAGGCGCATCAACGACTGACGTCAAGCACGGTGACCGGGAAGGTCGTGCTGACGGTATAGCGGGCCGGCCCGGCGTCAACCCAGGGAAGCCAGCGCGCGTACCAGCTGGTCGACTTCGGCCGTCGTCGAGTAATGCGCCAGGCCGACGGTGACCGCGCCGCCGATGTCGTTGACGCCCAACACATCGAGCGCGCGGGAACTTTCGTTGGTGACGGCGAGAATCCCGTTGTCCGCCAACCGCTGCACGACGCGCTCGGCGGGCACGCCGTTCAACGCGAAACTGACCACCGGGATGCGCACCTCGGGGCGGCCGATCACCATGACCAACGGCAGCGAGCGCAACGACACCATCAGGTAGTCGTAGATCCGGTTCAGATACGAGGTGGCCGATTGCATCGACACGGCCAACCGTTCGCGCCGGGTGCCGCGCGCGGATTCGTCGAGCGACGCCAGGTACTCGATGCTGGCCACCACCCCGGCCAGCAGGCCGAACTGGTGCGCGCCGATCTCGAGGCGCGCCGGCCCGGTGGCCTTGGGGTCCGGCGAGATGGAACTGAACGAGTTGAGCAGCGCCGGATCGCGGAACACGATCGCCCCGATCGGCGGACCGCCCCACGCCGCCGCGTTCACCGCCACCACGTCGGCGTCGGTCTCCTTCACGTCGAGCAGCCGGTAGGGCGCCGCGGCGGAGTGGTCGACCACGACCAGGCCGCCCACGTCGTGCACCAGCTTGGTCATCGCCCGCAGATCGGTGACCGTGCCCAGCGTCGCGGAGGCCGAGGCGACCGCGACCAGCCTGGTCGACTTCCCGATCAGGCCCTCCCACTGCCAGGTCGGGAGCTCGCCGGTCTCGATGTCGATCTCGGCCCACTTGACCTTCGCGCCGTACCGGTGCGCCGCGCGCAGCCACGGGGCGATGTTGGCTTCGTCGTCCAGGCGGCTGACGACCACTTCATAGCCCAGGCCGGCCCGCGACGACGACGCCTCGGCCAGCGCGGACAGCAGGATAGCCCGATCGGCGCCCAGCACGACACCCGCGGGTTCGGCGTTGAACAGATCGGCCACCGCCGCCCGTGCCGCGTCCAAAACAGCGGCACTGCGCTGCGCGGATGGGTGTGCGCCCACGGTGGTGGGGCCGGACCTGCGGAAGGCCGTCGACACCGTGGTCGCGACCGAATCGGGGATCAGCATCCCGGCCGGGGCGTCGAAGTGCACCCACCCGTCACCCAGCGACGGATGCAGTCCGCGCACCCGGGCGACGTCATATGCCATGTGGGCCACCTTAGAGCTTCCGCTTTTTTGCGAAACTGTGACGGTAGCGGGTGCCACACACGTTCCGGCCAGTTGGTGGCTTCCCGAGCCAGGGCACCCGGCCAGCCATACTAGTCGAGTGGGGCTCTGGTTCGGAACGCTCATTGCATTGTTTTTGCTGATAGCGCCCGGGGCGATCATCGCACGCATCAGTCAGTTGTCTTGGCCGGTCGCGGTCGCGGTCGGCCCGGCGCTGACCTACGGCGTGGTCGCGCTGGCCATTATTCCGTTCGGCGCCATCGGAATTCCGTGGAACGGGTGGACCGCGCTGGCCGCGCTGGTCGTGGTCTGCCTACTGATGACCGGCTTGCAGCTGCTGCTCGCCCGCTACCGGGACCGCGACGCCGAGGGCCGCGCGGTCGGCCGCTGGCCGGCCATCACGGTGGGGGCGGGCGTGCTGCTGGGTGCCCTGCTCATCATGTGGGCCGCCTATCGCGGCCTGGCCGCCCATTGGCAGACCATCCCGAGCACCTGGGACGCCGTCTGGCACGCCAACGAGGTGCGGTTCATCCTGGACACCGGCCAGGCGTCATCGACGCACATGGGCGAGCTGCGCAATGTCGAGACCCATAAGACGCTGTACTACCCGTCGGTGTTCCACGCGCTGATCGCCGTGTTCTGCCAGCTGACCGGGGCGGCGCCCACCACCGGTTACACGCTGAGTTCGGTCGCGGCGTCGGTCTGGCTGTTCCCCACCAGCGCGGCGATGTTCACCTGGCATCTGCTGCGGCCGCGCACCACGCAGTGGTGCTGCGCCGGGGCGGCGGCCACCGCGGCCGCGCTGTCGGCGTCGTTCACCGCGCTGCCCTACGTCGAATTCGGCGTCGCCGCGATGCCCAACCTGGCCGCCTACGGGGTCGCGGTCCCGGCGTTCGTGCTGATCACCACCACGCTGCGGCACCGCGACCGCATTCCGGCGGCCGTGCTGGCGTGGGTGGGCGTCATGTCCGTACACATCACCGGCGGGGTGATCGTGTTGCTGTTCCTGCTGGCCTGGTGGCTCATGGCGGCGTTGTGGCAGCCGGTGCGCGGCAGGCTGGCCGACTTCCTGGCCCTGGCCTGCGTCGCCGTGATCACCGGATTGATCCTGCTGCCGCAATTCATCAGCGTGCAGGGGCAGGAAGACATCATCGCCGGACACTCGTTTCTCACCCACCTCAGCAAGAAGCGGGGCGTCTTCGACGCGGTCTTCCAGCACTCCCGCCACCTCAACGACTTTCCGGTCCAGTACGGGCTGATCGCGGTCACCGCCATCGGCGGGGTCATTTTCCTGGTCAAGAAGATCTGGTGGCCGCTGGCCGTGTGGCTGCTGCTCGTCGTGGTGGACATCGACGCCGGTAATCCACTGGGCGGCCCGATCGGTGCGGTCGCCGGAATGTTCGGCGAGTTCTTCTACAAAGATCCCCGCCGCATCTCGGCGGCCATCACTCTGTTGTTGGAGCCGATGGCCGGTGTCGCGCTGTTCGCGATCGTGCTGGCGGCGGTGGCGGGGGCGAAGCGGGTCACCTCCCGTTTCAGACCGTTGGCCACCCCGGTCTGGATCGCGGCCACCGCGGTTCTGCTGGTGGCGGCCACCGTGCTCACCGGCCGCCATTACTTCTACCGGCACCTGGTGTTATTCGGCGACAAATACGACTCGGTGATGGTTGACCAGCGCGACCTGATGGCCATGGCCTATCTGGCCAAGCTGCCCGGTGCGCACGACACCCTGATCGGGAACTCGAATGTCGACGGCACCGCGTGGATGTACGCGGTCGCCGACCTGCACCCGCTGTGGACCCACTATGACTTCCCGCAGCAGACCGGCCCGGGCTATTACCGGTACATCTTCTGGACCTCGGCCCGCAAAGGTGACTCCGATCCACGGGTCCTCGAAGCGATCAAAGCGCTCAATATTCGGTACATCTACACCAGCACGCCGACTGTCCGGGGGTTCGCCGTACCCGAAGGACTAGTGTCACTGGATAAGTCGAAGTCGTGGGCGTTGATCTACGACAATGGCGGTGCCCGAATTTATGAATGGCGCGGAAACGGCACGACGCCACACTCTTAGTCCACAAAGGATGGTGACGGATTGAGTACCCCCAACGACGACGACGGCGTCGAAGTCATCGGCGGCGTCGACCCGCGGATGATGGCGATCGCCGACGACGCCGACGCCGACGAGCGTTCCCTGACCGACCTGGTTGAGCAGCCGGCCAAGGTGATGCGCATCGGCACCATGATCAAGCAACTGCTCGAGGAGGTGCGCGCCGCACCGCTGGACGAGGCCAGCCGTAACCGGCTGCGCGAGATCCACGCGACCAGCATCCGGGAACTGGAAGAGGGTTTGGCACCGGAACTGCGTGAGGAGCTCGACCGCCTCACCCTGCCCTTCAACGAGGACAGCGCGCCGTCCGACGCCGAATTGCGGATCGCCCAAGCACAGTTGGTCGGCTGGCTGGAGGGACTGTTTCACGGCATCCAGACCGCTCTGTTCGCCCAGCAGATGGCCGCCCGCGCGCAGCTGGAAAAGATGCGCCAAGGCGCGCTCCCCCCTGGCATGGGTAAGCCGGGCGGCGCGCCCGGACACGGTCAGTACCTGTAAGCAGACGCGGCACCAATGGCACCGGCTTCGGGTCCTCACATCGAGACGCACAACGCGTGGGTGGAATTTCCCATCTTCGACGCCAAGTCGCGCTCGTTGAAGAAGGCCTTCTTGGGCAAGGCCGGCGGCACGATCGGCCGCAACAGCTCCAACGTGGTGGTGATCGAGGCGTTGCGCGACATCACCATGTCCCTCGAGCTGGGCGACCGGGTCGGCCTGGTGGGCCACAACGGTGCGGGCAAATCGACTCTGCTGCGCCTACTTTCGGGAATCTACGAACCCACCCGGGGCTGGGCCACGGTGACCGGCAGGGTCGCGCCGGTCTTCGATCTCGGCGTCGGCATGGACCCCGAGATCTCCGGTTACGAGAACATCATCATCCGCGGCCTGTTCCTGGGTCAGACCCGAAAACAGATGCTGTCCAAGGTCGACGAAATCGCCGAGTTCACCGAGCTGGGCGACTACCTGTCGATGCCGCTGCGCACCTATTCCACCGGCATGCGGGTGCGGCTGGCGATGGGTGTTGTCACCAGCATCGACCCCGAAATCCTGCTGCTCGATGAAGGCATCGGCGCGGTGGACGCCGACTTTTTGAAGAAGGCGCAGTCGCGGCTGCAGAGCTTGGTCGAGCGCTCCGGAATCCTGGTGTTCGCCAGCCATTCCAACGAATTCCTGGCCCGGTTGTGCAAGACGGCGATGTGGATCGACCACGGCGTCATCCGCATGTCCGGCGGCATCGAAGACGTGGTGCGCGCGTACGAGGGGGAGGACGCGGCCCGGCACGTCCGCGAGGTGCTGGCCGAGACCGAGGAAGCGAATCGGGTCGACACACCCCTGGCCCAAAGAGCATCCGGGGATGAGTGAGACCGTCTTCGCCGTCGTCGTCACCCACCGGCGCCCCGACGAGCTGGCCAAGTCGCTCGATGTGCTGAGCACCCAGACCCGGCTGCCCGATCACCTCATCGTGGTCGACAACGATTTTTCCGGCGAAGGCCCGGGCTCCGGCCGGATCCGCGATCTGGTAGCCGGACAACCGATCCCGACCACCTATCTGGGATCGCGCCGAAACCTCGGCGGCGCAGGGGGTTTCGCGCTGGGCATGCTGCACGCGCTGGCCCAGGGCGCCGATTGGGTGTGGCTGGCCGACGACGACGGTCGCCCGCAGGACTCCGGCGTGCTCGCCACCTTGCTGGCCTGCGCCGAAAAGCACGGTCTGGCAGAGGTCTCGCCGACGGTCTGCAATATGGACGACCCGGAACGGCTGGCGTTTCCGTTGCGGCGTGGCCTGGTATGGCGCAGGCGCGCAAGCGAATTGCGCACCGAGGCGGGACAAGACCTGCTGCCCGGGATTGCGTCGCTGTTCAACGGCGCGCTGTTCCGGGCCGCCACCCTGGACGCGGTCGGCGTCCCGGACCTGCGGCTGTTCATCCGCGGCGACGAGGTGGAATTGCACCGCCGGCTGGTGCGGTCCGGGCTGCCGTTCGGTACCTGCCTGAACACGATCTACCTGCACCCCTGCGGATCCGATGAGTTCCGCCCGATCCTGGGTGGACGGATGCACACCCAGTATCCCGACAACCCCACCAAGCGGTTCTACACCTACCGCAACCGCGGCTACCTGCTGTCGCAGCCCGGTCTGCGCAAGCTGCTGGTCCAGGAGTGGGTCCGATTCGGCTGGTTCTTCTTGGTCACCCGCCGCGACCCCCGCGGCCTGCTGGAATGGATCCGGTTGCGGCGCTTGGGACGTCGTGAGCAGTTCGGTCAGGCCGGGAGGCTTACATGACATTCGTCGACGCGGCCGCACAGTCGCGCACCCTCACCCGCGCCCGCGGCGATCTCGCCGATGGCTTCCGTCGCCACGAGCTCTGGCTGCACCTGGGCTGGCAGGACATCAAGCAGCGCTACCGCCGCTCGGTGCTGGGACCGTTCTGGATCACCATCGCGACGGGAACCACGGCCGTCGCGATGGGCGGCCTGTACTCCAAGCTGTTTCACCTCGAGCTGTCGGTGCACCTGCCGTATGTGACGCTGGGGCTGATCATCTGGAACCTGATCAACGCGGCCATCCTGGAGGGCGCCGACGTCTTCGTCGCCAACGAGGGGCTGATCAAGCAGTTGCCGACGCCGCTGTCCGTGCACGTCTACCGGTTGGTGTGGCGGCAGATGATCCTGTTCGCGCACAACATCGTCATCTACGTCGTCATCGCGATGATCTATCCCAAGCCGTGGTCGTGGGCGGACCTGTCGGTCGTCCCGGCGCTGGGGCTGATCGTGCTCAACTGCATCTGGGTGTCACTGTGTTTCGGCATCCTGGCGACCCGTTATCGCGATATCGGCCCGTTGCTCTTTTCGATCGTGCAGTTGCTGTTCTTCATGACGCCGATCATCTGGAACGACGACACCCTGCGCCAGCAGGGCGCCGGGCGCTGGTCGAGCATCGTCGAACTCAACCCCCTGCTGCACTATCTCGATATCGTTCGGGCGCCGCTGCTGGGGTCGCATCAGGAACTGCGGCACTGGGCCGTGGTGCTGGTGCTGACGGCCATCGGCTGGATCCTGGCCGCCTTCGCGATGCGCCAGTACCGCGCCCGGGTGCCCTACTGGGTGTAGCGGTTCCGGCGGAGAAGCATGCGTGCCCTTCCACTCGGCCCCGCACATCCGGCCGACCTCATGCCGCAATGCCGGTGCCACGGACCCTGAAGCCGCTACCGGTCCGTGCTTAGCTGATCGCGGGCAGAACACCCATCTGAATCAGCACGGTGGCCATATCGAAGTAGACCTTCTCGCACAAGAGCCGATCGCCGTCGAATTCGAAAATCCCGACTATCGGAATCTCGATGCGGCGTCCGGTCGGCGGGATGCCCGCCCATTCGCCGTTGTGGGTCCCAGTGATCAGCCCTTCGCCGAATACTGCGTCGTCGGCATGGCGCATCTTGCCGAGCTCGGCGTGCAGGTCGGGAAGGCCGATCATTAAGCCTTGCAGCAGCTCTCGAACGGCCTCCGCACCCTCGCTCGGGGCGCCGTTCACCTCGTAGCGTGGCTGGGCGAAGGTGGCGATGGTCGCCTCGATATCGTGCCGGTTTTCCGCCTCAACGTGCTGATTGACGATCGCCTCGCGGCGCTGGCGGAGGCTGGTGATGTCGTCGACGGCGGTCATATACGGGGCCTCCTCGATGTCTCGACGACCCCCCTGATAGGCGTCACTCTAGAACACCCGCCCGATGCTTGGGTGGCTTTGCTGATAGCAGGCTCACCGCGCTAACTCAGAGTGTTCGTCGCTCAGCGGTACGACTGCCGCGTCAACCGTTCAGCCATGCTGCCGCCGCGCGGCCGGCCGAAGCGGTTCCGGCGAAGACCGGTGTCGGCGTGGTTGCCCGGGGCTCGTTTTGGGTGGACAGTCGTGCTCAAGCCTCGATTGCGATGGAGAGCGCCGATGGAAATCGTGCCGTTGGGCCCGGGCTTTGCCGCCGAATTGCGCGGAGTGACCATCCACGACGTGGCCGCGGCCGACGCCGCCTACGCGGCGGTGCGCGCGGCGTTCGAGGAGCACTCGGTGCTGGTCCTTCGCGACCAGGACGTCACCGATGAAGCACAACTCGCCTTCTCGCGTCGCTTCGGCCCGCTCGAGGTCACCAAGCCCGGTTCGGTGGGACACGGCACCAACCTCGTGGAACTCAAGACCCTCGACGAGCAGGGCAACGTAGTGCCGGAAGATCACCGGCTCGCCCTGGAAAACAAGGCCAACCAGCTTTGGCACACCGACAGTTCGTTCAAGCGGGTACCGGCGCTCGCTTCGGTGCTGTCGTCGCGCATCGTTCCGGCGCGGGGCGGTGAGACCGAGTACGTCTCCACCCGGCTAGCGTTCGAGCGCCTCGATCCGACATTGCAGGGGAAGTTGGAAGAGTGCTTCGCCTGGCACGAATACGCCTTTTCACGCGCCAAGATCGCGCCCGACCTTGTCGGACCTGCGGAGCGGGCGGCGCTGCCGCCACAGTGTTGGCGTCTTGTCTGGAGGAACCCGGTCAATGGGCGCAAGGCGCTGTACATGGCGTCGCACACCTACGCGATCGAGGGCATGGAGCGGAAAGCGGCGCAAGAATTGCTTGCCGAACTGACGGAGGTGGCGACCGCCCCCGGTGCGAGCTATCTGCACTCATGGCGCGAGGGCGACGTGGTGATGTGGGACAACCGCGCGATCATGCATCGGGGCCGGCCGTGGCCGGCGCGAGAGCCGCGCCACATGGTGCGAAGCACGATTGCTGCGACGGCCGTGGACGGGCTCGACGCGATGCATGCGCCGACGCGCCGGGCGGCGGACTAGACCGTCCGGGCGACGAGAAGTCGCGCGGCCGGCGGCTCGCCGAACGGCCGGAGGCGTGCGGCGCCACTCGGTCACGGCGACGTGCCACTCCAACGGACCACACGGCTTGCCCAATATGGTGGCGGCCGCCTGGTCGTGGTGTCACACTGAAACGCCACCTGAGCAACCGGGGGAAAGGTCCACCGACGTGAGCAAAAAAGTCCCATCAGCAGCGGACGCCGCGCGGAACAACCTCGAAGCGGAGCTGGACCGGCTAAGGCAACGGCGCGACCGCCTCGAGGCCGAAGTCAAGAACGACCGCGGGATGGTGGGCGATCACGGGGACGCGGCCGAGGCGATCCAGCGCGCCGAGGAACTGGTTGTCCTCACCGACCGGATCAACGAGTTGGACCGGCGGTTGCGCACCGGCCCGTCGGACGCCGAGGCATCGGAGGAGACGCTGCCCGGCGGCACCGAGGTGACGCTGCGGTTCGCCGACGGCGAAGTGGTCACGATGCACGTCATCTCCATCGTCGAGGAGACACCCGTCGGCCGGGAGGCCGAGACGCTGACCGCCCGCAGCCCGCTGGCCCAGGCCCTTGCCGGGCGCAAGCCCGGCGACACGGTGACCTATTCGACCCCGCAGGGCGAGAACCAGGTGGAGCTGATCGCGGTCAAGCTGCCCAAATAGCGCTTCCCGGGAGCGCCCGGCCGTCCCGTTAGACTCCCCTCGATGGTTGCCCCGCTTCCGGATTCCGCGTCTGAGGACGCGCGCCCGCACCTGGATCTGACCACACAGGTCATCCGGTTCGTCGTCACCGGCGGGCTGGCCGGAATCGTGGACTTCGGGCTCTACCTGCTGCTGTGGAAGGTCGCGGGTGTCCAGGTCGACCTATCCAAGGCCACTAGCTTCATCGTCGGCACCATCACGGCCTACCTGATCAATCGCCGTTGGACGTTCCAGGCGACTCCCAGCACCGCCCGGTTCGTCGCGGTCATGGTCCTCTACGCCATCACGTTCGCCGTGCAGGTCGGGCTCAACCACCTGTGTCTGGCATTGCTGCACTACCGCGGGTGGGCGCCGCTCGTCGCGTTCGTGATCGCGCAGGGCACCGCCACGGTGATCAACTTCGTCGTGCAGCGGGCCGTAATCTTCCGCATCCGCTGAGCCGCGCTCGGCAAGCGGTACCCTCTTTGACGATGTCGAGCACCGATCCCCTGATTAGGCCCGCCCAGCTGATGGGCTTTGGGCGCACCGCGCCGTCGGTGGCCCAGGTGCTCTCCACCCGCGATCCCGAGGTGATCGCCAAGGCGGTAGCCCGGGTTGCCGACTCGGGCGATCCCAAAGGCCGGGGTGTGATCGCCCGCGGGCTGGGCCGGTCCTACGGCGACAACGCCCAAAACGGCGGCGGCCTGGTGATCGACATGACCGGGCTTAATCGCATCCACTCGATCAGCGCCGACACCCGGCTGGTCGACGTCGACGCCGGCGTCAGCCTGGACCAGTTGATGAAGGCCGCGCTACCGTTCGGGCTCTGGGTTCCGGTGCTGCCGGGAACGCGCCAGGTCACCGTCGGCGGCGCGATCGCCTGCGACATCCACGGCAAGAACCACCACAGCGCGGGCAGCTTCGGCAACCACGTCCGCTCGATGGACCTCCTGATGGCCGACGGCACGGTCCGCGCCATCACCCCCGACGGGGAGGACGCCGAGCTGTTCTGGGCCACCGTCGGCGGCAACGGCCTGACCGGGATCGTGCTGCGCGCCACCATCGCCATGACGCCCACCGAGACGGCGTACTTCATCGCCGACGGCGTCGCCACCAAAGACCTCGACGAAACGGTCGCCGTCCACCTCGACGGCAGCGAGGCCAACTACACCTACTCCAGCGCCTGGTTCGACCTGATCAGTCCGCCACCGAAGCTGGGCCGGGCCGCGGTCAGCCGGGGCAGCCTGGCCAAGCTCGACCAACTGCCGAAGAAGCTGGCCAAGAACCCGCTGAAATTTGATGCGCCGCAGCTGTTGACGGTGCCGGATGTGTTTCCGGTGAGCGCGATGAACAAGCTGTCGTTCATGGCGATCGGCGAGGTGTATTACCGGCTGGGCGGAACCTACAGCGGCAAGATCCAGAACCTGTCCCAGTTCTACCACATGCTCGACCTAGTCAGCGGCTGGAATAATGCTTACGGCCCAAGGGGTTTCGCCCAACACCAGTTCCTGGTTCCGCCGGACGCGATGAACGAATTCAAGGCCATCATCCGCTGGATCCAGACCAGCGGCCACTACTCGGCGCTGAACGTGTTCAAGCTTTTCGGCCCGGGCAACCGCGCACCCTTGAGTTTCCCGATGGCCGGCTGGAACGTCGCCATGGACTTCCCCAACAAGCCGGGGATCAACGAGTTCCTCAACGAACTCGACAGGCGCGTCCTGGAATTCGGCGGACGGGTCTACACCGCCAAGGATTCCCGGGTAAGCGCCGAAACCTTCCACGCCATGTATCCGCGCATCGACGAATGGATCGCGGTACGCCGCAAGGCCGACCCTCTGCGGGTCTTCGCCTCCGACATGGCCCGACGTTTGGAGCTGCTCTAAATGGTGCTCGATGCCGTAGGTAATCCGCAGACCATCCTGCTGCTCGGCGGCACCTCCGAGATCGGCCTGGCCATCTGCGAACGCTACCTGCGAAACGCACACGCGCGGATTGTGTTGGCCGCCATGCCCAATGACCCGGGCCGGGATGCGGCGGTGGCGCAGATGCAGGCCGCGGGCGCGCGCTCGGTCGAGCTGATCGACTTCGAAGCCACCGATTCCGACACCCATCCGAAGATGATCGAGGTGGCATTCGCCCACGGCGATGTCGACGTGGCCATTGTGGCCTTCGGCATCCTCGGCGATGCCGAAGAGCTGTGGCAAGACCAGCGCAAGGCGGTACTGGCCGCCGAAATCAACTACACCGCAGCAGTTTCGGTTGGCGTCCTGCTGGGCGAGAAGATGCGGGCCCAGGGTTTCGGCCAGATCATCGCGATGAGCTCGGCGGCCGGGGAGCGCGTGCGTCGGTCCAACTTCGTCTACGGCTCCACCAAGGCCGGATTAGACGGGTTCTACCTGGGGCTCGGAGAGGCGTTGCGCGAGTTCGGTGTTCGCGTCCTGGTGATCCGCCCCGGCCAGGTGCGCACCCGGATGAGCGCGCACGTCAAGGAAGCCCCGCTCACCGTCGACAAGGAGTACGTCGCCAACCTCGCGGTGACCGCGGCCGCCAAAGGTAAGGAATTGGTTTGGGCACCAGCAGCATTCCGTTACGTGATGATGGTGTTGCGACACGTCCCGCGTCCCATCTTCCGCAAGCTTCCCATCTGACCATGCGTAACGCGCTGGCCACCCTCGGCCAGATGGCTTTGGCGGTGCTGGTCGCGGTCGCCGTCGCGGTGGTATCGCTGATCGCCATCTCCAGGGTGCAGTGGCCGGCCTTTCCGTCCTCCAATCAACTGCACGCGCTGACCACCGTCGGGCAGGTCGGCTGCCTGGCCGGACTGGTTGCCGTCGGCTGGGTGTGGCGGCGCTGCTCGCGCCCCCGCGGCCGGCTGTTGACCCAACTGGCCGGGCTGGTCTTCGTTTCCGCGTTCACCGTCGTGACGCTGGGCATGCCGCTGGGGGCGACCAAGCTGTATCTGTTCGGCATCTCCGTCGATCAGCAGTTCCGCACCGAGTACCTGACGCGCCTCGCCGACAGCCCCGCCCTGCGCGACATGACCTACATCGGGCTGCCGCCGTATTACCCGCCCGGCTGGTTCTGGATCGGCGGCCGCGCCGCGGCGCTCAGCGGAACACCGGCCTGGGAGATCTTCAAGCCGTGGGCCATCACCTCGATCACGATCGCGGTCGCGGTCGCGCTGGTGCTCTGGTCGCGGATGGTCCGGTTCGAATACGCGCTGATCGTCACTACCGCGACGGCCGCGGTGACACTGGCTTACGGCTCTCCGGAGCCGTACTCGGCGATGATCACCGTCTTGCTGCCGCCGATGCTGGTGCTGACCTGGTCGGGTCTGCGCGCCGGTGACCGCCCGGACGCCCCGGCCGGCGCGGGCTGGGGGGCGGTGATCGCCGCCGGGATATTCCTGGGCTGGACGGCCACCTGGTACACCCTGCTGTTCGGGTTCAGCGCGTTCGCGGTCGGACTGATGGCCCTGTGGCTGGCCGGCGTGCGCTGGCTCAGCAACAGGACAGACGGCGGCGGCAGGGCCGCCCTCGATCCGCTGCGGCGGTTGGCCGTCATCGCCGGCATCGCCGTGGTGATCGCGTGCACGACCTGGCTTCCGTTCGTCGTGCGTGCGGTCCACAGCCCGGTCAGCAACTCGGGGAGCGCCATGCACTACCTGCCGGCCGACGGCGCCCAGTTGACCTTCCCGATGCTGCAGTTCACGCTGCTGGGCGTCGTCTGCCTGATCGGCACCCTGTGGCTGGTGGTGCGGGCCGGCTCCTCGGTGCGGGCGGGCGGCCTGGCCATCGGCGTGCTGGCGATCTACCTGTGGTCGCTGCTGTCGATGCTCACCACGCTGGCGCGCACCACCTTGTTGTCGTTTCGGCTGCAGCCGACCCTGAGCGTGTTGCTGGTCGCCGCCGGGGCGTTCGGCTTCGTCGAGGTGGTGCGGGCGTTGTCCGCCCGGGGGCGGGCGGTGCTCCCGGTGGCCGGGGCCGTCGGCCTGGCCGCCGCGATCGCGTTCAGTCAGGACATCCCCGACGTGCTGCGGCCCGACCTCACCATCGCCTACACCGACACCGACGGTCACGGGCAGCGCGGCGACCGGCGACCGCCCAGCGCCGAGAAGTTCTACACCACGATCGATCACGCGATCACGCAGGTAACGGGCAAGCCCCGGGATCAGACAGTCGTGATGACGGCCGACTACAGCTTCCTGTCCTTCTATCCGTACTGGGGATTTCAGGGGCTCACGTCGCACTACGCCAACCCGCTCGCACAGTTCGACCTGCGCGCCGCGCAGATCAACAAGTGGTCCAACCTCAAGACCGCCGACGAGCTGATCCACGCCCTGGACACCTGCCCCTGGCCGCCGCCGACGGTCTTCCTCATGCGCCGCGGCGCA
Source organism: Mycobacterium mantenii (assembly GCF_001667865.1). Lineage (GTDB taxonomy): Bacteria > Actinomycetota > Actinomycetes > Mycobacteriales > Mycobacteriaceae > Mycobacterium > Mycobacterium mantenii_A. The sequence continues at coordinate 81,809 of NZ_LZJP01000116.1, read as the reverse complement.
AACGGCAACTACACCCTGCGGCTGGCCGAGGACGTGTACCCCAACCAGCCCAACGTGCGGCGGTATACCGTCGATCTGCGCGGCGCCCTGTTCGACAATCCGCGTTTCGTCGTCCAAAGCGTCGGCCCATTTGTGCTGGCCATCCGCAAGCCCGGGACCTAACTGCTGATGAGCACCGACACCAAGCCTCAAACGGGGCCTCAAACGGCCGAAGAACTACCATCTAGCTCCGTGAACGACACGGGAGCGAATCACCGGATCGCCCGGCTGGTCGCTTCCGTCGCCGGGCTGCTCGGGGTGCTGCTGGCGATCGCCACCCCACTGCTTCCGGTCGACCAGACCACCGCCCAACTGAACTGGCCGCAGAACGGCACCTTCGGCAGCGTCGACGCACCGCTGATCGGCTATGTCGCCACCGATCTGACCATCACCGTCCCGTGCCAGGCCGCCGCCGGATTGACCGGAGGAGGCAACGCCGGCAAGACGGTGCTGTTGTCGACCGTGCCCAAACAGGCTCCGAAGGCCGTCGACCGGGGACTGCTGATCGTGCGCGCCAACAACGACCTGGTGCTGGTGGTGCGCAACGTCCCGGTGGTCACCGCCCCGTTGAACCAGGTGCTCAGTCCGGCCTGCCAGCGGTTGACCTTCACCGCGCACGCGGACCGGGTCACCGCCGAGTTCGTCGGACTCACTCAGGGACCCAACGCCGAGCATCCCGGCGCGCCGCTGCGCGGCGAGAAGAGCGGCTACGACTTCCGGCCCCAGATCGTCGGCGTCTTCACCGATCTCAGCGGACCGGCCCCGTCCGGCCTGAGCTTCTCGGCGACCATCGACACCCGCTACAGCAGCAGCCCCACCCCGCTGAAGATGGCCGCGATGATCCTCGGGCTGGTGATGACCGCCGCCGCCCTGATCGCGCTGCACATCCTCGACACCGCCGACGGAACCCGGCACCGCCGCTTCCTGCCCGCCCGCTGGTGGTCGATCGGCGGCCTGGACGCCCTGGTCATCGGCGTGCTGGTGTGGTGGCACTTCGTCGGCGCCAACACCTCCGACGACGGCTACATCCTGACCATGGCCCGCGTGTCCGAGCACGCCGGCTACATGGCCAACTACTACCGCTGGTTCGGCACGCCGGAGGCGCCGTTCGGCTGGTACTACGACCTGCTGGCGCTGTGGGCCCACGTGAGCACCACCAGCGTCTGGATGCGGCTGCCCACCCTGGTGATGGCGCTGACGTGCTGGTGGGTGATCAGCCGGGAGGTCATGCCGCGGCTGGGGCATGCGGTCAAACAGAACCGCGCCGCGGCCTGGACCGCGGCCGGCATGTTCCTGGCCGTCTGGCTACCGCTGGACAACGGCCTGCGTCCCGAGCCGATCATCGCCCTGGGCATCCTGCTCACCTGGTGCTCGGTGGAACGCGCGGTGGCCACCAGCCGGCTGCTTCCGGTGGCCATCGCCTGCATCATCGGTGCGCTGACCCTGTTCTCCGGGCCGACGGGCATCGCCTCGATCGGCGCGCTGCTGGTCGCGATCGGGCCGCTGCGGACCATCCTGCACCGCCGCTCCAAACGCTTCGGGGCGCTGCCGCTGATCGCGCCCCTGCTGGCCGCCGTCACCGTCACCGCGATCCTGATCTTCCGCGACCAGACGCTGGCCGGTGAGATCCAGGCCACCATGCTCAAACGCGCCGTGGGGCCCAGCCTCAGTTGGTTCGACGAACACATCCGCTACGAGCGGCTGTTCATGGCCAGCCCCGACGGGTCGGTCGCCCGTCGCTTCGCCGTGCTGGCGCTGGTTCTCGCGCTCGCGGTCACGGTCGCAATGTCGTTGCGCAAGGGCCGGATTCCGGGCACCGCCGCCGGGCCGAGCCGGCGCATCGTCGGGATCACCATCATCTCCTTCGTCGCGATGATGTTCACGCCCACCAAATGGACCCACCACTTCGGGGTGTTCGCCGGACTGGCCGGCCCGCTGGGTGCGCTGGCCGCGGTGGCGGTGACCTCCGTGGCGATGCGATCCCGGCGCAATCGCACCGTGTACGCCGCCGTGGTGCTGTTTTTGGTGGCATTGTCGTTCGCCAGTGTCAACGGCTGGTGGTACGTATCGAATTTCGGTGTGCCGTGGTCGAATCAGTTCCCGGCCTGGCATTACGCCTTCGCCACCGCGCTGCTCGGTGCGACGGTGGTGGTGCTGCTGCTGGCGGCCTGGTTCCACTTCGTCGCCCCGGACAACGGGCCGCCCAGGACCCGACTGGGAGCCCGGGCGGCCGGAATCGTGCAGTCCCCCTTGGCAATCGCGACCTGGGTGCTGGTGGTGTTCGAGGTGGCGTCGCTGACCCTGGCGATGACCGACCAGTACCCGGGGTGGTCGGTGGGCCGCTCCAACCTGCAGGCCCTGACCGGAAAGTCGTGCGGACTGGCCGAGGACGTGCTGGTGGAGCAGGATCCCAACGCCGGAATGCTGACGCCGGTGAGCGCGTCGGCGGGCCCTGAAGTAGCCCAAGCCCTGGGCGCGGGCTTATCAGAAGCCTTCACGCCCAACGGGATTCCTGCCGACGTGCGGGCCGACCCGGTGATGGAACGTCCGGGTGATCGCAGCTTCGTCAACGACGAGGAGAAGACCGGCAGCAACCAGGCCGGCACCGAGGGCGGCACCACACCCGCGCCGGGGATCAACGGTTCGTCGGCCCAGCTGCCCTTCGGTCTCGACCCCGCACGCACACCGGTGCTCGGCAGCTGGCGCTCCGGTATCCAGGTGCCCGCGCACCTGCGGTCCAGCTGGTACCGACTGCCCGCCCGCGACAAGGCGGGGCCACTGCTGGTCGTGAGTGCGGCCGGGCGTTTCGACCCCCGCGAGGTCCAGGTGCAGTGGGCCACCGACGAGCAGGCGGCCGGCGGGCACGCGAGCGGTTCGTTCCAATTCGCGGACGTGGGGGCATCCCCGGCCTGGCGCAACCTGCGGTTGCCGATGTCGGCAATTCCTAACTCCGCCACCCAGATTCGGTTGGTCGCCGATGACGAGGACCTGGCCCCGCAGCACTGGATCGCGCTGACCCCGCCGCGGATGCCGCAGCTGCGCACGCTGCAGGACGTGGTCGGCTCCGCCGATCCGGTGTTCTTGGACTGGCTCGTCGGGCTGGCCTTCCCCTGCCAGCGACCGTTCGGTCATCAGAACGGGCTCGACGAGACCCCACGCTGGCGCATCCTGCCCGACCGCTTCGGTGCCGAGGCCAACTCGCCGGTGATGGACAACAACGGCGGTGGGCCGCTGGGTGTCACCGAGTTGCTGGTGAAGGCGACCACCGTGGCCACCTACCTCAAGGACGACTGGTCGCGCGATTGGGGTTCGCTGCAACGGTTGACGCCCTACTACCCCGACGCCGAACCCGCCCGCCTGCTGCTGGGGACGGCGACGCGCAGCGGGCTGTGGAATCCGGCACCGTTGCGTAAAACCTAGGCGCACAACGCGTTCTGGTCCACTTCCGACCGGCGTCAGATCACGGCGGGGCGGCGTTGAACGGGTGCGTCAGGGTCCGGCCCCGGTTCAGGAAGTTGGCGGTGTGGATTCTCGCGGCACCGGGTCGCCCCGCGAAGCAACCCTTGAGGCCCGACGTCGATCGGGCTAAATTACGGTTCGTGGGGGCATCCGACCTGATGACCATGGCGCGCGACGAGCGGGCCGACCTCGCGGAATTCCTGGCCACCCTGACACCGCAGGACTGGGAGGCGTCCACCCTGTGCACCCGGTGGAACGTGAAAGACGTTGTCGCGCATGTGATCAGCTATGAGGAGCTTGGTGCGCTGGGGCTGCTGAAGCGGTTCGCCAAGGGCTGGATCGTGCGGGCCAACCAGGTGGGTGTCAACGAATTCGCGGCCCTGACCCCGCAGCAGCTACTGGAATTGCTGCGCAGCCATCTCCAACCACGTGGATTGACAGCAGGTTTCGGCGGCATGATCGCGCTCATCGACGGCACGATCCATCACCAGGACATCCGCCGCGCGCTGGGCCGGCCACGTGAGGTGCCGTCCGATCGACTCGAGCGCATCCTTCCCCTGGTGCCCAGTAATCCCCGGCTCGGTGCGGGGCGCCGGATCAGGGGTTTGCGGCTGCGCGCCACCGACGTCGAGTGGACACACGGCGACGGGCCCGAGGTGACCGGCCCCGGCGAGGCGCTGCTTTTGGCGATGACCGGACGTCCGGCCGCCCTGGCCGACCTCGATGGCCCGGGGCTCGACACCCTGGCGGCTCGGGTCCGCAACTAGCGTTCAAGCGGGCGCGGATTTTCAAGTCGAACTCGGAACCGCCCGCTTGCCCGGCCGTTCGGGTTGTCCGGGGCTCAGCGGCTCTTGGTGCAGGATGCGTTGCTGCAGCGCGTTGACCGTGGGCCCGACTCGTCTTCGGGCCCGCTGCGCGGCCCCGCGTCCTTAGCGGACTAAGCCGCGTCGCTTACGATCGAGCCTCGTGCCCCACGACGGTAAAGAGCGATCGCAGCGGATCCCCCGGTCGGTGGCCGCCATCGCGGGCATCGTGGGTCTCCTGCTGTGCCTGTCTGTCCCGCTGCTTCCGGTCAAGCAGACCACCGCGACGGTGCTGTGGCCCCAAGGCAGCACGGACGGGCACGTCAGCCAGATCACCGCGCCCCTGGTGTCGGGGGCGCCCCGCGCGCTGGACATCTCCATTCCCTGCCCGGCCATCGCCACCCTGCCCGCCGGCGGCGGCCTGGTGGTCTCCACCCTGCCGCCCGGCGGCATGGACGCCGGGAAGAACGGGCTCTTCGTGCGGGCCAACCAGGACGTGGTCGTCGTCGCGTTCCGGGACACCGTGGCCGCGGTCGCACAACGCGCGGCCGTCGCCGCCGGGGCCTGCAGCGTGCTGCACGTCTGGGCCAACGCGGGCGCGACCGGCGCCGACTTCGTCGGCATACCCGGCGCCTCCGGTGTCCTGTCGCCGGAAAAGAAGCCGCAGGTCGGCGGCGTCTTCACCGACTTGAAGGTACCCGCGGGGCCGGGGCTGTCGGCCCGCATCGACATCGACACCCGATTCATCACCGCGCCCACGGTCATCAAGGAGATCGTGATGGTCCTGGGCGCCCTGGCCGTCCTGACGGCCATCGTTGCGCTCGCGGTGCTGGACCGCCGGAGCCGGGGCGGCAGCACGCTGCTCAACTGGCGCTCCCCCATCGCCTGGCTGTCCCGGTACCGCCCCGGCACGCACCTGGCCAACTGGCGCCGGGTCGGTGTCGCGACGTGGATCGCCGACGCCGGGGTGATCGCCACCCTGCTGCTGTGGCACGTCATCGGCGCCACCTCGTCGGACGACGGCTACAACCTGACCATCGCCCGCGTCGCCCCCGGCGCGGGCTACATCGCCGACTACTACCGCTACTTCGGCACCACGGACGCACCCTTCGACTGGTATCTGGGGCTGCTGGCCAAGATGGCCTCGGTGAGCACAGCCGGCGTGTGGATGCGACTGCCCGCCACGATCGCCGCAATCGCGTGCTGGCTGATCATCAGCCATTGGGTGCTGCGCCGGCTGGGGCCGGGCCGCGGCGGCCTGGCGGCCAACCGGGTAGCGGTCTTCACCGCGGGCGCGGTGTTCGTGGCGGCGTGGCTGCCGTTCAACAACGGGTTGCGACCCGAGCCGCTGATCGCGCTCGGCGTGCTGGTCACCTGGATGCTGGTCGAGCGGGCGATCGCGCTGCGGCGGCTGGCCCCGGCGGCGGTGGCCATCATCGTGGCGCTGCTCAGCGCGACCCTGGCACCGCAGGGGCTGATCGCCGTCGCCGCGCTGCTGACCGGCGCGCGGGCCGTCGCCCAGACGATCCGGCGCCGCCGGGCGACCGACGGGCTGTCCCCCGCAAGCGGGAGGTACCCCCAGGCACCAGAGCTGGCGGTGCTGGCCGCCTCGGCGTCGCTGATCCTCGTGGTGGTGTTCCGCAGCCAGACCCTGGCCACGGTCGGCGAGTCCGCCCGGATCAAGTACAAGGTCGGCCCGACCATCGCCTGGTACCAGGATTGGCTGCGCTACTACTTCCTCACCGTGGAATCCAACCCCGACGGATCGATGGCGCGGCGATTCGCCGTGCTGGTGCTGCTGCTGTGCATGTTCGGGATGCTGGTCACCCTGCTGCGCCGCGGCCGGATCCCGGGCGTGGCCAGCGGCCCGGCCTGGCGGTTGATCGGCACCACCGCGGTCGGCCTGCTGCTGTTGACGTTCACGCCGACGAAGTGGGCGGTCCAGTTCGGCGCGTTCGCCGGGCTCGCCGGGGCGCTGGGCGCGGTCACCGCGTTCGCCCTGTCCCGGATCGGCCTGCACAACCGCCGCAACCTGACGCTGTACGTCACGGCCCTGCTGTTCGTGCTGGCGGTGGCGACCTCCGGCGTCAACGGCTGGTTCTACGTCGGCAACTACGGGGTGCCGTGGTACGACATCCAGCCGGTCATCGCCAGCCACCCGGTGACCTCGATGTTCTTGGCGCTGTCGATCGTCACCGGCCTGCTGGCCGCTTGGCAGCACTTCCGGATGGACTACGCCGGGCACACCGAGGTCAAGGACAACCGGCGCAACCGGGTGCTGGCGTCGACGCCGCTGCTGGTGGTCGCGACCATCATGGTCGTCGGCGAAGTGGCCTCGCTGACCAAGGGCGCGGTGTTCCGCTACCCGCTCTACACGACCGGCAAGGCCAACCTCGCCGCCATCAGTTCGGGACTGTCGCCCACCAGCTGCGCCATGGCCGATGACGTGCTGACCGAGCCCGACCCCAACGCGGGGATGCTGCAGCCGGCGCCCGGGCAGACGTTCGGCCCGGACGGCCCGCTGGGCGGCAACAACCCGGTCGGGTTCAAACCCGACGGCGTCGGCGACGACCTGAGGTCGTACCCGGTGGTCACCAAGCCGGGCGTGGTGAATTCCGACGCGTCGCCGAACAAGCCCAACGCCGCCATGAGTGACTCCGCGGGCACGGCCGGGGGTAAGGGCCCCGTCGGCATCAACGGCTCGAACATCGCGCTGCCGTTCGGGCTCGACCCGGCCCGGACCCCGGTGATGGGCAGCTACGGCGAAAACTCGCTGGCCGCCACCGCCACCTCGGCCTGGTACCAGCTGCCGCCGCGCACCGGCGACCGACCGATCGTCGTCGTGTCGGCGTCCGGCGCCATCTGGTCTTACAAAGAGGACGGCACCTTCACCTACGGCCAGTCGCTGAAGTTGCAGTGGGGCGTCACCCGCCCAGACGGCACCACCCAGCCGCTCGCGGAGGTGCAGCCGATCGACATCGGGCCGGAGCCGGCGTGGCGCAATCTGCGGTTCCCGCTGACCTGGGCGCCGCCCGAGGCGAACGTCGCGCGCATCGTCGCCTACGACCCGAACCTGAGTTCGGACCAGTGGTTCGCGTTCACGCCGCCGCGAGTTCCGGTGCTGCAGACCCTGCAGCAATTGATGGGATCGCGGACACCGGTGCTGATGGACATCGCGACCGCCGCGAACTTCCCGTGCCAGCGGCCGTTCTCCGAACACCTCGGCGTCGCCGAACTCCCGGAGTACCGGATTTTGCCCGACCACAAACAAACGGCGTCGTCGTCGAACGGGTGGCAGGCCGGCGAGGCCGGCGGGCCGTTCCTGTTCCTGCAGACGATGCTGCGCACCTCGACGGTCGCGACGTATCTGCGCGGCGACTGGTATCGCGACTGGGGATCCGTGGAGCAGTACTTCCGGTTGGTGCCGGCTGATCAGGCGCCGGACGCCGTAATCGAACAGGGTGTGATGACAGTGCACGGCTGGAGCCGGCAGGGACCGATTCGGGCACTCCCATGAGCGATCGCAAGGGCGGCGAAGCCGGGCGCAGCGGGTCGCGAACCGACCAGCAAATGAGCGTCACGACCGTCGACAGCCGCGAAGACAAGGCGACCCCCCGTCAGAACGTGCGCGCGACGCGGTGGGTCGCGACGATCGCCGGGCTGATCGGCTTCATCCTGTCGGTCGCGACGCCGCTGCTGCCCGTCGTGCAGACCACCGCGACGCTGAATTGGCCGCAGAATGGCCAGCTGAACAGCGTTACCGCGCCGCTGATTTCGCTGACCCCGGTCGACGTGCACGTGACGGTGCCGTGCTCGGTGGTGCGTGCCCTGCCACCGGAGGGCGGGGTCGTGCTCAGCACCGCACCCAAGAAGGGCAAGGACGCCGCGCTCAACGCGTTGTTCGTGGTCGTCAACGGCAAGCGCGTCGACGTCACCGACCGCAACGTGGTGATCGCCAGCGCGGCGCGGGATCAGGTGGCAGGCCCGCAATGTCAGCGCATCGACATCACCTCGACCAAGGGGGGCGCCTACGCCACCTTCGTCGGACTGAACGATCCGGCGGGCAAACCGCTCGGCGGCGGTTTCCCCGATCCGAACCTGCGGCCGCAGATCGTGGGGGTGTTCACCGACCTCAGCGGGCCGGCCCCGGCGGATTTGAAGTTGTCGGCGACCATCGACACCCGGTTCTCCACCACACCGACGACGCTGAAGCTGGTCGCGATGGTGCTGGCGATCGTGTCCACCATCGTCGCGCTGGTCGCGCTGTGGCGCCTCGACCAGTTGGACGGCCACCGGATGCGCCGGCTGATCCCGGCGAACTGGCGCACCTTCACCCTGGCCGACGTCACGGTGATCTCCGGATTCGTGCTGTGGCACGTGATCGGGGCGAACTCCTCGGACGACGGCTACATCCTGGGCATGGCCCGGGTCGCCGACCGCGCCGGCTACATGTCGAACTACTTCCGCTGGTTCGGTAGCCCCGAAGACCCCTTCGGCTGGTACTACAACCTGCTGGCGCTGATGACCCATGTCACCGACGCCAGCCTGTGGATGCGGTTGCCGGACTTGATCGCCGGGATCGTGTGCTGGTTGCTGCTCTCGCGCGAGGTGCTGCCCCGGCTGGGGCCCGCGGTCGCGCGCAGCAAGGCGGCGAATTGGGCGGCGGGCATGGTCCTGCTGACCGCCTGGATGCCGTTCGACAACGGCCTGCGCCCCGAACCGATCATCGCCGTCGGCTCGCTGATCACCTACGTGCTGATCGAGCGCTCCATGCGCTACAGCCGGCTGACGCCCGCGGCGCTGGCGGTCATCACCGCGGCCTTCACGCTCGGCGTCCAGCCCACCGGGCTGATCGCCGTCGCCGCATTGATCGCCGGTGGACGCCCGATCCTGCGCATCCTGGTCCGCCGGCACCGCCTGGTCGGCACCTGGCCGCTGGTGGCACCGATGCTGGCCGCCGGCACGGTGATCCTGACCGTGGTGTTCGCCGATCAGACGCTGTCAACGGTGTTGGAAGCCACCAGGATTCGCACCTCGATCGGCCCCAGTCAGGCCTGGTACACCGAGAACCTGCGCTACTACTACCTGATTCTTCCCACCGTCGACGGGTCGCTGTCGCGCCGCTTCGGCTTCCTGCTCACCGCGCTGTGCCTCTTCACGGCCGTCTTCATCATGCTGCGGCGCAAGCGGGTTCCCGGTGTGGCGCGCGGGCCGGCCTGGCGGCTGATGGGTGTCATCTTCGGCACCATGTTCTTCCTGATGTTCACCCCCACCAAGTGGGTGCACCACTTCGGCCTGTTCGCCGCGGTGGGCGCGGCGATGGCCGCGCTGACGACGGTGCTGGTGTCGCACGAGATCTTGCGCTGGTCGCGCAACCGCATGGCGTTCCTGGCGGCGTTGTTCTTCGTGCTGGCGCTGTGTTTCGCCACCACGAACGGCTGGTGGTACGTCTCCAGTTACGGCGTTCCGTTCAACAGCTCAATGCCGAAAATCGGCGGAATCACCATCAGCACAATCTTTTTCGCGTTCTTCGCGATTACCGCGCTGTGGGCGGTGTATCTGCACTTCGCGTCCAGGTCCCGCGGCGAAGGACGGCTGGCGCGGGTGCTGACGGCGGCTCCCATCCCCGTTGCGGCCGGCTTCATGGCGCTCGTGTTCATCGCGTCGATGGTGGCCGGCATCGTTCGCCAGTACCCCACCTACTCGAATGCCTGGGACAACCTGCGAGAGTTCAGCGGCGGTTGCGGGCTGGCCGACGACGTGCTCGTCGAGCCGGACAGCAACGTCGGCTTTATGGCGCCCCTGCCGGACAACTTCGGCGCCCTGGGCCCGTTGGGCGGCGTCAACCCGACGGGATTCACGCCCAACGGCGTACCGGATCGCACGCTGGCCGAGTCGGTCAAGGAGACGGCGGTACCTCAGCCCGGCACCGACTACGACTGGGACGCCCCGCTCAAGCTGACGACGCCGGGCGTCAACGGGTCGACGGTGCCGTTGCCCTACGGCCTGGACCCCGCGCGGGTCCCGCTGGCCGGCAGCTACACCACCGGTGCGCAACAGCAGAGCCGGCTGACGTCGGCCTGGTATCAGCTGCCGAAGCCCGACGCCGGGCATCCGCTGGTGGTGGTGACCGCCGCGGGCACGATCGCCGGCAACAGCATCCTGCACCACCACACCAATGGGCAGACCGTGGAACTGGAATTCGGCAGGCCCGGACCCGACGGCTCCATGCGGCCGGCCGGCCGGCTGGCGCCCTACGACCTGTACGGCGAGCAACCCAAGGTGTGGCGGAACCTGCGCTTCGCCCGCTCGGCGATGCCCACCGACGCGGTCGCGGTGCGGGTGGTCGCCGAGGACCTGTCGCTGACACCGGACGACTGGATCGCGCTGACCCCGCCGCGGGTGCCTGAGCTGCGCTCCCTGCAGGAGTACATCGGTTCCAAGCGGCCGGTGCTGATGGACTGGGCGGTCGGGCTGGCGTTCCCCTGCCAACAGCCGATGCTGCACGTCAACGGCGTCACCGAGATCCCGCAGTTCCGCATCACCCCGGATTACAACGCCAAGAAGCAGGACACCGACACCTGGCAGGACGGCGTCAACGGCGGCCTGCTGGGCATCACCGACCTGTTGCTGCGGGCCCACGTGATGTCGACGTACCTGTCCCACGACTGGGGCCGCGACTGGGGATCACTGCGCAAGTTCGACACCATCGCCGACGCGCAGCCGGCGCAGCTCGACCTGGGCACCGCCACCCGCACCGGATGGTGGTCGCCCGGGCCGATCCGCATCAAGCCTTAGGCGATAAACACGGCGTCGCGAAATGGAATTGCGCCGTCATTATTCACCGGTCGAATAACGCAATGAATTAACGGTGGAGTAATTACCTGTCAGAGGTTTAATTCCGCCAATTTCGGGTCAATACTCTTTTCGCTGTGATCCAGTTCACACGACGGAAAAGGGTGGCCCCATGCACACGCTGACACGCCTGGGAACCTGCACGGCCGCGATCACGGTGCTGATCGCCCCGGCCGCGACTTCGGCCATCGGCACGGCCGCCGCCGAGGGTGGCGGCACCACCGTCGTCTTCGACAACTACTTGCGGCGTTGCGATTTCAGCAAGGTCAGCATCGCGCCCAAGGTGCCCAGCCCGATGCTCGGCACCGGTTCGGCCGTCGTGCGCACGAGCGGATCCCGGGCCGTCGCCGACGTGCATCTGGTCGACGGGCCCGAGCCGGGCATGCATTTCGACGTCGGCCTCATCGAAGAACCGCGCCCCTCGTCGTCGACCTGTGGGCCCGGGGATCCGGGAACCGCGTTTACCGGCATGGTCCTCGACGGCGCCGGAAACGGAACTGCGACCGTGGCCGACGCCATTGCGCCGGGCACGACCGGTGTTTGGGTGATTATCGAACGGGCGAATGCAAACTCGCAGAATCCGGCGGAGTTCTATACCTCTGAGTTCGTGGTACCCGTCAAGTCCTGACCCCCCGCCCGCACGCCGCCGCCGCCCGCTGCGGACAAAGCGGGGACTTCCGGCCCTGTTTTGGCGCTCGCGTCGGATGATGCGATGGGTTTCTCGGAAGAACGTGAAGGGCAGCAGTGTCGGTACCACAGAGGAACACAAGCCAGCAGCGAGCCGCGGCGGATGATGCCACCGGCGATATCGAGTCGCTGCGTGCCGATGCCCGCGATGAAATCGACACAACGTCGGCCGTAGCCGAAGCCGCTGCGACGCTGACCCGCGGCTCGGCCATGCTCGTGGTGAAGCGGGGTCCCAACGTCGGGGCGACATTCGTGTTGAACCAGCCGGTCATGAACGCTGGGCGGCATCCCGCCAGCGACATCTTCCTCGACGACATCACGGTCAGCCGCAGGCACGCCGAATTCCGCACCGAGAACGGCGAATTCCGCGTCGTCGATCGCGGCAGCCTGAACGGCACCTACGTCAATCGCGCCGCCGTCGACTCCGCGGTGCTGGCCAACGGCGACGTAGTCCAGATCGGCAATTTCCGGCTGGTTTTCCTCACCGCCCAAGCGCCCTGACCGAGGGGGATTCGTGACCACTGCATCCGGCCGCGGCGCGGACGACGTTCAGGTACGCACCGCCGAATTCGGGTCCGGCGAAACGATTTTCACGCAGGGCGACCCCGGTGATCGCGTGTATCTGATCGTCGAAGGTGCGGTGAAGATCAGTTATCGGGGGTCCGCCGGCCGCAGCAGCCTGCGGGCGATCATCGGCCCCGGGGAGGTTTTCGGCGAGCTGGCGGTGTTCGATCCCGGTCCCCGCGCGTGCACGGCCACGGCGATCACCGATGTGCGGGCGATGTGGCTGGACCGCGCCGCACTGCGCGCACTGATGGCACAACAGCCGGCCGTCGCCGAGCAGCTGCTGCGCACGATGACCCGGCAGGTGCAGCACATCGAACGGCAACTCGTCGAACTGGTTTCCAGCGATGTCACCGCGCGCGTTGCCCGTCAGCTGCTGGTGCTGGGTGAGCGGTTCGGCACCCGCGAGGGCGATGCGCTGCGGCTCGCGCTCGAGCTCAGCCAGGATGAGATGGCCCAACTCGTGGGCGCGGACCGGGTTTCGGTGAACAGGGCGTTGCGCAATTTCGCCACGCGGGGCTGGATCCTGTTGGAAGGCAAGACCGTTGTGATCATCAGCCCCGCGGCGCTGGCCCGGCGCGCCGAGGCGAGCGCCCGATCCGGGCCGGGCCCGAATCGCCGGCGCCGCCCGCTGCGGGCTACTGCCTGACGATCGGCTCGGCGCGTAGCGTCTCACCCATGAGCGACTACGCCGCAGAGGCGGTGGACCGGCTGCCGTTTTCCACCGACGAGAAATCGCAGCGCTACGCGACGGAGAACTACCGCGGAGCCGTCGGGCTCAACTGGTACCTGATCGATCCCACGCTGCAGTTCACCATGGCGTATTACCTGAAGCCCGAGGAACTGCAGCTGGCCGAACGCCACTTGACGCGCATCGGCGAATTGATGGGCGGGCCGGTGGCGCGGTGGGCCGAGGAGACGGATCGCAACCCGCCCCGGCTGCAGCGCTACGACCGGTGGGGTCATGACATCAGCGAGGTGGTCATGCCGACCTCCTTCACGCAATCCAAGCGCGCGGTCCTGGATGCCCAACAGGCGCTGCGCACCGAGGCACGCGAGGCGAAGATGAGCTCGTCGCTCACCATGTTCGCCTCGAATTATCTGCTCAACCAAGCCGATATCGGGATGGGTTGCGCATTGGGCACCGGCGGCGGCATGGTCCAGTCGCTGGTGGCCGCGTACGCACCGCCGGATGTGGCCGAGCATGTGCTGGCCAAATTCGCCTCCGGGGAGTGGGCCGGCGAGACGGCGCAGCTGTTGACCGAGCGCACGGGCGGCTCCGATCTGGGAGCGCTGGAGACCACAGCCACGCGGCATGGTGACGCGTGGTTGTTGAACGGCTTCAAGTGGTTTGCGTCCAACTGCGCCGGGGAGGCGTTCGTCGTCCTGGCCAAACCCGAAGGCGCACCGGACTCTTCGCGGGGCGTCGCCAACTTTTTGGTGCTGCGCACCCGCCGCGACGGCTCGCGCAACGGGGTGCGGGTCCGGCGGCTCAAGGACAAGCTCGGCACCCGCTCGGTGGCCTCGGGCGAGGTCGAATTCGTCGACGCCGAGGCGTTTCTGCTGTCCGGCGAGCCCACCGACGCCGCCGCGGGACCGTCGGACGGCAAGGGGCTGGGACGCATGATGGAGCTGACCAACGCCGCGCGCCTGGGCATCGCCTTGTTCGCGCTCGGCAATGCGCGTCGCGCGCTGGTCGAATCGGTGTGTTATGCCCGCCAACGCCGGGCCTTCGGCGGCGCGCTCATCGACAAACCTCTGATGCGGCGCAAACTCGCCGAGATGATCGTCGACGTCGAGGCCGCCGCGGCGTTGGTGTTCGACGGCACCGGCGCCACCAACCATCGCCAGCCGCGCGGCATGCGGCAACGCATCGCCGTGCCCGTCACCAAACTCAGGGTGTGCCGGCTGGGGATCACCGCGGCCTCGGATGCGATCGAAATCCACGGCGGCAACGGCTATATCGAGACGTGGCCGGTGGCGCGGCTGCTGCGCGACGCGCAGGTGAACACGATCTGGGAGGGGCCGGACAACATTCTGTGCCTGGATGTGCGACGCGGCATCGAGCAGACCCGCGCGCACGAGTCGCTGCTGGCGCGGTTGCGCGACGCGGTGTCGGTCGCCGACGACGACGAAGCCACCCGGCTGGTCGCCGGCCGGATCGAGGATCTGGAGGCTGCGGTCACGGCGTGGACCAAGCTGGACAGGGAGACGGCCGAGGCGCGGCTGTTCCCGCTGGCGCAATTCATGGGCGACGTCTACGCCGGTGCGCTACTCATCGAGCAGGCCGCCTGGGAGCGGGCCACCCGTGGCGGTGAACGCAAGGGACTCGTCGCCCGGCTGCACGCGCAGCGCTATCTCGCCGATCGAGGGGCGCTGCGCGGCATCGACGCCGACTCCGACGAGGCGCTGGAGCGCTTCGACGAACTGCTCGACGGTGCGCTGCGACTCTAGTCAATTGTGTTGTCCGCGAAAGCGATAGCGGATGCGCTAGCGCTTTGCGAAGTCACCCATTGCCCCGACGGTCGCGACCGCCGCCCGGCACGGCCGACTAGATCGGGATGAGCCCGTGCTTGCGTGCCGTGCGGAACCACAACTGCTTGTCCCGCAACAGCTTCATGGACTTGCGCAGCAGCAGCCGGGTCTCGTGCGGGTCGATGACCGCGTCGATGAATCCGCGTTCGGCGGCGGTCCACGGGATCGCCATGTTGAGGTTGTAGCCCTCGATGAAGTCCTTCTTGATCTGCTGCGCCTCGGGCGTGGTCGGGTCGGGGAACCGCTTCATCAGCAGCTGCGCGGCCCCCTCGGCGCCGATCACCGCGATGCGCGCGGTCGGCCAGGCGAAGTTGAAGTCGGCGGTCAGCTGCCGCGAGCCCATCACCGCGTAGGCGCCGCCGTACGACTTGCGGACCGTGATGGTCACCTTCGGCACGTCGGCCTCGACCACCGAGTAAAGGAACCGGCCGCCGCGCTTGATGATCCCGTTCTTCTCCTGCTCGGCGCCCGGCAGGAAGCCCGGCGTGTCCACCACGAAGACCAGCGGGACGTTGAACGCGTCGCAGAACCGGATGAACCGGGCCGCCTTGTCGGAGGCCTCGTTGTCGATCGACCCGGACAAGTACATGGGCTGGTTGGCGATCACGCCCACCGGGCGTCCGTCGACCCGGGCGAATCCGGTGATGATGGCCGGCCCGTGTTGCGCGGCGACGTCGAGGAAGTCGCCGTCGTCGAAGATCCGCAGCAGGATCTCGTGCATGTCGTAGGCCATGTTGTCCGAGTCCGGCACGATCGAGTCGAGCTCCAGATCGGTCGGGGTGGTCTCCGGCTCGAGGCCGGGGTTGACGATCGGCGGCTCGCTGACCGCGCTCGACGGCAGGAACGACAGGAAGTCGCGCACGTACTGGAACGCCTCGGCCTCGGAGTCGACCACCTGGTGGATGTTGCCGTTGCGGGCCTGGGCGTCGGAGCCGCCGAGCTCGTCGAGGGTGACGTCTTCGCCGGTAACCTCTCGGATCACATCGGGCCCGGTGACGAAGAAGTACCCCTGGTCACGCACCGAGACCAGCAGGTCGTCCTGGATCGGCGAATACACCGCTCCCCCAGCGCATTTCCCGAAGATAAGGGAGATCTGCGGCACCAGCCCGGACAGCGCCTCGTGGCGGCGGCCCAGCTCGGCGTACCACGCCAGCGAGGTAACCGCGTCCTGGATGCGGGCACCACCGGAGTCCTGGATGCCGATGATCGGGCAGCCGACCATGGCGCACCATTCCATCAGCCTGGCCACCTTGCGGCCGAACATCTCACCGACGGTGCCCTGGAACACCGTCTGGTCGTGGGAGAACACCCCGACCGGCCGGCCGTCGATCATGGCGTGGCCGGTGACGCACCCGTCGCCGTAGAGCGCGTTCGGGTCGTTCGGCGTCTTGGCCAGCGCCCCGGTCTCCAGGAAGGTGCCCGGATCGACCAGCGCGTGCACCCGGGCGCGCGCGCTCGGGATGCCCTTCTTGTCGCGCTTGGCGACGGCCTTCTCGCCGCCGGGCTCTTTGGCCAGTTCCAGGCGAGCGTAGAGCTCGGCCAGCTTCTCGGCGGTGGTGTGCTGAATGGGAGCTGCCCCCGAAGCTGGCACGGTCTCCGTCACTACTTGCCCACCTCACTCGTCTGACTGGTTTCCGCCTCCACCTTATTCAGCACGTCCGCGAGGTGAGCACCCACCTTGCCGATGATCGGTTCGTCGATGGCCTGGATGTGCTCGCCACCGATCGGCACCACCTCGAGGTCGGCCACGTACTCGCCCCAGCCGCCGTCGGGCTTGCGGACCGCATACCGCGGCTCGAACTCGATGACGTCGTCGTGGTAGCGGTCGGCCATGTAAAGGGTGACGTGGCCGTCGTACGGCTCGATCTGGACGGTCTCGAGCGCCCGGTTGTCCAGGTAGGACGTCCGCTGGTGCTCGACGATGCCACCCGGAATCTGCACACCGCTCTGCTGGACGATGTCCAGCACGAACTTGACCTGCCCCTCGTCGTCGAGCTCTTCGAGCTGCTCGTAGGGGATCGCGGGGATCTCGACGTTGAAGGTGCGCTCGGCGAACTTCGCGTACCGGTCCCAGCGCTTGCGGGTCTCCTCCTGGGTCTGCGGAATTTCCTCGCCGGCGCGCACGGTGTCGATCATCCCGACGAAGCGCACATCCGCGCCGACCCGCTTCAGCCCGATCGCGCACGCGTACGCCAGCGCGCCGCCGAGCGACCAGCCGGCCAGGATGAACGGCTTGCCCTCGTTCATCTCCAGCAGCTTCGGCACGTACTGGGCGGCCCGCTCCTGAACGGTGCCCTCCACGCGCTCGAACCCGTACATCGGCGTGTCCGCGGGCAACCGGTTCAACAGCGGCTCGTAGACCACCGTCGAACCGCCGGCCGGATGGAACACGAACACGGGTATCTGCGACTCGTTCTGCGGGGCCCGCAGGGTGCGGACGAAGCCGTCGATCTGACCCGCCTCGAGGTACTGGCGGACCTTTTCGGCCAGCTCCTCGATGGTCTCCGACGACAGGACGTCCTCGGCGCTGATGTCGCCCTCGGCGCGTTCGGCGAGCCGCTGCGCCATCTTGGCCGCGGTGTTCCCGTCGAGCTTGGGCAGCGGGTTGAAGATGCCGCCCGGCGACTTGCCCGTGACGATCGCCCAGGTGGCGAAAGTGACCCGCTCGGCCGCATCACGCGGCGGCACATCGGAGTTCAGCGCCTTGGCCACCGCTTCGGAGCTGAGCGCGCCCGCGAGATCCGGCTTCGCGCCGTTGGTCGCCGCGCCCTTCGGGCCGGACGGATCCGTCGGCGGCGGCGGGATCGGCGCGTCCGACGACGGCGGCGGGGCCGGCTGAGTCTCGGGCTCGGCCTGCGGGTCCGGTGCGGGCGCGGCGGCCGAGGTCGGCGTCGCCCCGCTGAGCAGCTGGGCCTGCTCCCGGGCGATCTCCTCGGGCGTCATTGTCTTCTGGTGCTCGTGCAGCTGTTCGACCTCGTCGCGGTGCTCGACCGCGTACTCGATCAGCTTCTCGACGGCGTACAGGTTGGCGTCGCGCACGGCCGTCAGTTGGATCGGCGGCATGTCGAAGTCGTATTCGACGCGGTTCTTGATCCGCACCGCCATCAGCGAGTCCAGGCCGAGCTCGATCAGCGGCACCTCCCACGGCAGGTCCTCGGGCTCGTAACCCATTGCCGCCGAGACGATCAGGCCCAGCCGCTCGCCGATGGTCTCGCCGGAATCCGGTGTCCACCGGCCCACGCTGGACGGCAGGTAGCGGTTGGTCAGGCTGTCCGACAGCGTCTCGGCGTCGGCCTCCTCGGCCGGCGCCTGGGGAGCCTCGACCGCGGCGGTCGCGGCCGGGGCGGTGATCGTCGCGCCGGCGCCCACCGCGGCCGGCAGTGCGGCGACACTCGAACCGGCCCGCGACACCAGTGCGTCGTACACCAGGGTGAAGGACTCGTCGATGCGGGCGTGCACCTGCACCGAGGCGCCGCCCGGGTGCCGGGTCATCGTCGTCACCAGCCGGGCGCCCGCGCCGGGCACCGCGCGCTGCTCGGACGCCGCCAGCTGTGCATCCGGAAGCACTTGTGTCGCAGCGGATCTCACCAACGCGGCCAAGTCCGTGTCGCCGTTGCGCGGCGCGAACTCCCAGACGTGGCGACCGTCGGGCAGCGCGACGTGGGTGCCCGGCATGATCACCGAGCCGTCGCCGGAGAAGTGCACGTCCAGCCAGTGCTCTTTGCGCTTGAACCGGGTCGGCGGGATGTTCGCAAAATCTTCAGGACCCTGGGCCCGACTGAACAGCGTCCGGATGTCCAGGTCGTGACCGTGGACGTAGAGCTGGGCCATGGCCGAGATCATCGACTCGACGTCGTCCTGCTTGCGGGCCAGCGTCGGAATCAGTTGGGCGTCATGAAGACCCGCGGCGGCGGTGGTGAGGCCGATCTGCATCAGCGCCACCGGGTTGGGCGCGAGCTCCAAGAAGGTGGTGTGCCCGCTGTCGACCGCGTTGCGGACGCCGTGGGTGAAGTACACCGAATGCCGCATGCCCTTGACCCAGTAGGCGACATCGTGGATCGGCTCGCCGCCGGGCTTGATATAGGTGCCCTCGTGCACGGTCGAGAAGATGCCGACGTTCGGGCTCAGCGGGTGGATCCCCTGCAGCTCGGCGGAGAACTCACCGAGCAGCGGATCCATCTGCGAGGTGTGGCCGGCGCCCTTGGTCTGCAGCTTGCGGGCGAACCGGCCCTCCGCCTCCGCCCGGGCGACGATCGCATCGATCTGCTCGGGGGGGCCGCCGATAACGGTCTGGCTGGGTGCGGCGTAGACGCACACCTCCAGGCCGGGGAAGTCGGCGAACACGGTGTTGAGCTCGTCGGCGGAGTACTCGACGAGCGCCATGAACCGGATGTACTCGCCGAACAACATCGCCTCGCCCTCGCCCATCAGGTGCGAGCGTGAGGCGATCACGCGGGCCGCATCCGCCAGCGACAGGCCTCCGGCGAAGTAGGCCGATGCGGGCTCGCCGAGCGACTGGCCAACCACCGCAGCGGGTTTGGCGCCGTGGTGTTTGAGCAACTCGCCCAGGGCGATCTGGATCGCGAAGATGACGACGTTGCTGGTCTCGATGCCGTAGTCCTGCGAGTCGTCGAGGATCAGCTCGAGAATCGAGTAGCCCCGCTCGTCCTGGATCAGCGCGTCGACCTTCTCGATCCACTCGGCGAAGACCTCGTTGCGCAGGTACAGGCTCTTGCCCATTTTGCGGTGCTGCGCACCGAATCCGGCCATCGCCCAGACCGGCCCGCTGGTCACCGGCCCGTCGGTGCTGAATACGCCTGCCCGCTGCTTGCCCTCTGCGATCGCCCGCAGACCCTTGACGGCCTCGTCGTGGTCGTGGGCCAGCACCACCGCGCGCGAACGGCCGTGGTTGCGCCGCGACAGCGCCCGGCCGATCGACTCCAGCGACGACGCCTGGCCTTCCGGACTTTCCATCCAGTCCGCGAGCTCGGCGGCCGCGGCCCTCTTGCGCGACGTCAGGAACGCCGACACCGCGAGCGGGATCAGCGGCTTGGTCGGCTCCGACTCCTCTTGCGCGGCAAGCTCTTCCAGCGCGATCTCCTTGAGGCGCAGCGCCTCGTCGGTCACGCCCGGCAGCTCGTATTCTTCCTCCTCCACCTCGGAGGCGTCGGGGATGATGTTGCCGAAGTCGTCGAATCGCAGCGAATGGCTTTCCAGCGTGGGGGCCTCGGCCGCTTCGGCGGCCGGCGCGGCGGCGACAGGCTGCGGCTCGGCTTCGCGCTCGATGACGTCGCGCGGCAGGGTCTCCCGCACCACCAGGTGCGCGTTGGCCCCACCGAAGCCGAAGCTGGACACCCCGGCCAGCGCGTAGCCGCCGTAGCGCGGCCAATCGCTTGCGCTGTCAATGACTTTCAAGCGCATGCCGTCGAAGTCGATGTAGGGGCTCGGGCCGGCGAAGTTGATCGACGGTGGCAGCTTGTCGTGCTGCAGCGCGAGCACGACCTTGGCCAGGCTCGCCGCTCCGGCGGCCGACTCCAGGTGTCCCACATTCGTTTTCACCGCACCCAGCAACGCCGGACGATCGGCGGGCCGGCCGCGGCCGACGACCCGGCCCAGCGCCTCGGCCTCGATCGGGTCACCCAGGACGGTGCCGGTGCCGTGCGCCTCGATGTAGTCCACCGTGCGCGGATCGATGCCGGCGTCCTTGTAGGCCCGGCGCAGCACCTCGGCCTGGGCGTCCTGGTTGGGGGCGATCAGCCCGTTGGACCGGCCGTCGTGGTTGACCGCGCTGCCGGCGATGACGGCCAGGATCTGGTCGCCGTCGCGGCGGGCGTCGTCGACCCGCTTGAGCACGAACATGCCGCCGCCCTCGGAGCGGGTGTAGCCGTCGGCGTCCGACGAGAACGACTTGATGCGGCCGTCGGGGGACAGCACCGCGCCGATCTCGTCGAAACCGAGCGTCACCAGCGGGGTGAGCAGCGCGTTGACACCACCGGCCACCGCCACGTCGCATTCGCCATTGCGCAGCGCCTGCACCGCCTGGTGCGTCGCCACCAGCGAACTCGAGCAGGCGGTGTCCAGCGCCACCGACGGGCCGCGGAAGTCGTAGAAGTAGGACACCCGGTTGGCGATGATCGAGCTGGCGGTGCCGGTGATCGCGTAGGGGTGCGCGACCGTCGGGTCGGACACCGCCAGGAATTGGTAGTCGTTGTTGGAGAAGCCGACATACACGCCGACGGCCTCGCCGCGCAGGCTCGACGCCGGGATCCGGGCGTGCTCGAGCGCCTCCCAGGTCAGCTCGAGCGCCATCCGCTGCTGCGGGTCGATGTTGTCGGCCTCGGTCTTGGCGACCGCGAAGAACTCGGAGTCGAAACCCTTGATGTCCTTCAGGTAGCCGCCGCGGGTGCGGGCGGTGCCGACGCGTTGGGCGATGCGCGGCTCCTCGAGGAATTCCGACCACCGGCCCTCGGGCAGATCGGTGATGGCGTCGCGGCCCTCCATCAGCGCCGCCCAGGTCTCGTCCGGGGAATTCATGTCGCCGGGAAGGCGGGTCGACAGGCCCACGATCGCGATGTCGACGCGCTCGGCCGGGCCGGTGCGGGTCCAGTCGGCCCCGTCGAGCTCGTCATCGGCGACCTCGGGCTCACCCTCGATGATGCGGGTCGCCAGCGATTCGATGGTCGGGTGCTGGAAGGCGACCGCGACCGACAGGGTCACACCGGTCATGTCCTCGATGTCGGCGGCCATCGCCACGGCATCCCGCGACGCCAGGCCCAGTTCGACCATCGGCACCGACTCGTCGATGTCGTCGGGTGATTTACCGACGGCCCGGCCGACCCAGTTGCGCAGCCACTGGCGCATCTCGGGGACGGTTGTTGGGCGCCGCTTCTCCTCATCGCTGCGCTCTGCATCGTCGCCGGCGCGCATGTCCGTTTTCTTGGCGGGCACCTCCCCGTCAGGGCCCGGGGTGTCGTTTTCGGGATGCTCAGTGTCAGCCATGGTCCTAAGGGATTCAGTCGGTGGCGCTGGCGAAGGCCGTCGGGGAACCGACGCCGCTTCGCAGACTGCCGTCGAGGTAGGCGGCGCGGCAGGCGCGGTGCCCGATCTTGCCGCTGGATGTGCGCGGGATGGTCCCCGACTGCACCAGCAGCAAGTCGCGGACCGTCACGCCGTGGCGCACCGCGATCGCGGCCCGGATGTCGTCGGCGATCGGCTGGTAGTCCAGCTTGTGCGAGCCGGCCGCGCGTTCGGCGACGATCACCAGCTGCTCGGAGCCGTCGTCGGGGTCGTACTTGATGCCGGCGTGCGGGTTGTCGAACACTTCCTTGGGCAGCTGGTTGGCCGGCACCGAGAAGGCGGCGACGTAACCGGTGCGCAGCGCCTTGCTGGCTTCCTGCGCCGAGTACTCGAGGTCCTGCGGGTAGTGGTTGCGGCCGTCGATGATGACCAGGTCCTTGATGCGGCCCGCGATGTAGAGGTGGCCCTTGTGGTAAGTGCCGTAATCGCCGGTCTTGACCCACATGCCGTCGTCGGGGGCACCCTCTGCGTGCGACTGGCTGATCCGCGACTTGAGGATGTTGCGGAAGATGTCGTTGGTCTCTTCTTCCTTGCCCCAGTAGCCGGTGCCCAGGTTGTTTCCGTGCAGCCAGATCTCGCCGATCTGACCGTCGGGCAGCTCGCTGGCGGTCTCCGGGTCGACGATGACGGCCCACTCGTCGACGCCGATGATGCCGGCGGAAACCTGAGGGACGGCCTTGGGTGAATCGGCGGGCACCTCGACGAAGCGCTGCTTGTTCAGCTCGTCACGGTCGACGTGGATGACCGTGGGCGCCTCGTCCATCGGCGTGGTGGAGACGAACAGGGTCGCCTCGGCCAGACCGTAGGAGGGCTTGATCGCGGTCTCCCGCAGACCGTAGGGCGAGAACGCCTCGTAGAACTTGCGCATCGACGCCGGGGACACCGGCTCGCTGCCGTTCAGGATCGCCTTGACGTTGCTCAGATCCAGCGGCGGCTCACCCTCCTTGGGCACGCCGCGGACCGCGGCATGCTCGAACGCGAAGTTCGGCGCCACGGTGATGACCTCGCAGTCCGGGGCGTCCTCGGGCTTGCGCGCCATCTCGCGGATCCACCGGCCGGGCCGGCGCACGAAGGCGGCCGGCGTCATGAAGGTGAAGTTGTGGCCGATCACCGGTGACAGCAGCGCGGTGATCAGCCCCATGTCGTGGAAGAACGGCAGCCAGGACAGCCCGCGGTCGGCCTCTTTACCCTCGAGCCCGTTGAGCACCTGCAGCACGTTGGTGGGCAGGTTGAGGTGGGTGATCTGCACGCCGGTCGGGGTGCGGGTGGACCCGGAGGTGTACTGCAGGTAGGCGATGGTGTTCTCGTCGGCCTCGGGCGGCACCCAGGTGGACGCGACCTCGTTGGGCACCGCGTCGACGGCGATGATGCGGGGACGTTCCTTGGCCGCCCGGGCGCGGATGAACTTGCGGACGCCCTCGGCGGCCTCGGTGGTGGTCAGGATCGTCGACGGGGTGCAGTCGTCGAGCACGGCGTGCAGGCGACCGACGTGGCCCGGCTCGCTCGGGTCGAACAGCGGCACCGCGATCCGGCCGGCGTACAGCGCGCCGAAGAGCGCCACGAGGTAATCCAGGTTCTGCGGGCACAGCACCGCGATGCGGTCCTCGGGCTGGGTGACTTGCTGCAGGCGGGCACCCACGGCGCGGTTGCGGGCGCTGAACTCCGACCAGGAGATGTCGCAGGCGACGCCGTCGCGTTCGGTGGAGAAGTCCAGGAACCGGTAGGCGAGCTTGTCGCCGCGAACCCTCGCCCATTTCTCAACGTGCTTGACCAAGTTCGTGTTGTCCGGGAACTTGATCTTTCCATTCACGATGAACGGGTTGTGGTACACCATGCCGCTCTCCTGTCGCACCTGTTTTGGGTCGGCCCGGCCGACGCCTTGTTCCTAGGCCGGCTCCGCCGACGGCTTCGTTCTCTAGCCGGCTATGCCGACGGTTACATGTCTACGCGCACACCGGACCTCGCACGGCACCCGCTGGGGTAAGCCGGCCATGTGCCAGTCCCCGCCGACCCGACGGGTGCGCGACAAAGGTCCGATAGCTCTTAAATTCCTCTTAATGTTACGGGGCTGCCTACGGCAGACCAAATCACAAGGTACCGCCGATCGACGTCGGCAACCGCCACCTGACGCTTGTGTCCCACCGCCGTAGATCATCCGTGTTTCGGTTGTGGCGCATTCGCGATAAGACCGTGAGCCCAGTTCAACGTCCAGTCGGTCGCCGGCGCCCCGTCGATGCTCCAGCACTGCGTCGTGGCGTAGAGGGCGTGGACGGGCTGACCCGCGCCGCCGGCCAAGGTGTTCAGCGTCGTCGGCAGGTTGGCGATGCTGAACGCCTCTTCCGGCGCGGCGCAGATGAGGTCGCCCGGCGCGCAGATCTCATTGGTCCTGGCGTTGAGATCCCCGAAACCCCCCGGGCGCGCACCGGTCATGGTCAGACCCATCCCAGACAGAATGGGCACCTCGTGCAGCGTGACCTCGGCGCCCTGCCCCGGCGGGTTGGGCCCGATGTCGTTGCCGACTCCCATCTGACGGCGGCCGTCAGCGATCAACGTCACACCCAACACCAGGTCCTCGTCGACGGGTCCGCGGCCGTTGCCGATGTCGCTGGCGATATCGCCCGCGATCACCGCTCCCTGCGAAAAGCCCATCAGCACGTAACTGGTCAGCGGGCACTTGGTGTTCATGTCGGTCATCGCCTGGACCGTCGCGCGGGTGCCCTCGGCCCGGCTGGCGTTGTAGGACATCTGCGTGTCGCCGCTCAACGGATTGTGGAATTGCGCGGTGTACGGGGTGGTGTACTCCTGCACCCGCGACGACGGGAACTGCTGGGTAATGCTCGTGGTCACCTTGTGCAGCAGCGCGTTGGGAAATTGGACGGGGTTGACGGGGTCGTCCTGCACCGCGGACTCCCACGTGCCGGGAACGTTGACCAGCAGCACGTCGGGGCACGAGGCGTCTTGCGAAGCGGGTCGCGGCTTGTGCGGGTGCGTCGTGGTCGATGACGGCGGCAGCACCCCGGACGGCACCGCGCTGGGCTGCGACTGGTGGCCGCGCAGCAGGGTGACCGCGGCCAAGATGCCCAGGAAGACGACGGCGGCGACGGACACTGCGGCGATCCAAGCGAGGGTGCGTTGGCGCTTACGCCGCGCGCTGTTAGCCATGTTCTCCTGCCAGCAGAGTCGGTGGATCGCAGCTACGCGGTCCTCCCGACCCCTGCTGCACCCCCTACACGCTACCGGCTCGGCCGGCTGGGTCAGTCAGGCAGCGAGCCGCTAGCGGATGGCGCCGACCCGCTGCGCCCGGCTTCGCCGCACTGGCGATCGCCGCTAGCGGATGGCGCCGACGATATCGCCCGACATCGCCCCGAGTTGCCCCGACCACGAGCCCCAGCCGTTGTCGCCGCCGCCGGGGAAGTCGAAGTGACCGTTGTGCCCGCCGTTGCTGCGGTACTGCTGATAGAACTCGCGGGAACTGCCCATCGCCGCGCCGGCCTGGCCGATCATCGCGGCGTCGTCGCCGCCCATGTTGGTCGGGCTCCACACCCACACCCGGGTGTTGTTCTGCGCCAGCAGCGAGGCGTGCACGTACGGGTCGTGCCACTTCCACCGGCCCAGCTGCGGGGCGCCCCACATGCCGTTGCCGTCGACGCCGCCGAACTGCTGCAGGCCGGCCAGGATGGCGCCGTTGTAGTTGGTGCTCGACGGGTAGAGGAACCCCGACAGCGACCCGGCGAAGCCGAAGCGGTCGGGGTGGAAGGCGGCCAGCGCCATCGCGCCGTAGCCGCCCTGCGAGGCACCGACGGCGGCGTGCCCGCCGGGCGCCAGGCCCTTGTTGGCGGCCAGCCAATCGGGCAGCTCGCTGGACAGGAACGTGTCCCACTGCTTGCTGCCGTCCTGTTCCCAGTTGGTGTACATGCTCCACGCGCCGCCGGCCGGGGCCACCACCGAGACGCCCTTGCCGCCCAGCGTGTTCATCGCGTTGCCGGCGGTGACCCAGTTGCTCACATCCGGGGCCGCGTTGAAGGCGTCGAGCAGGTAGACCGCGTGCGGACCACCGCCCATGAAGGCCACCGGGATGTCGCGGCCCATGGCCGCCGACGGAACCATCAGGCTTTCGTAGCCCGCCGCCCGGGCCTTTCCGACGGTTGCAGCGGTCTGCAGCGCGAAGGCCACCCCGACCGCTAGCACGGCTACGCAGAACACCCGCAGAAGCGCTGACACACCCCGCACGACCGTCATGTCCACCCTCCATCGTCTAGTCGCTGACAGCAGATTAGCCAGCGCCGTAGTTCCCCCGACCGCCGGGTAGTGAAACACGTCACACGGGCCGCAAACGACTGGCGGCGGAAACCCCTCGGGGTTTCCGCCGCTGGTCGTCATGCGTGGTGTGGTTAGGTGCCCTGGCCGTTACCCGCGTTGGCGGTGGCGGCCGTGGCCGGACCCGCGCCCGGGGTGGCGCCCAGCACCGACTGCAGGTCAGGCTTCATCGCCTGCAGCTGCGCGCCCCAGTAGGGCCAGTCGTGGGTGCCGTTGGCGTCGAAGTTCCACACGGCGTTGTTGCCGCCGGCGGCCTTGTACGCGTCCTGGAACTTCAGGTTGCTGGTCCGCACGAAGCCCTCCAGGAACTTCGCGGGCAGGTTGTCGCCACCGAGGTCGGACGGCTTGCCGTTACCGCAGTACACCCAGATGCGGGTGTTGTTGGCGACCAGCTTGCCGACCTGCAGCGACGGGTCGTTGCGCGCCCACGCCGGGTCCTCCTTCGGACCCCACATGTCGGCGGTCTTGTAACCACCGGCGTCACCCATGGCCAGGCCGATCAGCGACGGACCCATGCCCTGCGACGGGTCCAGCAGCGCCGACAGCGAGCCGGCGTAGACGAACTGCTGCGGGTGGTAGGCGGCCAGGATCAGCGCCGACGATCCGGCCATCGACAGACCGACGACGGCGCTGCCGGTCGGCTTGACCTGCTTCTCGCTGTTCAGGTACGCCGGCAGCTCGCTGGTCAGGAAGGTTTCCCACTTGTAGGTGGTGCAGCCGGCCTTACCGCAGGCGGGCTTGTACCAGTCGGAGTAGAAGCTGGACTGGCCACCGACGGGCATGGCGACCGAGATGCCGGACTGGTTGTACCACTCGAACGCCGGGGTGTTGATGTCCCAGCCGTTGAAGTCGTCCTGCGCACGCATACCGTCGAGCAGGTACAACGCGGGCGAGTTCGGGCCACCGCTCTGGAACTGAACCTTGATGTCGCGGCCCATTCCCGCGGACGGAACCTGCAGGTACTCCACCGGCAGACCCGGGCGCGAGAAGGCCCCGGCGGTCGCCGAGCCTCCGACGGCGCCAATCAGGCCCGAGAGCAGCGCCGCACCTGCGGCCGCCACGACGAGCCGGCGCGGCATTCCCGCCACGGCGCCGCGCAATCTGTCGACAAGCGTCATCCTTGCTTCCTCATCCTTCTTGCGGCCTTTCGGCGCAGTTCACCGATCGGGCGCTTTCTTGATTGGGTCGAACTGCCTGCGCGCAAGCGCGGCAGTGCCCGTGTAGTCAACCACACCTTGCATCGTTCGGCCGCATCGAGGCGACGGCGCCCACCGTCGAGCGGCCCTCCTACCCAGCGGTTTTCAAGTCAAACATGTGTCTAAAAGGCGGTGTTTTCGCATGTGCTTAACCGCCATTGGTACCTGGTGAGAGGCCAATTGTGATGTTGCTGCCATTTTTTCGCGGCGCGCGGAAGGTGATTCGTCCGCAATCTGCCGAAAATTCTTCTGCGCGACGCTTACTCGTGCGGCGGGGGCGGTGGCCCCGGCGGCACGGGCAGGCCGCACCGGGCCAGTTCGTAGCGCGGCACCCGGTCGATCCGGTAACCGGTGAACTGGAAGGAGTTCACCAGGTTGGACACGAATCGGTGCGGGGTCATCGGCGCGCGCACCGAGCTGAGCACCGCCTTCGTCTCGGGGCATTGCAGCGCCGCGACGGCCTGGGCGACCCACTGGGCGTCCAGATAGCCCGGAATCCCCGGAGGCAGCTTCACCCAGGGGCCGTCGGCGATCACCCAGTCCGGGAAGAGGTTCTTGTCGTGCCCAATGCGGCCGTGCTTGAGCCGTTCGGTGTGCTGCGCAAGCGGATTCGCCAAACCGATCTGATCGATCACCCTGACGTCGAGCCCGACGTTCATGCCGACCATGCCGAGGTTGGTGAAAAACACTGCGTGCTGCGGCTTTTGCGGAGACTTGTCGCCCGGCGCCGGCGGGGCCTGCGGCACCAGGTCCCACTGGATGTAGTTGCCGGACGGCAGCAGCAACGCGCCTTCGGGCGTGTTGTCCAGCGCGGTCAGGATGGCCGCCATGCGCGGATAACCCAGGTAGTCGGCGGCGGTCAGCGGATGCGCGTGACCGGTGGCCTGGGCATAGAAGCGGCGTTCGTCGACGATCCCGGTGTAGGTGACGTGGGTGGCGTCGTCACCCATCCCGGGTGAATTCGCCGCCCACAGCGCCCATCCGGCCACGCCCAGCCACAACGCGCCGGCGGCGCCGGCCACCCAGTTACCCGTCTCGCGTGAATAGTCCTGGCCGTCGGGGATGGCCACCGGGATGACGGCCACCGGGGCCAGTAGACAGAACAGCGGCGCCAGCAGCACCCGGGCGTGCATGAAGTCGCCGCCCTGCCGAATCCAGTAGAGGGCCTGCAGCAAACCGCTGAACAGCACCCACGCCACCACCGCGGGCGGGCTGTGCACCGCCCGGGCCAGCCGCCCGTAGTCGGGGGCCAGCGCGGGACGCAGGAAGGACGGCCGTCGGCGGGCCGCGAACAGCAGCACGCCCAGCGGCACGAGCAGCACCAGGGGGATCCACACCGCGTAGGGCGCGTTGAAGTTCGACAGGTAGATCATCCCCTGCGACCACTTGTCCCCGGCCGCGTCCTTAGCCAGGGCGGTCCCCGGGACGAGCAGGCCGTAATAGCCCATCCGGAAGATCTCGTAGGCCACCGGCAGGAAACCCCCGGCCACCACCACCAGCACCCGGCGGCGCCAGGTCCGGGCCGCGATCAGCATCATGATCAGCGCCAGCCCACCCATCAGCGCCAAGTCGGGCCGGACCAGGACGCTGAACCCGGCCACGAACGCCAGCGCGCCGGCGAACACGTTCTTATCGGCGCGATTGCGCACCGGCTGCGCCCAGCAGACCATCATCCACCAGAGCAGTCCGAGATAGGCCAGCGTCAAACCGCTCTCCAGCCCGGACGTGGCGAAGTCCCGCGCCGGCGGCAGAGCGACGTACACCAGCGCCCCGGCGGGCAACATGATCGCCTTGCGGCCCCGCAGGCTCGGCGCGTACAACCGCGCTGCGCCCAGCATCAGCAGCGCCACGCCCACCACCGAGAGCGTCAGGGCGAGCGCGAGCGCGACGTACTCCATGCGCAGCGCGCCGCCGACCCAGCTGCCGGCATACATCAGGTAGGTCCAGGCCGTGGAGGTGTTGGCCTCCACCCGCTCGCCCTGGTTGAACACGGGTCCGTTGCCGGCGAGCAGATTGCGCACGGTGCGCAACACGATCAGCCCGTCATCGGCGATCCACCGCCGCTGCCAACTCCCCCAGCCGAACAGGACGGCCACCACCGCCAGGCCGATCCACAGGCTGACCCGCACCATCGTGGTGTACGGAAAGATGGGCCACCCGGCCCGCCTGGTCACCGGCCGGCTCCGCATCATGCGCGCTTTGAGGGCCTGCAGTTCGGGGCTAACCGAAGGCAACGGCGGCTCCAAGCGTCGCTATCCACGCCACGAAAAGCAGCTGCAGCACCCGGTCGCGCAGCGCGATGTCTTCGGGTTCGCCGGCCAGCCCGCCGTCCACGTCGACGGCGTAGCGCAGGATCGCGATGGTGAACGGGACCATCGACACCGCGAACCACGACCCCGAGTGGCGGTCACGCTCGAACGCCCACAGCCCGTAGCAGAGCACCACCGCGGTGGCCGACATGGTCCAGACGAACCGCAGATAGGTGCTGGTGTAGCTCTCCAGGGACTTGCGGATGGCGGCGCCGGTGCGCTCGGCGACCTGCAGCTCGGCGTAGCGCTTGCCCGCCACCATGAACAGCGACGCGAACGCCGCCGTCAGCAAGAACCATTGCGACAGCGGGATGCCGGTGGCGGCGCCGCCCGCGATGGCGCGCAGCAGGTACGCCGACGACACGATGCAGATGTCCATCACCGCTTGGTGTTTAAGACCGAAGCAGTAGGCAAGCTGCATGCCGAGGTAGACGGCCATCACCACCGCCAGGTCCGGCGTCAGCCACCAGGCGATCCCCAGCGAGCCCGCCCCGAGAACCACTGCGAGGGTGTAGGCCAGCCACTCCGGCACTACACCCGCAGCGATCGGGCGGAATCTTTTGGTGGGGTGCTCGCGGTCGGCATCGACGTCGCGCACGTCGTTGACCAGATAGATCGACGAGGCCGCCAGGCAGAACACCACGAACGCCACCGACACCTTGGTCAGCACGTCAGCGTAGTTGTAGTGCACCGGGCCGCCCAACGCTGCCACCGGCGCCGCCAGCACCAGGACGTTCTTCACCCACTGCCGCGGGCGGATCGCCTTGATCACGCCGGCCACCACGTTGCCCGAGGGGCCGGTCACCACGTCCTCACTCATTCGCCCAGACCTTCCGCGCCCGGCCTTCAAGCCGCACGGCGACTCGCGCGACGGTGGCACCGAGGGCGATGCCGCAGGCCACGTCGCTGGGATAGTGCACCCCCAGCAGCATCCGCGACAACGCCATCGGGGGAATCAAGAGGGCGGGCAGCGGCAGACCGGTGACCCGCCCCATCAGGATCGCCGCGGCCGTCGTCGAGGTGGCATGCGCCGACGGGAAACTCAGCCGGCTCGGCGTGCCGACGTTCACGACGACGGCAGGGTCATGCGGCCGCTTGCGCCGCACGATCCGCTTGACGACGACGGCGGCGACGTGGGCGGCGAACGCACCGGCCCCGGCCATCAGCCACTCGAAGCGACGCTTCGGTGACAGCACCGCACCGATTGCGGCGACGGCCACCCAGCCGATGCTGTGCTCGCCGAAGTGCGACAGTGCGCGCGCCACCGGTAGCGCCCCGGGCTGATCGCCCAGTGCCGCCTGGACGGCGACCAGCGCGGCCACTTCGCCGCGCGGAGCCTCTGCAGAGGAGACCTCAGGCATGTTCCGCAGCTGGCAGCAACGCCGTCTCCCACTTCTGCTTGCTGGACAACACGGGCAGCGCGTCGCGATACACCCGGCGCATCTCGTCGAACCGGGCGAGCAACTGACGCTGCCGGCGCACCGATTTGAACAACAGCGAGAACATCTTTCGCCGGTCCCGCTGCCGGTAGACCACGCCGCAGCCGTCGGCCGTCGTGACCGTCACGCCGTCGACCGTGCACAGCCGGAACCAGCGCGCATCCTGGGTGGGCACGTTGAACTCGGGCCGGCTGTGGGATTCCGTGTCGGCCTTGGTCATGTTGTGCAGGATGCCGCGGGCCAGCCGGTAGCTGATCGACACCGGGTTCACCGGCGGCTTCATCGCCTTGCTCTGGTACAGCGGCTTGGGCAGCTCGCTGGCCGCCGGCAGCACGACGGCGTCCGGGTATTCCTTGCGCAACCGGTGCACTTCGGGCAGCGCCGATTCCAGGATCGAGAAGATGTGCTCCGGGCCGGCGAGGAAGTCGTCGATGGCCCTGTTCTGGATGGCGACCGTCGAATATTCCAGGCACGCAAGGTGTTTCAGCGTCGCCTTGAGGTGGCTGCGGACCAGGCCGGTGATATCGCCATCCCAGTGCAGCGCGGCGACCACCAGCCGGTTGCGCAGGTGGAAGTACGCCTGCCAGTCGATGGCGTCGTCCTTGTCGCTCCAGGCCATGTGCCAGATCGCGGCGCCCGGCAGGGTGACCGTCGGGTAGCCGTGTTCGCCGGCGCGCAGACCGTATTCGGCGTCGTCCCACTTGATGAACAGCGGCAGCGGCTGACCCAGTTCTTCGGCGACCTGCCGCGGGATCATGCACGTCCACCAGCCGTTGAAGTCGACGTCGATGCGGCGGTGCAGCAGCGCGCTGCGATCGTTCTTGTCGTTCAACGGGAATTCGGCGAAGTTGTGATCGTATTCGGCGTGCGGCGCGGCGGTCCACATGAAGTTCGACTGGTTGACGACCTCGCCCATGATGTGCAGGTGTGACGGCTCCTGCAGGTTGAGCATCTGGCCGCCGATCAGGGTCGGCTTCTTGGCGAAGCGATTCATCGCCAACACCCGCAGGATCGTGTCCGGCTCGATGCGGATGTCGTCGTCCATGAACAAAATCTGTTGGCAGTCAGTGTTTTTCAGCGCCTCGTACATCACCCGGCTGTAGCCGCCGGACCCGCCGAGGTTGGGCTGGTCGTGAATGGAAAGCCGATCGCCCAGGCCCGCCGACGCTGCCGCGAAATCCGGGTGATCGCGCACCTTGCGGACGCCCTGATCCGGCACGATGACCGCGCCGATCACCTCGTCCACCAACGGATCTGCGGTCAGGTCGGCGAGCGCGTTGACGCAGTCGGCGGGGCGGTTGAACGTGGGGATGCCGACGGCGATGTTGGCCACGCCCGGAGCGGGCTCCGTCGCATACCAGCCGCCACTGCGCAGGGTGACCGCGGTGTCGGTGGTGATGTCGAACCAGATCCAGCCGCCGTCCTCGAACGGCTTGAGCGGCACCTCGATCTCGACGACGGCCGGCTGATCCTCGGTGCCGACGAATTGGCGGCCCTCCACCGAGATTCGCACCCCGGTGGCTTTGGTCCGGTACATGTCGACGCGTCCGGTCCCGGTCAGCTCCACCCGCAGCGCCACCGACGTGCAGGTCGTCCAGCGACGCCAGTAGCTGGCCGGGAACGCGTTGAAGTAGGTGGCGAACGACACCTCGGACTCTTTGCCGATCTCCAGCGAGGTGCGGCTGGTCGCATGCGCGCGCCGGGCGTTGGTCGTCGACTCCTCGAGGTACAGCTTGCGGACGTCGAGCGGTTCGCCCGGCCGCGGCAGGATGATTCGGGACAGCAGGCTCACGGCACTCATTTAGGCGCCACTCCTTCTCATCGCGTCGTCCCCCTCGCCGCTGCGCGGCTGGGGGTGCCCCCACTGCATCGTCGTGGCGCGCATCAGCGCGCGCCTTCCTCTTTGTTCTGGGCTTCGGTCAGGGATGCGCCGTCACGCAGGTGCGGCGCCAGGACGTTGTCGTACATGTTCAACGCGCTGGCGATGGCCATGTGCATATCCAGGTACTGGTAGGTGCCCAGCCGCCCGCCGAACAGGACCTTCGACGACGCGGTTTCCGCCTTCGCCCTGGCCCGATACGCGGCCAGCAGGGCGCGGTCGGCCTCGGTGTTGATCGGATAGTAGGGCTCGTCGTCGTCTTCGGCGAAGCGCGAGTACTCCCGCATGATCACGGTCTTGTCGGTCGGATAGTCGCGCTCGGTGTGGAAGTGACGGAACTCGTGGATGCGGGTGTAGGGCACGTCGGGGTCGTTGTAGTTCATCACCGGCGTGCCCTGGAAATCCCCGATGGGCAGCACTTCGAGTTCGAAGTCGAGGGTGCGCCAGCCCAGCCGGCCCTCGGCGTAGTCGAAGTAGCGGTCCAGCGGTCCGGTGTACACGACCGGCGCCTCGGGGCTGTCCGCGCGCAGCTGGTCGCGCACGTCGAACCAGTCCGTGTCCAGCCGGACCTCGATGCGGTCGTCGGCGGCCATGTTGCGCAGCCAGGCGGTGTAGCCGTCGACGGGCAGGCCCTCGTAGGTGTCGCTGAAGTAGCGGTTGTCGAAGGTGTAGCGGACCGGGAGCCGGGTGATGTTGGCGGCCGGCAGCTCCTTGGGGTCGGTCTGCCACTGCTTGGCCGTGTACCCCTTGACGAAGGCCTCGTAGAGCGGCCGGCCGATCAGCGAGATCGCCTTCTCCTCGAGGTTCTGCGCGTCGGCAGTGTCGATCTCGGCGGCCTGCTCGGCAATGAGCTTGCGGGCTTCGGCCGGGGTGAAGTACTTGCCGAAGAATTGCGACACCAGGCCCAGTCCCATCGGGAACTGGTAGGCCTGCCCGTTGTGCATCGCGAAGACGCGGTGCCGGTAGTCGGTGAAGTCGGTGAACTGCCGCACGTAGTCCCAGACCCTCTTGTTGGAGGTGTGGAACAGGTGGGCCCCGTACTTGTGCACCTCGATGCCGGTGTGGGGCTCGGCTTCTGAGTAGGCGTTGCCACCGATGTGCGGGCGGCGGTCCACGACGAGGACGCGCTTCCCGAGCTGGGTAGCCACGCGCTCGGCAATGGTCAGTCCGAAGAATCCAGAGCCGACGACGAAAAGATCGAAACGAGCGGTCATCGGTTGCTTAGGGTATCCGACCGCGTGGCCCTAACTCATTTGGCGAGGCCATGCCGCGGCGTCGGCCCTGTGACGACGGGCGTTGGGGCGCCTGGGATCCGCGATCACAGTCCGGGTCGCAATTGTCTCACGATTCAATATCACCACTCTAGTAACAGGGTCACCACTCGTACCATCGACTTTGTGTGATTCCCACCAGGAAGGAGCGGTGGGACGAGCCGACACAACACATAGTCAGATAGAGGAGACTTCCGTGCCGAACCGACGCCGACGCAAGCTCTCAACAGCCATGAGCGCGGTTGCCGCCCTGGCAGTGGCGAGTCCTTGCGCATACTTCCTTGTCTACGAATCGACCGCCGGCACCAAGGCGCCCGAGCATCACGAGTTCAAACAGGCCGCGGTCATGAGCGACCTGCCCGGTGAGCTGATGGGGGCGCTGTCGCAGGGGTTGTCGCAGTTCGGGATCAACATGCCCCCGGTGCCCGCCTTGACCGGGGGTGCGACCAGCACGCCGGGTCTCGGCGCTCCCGGCCTGGGCACCCCGGGCCTCGGAACGCCCGGGCTGGGGACGACGGGCCTGACCAATCCGGGTGTGACGAGCCCCGGCCTGGCCAGCCCCGGTTTGACCAGCCCCGGCTTGGCGAGCCCGGGCCTGACCAGCCCCGGTATGGCGCCCATGACGCCGGGACTCACCGCGCCCGGCGCGTTGCCGACCACCCCCGGTGGCGGCGTCGCGACCCCGGGTGCCGGCCTCAACCCCGCGCTCTCCAACCCCGGGCTGACCAGCCCGGCCGGGGTCACCCCGGGCCTGGGCGGCCCGGCGTTGTCGCCGAGCGAGGTGCCGATCGACTCCGGGGCCGGGTTGGACCCCGGCGCCGGCGGCACGTACCCGATCCTGGGCGACCCGTCGACCTTCGGTAACGCGTCGCCGATCGGCGGCGGCGGTACAGGCCTGGGTGGCGGTTCGAGCTCCGGCGGCAGCGGCGGTCTGGTCAACGACGTGATGCAGGCCGCCAACCAGCTGGGCGCGGGCCAGGCGATCGACCTGCTCAAGGGCTTGGTCATGCCGGCCATCACGCAGGGCATGCACGGCGGCGCGGGTGCCGCGGGCGCCCTGCCGGGTGCCGCCGGTGCGCTCCCGGGTGCCGCCGCGGGTGCCCTTCCGGGCGCGGCGGGTGCGCTGCCGGGTGCCGCTGGCGCCCTGCCGGGTGCGGCCGCGGGCGCTCTTCCCGCCGCCGCGGGTGCGGCCGGTGCGTTGCCGGCGGCCGCCGGTGCGGTACCGGCACTGCCTCCGGTCTAGTCCCCTACAAACCCTCCACAAGACGGCACCGCAGGATCTCTGCGGTGCCGTCGATTTTGTGGAGATTCGCCCGGGCTCAGTTCGTGTCGTCTCACAGATAACATTAGAAACACACGTAACATCAGCTGGTGTCCCGCAGTCGTGCGCCAACGATGTTGCTCACCGCTATGGCGGCGACCGTCGTCCTCGTCTCGTGGGTGGCGGACACCACACGCGAATTGCGCACTGCCAACCCGCCGCCGTCCCGCGGCACCCAACTCGCCGAGCAGCCGCTGGTCGGGTTGGGGGCCGGCGTCACGGTTCGCGAGATCAGTCAGGACGCCCCGTTCTCTCTGGTCGCCTTGACCGGCGACTTGGCCGGCACGTCCACCCGCGTGCGCGCGAAACGGTCCGACGGTTCGTGGGGCCCCTGGTATCAGACCGAATACGAGACCGCGGCGCCCGACGGGGCGACGACGGCCGGGTCGCTCGAGGGACCCCGCGGCACGGATCCGGTGTTCGTCGGCACCACGACGACCGTCCAGATCGCGGTCACCCGCCCGCTCGACGCGCCGGTGACGCAACCGCCGCCGGCGCCGCCGAGCGAGAAGACCGACCTGGGCTACAAGCCGGCATCCAGGGAACAACCCTTCGGCCAGAACATCTCGGCCGTCCTCATCTCCCCGCCGCAGGCGCCGGCCGAAACGCATTGGACACCACCGGCCGGGGTCCTGATGCCCGGCCAGGCTCCCCCCATCATCAGCCGTGCGCAATGGGGCGCCGACGAGTCGCTGCGATGCGGTACCCCGCAGTACGACAACGGGATTCGCGCGGCCGTCGTTCACCACACCGCGGGCAGCAACGACTATTCACCGCTCGAATCGGCCGGGATCGTCAAGGCCATTTACACCTACCACAGCAAGACGCTGGGCTGGTGCGACATCGCCTACAACGCACTGGTGGACAAGTACGGCCAGGTGTTCGAGGGCAGCGCCGGCGGTCTCACCAAAGCGGTCGAGGCCTTCCACACCGGCGGATTCAACCGCAACACCTGGGGTGTGGCGATGATCGGCAACTTCGACGACGTGCCCCCCACGCCGATCCAGCTCAGGACCGTCGGCCGGCTGCTCGGCTGGCGGCTGGGCCTGGACGGCGTCGACCCCAAGGGCACGGTGCAACTGGAGTCGGCCGGCAGCCACTACACCACCTTTCCCGCCGGCTCCGTCGCGACGTTGCCGACCATCTTCACCCACCGCGACGTCGGGAACACGGATTGCCCGGGCAACGCCGCCTACGCGCTGATGGACGAAATGCGGGATATCGCATCGCATGTCAACGATCCGCCGGAGGAACTGCTCAAGGCATTGGAGGGCGGCGCGATCTATGACCACTGGCAGGCGATCGGCGGGATGAGCAGCGTGCTGGGCGCGCCGACGTCGCCGGAAGACAGCGCGGAAGGCGACGCCCGCTTCGTCACGTTCGTTCGGGGTGCGATGTACTGGTCACCCGAGACCGGGGCGCAGCCGGTCACCGGCGCCATCTATGACGCCTGGGGCTCGCAGAGCTATGAACGTGGGCCGCTCGGGTTGCCGACCAGCGCGGAAATACAAGAGCCGCTGCAGATTACGCAGAACTTTCAGCATGGCACGCTGAACTACGAGCGGTTGACCGGAAACGTCACCGAGGTCGTCGACGGGATCACGACTCCGCTGACGACCGAATCCCCCAGCGGCCCAACGGTTCCGGCTGAGCACTTCTCGCTGCCGTCGCACCCCACACCCACGTAGGATTGCGCCGCTACGGCCGATTGCGTCGCGCCGCTAAAGCCACCAGCGTTCCAGCACCCGGCCCACCCCGTCGTCGTTGTTGGCGGCGGTGACCTCGTCGGCGGCCGCCTGCACCTCGGGATGGGCATTGCCCATCGCCACGCCATGCCCGGCCCACCGCAGCATCGGCAGGTCGTTGGGCATGTCGCCGAACGCCACCACCTCCTCGGAAGCGATCTCCAACGGCCGTGCGATCTCGTCGATTCCGGTGGCCTTGCTGATCCCCAGCGGGACGATCTCGATCAGGCCGTTATCGGTGGAGTAGGTGATGTCGCCCTCGATGCCGACGTGCTTGGCCAGTTTGGCCGCCATGTCGGCGCTGCGCGCTCCGGTTTTGCGGATGAGCAGCTTGATCGCCGGGGCGCTGAGCAGATCCTGGATCGAAACCTCGGTGTTGTCCGGGTTCAGCCAGGCATGCTCGTAACCCGGCGAGCTGACGAACTGCGGTGTCGCCGTGTCGTGCGCGCTGTCGCCGATCCGCTCGACGGCCAGCCCCGCGCCGGGGATGACGCGGGTCGCCAGCTCCGCCAGCTCGGCCAGCGTGTCGACGCCCAGCGTGCGGGTCGACACCACCCGGTCGGTCGCGGCGTCATAGATCACGGCGCCGTTGGCGCACACCGAGATTGGTGCGAAACCCAGCGCGTCGACGACGGGACGTATCCAGCGCGGCGGGCGGCCGGTCGCCACCACGAACCGCGCACCCCCGGCTATGGCGGCGTGGATCGCATCGCGGGTGCGCGGCAAGATCTTCTCGTCGTCGTCGAACAGGGTGCCGTCGACGTCGCAGGCGATGAGCGCCGGCAGGGTCATCGAAACCGCCCGCCCTCGCGGCTGACCGAACCGCTCAATGCAGCCCGCTCTGGCTCTGCCCCGGTCGCGTGACGCCGTCGGTCCCGTACCTCTGCATCCGCTCCTGCAACTCCGACAACCGGATGGCCCGGGAATCCTCCTGGGTGGGCGCGCTGCCGCCCAGCCGCCGCGGCACCCAGAATTCGTCTTTCGGGTGCGGGTATTCCTCCTGCACCCGGTACAGCAGGTCGTTCATCGCCGAACGCAACATCATGTTGAGTTCCTCGGGCGTGCCCCGCGGCGGCAACGGCTGCCCGGCCGCCACCGTGATCGGAACCTTGTTGCGGAACACCTTCTTGGGATGGTCCTTGGGCCAGATCCGGTGAGCGCCCCACACGACGATCGGAACGATCGGCACCCGAGCGTCCAGCGCCATGCGCGCCGCCCCCGTCTTGAACTCCCGCAGTTCGAAACTGCGGCTGATGGTGGCCTCGGGATGCATCCCGATCAGCTCGCCCTCGCGCATGCGCTGCACGGCCACATCGAGGGCGTCGTGTCCCGACCTGCGATCCACCGGGATCAGCCGGGCGTGATTGATGACGTAGTTGACCGCCTTCACGTCGGCCATCTCCGCCTTGATCATGAAGTACGCGCGCCGGTGGCACTCGCGGACGGCCATCAGCGTCGGAAGCCAGTCCAGGTAGCTGGTGTGGTTCTGGGCCAGCAGGGCGCCGCCCCGCGCGGGAATGTTCTCCAGGCCGTGATAGGTGAACTTGGTCCCCTGCATCGCGACCATCGGCGGAACAATCCATTCCGCCAACCGGTAGAACCCCTCGGGCATGTCCTCTCCTTCGCCTACTGCGGCGGGCGCTCGGCCCTTTTGGCCGACCGGGCCGCCGCCTCGGTGGCCTCAATGCGAGCGGCCTCCGCCGGGGTGGGCGCACCGCCGCCCAGCCGGTGCGGCATCCAATACGCTCCGGGCTCGCCCGGCTCGTGCTGTTGCGCCCGGTGCAGCAGCGTGGTCATCACGTCGCGCAGGGCGGCGTCGGTCTGCGCGATGTCTTCGCGCGCCGATAACGGCGCGCCCACCTGCACAGTAATGGGTATCTTGGCGCGGCCCACATTCCGCGGGTGATCCTTGGTCCAGATTCGTTGCGCTCCCCAGACGATCACGGGCACGATCGGGACTTCCGCCTCGGTGGCCATCCGCGCGGCACCGCTCTTGAACTCCTTGAGCTCGAAGCTGCGGCTGATCGTGGCTTCGGGATATACCCCGACCAGCTCGCCTTCGCGCAGCCGCTGCACCGCGACCGCGTAGGCACCCGCCCCGGCGCCGCGGTCCACCGGGATGGTCCGGGTGTGCTTGATCAGGAAATTGACGGGCTTGACCTGCTGCATCTCGGCTTTGATCATGAACCGCAGCCGGCGTCCCCGGCGGTATACGGCCAGCGCGGCCGGTAGGAAATCGACATAGCTGGTGTGGTTGATCGCCACCACGGCGCCGCCCCGCTCGGGGATCTGCTCCTCACCGCTGTAGGTGATCCTGGTGCCGGTGGCCTTCACCGCCAAATGGGCCAGCAGTTCCAAAGCGCGGAAGGTCGGCTCCACCATCGATCACTACTCCGGCGCCCCTGCGGACCGTGCCCGCCGAGCCGCCCGGGCCGCCGCCTCCTCGGCCTCCAGCCGGGCCGCGTCCGCCAGGGACGGGGCTCCCCCGCCCAGCCGGTGTGGCACCCAGAACTCCCCGGCGGGGTGAGGCCCGTACATTTCCTGCGCGCGTTCCAGCAGATGCTGCATGCGCGAGTGCAGCAGCCCCTTCAGTTCCTCGATGGCCAGGGTGGGCGCGATCGGTTCGCCGACCAGCACAATGATCGGAACCTTGGGACGCCACAGCTTTTTCGGATGATCCTTGGTCCAAATCCGCTGGGCACCCCAGACGATCACGGGCACGATCGGCACCCCGGCCTCGACCGCCATCCGCGCGGCACCCGACTTGAATTCCTTGATCTCGAAGCTGCGGCTGATCGTGGCTTCGGGGTAGACGCCGACCAACTCGCCGTCCTTCAGGTTCCGGACGGCGGCTTCGAAGGAGGCGGCGCCGTCCTGCCGATTCACCGAGATGTGCCGCAGGCTGCGCATGATCGGGCCGGTGATCTTGTTGTCGAAAACCTCCTGCTTGGCCATGAACCGCACCTTGCGGCCCAGGCCCTGCTTGTAGGCCGGCAGTCCCGCGAAGGTGAAGTCCAGGTAGCCGGTGTGGTTGATCGCAATGACCGCACCACCGCTTTTCGGCAGGTTCTCCACACCGGTGACGGTGATTTTCAGCCCCTGGAGACGCCACACCAGGCGGGCAAGCTGAATGACAGTCCCGTAAACCGGCTCCACAGCACTTCAGCCTAATGCTCCCCGCCGCGCGCCGCCCCCACAGCCGGAGATCCCGCCGCGCGCCCGCATTTCTTCCGGACGCGGGCGACGGGCCGACGGGGTCGGCCCGCGCTAAGCTCGGGGGCTGAAAAAGCCGTCACCCCCGGCCCAGGCCGCCGAAGCCTTTCGAAGGCCTTCTACCCGGCCCCAGGAAGGTATCAGTGCAGGTCACCAGCGTCGGCCACGCCGGATTTCTGATCCAGACCCAAGCGGGCAGCATTCTTTGCGACCCGTGGGTCAATCCCGCCTACTTCGCGTCCTGGTTCCCGTTCCCGGACAACAGCGCGTTGGACTGGGACGAGCTCGGTGCCTGCGACTACCTGTACGTGTCGCACCTGCACAAGGACCATTTCGACGCGCAGAATCTGGCCGAGCACGTGAATAAGGACGCGGTGGTGCTGCTGCCGGACTTCCCGGTGCCCGACCTGCGAAATGAGTTGCAGAAGCTCGGTTTTCACCGCTTCTTCGAAACCAGCAACTCGGTCAAGCATCGGCTCGGTGGCCCAAAGGGCGATCTCGACGTCATGATCATCGCCCTGCGGGCGCCGGCCGACGGCCCGATCGGCGATTCCGCGCTGGTGGTTTCCGACGGCGCGACAACGGTTTTCAACATGAACGACGCCCGGCCGGTGGATCTGGACGTGCTGGCCTCCGAGTTCGGCCACATCGATGTGCACCTGCTGCAGTATTCCGGAGCCATCTGGTACCCGATGGTCTACGACATGCCGGCCCGCGCCAAGGAGTCGTTCGGCGTCCAGAAGCGGCAACGGCAGATGGACCGCGCCCGCCAGTACCTCGCCCAGGTCGGGGCGACGTGGGTGGTCCCGTCGGCGGGCCCGCCCTGCTTCCTGGATCCGGAGTTACGCCACCTCAACGACGACCACGCGGATCCGGCCAACATCTTCCCCGACCAGATGGTCTTCCTGGATCAGATGCGCAGCCACGGCAACGACGGCGGCCTGCTGATGATCCCCGGCTCGACCGCCGATTTCACCGGCTCCACCCTGCATTCGCTGACCCACCCGTTGCCCACCGACCAGGTCGAGGCCATCTTCACCACGGGCAAGGCCGACTACATCGCCGAGTACGCCGAGCGGATGGCGCCGGTGGTCGCCGCGCAGCGGGCGGGCTGGGCCCCCGCGACCGGCGAGCCGCTGCTGGAGCCGCTGCGCGCCCTGTTCGAGCCGATCATGTCGCAAAGCGACGAGATCTGCGATGGCATCGGTTACCCCGTCGAACTGGTGCTCGGGCCGGAGACCGTGATCCTGGACTTCCCCAAACGGGCGGTGCGGGAACGGATTCCGGATGAACGGGTTCGGTACGGATTCGCGATCGCACCGGAGCTGGTTCGCACCGTGTTGCGCGATCGCGAACCGGACTGGGTCAACACCATCTTCTTGTCGACCCGATTCAGGGCCTGGCGGGTCGGCGGCTACAACGAGTACCTCTA
This sequence comes from Mycobacterium mantenii, assembly GCF_001667865.1. Classification (GTDB taxonomy): domain Bacteria; phylum Actinomycetota; class Actinomycetes; order Mycobacteriales; family Mycobacteriaceae; genus Mycobacterium; species Mycobacterium mantenii_A. Next base: position 39,668 of record NZ_LZJP01000116.1, on the reverse strand, counting down.
CACGTTCTTCAAGTGTCTGACCGACGAACGGATCGCGTACGCCGACGGCTGGTTCGCCGAGACCCACGACGACTCGGCGTCGGTCACGCTGGACGGCTGGGAGATGCAGCGCCGCTGCCCGCATCTCAAAGCCGACCTGTCGAAATTCGGTGTGGTCGAAGGGAACACACTGACCTGCAACCTGCACGGGTGGCAGTGGCGGCTGGACGACGGGCGGTGCCTGACCGCGAAGGGCCATCAACTGCGGAGTTCACGGGCGTGAACGCATCCTACGATGACGGACTGGTCCAACTGGATCGTGCGGCGATCACGTTGCGCCGCTACCACTTCCCTTCGGGCACGTCGAAGGTGATCGCGCTCGACGCGATCCGCGGATACAAAGCCGAGGGGTTGGGCTTGTTCACCCAACGATTCCGGATCTGGGGCAGCTCGGACTTTCGTCGCTGGCTGCCGCTGGACATCAGCCGGCCGCTCAAATCGACGTTGATCACCTTAGACGTGCCCGGCGTCCGGCCCAGCCCGGCCTTCACGCCGTCGCGACCGGACGAGTTCACCGCCCTGCTGGACGACCTGCTCAGCCGGCGCGGTTAGGAAGCGCGCGACTGGGCGAACGGGCGGCTGCTGCGTCTGCCGTTGGCCACGCGGGCATAGGTGGATTTCATGGCCGCGAGGTAGGCGGTAATGGACTCGCCGGCGATCGCGTTGTCCGGGAACAACACCGTAACCTTGGTTTCCCGCTGGAGCCGGGTCACCCACATCGACACCTGATGGGACACCCGTCCCTCGTCATAGATGCGGAAGTTCAAGTCGGAGTTGGCAACACACGACAACGGGGCGATGCTGGCATCCAGGAACGACATGACGAAGTTGCCGGGCCGCGGCCTGCCCAGGCCCACCTCCGGCGGCGCCAATTCCAGGACGCGGTCAAACGGCACGGTCGCCAGCTCGATGCCGGAATCGAAGGACGCTTGCGCGCAGCGCGCCGCATCGTCGAAATGTCCTGCGGCGTCGGGGACGCTCACGGGGACCAAGCCGGTGAACCAGCCCGTCGTCATCAGTTCGGTCGGCGTCCTGCGGGTGTCGGTCGTCGTGACGACGGAAAACCCTTCGGCACCTGTCAATTGGTGTTGGGTGAGGGCCGCGCAGCCGAACACCCCTCCGCTGAAACGCGCACCGGCCGCGACGCAGGCGTCCTCGAAGCGGTCGGTCTCGCGCTCGTCCAACAGCGTCTCGGTGACAAGCCGGCCGGCATAGGGGACCGACAGGTCACCCAGCGGCAACGGGAAGTGCGGCAGGGTCCCCTCGTTGTCGGCGGCGAAGTCGATCCATCCCTTTACCTCCGGGGAGTCCAGCGTCAGGGCGCTCATCTCCACGCGCTGACGCTCGCAGTAGTCGCCGTAGCGCCCCGCTTCCGGCAGCTCGATGGGTGCGTCGCCGCCCACCAGGGCCGCGTACATCAAATGGATCTCGCTGAACAGCACGCCCACGATCATCGGGTCGACGCAAAGATGAGCGATGCTCGCATAAAAGGTGAAATGGTCGCCGCCCTGAACAACGCCGAACAAGAAGCAGTCCCACTGCAGCGGGTGCGGCGTCGAGATGTGATCGCGTAGATCTCTCGGCGTCATGTCGCCGTGCTCGATCGGAGCAAGCTCGATATCGGCCGGGTCGGCCATGGTGTGGCGCACGATCTGCTCGGCATCTTCACACTCGAACCAGCTGTGGTACGTGTCGTGCCGGCGAACGTGCGCGTTGATCGCGTAATTCATGGCGCGGACGTCGCAGCGACCGGGGACGTCCCAGGTGAAGATCATCAGCCGCGACATGTCCAGGCCGCGCGCGCGGTGATCGCTGTACCGGCGCAGGTGTTGAGCTTGCTGGTAGCTGGGTGGCACGGAACTGACTGGCGCTTCGCGCGCTTTGGCGTTTGCCGCGGGTGTTGCGTGCCAACAGATCACGGGGCCGGGGTCGGGAATCCAGTCGCGGAGCGTCGTTATGCCAAACATCGAATGCGTCTGCACCTCCGCGCTGTTCGGCCAGGTCGCCCGCCACCAAACCTACCTTGCGACCAGCCGCGGTCGCATTGCACGAAATCCGTTGCGGGGAAGTCGGTAACGACGGACCAAATCGGCACGCCCCGCTGTCCCGGAATGGTCAGCATAACGGATGGGGTGGGCGTGCGCACCACCAAAACGCCCGGCCCGTGCATTGCGCGGAAATGAACGAGACATTACGAAATCCTGGTTCTTTACCGTGCTTTCGGTGAATCGGCGGCGGTCGTCACCGCGTCTGCGTCGGTAACGACCCGGATGCGCCGGGGTGGAGTACGGTTGCCCAGCATGTGGCTCACCGTGCTGATACTGGCGGGCTCGGTGATTCTTGAGCCGGTCCGGCTCAGCTTGGCGGTACTGCTGCTGGGCAGGAGACGCCCGCTCCTGCAGCTGCTTGTGTTCCTTTGCGGCGGACTCACAATCGGTTCGGGTGTCGGGCTGGTCGTGCTGTTCGTTCTGCGGTCCGCACCGATGGTCGAACGGGTCAGCGTGGCGCAGGTGCAGGTCGCCGCCGGCCTGGCGGCTGTGCTGGTCGCCGCCACACTCGCCACAGACTCGCTGCGGCGCAAGCCCGTCCGCCGGGCTGGGGCGACCACCGGATTCAACGGCGGCGGAACTGTTCTGCTGGACCGGACACCGCCTCATGGCCTGGCGAAACTTGCCGGCCGTGCCCGCGTTTTCCTGCGGGGCGACTCACTTCGCGTGGCGTGGGTCAGCGGGATCGGGGCCGCGCTGCCGTCGGCCAACTACATGGCGGCGCTGGCCGCCATTCTCGCTTCCCACGCCGGCGCCGTCAGTCAGGTTCAGGCCGTTGTGGCGTACAACCTGGTGGCGTTCACGGTGGTGGAGATCCCACTTGTCGGCTACCTGCTCGCGCCCCGGCGGACCCGCGCCTTGATGGTTGCGCTGCAAACCTGGCTGCGTTCCCGTACCCAGCGCGACATCGCCGCGTTGATCGCGGCCGGCGGCGTCGCCATGCTCGCGCTTGGGTTGACCGGCGGTTAGGTCGCGGTAAGCTTCTCCCCTGAGCTGCCATCAACTCCAATCTGTCGACCAAGGCAGGTGGCGCGAATTGTTTTGCCGCACGGCCGTCTTACCGAACAAGCTGATCGCCGCAGGCGTTGCAGCGGGAATGCTCACCGTTTCAATGACTTTCGGCGACGACGTCGCGTCCGCCGATACCGCACTGATCGTTCCGGGCACAGCGCCCTCCCCGTATGGTCCGCTGCGGTCGCTGTATCACTTCAATCCCGCGATGCAGCCGCAGATCGACGCGAACTACTACAGCCCCGACGCGACTCGCCGCGTCATCTCCTACCCGGGCAGCTTCTGGCCGATCACCGGGTTGAATTCGCCGACGGTCGACAGCTCGGTGAACACCGGAACCAACAACCTCGACGCGGCGATCCGCAGCACCGGTGGGCCCATATCGGTGGCCGGCCTGTCGCAGGGCACGCTGGCGCTCGACCGCGAACAGGCCCGGTTGGCGCATGATCCCGGCGCACCGCCACCTGACCAATTGACCTTCATCAAAGCCGGTGACCCCAACAACCTGCTCGCCAAGGCGTTCGGGCCGGGGGCCCACGTGCCGATCATCGACTACACCGTGCCGCATCCGGTGGAGAGCCAATACCGCACGATCAACATCGTCGGCCAGTACGACCCGTTCTCCGACCCGCCCAACCACCCGGGCAACCTGCTCGCCGACCTGAACGCGATTTGCGCGGGCGGGTATTACGGTCACAGCGCCACCGCGTTCTCCGACCCGTCCCGCGTCGCCCCCTGGGACATCAGGCACGAAGCCAACGCCCTGGGCGGCACCACGACGACCTACTTCATCCGGAACTCGCAGCTGCCGCTGGCGCGCGCACTGGTGGACGGCGCCGGCCTGCCGCAGGAGGCAGTCGGCCCGATCGACGCGGCGCTGCGCCCGCTCATCGACCGGGCGTACGACCCGGGCCCGGCGCACGATCCGGTGCAGATGATCAACGGAATCGCCCATATCCCCACCATTTTCACCGCGATCAACGTTCCCCTTAGGGTCACCTCGTGGGCCCTCGACGCGGGATCCGCGGCCGGCATCGCCGGCGTGGCCCGCGACCTCGGCACGCTCGCCCCGGTCGTGCCGCGGGTCGGGCCCAAGCTGGGTCCGAAACTCATCAAGGGCAAGGGCCTGCTGCCGACGGCCGCCCGCCTGCTGCTCAGGAGCAGCAAGTAGGGCAGGACGGGCTCTTTAGAGCCTCAGCCCGTCGTGCGGCGAAAAGCCGACCAGATCCTCGAGCGCCCAGCGCGGCGACTTTTCCCACTCGGGTAACAGTGGTTTGCGGTTGCGCGAGCGCGCGCCCCGGTTGCGCCGCAACGGCCACCAACTCATCGGTCGCCAGCCCGTGGGGCGCCACCAATTCGCTTGTCCGACAAGCACCGCGATGGCGGGCACCGTGATGGTGCGCAGCAGGAACGTGTCCAGCAGCAGCCCGGCGCCCAGCACGAAGCCGCTCTGAACGACGTTGGTGAGGCTGGCGAACACCAGCCCGAACATCGAGGCGGCCATGATCAGCCCGGCCGCGGTGATCACACCGCCGGTCGATCCGACGGTGCGGATGACGCCGGACCGCATACCGCGTTTCGACTCGTCGCGCATCCGCGAAATCAGCAGCATGTTGTAGTCGGCGCCCACCGCGACCAGGATGACAAAGGTCAATCCCGGCACGCTCCAATGCATTTCCTCACCGAGGATGAATTGGAAGACGATGACGCCTATCCCGAGCGCCGACAGGTAGGAGACGATCACCGAACCGATCAGGTACAGCGGCGCGACGATCGCGCGCAGCAACGCGATCAAAATGAGCAGCACCACACCCACGGTCATCGCGATGATGAATCGCAGATCGCGTCCGTAGTAGTCGCGCGTCTCCTTGACGAAGACGGGTAATCCGACCGTCGACACCGTGGCGTCGGCCAGCGTGGTGTTCGGTTGCGCCCCTGCGGCGGCCGCCATCATCGCGTCGACCTGATCCATCGCCGCGCTGCTGAACGGATTGAAGTGGGTCTGGATCAGGTAGCGCACCGCGTGCCCGTCGGGTGAGACGAAGGCGGAGGCGAACCTCTTGAGTTGGTCGGTGTTCATCCCGCCGAGCAGGTCCTGCATCTCGCCCGGCAGCGCGGTGGGCTTGGCGTCCGCGCCGGTCGCGTACGACAACGCTTGCGCGGGAATGTAAAAGCCCGACATCGCCGGCGTGGTGGCGTCGTTTTTCATGCCCATCAGGAACGCCGACGCCTCGCCCAGCCCGAAGCCCATCTTCTTGACCTGGTCGACCAGTTGCGCAACGCCGTCGGCCAGCTGCCGGCTGCCGTCAGCCAGCGTGTTGGTGCCCTGCTGCAGGAAGTTGATCTTGGCCCGCATGCCGCCGGGGCCGCCCATGCCCAGCGAGCTCATGGCGCCGATGGCTGTGGACAGCGCGCGGCGCAATCCGGACACGGTGGTGGCCAGGCTTTGCACTGCCTGGGTCGCCTGCAGCTGCCGGGCCAGCTCCGAGATCTTGCCGAGCGTTCCGTCGTCGCGCGCCGCGACCAGTCGCTGCAATTCGGTCCGGGCGTCGACGCAGGCGGGTTCCGCGCTGCACATCGGGCTGTTGTCGAGTGCCCCCAGCACCGGGGTGGCCCATTCGGAGTTGTTGGCGACGAAGCGGGAATTCGCCCCGATCGCCTCGCCGAGCGAGCGCATGCCGGTGACGAGTCGCTCGGCCCCGTCGAGTTCGGCGAGCGCGCGATTCCCGCCGAAGGCGTTCTGCAGGAAGCCGAGTGCGTCGACCAGGCCGCTGACGGCGGACACCGCCTGATTGACCTGCGTGCGAACGTCGGACAGCTTGCCGGCCATCAGGTTGGCGCCGCCCGCGAGCTTGTCGAGATCGCCGGTGTGATCGGCGATCTGCTTGGAGCCCCGGTCCAGCTTGTCGCCGACCTCGCCGGCCTGCCAGGACGTCCTGGCTTGCTCCAGCGATTGTCCGGTGGGTCGGGTGATGCCGCGGACGCTCGCCACCCCGGGCACCTGGCTCACCCGCTGCGCCATCTGCTCGAGGTCTGCCAGCGCCCTGGGCGTGCGCAGGTCGTGCGGCGATTGGATGACGAGGTATTCCGGAATGATCAGGTTGGGCGGGAAATGCCGGTCGAGGGCGGCGTATCCGACCGAGCTGTCGGCGGCGGCCGGCAGCGCCTGGCGTTCGTCGTAGTTGTAGTGCGCCAGTCCCGCGCAGCCGGCCAAGATGACCAGCACCAGCACGCTGGCCAGCAGGTGGGCCCTGGGCTTGCGCACGATCTGGATGCCCGAACGCCGCCACATGCGGCGGCTGAGGTCGCGGCGCGGCGCGATCCAGCCGCGGCGTCCGGCGAGCACCAACAGCGCCGGCAGCAGGGTCACCGCGGCGGTGAAGACGACCGCCACCGAAATCCCCAGCACCGGCCCGGCGCTTTTGAGAATCCCCAACTGGGCGAAGATCATTCCGAAAAACGTGACCGCCACGGTGGCCGCCGAGGCGGCGATCACCCTGCCGATCGACCCAAGGGCCTTGATGACGGCTTCATCCGAATCCAGGCCCTCCCGCAGATAGTCGTGATACCGACTGATCAGAAAGACCGCGTAATCCGTTCCGGCGCCGACCATCATGCCACTCATGAAGATGGTGGTCTGGTTGGCGATCCCGAAGCCGGCCAATCCGACTATCGCCACCAGCCGCTGGGCCACCACCACGGACATGCCGATCATGATCAACGGCAACACCATGGTCACCGGATTGCGGTAGATGACCAGCAGAATGACGAACAGCAGGACGATGATCGCCAGCTCGATCCGCGTTCTGTCCCGCTGCCCGGTCAGATTCATGTCGGCCACGGTGGCCGCGGGCCCAGTCATGTTGGCCGTCAACGTCGTTCCCGCGACGGTGTGGTCGACGACGCCGGTCACCCGCGCGTATGCCTGCTTGGACTGCGGCGAGCTGAGCTCGCCGGGCAGACCGACCGGCAGGATCCAGGCCTGGTGGTCCTTGCTGGTCATCAGCTCGCGCAGCGGCGGTGTCGTGATGAAATCCTGCAGCATCACCACATCGCGGGTGTCGCCGCGCAGAGCGTCCACGAGTCTTTTGTAGGTGCCCTCGTCGGCGGGGCTCAGTCCCGCGGTGTCGCTGAGCACCACTACCGCGATGCTTTCCGACTCGGGTTCGTGGAAGGCTTTCGTCATGTTGTCGGTCGCGACGAGCACCGGGGCGTTGTTCGGCAAGATGTCCACCGGATGCCGCTGCGAGATCTCTTCCAGAGACGGCAACGTCAGTGACAGCACACCGGCGAGCGCAAGCCAGATTCCAATCACCAACCACGGCCACCGTGCGATGCACCGGCCCAGCCGCGGAAAGGTGCCCACCCGACGCTATCCTTCGAGCGTCAGTACGCGGCCCGACGCGAAACTCTGCGCGACGGGGCGTTGTCGTTCGGCCGCCCCGCCATCGGCGATGCGGACACACGCGGATTTGAGGGCCGTCAGGTACCGGCCGACCGATTCGCGGGCAATCGCGTTGCCCGGCAACAACACACTGGCCGCGGTCTCGTCGTAGCGGCCCACCATGGTGCTGAGCGGATAGGTGACCCGCCCGTCGCTGTGCGCCCCGACGGTCATGCCATCGAGCAATTTGGTCATCATGGAAAGCGGACTCGCCTGGGCGTCAAAGAAGTTCACCAGCGAAAAGAGTGGCGGCGGCGCGCACAGCGACGGCACCAATTCCACAACGCGTTCGAAGGGCACCTTCGCCAGCTCGGCACCGGCGTCGAAAGACGCCTGCGCGCTTCGCGCCATGTCGTTGAAGGACAGTCCGGCGACGGGCACGGTGACCGGGATCTGACCGGTGAACCAGCCCTGCGTGGTCAGGTCGGCTGGCGTGCCGCGGGTGTCTTTCGGCGTGATGCCGTAATAGGTTGCGGTGCCGGATAACTCGTTAACGGCCAGCGCAATGCAGGCGAACATACCGCCGACGAAACGCGCGCCCGCGTCGATACAGGCGGTTTCGAATCGCTCGGTTTGCCCCACGCCCATCAGTGTGAGGCTCATCAGGTCACCGCCGTACGGGAGCGACTGATCCCCCAACGGCAGCGGGAATTTGGGGAAGGTGCCGTCGTTGCGTTCGGCGAAGTCGACCCAGGCACGCACCTGTGGGGAGTCCGCGGTGAGCGCGGCGGTGTACTCGCGCTGCCGGATGCAGAAGTCGTCATAGCTGCCCGCCGGCGCCAGGTCGACGGGCGGGTTTCCCGTGACCAACTCGGCGTACATCGCCTGGAACTCCAGGAGTCCCATCCCGACGAACTGGCCGTCGGCATGCAGGTGATCGATGCTGGCGAAGAACGTGAAGCCCTCGGCGCGCTGGATGATCCCGAAGCCGAAGCAATCCCAGTGCAGGGAGTCCGGGATGGCCACGATGTGGTCGCACAACGCAGCACTGCCGAGCTCGCCGTGTTCGGTCAGGACGAATTCGATGTCCGCCGGGTCGGCGATGGTGTGCCGGACAAAGTGGTCGGGCGAATCGGGTTGGTACTCAAACCAATTGCGGTATGTGTCGTGCCGGCGCAGGTGTGCGTTGATGACGTAGCTCATGGCGCGCAGATCGCAGCGGCCGGTAACCTCGACCGAGGCGATGAGCAGCCGCGAGTGGTCGAGCCCGCGGGTCGCCTGCCCGCGCAGGCTACGCAGATGGCGGGCTTGGACATAGCTGGGCGGCACGGCGCTGACCGGCGCCTCGAGGGCCTTGGCACGAGACGACGGTGAGGGGCCCCAGGAGAACAACGCGCCCGGCGTGGGCTGCCATTCGTTGACCGTGGAGACCCTCAGTGCCCCAATCCGCACCACTACCTCCTGCCGCCGCGCACGGGCCATCCTCAACCCACACGACGTTGGTTCCCCGGTAGCGTAGCCCCCGTTTCGCGCCGCCGCCTGCCGATTGCGCTTCGGCGCTGACGGCCCCGCGTGGCACCGGCGAATGCTACCCGGCCGCGCGGTCCGCGAGCGCTTGTTGCGCCGCGTTGTAGCCGGGGACGAACGTGATTCCCGGGCCGCCGTGGCAACCCGCGCTGCCCAGATACAGCCCGTCGATCGGGATCGGCTGGCCGAGGAAGCCGCGCGGACCGGGGCGGTTGGGACCGACCTGGTTGGCATTCAGCAGGCCGTGGCAGTAGTCGCCGCCGGGAGCGCCGAACATCACGCCCATGTGCTTGGGCGTGAACGTGGTGTGCCGGATGATGCTGCGTTCGAAATTCGGGGCGAGCCGGGTGATCTTGTCGATCACCCGCTGACCCATCTCGACCTTGGCCTGCCCGTAGTCCACGTCGCCCTCGATCGGGAAGAACAGCGCGAACGCCGACGCGGCGTGCTTGCCCTCGGGCGCCAGCCCCGGGTCGTTCTGCGACGGGATCTGCAGCACCACCGTCGGGTCGGCCGGGACGATTCCGCGCCGCGCGTCCTCCCACTGCTGCTGGACTTCCTCCGGCGTGCAGAACAGGCCGATCGAGGCCTGCATGGCCGGCGCGTTGAGGGCTTCGTAGGGCGCGGCGAAGACGGGGGCCTCCTCGAGCGCGAAGTGCATCTGCAGATAGCTGCCGCGGTGGTCGATGCGTGCATAGCGTTCCCGGATGTCGGCGGGCAGCGCGGCGGGATCGATCATCTCGTTGAGCGTGACGTCGGGCGCGATGCCGGAGACGACGATCGGGGCGTTCAGCGTCTCGCCCGCCTCGGTGCGCACCCCGGTCACCCGGCCGTCGGCGACCAGAATCTCGGTCACCTTGGTACGCAACCGAACTTCACCGCCGTGGCCGGTCAGCACGTCGCACAGATGGGAGGTGAGCGCGCCGATGCCACCGCGCAGCTTCTTCATCTGCATGGTGTCGCCGTCGGGAACGCCGAGCCCGAAGGCGAGCGCCGCCGCGCTACCGGGCGTGGACGGGCCCCGGTAGAGCGTGTTGACGGCCAGCACGGTCATCGAGCCGCGCAGCGCGCCGTGCTTCTCGCGGTCGGGTAGGTAGCGGTCCAACACGTCGGTGACCGATCCGAACAGCATGTCGTCGATCGCCGCGCGTTCGAATTCATTTGTGGCACAGGCATACATCTCGTCGATGCTCTTGGGCGGCGTTCCGGCTTCGAACCGGCCCAGCGCGCGCGTCGGCCCTTGGCTCCAGGCCATCAGCCCCGCCATGCCGTTGACGGCGTCCGCCCCGTGCACCTCGTTGAGGTGGGTGAACAGCTTGATGGGGTCGCTGTACTGCACCAGCGGGTCGTCGCCGACGCCGCGCACCGCCACCGACATCACGTCCAGGTCGATCGTCGGGATGGTGTCCAGGCCGAGCTCGTCGACCACCACCTGGGACGTCGGGAATTGCACCGAACCGGCGATCTCGAACTGGTATCCGTCGAAAAGCTCGACGGTGGAGGCCATGCCGCCCGCGTAGAGCTTGGCATCCAGGCACACCGTCCGTAGTCCGGCCTTCTGCAGCAGTACGGCCGCGGTCAGGCCGTTGTGTCCCGCACCGATAACTATCGCGTCGTAATCAGTCATATCGCCCTCCGGAATGGAGGCTGGCACGGCGCGAAAGTTTTGTCAATTATGACGAAACTTCGCGGGTTGCGGCCGTGATCCAGGAGTCGGTGATCCCCGCCCGCAGCGACTCCAGCGCCGCATGACATAGCCGTGCGAGCTCGCCGAGGGACCGGTCGTCGCCGACCATCCAGACCTCCATCGCGCCGAACACCGCGGCCGCAATGCATCTCGCGGTGACCGCGGTGCGCACCCGTTGGTCCGCCGTCGGATCCGCGCCGCCGTTGACCCCGCGGCTGCGCCGCTGCAACTGCGCGCCGATGGCGTCGGCGAAGTCGGCCTGGACCTCCCGGATGTGCCGGACGATGCGGCCGGGGTCGAGCTCGTCCTGGCGCAGCGCGGCGATTTTGGTCACGGCGTCGACGTCATACGGGAACGAGAAGATGGCGGCCTGCACCGAATCGATGATCGGTTCGGCCGCCGGCCTGGCATCCAGGGCAGAGCGAAACCAATGCAGCCCGGTGTAGTCGGCGAACAGCAGATCGTGCTTGGAGCTGAAGTGACGGTAGAAGGTCCGTAGCGACACCCCGGCGTCGGCGGCGATCTGCTCGGCCGACGTGTCTTCCACGCCCTGGGCCAGAAACCGCACCAGGGCGGCCTGCCGCAACGCTTCGCGCGTGCGCTCGCTGCGCGCCGTTTGCGCCGGTCTGACCATGCAAGCAAGGTACCAAGACACCGGCGTGGCGAGCCCGTTTGTTGTGTCAATATTGACAAAACTTCGGGGGCGGGGCGAGACTGCGCCCATGGTCTCGCTACTCACTCACGCGGTACTCGGGCTGGCGGTCATCACCTGGATCGTCAGAGCCAACTCGCAGGTGTTCGCCCGGCCGGCCGGCGGCCCGCTCTTCTCGCCCATGGAAATCGTGTACTACGTCGTCGGCATCGCCTCGGTCGCGCTCGGCTGGTATTTCAACGTCACCTTCGTGCAGGAGTATGCGCACGGGTCCACCAACCCGCTGTGGGGCGAACACGGCAGCTGGGTCGAATACATCAAGCTGATGTTCACCAACCCGGCCGCCAGCTCGGCCAGCCAGGACTATACGATCGCCAATGTTGTTCTGCTGCCGATCTTTACGATCGTGGACGGCTACCGACGCGGTCTGCGCCACCCGTGGCTGTACTTCGTGTCCAGCCTGTTCACCAGCTTCGCGTTCGCGTTCGCGTTCTATTTCGCCACGATGGAACGCCAGCGCCGGCACGAGCGGTCCCGCACGACGGTAAACGCTTAGGGCTCAAGCACTTCGGCGCCGACGAACGGCACCAGCGCGCCGGGAACGCGCACGCTGCCGTCGGGCTGCTGGTGGTTCTCCAGGATCGCCACCAGCCACCGCGTGGTGCCCAGCGTGCCGTTGAGCGTGGCCGCGGTCCGCGGTTTGCCCGCCTCGTCACGATACCGCGTGGCCAGGCGGCGGGCCTGAAACGTGGTGCAGTTCGACGTGGACGTCAGCTCGCGGTAGGCGCCCTGCGTGGGAACCCAAGCCTCGCAATCGAATTTGCGCGCGGCCGACGAGCCGAGATCGCCCGCGGCCACGTCGATCACCCGGTACGGCACCTCGATGCGCGCCAGCATCTCGCGCTGCCAGCCCAGCAGCCGCTGGTGTTCCGCCTCGGCCTCGGCCGGGGCGCAGTAGACGAAGCCCTCGACCTTGTCGAACTGATGCACCCGGATGATGCCGCGCGTGTCCTTGCCGTAGCTGCCGGCCTCGCGGCGGAAGCACGACGACCATCCCGCATAGCGCAGCGGTCCGCAGGACAGGTCCAGGATCTCATCGGCGTGGTAGCCGGCCAGCGGCACCTCCGAGGTGCCCACCAGGTAGAGGTCGTCGGCCTCGACCCGGTAGACCTCGTCGGCGTGCGCGCCGAGGAATCCGGTGCCGGCCATCACCTCCGGGCGCACCAGCACCGGCGGGATCATCGGGGTGAAGCCGTTGTCGACGGCCAGCCGCAGGGCCAGCTGCAACAGGCCTAGCTGCAGCAGCGCGCCCTTGCCGGTCAGGAAGTAGAACCGCGAACCGGACACCTTGGCCCCGCGCTGCATGTCGATGAGCCCGAGCGATTCGCCGAGCTCGAGGTGGTCCTTCGGGTTGTCGATCGCCGCGGGCTCGCCGACCACGTCGAGGACGGCGAAGTCCTCCTCCCCACCGGCGGGCACCCCGTCGATGACGACGTTGGAGATCGCCATGTGCGCTGCGGTGAACGCCGTCTCCGCGTCGGCCTGGGCGGCTTCGGCGGCCTTGACCTGCTCGGCCAGCTCCTTCGCGCGGGCCAGCTTGGCCGGACGCTCCTCGGGGGACGCCGCGCCCACGCTCTTGCTGGCGGACTTCTGCTCGGCCCGCAGGCCGTCGGCCGACGAGATCGCGGCCCGGCGGTTGGCGTCGGCGGTCAACAGGGCGTCTACCAGCGACGGGTCCTCGCCACGATTGAGTTGGGAGCGGCGCACGGCGTCGGGGTCTTCCCGGAGCTGCTTCAGGTCGATCACGGCCCTGAGACTACTTTCACCGCTTGCGGCCGACCGGCGGAGCACCACCATGGCCGTCTCAGGACTCACATCCGTAACTTTTGTCACGCGCCTCAGGTGGTCCTGTCAGAATGGAGCGGATGTCGCAAGCGCCCGAGAAGGAACTTTCGGACGGCCGGGAAGGCCGGGTGGTCGAGTCGCCCGTCGGCTCGGCCGATGAGTCGTCCGACGAACACCCGTCCGCCTTCCTGTGGCCGCGCAGCCTGCAAGCCCGGGCGACCCGGCGCGCGCTGCTGCTGACCGCGCTCGGCGGCCTGCTGATCGCCGGGCTGGTCACCGCGATCCCGGTCGGTGGGCCCGGGTCGGGGCGGTTCCTGGACAGCAGCCCGGTGCGCAGCACCGGCACCAAGAGCGACGCCGCCTTCAACCGGGCCGCCACCGGGGAATGCCTGATGTGGCCGGACACCACCCCGGAGTCGGCGAAGATCGTCAACTGCGGCGACGACCACAAGTTCGAGGTCGCCGAATCCATCGACATGCGGACGTTCCCGGGGTCCGAGTACGGGCCCAGCGCCGCGCCCCCGACGCCCGCCCGCATCCAGCAGATCACCCAGGAGCAGTGCGAGGCCGCCGTCCGCAACTACCTCGGTCCCAAGTTCGATCCGAACAGCAGGTTCACCGTCAGCCTGCTGTGGCCCGGCGACCGGGCCTGGCGCCAGTCCGGCGATCGCCGCATGCTGTGCGGCCTGCAGCTGCCCGGCATGAACAATCAGCAGCAGGCGTTCAAGGGCAAGGTCGGCGACGTCGACCAGTCCAAGGTGTGGCCGGCCGGAACCTGTCTGGGTATCGACTCGGCGACCAACCAGCCGACCGATGCGCCGGTTGACTGCGCGGCACCGCACGCGATGGAGGTGACCGGCACGGTCAATTTGGCCGAGAAGTTCCCCGGCGCCCTGCCGGCCGAGCCCGACCAGGACGGCTTCATCAAGGACTCGTGCACCAAGATGACGGACGCGTACCTGGCGCCGGTCAAGCTGCGCACCACCACCCTGACGCTGATCTACCCGACCGTTCCGCTGGCCAGTTGGTCGGCGGGCAGCCGCGAGGTGGCCTGCAGCATCGGCGCCACGCTGGGCAACGGCGGCTGGGCCACCCTGCTCAACAGCGCCAAGGGCCAGCTGCTGATCAACGGTCAGCCGCCGGTACCGCCGCCCGACATTCCCGAAGAGCGGCTCACCATGCCGCCGATTCCCCTTCAGCCCCCGGCGCAGCCGCCGTCGAGCCAGTCCGGCCAGGGCTCGGCCCCGGAGATCCCGCCGAACAACCAGCACCTGCCCGGGCAGCAGCCGGCTCAGCAACCCCAGCAGGCCCCGGCCCAGCAGGCGCCGCCGCCGGCGAATCCGGCACCGGAGGCACCCCCCGCCGAGCCCCCGCCGGGAGGCTAGGCGGGTGTCGGTGCGGATGGACCCGCAGCGCTTCGACGAGCTGGTCTCCGACGCCCTCGACCTGATCCCGCCCGGGCTGGCGGCCGCCATGGACAACGTCGTCGTCCTGGTCGAAGACCGCCATCCTGAGGACGCCGAACTGCTCGGGCTCTACGAGGGGGTGGCGTTGACCGAACGCGACTCCGACTACTTCGGATCGCTGCCGGATGCCATCACGATCTACCGCGAAGCGCTGCTGGACGTGTGCGAATCCGAGGACGAGGTGGTCGAGGAAGTGGCCGTCACGGTGATCCACGAAATCGCTCACCATTTCGGGATTGACGACGACCGGTTGCACGAGCTGGGCTGGGGTTGACGACTTCGCACCCCCGCCGGATTCCCGGGCGCGGCATCCCGAATTTGTCCGCGACGGGTGCTATGAACTCACCTATGAGCATCGACTGCCGCGACTGCCGGGCAGGCTTGGATCACTGTCACGGCACCATCATTCGCCATGCGCTGCACCGGTCGGAATGCACGGAGCCGGATTGCTTCACCCCCGAGTTGTTGCCGCACGCCTTCATCATCGACTGCGACGCCGTGGGCTGCGCCTGCACCGAAGTGATCGCGGTGGCGGTCTGAGGAACCGGTCAGCCCATCGGGTCGGTGCCTGACCGCACCGCGTCCGCGACCGGGGTCGCCTCTTCCTCCGGGTAGAACGGCGGCGTCAACGTCCCCCAGCGCACGCAGCTCCAGCGCCCGTCGGTGATCGGGGTCAAAGCCACCGATTGGGTGTTGTCCAGGTGGTTGTCCAGCGCGAATGCGGCTTCCACGCCGGCCAGCACCGCGGCGGCCAGCCGGATCGCCGCGCCATGGCTGACGACGACGATGTCGCCGTGGAAGTCGCGGTCGTCGAGATAGCGCAGCCGCAGGTCGGTGAGCACCGGGAGATACCGGTCCAGCACGTCGTTGCCGGTTTCGCCGCCGGGAAGTGCGACGTCGAGCTCGCCGTGATGCCATCGCTCGTAGATCGCGTTGAACTCGGCGACCGCGTCGTCGTCGTTGCGGTTTTCCAGCCGCCCGACCTGTACCTCGTGGATGTCGGCCATCTCGATGGGCGGCATCTCGAGCTGGCCGCCGATCACCGCGGCGGTCTGCGACGCCCGGGTGGCCACCGAGTGCGCCAGCATCGCCGGCCGCGACGAACCGCGGGCGACCGCCCGGGCCTGGTCGCGGCCCAACGGGGTCAGCTCCGCCCCGGGCGGGCGGGTGTCGAGCCGGCGCTCGACGTTTCCGAACGACTGGCCGTGCCGCATCAGGATCAATCGACCGCTCACTGTTGCGGCCCCCGATCGGCGGGCTTTCCGTCGCGCAGCCGCGCCAGCCAGCACGCGTCATCGGCGGCGGGCGGCGGCAGTGCCCCGGCCGGCGAGCCGGTGGGCCAGGATCCTAGGTATCGCACGTCAGCACAACGACGGTGCAGCGCTTTGAGTGCCTCGGCGACGGCGTCGTCGTCGATGTGGCCCACGCAATCGGCGAAGAACCGGTAGGTGCCGAGCCCGGTTCTGGTCGGCCGGGACTCGATGCGGGTCAGGTCGATGCCACGGACCGCGAATTCGGCGAGCGCGGCCAGCAACGCGCCCGGAGCGTTGTCGATGCGCAGCACCACCGAGGTGCGGTCGGCTCCGGTGCGGGCGGGCGGCGGCCCCGGCCGCCCGACCAGAAGGAAGCGGGTGCGGGCGTTGGGTTCGTCGACGACACCCTCGGCCAGCGTGGCCAGGCCCCAGCGAACGGCGGCCAGCGGTGAGGTCACCGCCGCGTCGACGCGGCCCTCGGACACCTGCTGGGCGGCGTCGGCATTGGAATACGCGGGCCGCAGTTCGGCGCCGGCCAGATTGGCGGCCACCCACTGCCGCACCTGGGCCGCCGCCACACCGAAGGCCGCCAGCGTCCGCACGTCCGCCGCGCCGCGGCCGGGTTTGACGACGATGCTGAACGCGACGTCCAGCGTGGTTTCGGCGAAGACCTGCAGGGGTGAGCCGATGGCCAGGCTGTCCAAGGTGGGGGTCACCGAACCGTCGATCGAGTTTTCGATCGGGACGCAGGCGTAGTCGGCGGCGCCGTCGCGCACGGCGTCCAGCGCGGCCGAGGTGCTCTCCACCGGCGTGGGTTGCACTTCGGCCGGATCTTGGTCGGGGACCAGGCCCGCGGCGGTGATCTGTTGCAGCGCCGCCTCAGTGAACGTCCCCTCCGGACCGAGGTAAGCGATGCGGGCCACGTCCCAACCCTAGCGGCGTGCGGGCCGGAAAACCCTTGCGACGCCGCCCAGCGTAAGTTAACTTAGGCTTACCTAATCGAAGGATGAGAATGGTGTTACCGCTGACCTGTCCCGCCCCGACCACCGCCGAACGGATTCGCAGCGCCTGCGTCCGCGCCGGCGGCGCGCTGCTCGCCATCGAACACGACGACCCGGTTCCCACCCCCGTGCATCACCTGATGGACGACGGATCGGTTGCGCTCGCCCTGCCCGTCGAGCGGGAACGCGAGCTCAGGCACCCGATTTCGGGATCCCAGGCGCTGCTGGAACTGACCGATTACGCACCGCTTCCGCTGCGCGAACCCGTCCGGTCGCTGGTATGGGTGCGCGGTCGCTTGCATGAGGTGCACCCGACGCAGATCTTGGCAACGCTCGACCAAATCGCCGCCGAGTGCCCGCATCCGGCCCTGCTGAGCATCGACACGCCGCGCTGCGTCCCCGCCGACGGCGAAGAGCCGCGGTACACGCTGTTGCGGCTCGAGATCGCCTCGGTCGTCGTCACCGATGCCACCGGTGCGGAGCCGGTCAGCGTGGATGACCTGCTGGACGCCCGGCCCGACCCGTTCTGCGCGCTCGAGTCGAGCCTGCTGCGGCACTTGGACACCGCGCACGGCGACGTTCTGGCACGACTGGTGTCCCGGCTGCCGGCCCCCCTGCGGCGCGGGCATGTCCGACCCCTGGGCCTGGATCGATACGGCGTCCGATTCCGCGTCGAGGGCGAGGACCGCGACCACGACGTCCGGCTGCCGTTCCACAAACCGGTGGACGACATGACCGGCCTGAGCCAGGCCATCCGGGTGCTGATGGGTTGCCCGTTCATCAACGGGCTGCGGGCGCGCGGCTAGCCGAAATCGCGGCGCACCAGCGCGGCGGACCGCTGGGCACGTACGTTAACCAGGTGAACGGCGACCGCTCCCCACAGCGTCGGCGGCCCCCGGGATGGAGCCCGCCCGGGCCACCGCGCCCCGAACCGCCGCAGGTGATCCGCCGGCGGGCGGCCCCGCCACCTTCTCCGACGGCGGAGACCCAGCCGCTGCCGTCCGCCGCTCCACCGGTGCCGTCCGCCTCTCCACCGGTGCCGCCGCCACGGCCGCAGGCACCGAGCATCTCCCGGAAGCGCCGCAAGCGCCGCTGGCTCCGCACGGCGGTGTCGGTCCTTCTGGTGGGGTCGCTGCTGATCGGCGCGGGCGTCATCGCCGGCGCGTTCTGGTTCGACAACAAACTGCATCGCGAGCAGGTGCTCGCCGACTACGCCGACCGGCCCGCAACCGGTCGCGGCACCAACTGGCTGATCGTCGGGTCGGACAGCCGCCAGGGGCTCAGCGCCCAACAGCAACAGGATCTGGCTACCGGCGGCGACATTGGTAACGGTCGTACCGACACGATCCTGCTGGTTCACATTCCGGGCGTCGGGTCCGGGGTGCGGACCACCATGGTGTCGATACCGCGCGACTCCTTTGTGCCGATCCCGGGCCACGGGAAGGACAAGATCAACGCCGCGTTCGCGATGGGTGGTGCGCAGCTGCTGGTCCGGACGGTGGAACAGGCCACCGGGTTGCGCCTCGATCATTACGCCGAGATCGGGTTCGGCGGCTTCGCCGCGGTGGTGGATGCGCTCGGCGGGGTGACGGTGTGCCCGAAAACGGCTTTCGACGACCCGTTGGCCGGCATCGACCTGGCGGCCGGCTGCCACACGGTCAACGGCCGGACCGCGCTCGGATACGTCCGGTCACGCGATACGCCGCGGGCCGACCTGGACCGGATGGTCAACCAACGCCAATTCGTGTCGGCGCTGCTGCATCGGGCCACCAGCCCCGCGGTATGGCTCAACCCCTGGCGCTGGTATTCGGTGCCGCGTGCGGCCGCCGGCGCCCTGACCGTCGACCGGGGCGACCACGTCTGGGACCTGGCCCGGCTCGGCTGGGCGCTGAACGGGTCGACCACCACCATGACCGTCCCGATCGGGGAGTTCACCAGCGGCGACGCCGGGTCGGTGGTGGTGTGGAATCACGACGAGGCCGCCCGTTTGTTCGAGGCGTTGGCCACCGATGCGTCGCTACCCGCCGTCACGACAGACGACCAGCAATAGCGGCCTAACCGCTGTTTTCCCCCGCGCGGTGACGCTGCAGATACGCCTTGGTGCGGCCCGGGTGGTGCGTGGCGAGCCAGGCCACGCCGACGTCGCGGCAGAAATCGATGTCTTCGTATTCGTCGACGTTCCAGCAGTAGACCGCCCTGCCCTGGGCGATGGCGCGGTCCGCGAGTTGGGGATATTCCTTCAGCGTCGACAGCGACGGCCCGACTGCGGTCGCGCCGATGGCGGTGGGTGCACCGCTGGTCAGGTAACGCGCGGTCTTGCCGAGCAGCACCGTGGGCAGTAACGGCGCGGCGCGACGGATCCGCCAGACCGCCGACGCCGAGAACGACATCACCACCGCGCGGGACCGGTCCGCCGAGGCGGGCGCGGCTATGCCGAAACGATGCAGCGACGCGAGCAGCTTGGTTTCCACCAGTGAGCCGTACCGGACCGGGTGTTTGGTCTCGATGAACAGCTTCACCGGCCGTCGCCAATCCAACACCAGTGAAACCAGCGCGTCCAGCGTCAACAAACTGGTATCACCGTGCGTGCCGTCTTCCCGCCAGCTGTCGTGCCACGCGCCGTACTCGAGCTCGCGCAGTTCGGCGAGGGTCATGGTGCTGACCAGGCCGGCCCCGGTGGAGGTCCGGTCCAGCCGGCGATCGTGCACGCAGACCAGGTGGCCATCGCGCGTCAACCGCACGTCGCATTCCACGCCGTCGGCGCCCTCTTTGAGCGCGAGGTCGTAGGCGGCCAGCGTGTGCTCGGGCCGCGCGGCCGACGCGCCGCGGTGGGCGACGACATAGGGATGCCCGGCGAGCACCTCGTCGGCCCACGTCATACCCCTATGCTGCCGGTTCCTTGCCATCCAACTCAACTGGGACGGCCGATGCCGGCGCGGCGGGCCGGTCATCGGGAACCGCGACCCAGCGATGTGCGGGCCGGGCGACGGGTTTGCGCTGGAATCCCTCGAAAACCCGGGTGGCGGCCGCCAGCGTGGCGGCCGCGAACAGGTACCCGAAGACCATCAGGACGGTGTTGTTGGCGATGCCCTGGGCGTCGGAAACGAAGCTCGTCGCGATGGCGGCGATGGACACCGCATAGCTGCAGATCCACGCTCCCCACCACTGCAGGATGGTGCCGCGCAGCCGGGCATAGTGCTCTTCGAGCAGCGCCAACTCGATGACGTACACCGGGGCCCACAGCAGGTTGGCCAGCGGCACGACGCAGCCCGCCCAAAGCGCCCGCGTGGAGCGCTGCTCGGGCAGGCCGTGGTGGGCGAACACGGCAGCGCGGCGGGCGATCATCCAGCGGATCAGCAGCACGCCGGAGGCGATCACCGCGGCTGCCGCGCCCAAGCTGGCCAGCACGCCGAGCCAGTCGGCGCCGATGGCCACCCAGGAGTTCAGCAGGGTGTTCCGGTTTATCACCAACAGCACGTACCGCACGACGTAGACCAGGGCGGCGATGCTGAGCACCAGCACGCTGACGAACGCGGTGGTGCGGACGATCTCCGCCGACGGCCCCGGTTGCGCCGATGCCTCGGCGGTCGCGGGCGCCTGTTCGACGCGGTCGGCCAAACCCCAGCGCGGTATGACGCTGTAGCGCGGCGTCGGTCCCAGCGGTCGGCGGCCGCGCCGCGTCGGCGGCGCCGCACCGGGCCGCACCGCTATCCAGCGGTAGCCGGGCGGCAGCCGCGGCGGCGTGCGCTGCCACCCCGGCGCTGCCGAGGGGCGGGCCGGTGTCGGGGTTCCGGGCGCACCCCATCGCGGGTCGGCAGGCGGGGCGTCGGGTGCGGGCGCCATCAGGGCGCCGCGGCAGCGGGGACACCACTCGCGTTGTCGGTCGCGCACGTTCCAGCGGGTGCCGCACTGGGAGCACACCTGGATCACCGGACCAGACTAACGCCGTCCCGGCGCACGCCGAGGAACGCGGGCCGCCGGCCGCGCGAGGTCCGCCGTCGACGGCCGTCCGAGCGGCGCCCGGCAACCGCCCGGGACGCCGAAAGCTATCCACAGTTTGCACAGGTTTATCCACACGTGCCCAGGGGGTATAGAAGGCCATTACTACAGCCTCTGGCGGCTGACCGTGGTGTAACTGTGGATAACACCGCGGCTTTGGCGGCATGCCATCGACAGCCCACGACCGGTCGTTGAGCGAAATGGATTGTCTTACTAAGAACCCGTACGGACACCGCGTCCGGCGGCCTTTCTCGCCGCCGGCACCGGCACCCCTGCCCGGCCGTCTCGCCGTGGCCAACCCCCAGCTCAGCGCGTTATTTTTCAAGCACGTCGCAAAGCGCTATGATCGCGTTCGCGAAAGGTGTTTGTGACTCACCTCACTGACGCGAGGTGACCGGGGGGTGAAAGGCGATTGATGGCCACGCATTCGTTCGGTCCGGGTTCACCGGGCCCGTCGAAGTCGTATTGCGGCTCGCCGGCGTGGAATCACAGCTATAGCGTCGCCGCGCTGCGCGCCGGGTTGATCGCCCTGGTGTTGCTCGCGGTGCTCGCGATCATCGTCTTGTCTTGAATTGCCGCTGAGCGGGTATCCGCGTTCCGGCTCACAAGGGTCGTTCTTGCGGAGCGCGCGGTCATGGAGCAGGGTTGTTAACGGCTGGCCGCCGTGAGGCGGCGCCGCGCGACTGAGCGTCAAGACGATAATCGAAGAAAGGAACGCCGTGGCTGAATACACCCTGCCCGACCTGGACTGGGACTATGCAGCGTTGGAACCGCACATCTCGGGGCAGATCAACGAAATCCACCACAGTAAGCACCACGCCACCTATGTCAAAGGCGTGAACGACGCTCTGTCCAAGCTCGAAGAGGCTCGCGCCAACGAGGACCACGCTGCGATCTTCCTGAACGAAAAGAACCTCGCCTTCCACTTGGGTGGCCACGTCAACCACTCGATCTGGTGGAAGAACCTGTCGCCGGAAGGCGGCGACAAGCCGACCGGCGAATTGGCCGCCGCGATCGACGACGCGTTCGGGTCGTTCGACCGATTCCGCGCACAGTTCAGCGCGGCCGCCAACGGCCTGCAGGGTTCGGGGTGGGCGGTCCTGGGCTATGACACCCTCGGCAGCCGGCTGCTGACCTTCCAGCTCTACGACCAGCAGGCCAACGTTCCGCTCGGCATCATCCCCTTGCTTCAGGTGGACATGTGGGAACACGCGTTCTACCTGCAGTACAAGAACGTCAAGGCGGATTACGTCAAGGCGTTCTGGAATGTCGTCAACTGGGCGGACGTGCAGAAGCGGTACGCGGCCGCTACCTCGAAAACCCAGGGACTGATCTTCGGCTGACTTTGTTTCGATCGGCGGGGGCGTCGCGCGGTTGCGCGGCGCCCCAGTCGTTTGTCTGACCCATTTCGATTGCGTGACAACGTCTGCGCCGCTCACCGTGTCGTGTTGCACGGCGCCTGAGCCGCGGGCATGCTTGATGATTCGGACTTACCAGTGTGGTTATTCCAGGTGGAGGCGTCGCGCGGAGGTCGAAATGGAAACTGGGTCAGATCGGCCTATCGGGGTTTCCCCGTTCCATTCCCGTGGCGCCTTGAAAGGTTTCGTGATCTCCGGGCGGTGGCCCGATTCGACGAAAGAATGGGCCCAGCTGCTCATGGTCGCGGTCAGGATCGCGTCGTTGCCCGGATTGCTCTCCACCACAACGGTCTTCGGCGCCCGCGAGGAATTGCCGGACGAACCCGAACCGGGCACGGTTGGCCTGGTGCTGGCCGAGGGCACGGTATTTGGTGAGTCGGCCATTCAACCAGGCTATTTCGCAGAACATCAGCCGCCGGCTCTACTCATGCTGCACCCGCCCTCGGAGACCACGCCGTCGCTACCCGAATGCACCGGGGCGGCGTCGGGATGCGTATTGCTGCCCGGCTTGCCTTACCTCGGACTCGAGCATCGGGCGGCGTGGGTGGAGGCAGAGGCCGACGGCACCATCACTTCGATGGTGAGCCGGGTCGGCGTCGACCCGATCAGTCACCCCGATACGGCCATATTGGCGATGCTGCTCGCGGCGTAACGACGCGTCCGGACACAGTTCGGGGCCACGCCGCGAGTGTGCGAACCGCGATTCGCCTTCCTGACCGTGGCCCTGGTCCAGGGTGGCGGGGACGATGTGGCGCGGCATACTCGTCGCCCTCGTCGAGGGCGCGACCACCGGATCCGCGGGTAAGTTAACGGCGCCTCGACAACCGGTGACCGGCAGCCGTCAACCGGGCAGCGCCGCAATTTCCGGCTCCGTTTCGCGCTCGGCAGCAAAGGGTGCGCTAAATCGCCCCGGCTTGCAGACCCGTTGCGGTGCGATTGCCGAGCACGTCCTGGCATATTATCGCGCCCGTCAGCAGTTCGTCCGCCCGCCACTTCGGAACGGACGTCCAATTCTGCGGATAACCTGTGAGTTTTATGGATTTAGTGGACACCCCAGCGAATCAGTTAGACGCTCGTCAAGTGGGGAGGTCGCCGGCGTCAGCTATGCCGATCGGTAATCCCCCGGTGTTTGCACCTGGTTAGGGTCACCAAGCCTCGCTACCATGATCAGCAAATACACCTAGGTAATAGTTCACTTCTACAGCCCAGTGGAGGTCATATCTAATGAGCACGACGTTCGCTGCTCGCCTGAACCGCCTGTTCGACACGGTGTATCCGCCGGGACGCGGGCCGCACACGTCCGCGGAAGTCATCGCGGCGCTCAAGGCGGAGGGCATAACGATGTCGGCTCCCTACCTCTCCCAGTTGCGTTCCGGCAACCGCACCAACCCGTCGACGGCGACCATGGCCGCTTTGGCCAACTTCTTCCGCATCAAGTCGGCCTACTTCACCGACGACGAGTACTACGAGAAGCTCGACAGCGAATTGTCGTGGCTGGCCACGACGCGCGACGACAACGTGCGCCGCATCGCGGTGCGCACGGCCGAGCTGTCCCCCGAAGCGCAGCGTGAGGTCATGGAGCGGGTCAACGAGCTGCGCCGGGCCGAGCACCTAGACGCCTGACGCCCACGCCCCGCACCGGCCGTCGGGCCTGCCCTGGAGGGCTGCCGCCCGCCCATTCCGATTAGGGTTGGCTCAGCGGATCGCGCAACCGCGAGAGCGCTGGTCCACGAGATGATCGGGAGGCGGCCGGGAATGGCCTTGTTCCGCAAGCGAAAAAGCCGCGCGACGCGTCGCGCCGAAGTCCGCGCGATCAAGACCCGCGCGAAGCTCGAGGCCAAACTGGCGGCGAAGAACGAGGTTCGCCGTGCCAAATCCGCGCAACGGGCGGAGGCCAGGGCGCTGCGAGCGCAGATCAAGGCGCAACGAGACAGCGACCGTAACGCGCTGAAGGTCGCCGAGGCCGAACTCAAAGCCGCACGGGAGGGCAAGATCTTCTCGCCGACACGGATTCGCCGGGTGCTGACGGTGTCTCGGCTGCTCGCGCCGATCCTCACCCCGCTCATCTACCGGGCGGCCGTCGCGGCCCGCGCGCTGGTCGATCAGCGTCGGGCGGATCAGCTCGGCATTCCGCTGGCGCAGATCGGTCAGTTCTCCGGTCACGGCGCCCAGTTGTCGGCCCGCATCGCCGGCGCGGAAAAGTCGCTGCGAATGGTGCAGGACAAGAAGCCCAAGGACGCCGAGACCAAGCAGTTCGTGTCTGCCATCGCCGAACGCCTCACCGATCTGTCGGCGGCGGTCACCGCCGCGGAGAACATGCCGGCCGCGCGGCGCCGGGCGGCGCACGCCGCGATCGCGTCGCAGCTCGACGGGATCGAGGCGGACCTGATGGCCCGGCTCGGGCTGAGCTGACCGCGACACGGAAGGCAGCGCCCCCGGCATGACAATCATCGGCAGCTGGATCTCGCGCACCCTGATCGCGGTGACCGCGGCCGTCGCCCTATACGTCGGAGCCGCGGCCCACACCCCCGCCGCGTGGGCACACGTGCATGCCAGCAGCGACAACGCCGTGCGTGGCGGCATGGCGATCGTCACGTTCCAGGTGCCCAACGAATCGAACACGGGCGCGCTCACCACCGCGCTGACCATCACGCTGCCCAACGTGGCGTCCGCGCGCACCGAGAGCTTGCCGGGCTGGACGGCCAGGCTCGACCGTGACGCGGCGTCGGGCACCGTGCGCTCGGTCACGTGGACGGCCGCCCTCACCGGCGGAATCGGGGTAGACCAATTCGCCCTGTTTCGGCTGTCGGTCAAGCTGCCCGACACCGACACCGTCAGCTTCCCGGCCGCGCAGACCTACTCCGATGGGACGGTGGTGAACTGGGATCAGCCCCCGCGGCCCGACGGGAGCGAGCCGGAGCACCCGGTACCCACGCTCACCCTCACCGGCGGGCCGGCGGGCCCACACCAACACCACGATTCACCCGACTCCGCGCCCGCGCGGCCGGATGCCGCCGACAACACCGCGCGGCTACTGGGCGGCGGCGCTCTGGTGCTCGCCGCTGCGGGCGTCGCGATCGCACTGATCCGCCGGCGGGCATGAAGCGCCTGGCGGTTGGTGTGTGCGTCGGCGTCATGCTCGTGATCGCCACCCTGGTCGCGCCGGCCGCGTCGGCGCATGCCACCCGCGTATCCACCGATCCCGCGGCCGATGCGGCGCTGGCGAGCGGTCCCCAGCGGGTGAGCGCCACCTTCAACGAGCAGCTGCAAACCACGTTCGCCGCCATGACCGTGATCGGGCCCGACGGCAACGTGTGGTCCACCGGGGAACCGACCGTGCAGGGCGCGGTGGTCGGCATCGCCGTGCGCGCGCTCGGGCCGGCGGGGACGTACACGGTGAACTACCGGGTGACGTCCGCCGATGGCCACGTGGTGTCCGGATCCTGGTCGTTTCGGCTCACGGTGCCCGGCACCGGCACGCCCGGGCCACCGGCGGCACGCCCCGACGGCCGCGGCGCGCTGCCGGTCTGGCCATTCGTGGCGGTCGCGGTGGCACTCGTCGCCTTCGGCGCATGGTGGGCGGCGCGGGGCCGTCGGTGAGAACGGTGGGCGGCGACCGGTGACCGAAGGGCCGCGACGCGTCCTGGCATGATGGGACCTTGAACCCGGTGAGCCAGGGGAATCACGACCGAGGATGCTCAAGGAGCGGCCGCATGGCAGACCCGCAGGACCCAACCAACAGCGCACCCGACGGCGCCGGCACCCCGCCGGAGAAGAAACCGCCCGCCAAGGCGGCGAAAAAGACCGCGAAAGCGCCGGCCAAGAAGGCACCTGCGAAGAAGGCGCCCGCTAAAAAAGCACCCGCCAAGAAAGCACCCGTCAAGAAGGCGCCGGCGAAGAACGCCGAACCCGCGCCGCCCAAGCCTCCCGAGCGGCCGGCCGAGCAGCCGCCGCTGGACGTGCAGCAGCGGGTAGAAACCAACGGCGACCTCACCGCCGCCGCCAAAGACGCTGCCGCCCAGGCGAAGTCCACCGTGGAGGCGGCCAACAACCCCGTCTCTCGCGAGGTCGCGGACTCCGCGGCCGGCCAGTTTCCGTTGCCGCTGATCGTCGCCCTGGCCGTCAGCCTGCTGGCCATCCTGCTCATTCGCCAGCTGCGACGCCGCTGAGCCGCCGGGTACATGTCAGAAGTAACGGTGTCGTTCCGGCCGACGGCCGACCTCGTCGACAGCATCGGTCCCGACGTAAGCAGCTGCGACGTGCAATTCCGCCAGATGGGCGGTCGGGCCGAATTCGCCGGGCCGATCAGCACCGTGCGATGTTTTCAGGACAACGCACTGCTCAAATCGGTGCTCTCGGAGCCGGGCCGGGGCGGGGTATTGGTCATCGACGGCGGCGGCTCCCTGCACACCGCGCTGGTCGGCGACGTCATCGCCGAGTTGGCCCGCTCCAACGGCTGGGCGGGGCTCATCGTCAACGGCGCGGTACGCGATTCCGCCACGTTGCGGGGCATCGACATCGGCATCAAGGCGTTGGGCACCAACCCCCGTAAGAGCACCAAGACCGGCGCTGGCGAGCGCGACGTCGAGGTCACCCTGGGCGGGGTGACATTCGTGCCGGGCCAGATCGCCTACAGCGACGACGACGCTCTCGTCGTCGTCGCCGCAGGAGAGTAAACCGTTAAACCCCTACCGGGGCGCGCTTTTTCGCGAACTTCAAGCCCTCTTCGTCGACCTTGCCGCGCCGGATCGTGCGCATGTCGATGAAGTAGTTCTGCTTGAGCCGCCACGGCGCCCGGGACCCCGACTTGGGCAGCAGGTGCATCGAGCGCCGGAAGTAGCCCGGAGTGAAGTCCATGAACGGCAGCTCGTCGACGTCGTTGCCGGGCTGCTGCGGCTCCACGAAGTCAAACCCGTTGGCGTCCATATAGTTCAGCACGCGGCAGACGAATTCGGAGACCAGGTCGGCCTTCAGCGTCCATGACGCGTTCGTGTAGCCGAATGTGATGGCGAAGTTCGGCACACCGGAGAACATCAGGCCCTTGTAGGTCATCAACGAGGTCAGGTCGATGTCCTCGCCGTTGCGGGTGGGCTTCACCCCACCCAGCAACTGCATGTTCAATCCCGTTGCGGTGACGATGATGTCGGCGGCCAACTCTTCACCCGAGGCGAGCTTGATGCCGGTCTTGGTGAACCGCTCGATGGTGTCGGTGACGACGTCGGCCTTGCCGTGCCGGATGGTCCGGAAGAAGTCGCCGTCGGGCGCCAGGCACAACCGCTCGTCCCAAACGTTGTAGCGCGGGCCGAAGTGCTTTTCGACGTCGTAGCCCTCCGGCAGACGCCGCTGCGCCATCGTCATCAAGGTCTTGCGCATGTAGGCAGGCGCCTTGCGGGACAGCTGATATTGGAAGGTGCTGAACGCGATGGCTTTCCAGCGGTTGGCCATGTGGGCGAGGCGGTCGGGCAACAGTCGGTTGGCCTTCTCGGCAAACGGATCGACGCCGGGCAGCGAGCCGATATAGGTCGGCGAGCGCTGCAGCATCGTCACGTGACCCGCGCCCGAGTTCACCAAGGCGGGAATCAGGGTGATCGCGGTGGCACCGGATCCGATGACGACGATCCGCTTGCCCGCGTAGTCGAGGTCCTCGGGCCAGTGCTGCGGATGGACGATGGTGCCCCCGAAGTCGTCCTCGCCCGGGAAGGTCGGCGAGAAGCCCTCGTCGTAGTTGTAGTAGCCGGTGCAGGCGAACAGGAACGAACACGTCATCTCGCTCTGCCGACCGTCGTTCTCGACGATCAGGTTCCAGCGGTTGTCGGTGTCGGACCAGTCGGCGGCCACCACCCGGTGGCGGTAGCGGATCTTCGGCTCGATCCGGTTCTCGACCGCGGCCTCCTTGATGTAGGCCTTGATCGAGGCGCCGTCGGCGATCGACTTCGCCGAGCGCCAGGGCTTGAACCGGAAGCCCAGCGTGAACATGTCCGAGTCCGACCGGATGCCCGGGTACTTGAACAGGTCCCAGGTTCCGCCCAGGTCGGCGCGGCGTTCCAGGATGGCGTAGCTCTTCGTGGGGCAGCGGTCCTGCAGGTGCCAGGCCGCGCTGATGCCGGAGATACCGGCGCCCACGATGAGGACGTCAAGGTGCTCAGTCATGAGACCAACGTTATCAACGCGGTGTTGAGCCAGTCAACACCGTGTCGAAACTTTCAACAACGTGTAAAGTAGCGACCGTGTCTACCCTCGGTTCCGCCCGCGCCCATCGGGGCAGGCGTTCGGCGCGCCCGTCCGGCGACGATCGCGAACTGGCCATTCTGGCCACCGCGGAACAGTTGCTGCGCGAGCGCCCGCTCGCCGACATCTCCGTCGACGACCTGGCCAAGGGGGCCGGCCTGTCCCGCCCGACGTTCTACTTCTACTTCCCGTCCAAGGACGCGGTGCTGCTGACCCTGTTCGAGCGCGTGATCGTGGAGGCCGACTCCGCACTGGAGGCCATGGTCGCCGATCCGCCGGCGGACCTGAAAGCGTTGTGGCGCATCGGGATCAACGTGTTCGTCGAGACGTTCGGCGCACATCGCGCGGTGTCACTGGCCGCCGACGCCGCGCGCATCAACAAGGACGTCGATGTCCTGTGGTCGCGGTTCATGCAGAAATGGGTCGACCACACCACCACCGTGATCGAGGCCGAACGCGCCCGCGGCGCCGCGCCGGTGACACTGCCGGCGCGCAACCTGTCGGCGGCGCTGAACCTGCTCAACGAGAAGGTCATGCTCAGTTCGTTCGCCGACGGGCGGCCGTCGGTGCCCAGCGAGCAATTGCTCGACACGCTGGTGCACATCTGGGTCAGCAGCGTCTACGGCGACGCCTGCTGAACCCGGCCTGTCGGCCCCCTATGCGAACATATGTTCGTGCGGAGCGATGCGTCCATCCTGCACGCGGACCTCGATTCCTTCTACGCGTCCGTCGAACAGCGTGACGACCCGACGTTGCGCGGCCGCCCGGTGATCGTGGGCGGCGGCGTGGTGCTGGCCGCGAGCTACGAGGCCAAGGCCTACGGCGTGCGCACGGCCATGGGCGGGTCGCAGGCGCGACGGCTGTGTCCGCACGCCGTCGTGGTGCCCCCGCGGATGAGCGCCTATTCGCGCGCCAGTGAGGCCGTCTTCGAGGTGTTCCGGGACTGCTCCCCGATCGTCGAGGCGCTGTCGGTGGACGAAGCCTTCCTCGACGTCGGCGGGCTGCGCCGGGTCAGCGGCACGCCGGTGGCGATCGCCGAGCGGCTGCGCGCGGACGTGCGTAACCGCGTCGGGCTGCCGATCACCGTCGGCGTCGCCCGGACGAAATTCCTCGCCAAGGTGGCCAGCCAGGAGGCCAAGCCCGACGGCTTGCTGCTGGTGCCGCCCGATCAGGAGCTCACCTTCCTGCGGCCGCTGCCGGTGCGCCGGCTCTGGGGCGTGGGCGCGGTGACCGCCGAGAAGCTGCGCGCGCACGGCGTGGTGACCGTCGCCGACGTCGCCGAGCTCAGCGAGTCGGCGCTGGGCTCCATGGTGGGCGGGGCAATGGGCCGCCAGTTGTACGCGCTGTCCCGCAACATCGACCGCCGCCGGGTGACCACCGGCGTCCGTCGCCGCTCAGTCGGCGCCCAGCGGGCGCTCGGGCGCGCCGGAAACACCATGTCGGCTAACGAGATCGACGCCGTGGTGGTCAACCTGATCGACCGCATCACCGGGCGCATGCGCGCCGCCGGGCGCACCGGTCGCACGGTCGTGCTGCGGCTGCGATTCGACGATTTCACCCGGGCAACCCGATCGCATACGTTGCCGTGGTCCACGTCCGCCACGGTGCCGCTGCTGGCCGCCGCCCGCCAACTGGTCGCCGCGGCGACACCGCTCATCGCGCAGCGCGGCCTGACGTTGGTCGGCTTCGCGGTGTCGGGCGTCGACCACAGCGGCTCCCAGCAACTGATGCTGCCGTTCGCCGACGACGAGAACAGGCTCGCAATCGACGCGGCGATCGACCGGGTGCGAGATCGGTATGGCAAATCCGCCCTCACACCCGCGGTTTTGGTCGGCCGCGACGCGGGCTTCGAGATGCCGCACCTGCCCGACTAGCTGGAGCCCGCCCACTCCAGCAGCCGCTCGGCCGGCCAGGTGTTCACGATCCGCTCGACGGGAACGCCCGCGTCCAACGCGCGCTGGGCGCCGTAGCCGAGAAAATCGAGCTGGCCGGGCGCGTGCGCGTCGGTGTCGATGGTGAACACGCAACCGATCTCCAGCGCCAGGTTCAGCAGCCGGCTCGGCGGATCGCGCCGCTCGGGCCGCGAGTTGATCTCCACCGCGGTGCCGTGATCGCGGCATGCGGTGAACACCGCCTCGGCGTCGAACTTGGATTCCGGCCGGATGCCGCGATTCCCGGACACCAGCCGGCCGGTGCAGTGACCCAGCACGTCGGCGTGCGGGTTTTCGACCGCGCGCAGCATGCGCCGGGTCATCGCGGCGGTGTCCATCGACAACTTGGAATGCACGCTGGCCACCACCACGTCGAGGCGTTCTAGGAGCTCGGGCTCCTGATCGAGGCTGCCGTCGTCGAGGATGTCGACCTCGATTCCGGTCAGGATGCGCATCGGCGCGAACTTCTCTTGGAGCCCCTCGATCACGTCGAGCTGCTTGCGTAACCGCTCCGGTGAGAGGCCGTTGGCGATGGTCAGCCGGGGTGAATGGTCGGTGAGCGCGCAGTACTCGTGGCCCAGCGCCGCCGCCGAGGCCATCATTTCCTCGATCGGCGCCGAGCCGTCGGACCAGTTGGAGTGCAGGTGCAGGTCACCGCGGAGCGCTGCACGGATGTCGCCGCCGCCGAGATCTTCTGCGGTGGAACGGAGTTCGACCAGCAGGTCGGGCTCGCGGCCCGACCACGCCTGGTCGATGACCTTGGCGGTCTTGGGGCCGATCCCCGGCAGCGACTGCCAGCTGTTGGCCTGGCCGTGCCGCTCGCGGGCCGCGTCGTCCAGGCCCTCGATGATGTCGGCCGCGTTGCGATAGGCCATTACGCGTCGGGGATCGTGGCGGCTGCGGTCCTTGAAGTAGGCGATCTGCCGTAACGCCGCTACCGGATCCATGACTCCAGTGTGCCCGCCTCGATCAGATGAGCTGGCCGGCGACGAATCCGGCGAGCAGCACGCAGAACCCGCCGATCTCCCCGGCGATCAGTAACGCCATCGCCAGTGCGATTCGCCCGTCGGCGTTTTCGAATTGGTTGACGGTGTCGCGCCGCGCGCCGTGGCTGATGTAGGCGAGGATGGCGCCGACGAAGAAGAAGATGACCACGCCTGCCGCGGTCAGGTTCACCCATACCGGCCAGTCGCTCAGCTGCACGAAGACCGCGAGCAGCAGCGTCGCGAACGAATACAGCAGCGCCGCGCGGTGCGCGATGTCGACGTAGGGATGGGCGAGGTGGGTCTCCGAGACCATCATCTCGCGGTATTTCCACACGCCCAGGACGAGCGCGAGCAGGAAGATCAGGCCCGCCGCCAGCAGGGTGATCTTGGTGTCTATTCCGAGGGAGCCACAAGTCATCGCGGCTTGAGTTTAGTTGCCCTTCATAAAGACCGGCTAACGTCGAGGGCATGCGATTCGCGTTCAAGACTTCTCCGCAAAACACCACCTGGGTTCAGATGCTGGCCGTCTGGCAAGCGGCCGACGACATCGAGGTCTACGAATCCGGGTGGACGTTCGACCACTTCTATCCGATCTTTTCCGACAGCAGCGGGCCCTGCCTGGAGGGCTGGACAACATTGACCGCACTCGCGCAGGCCACCAAGCGGCTGCGGGTGGGCACCCTGGTCACCGGGATCCACTACCGCCACCCCGCGGTGCTGGCCAACATGGCGGCCGCCCTCGACATCATCTCGAACGGACGGCTCGAGCTGGGCATCGGCGCCGGCTGGAACGAGGAGGAGTCCGGCGCCTACGGCATCGAGCTGGGCAGCATCAAGGAACGCTTCGACCGCTTCGAGGAGGCGTGCGAGGTGCTGACCAACCTGCTCAGCCGGGACACCACCGACTTCGACGGCAAGTTCTACCAGCTCAAGGGGGCGCGCAACGAGCCCAAGGGCCCGCAGCGGCCGCACCCGCCGATCTGCATCGGCGGCAGCGGCGAAAAGCGCACGCTGCGGATCACCGCCCGCTACGCCCAGCACTGGAATTTCGTGGGCGGTCCGCCCGACGTCTTCGCCCACAAGCGTGACGTCCTGGCCTCGCACTGCGCGGACATCGGCCGCGATCCCAAGGAAATCACGCTCTCGGCGCACCTGCGCCTGGAGCCGGACCTCAACTACGGGAAGGTCATCGAGGACGCCGCCAAGCTGGCCGCCGAGGGCTTGGATCTGGGCATCGTCTACCTTCCCCCGCCGCACGACCCGGCCGTGCTCGAGCCGCTCGCCGAGGCGATCCGCGACTCGGGTCTATGGACGCGGTGACGCCGTTTTCACGGCGCATTCGGGGTCGTCCGGCGAAAAACCCGCCGGGTGCACTTTGAGCAAACCCACAGCGCCCGAGCGGGGGCGCCGATCGGGCGATCACGCACCGAACAGCAGCAAATCCTGAGCGGTCACCAGACGCTCGTGCTTGGCGGGAAACTCACGACTTTTCACCGGGTGGCGCAACCATGACCAGGCGATTCGCCCCATCCGTGACTGAGGTAATGGGTGGATATGCACAAGAATCTCTCCTGCGATCGGTCTGTCCAACCGTTGAACCGGTATGACCCCCATGTGAGCGGGCTCACAACGACCTATTAGACACCCGCCGTCTGGCAAACAGTGGGAGACTCGCCGGGCGAAGCCGGTCGTGTTTCTGGTGTGACTGGTGTTACTACTGAAGCGGTACCGCGGTGGGCTTGACCGGCGCCGGCAGCGCGGTCGACCCCATCAGGAACCGGTCCGCCGCGGCCGCGGCGGCCCTGCCCTCAGCTATCGCCCAGACGATCAGCGACTGGCCACGACCCATGTCACCGGCGACGAAGACGCCCGGAACCGACGTGTCGAAATCGGCGCCGCGGGCGACGTTGCCGCGCTCGGTGAATTTCACCCCGAGGTCGGTGAGCAGGCCCTCCTTCTCGGGGCCGACGAATCCCATCGCCAGCAACACCAAGTCCGCCTCGAGTTCGAACTCCGAGCCCTCCACCTTGACGAACTTGCCGTCTTCCATGGTCACCTCGTGCGCCTTGAGCGCCGTCACGCGACCGTCCTCGCCGACGAATTGCTCGGTGTTGACCGAGAACACCCGCTCGCCGCCCTCTTCGTGCGCCGAGGACACCCGGTACATCAGCGGGTAGGTCGGCCACGGGGTGGACGGCGCACGCGTCTCCGGCGGACGCGGCATGATCTCGAACTGGTGGATGAGGCTCGCGCCCTGGCGGTGCGCGGTGCCCAGGCAGTCGGCCCCGGTGTCACCGCCACCGATGATGACGACCTTCTTGTCCTTGGCGGTGATCGGCGGCTGCCCATCGGGACCCAGCACGTCGTCGCCCTCCTGCACGCGGTTACCCCACGGCAGGTATTCCATCGCCTGGTGAATACCGTCCAGTTCGCGGCCGGGGATGGGCAGATCACGCCCCGCGGTGGCACCGCCGGCCAGCACCACGGCGTCGAAGTCGGCGCGTAATTGCTCGGCGGTGACGTCGACCCCGACGTTGACACCGGGCTGGAATTCGGTGCCCTCCGCCCGCATCTGGTCCAGCCGGCGGTCGAGGACACGCTTTTCCATCTTGAATTCCGGGATTCCGTAGCGCAGCAGCCCGCCGATTCGATCGGCCCGCTCGAAGACGGTGACGGCGTGGCCGGCGCGGGTCAACTGCTGGGCGGCGGCCAAACCCGCGGGCCCGGAACCGACCACGGCGACCTTTTTGCCGGTCTTCTTGTCCGGCGGCAACGGCTGCACCCAGCCCTCGTCGAAGGCCTTGTCGATGATCTCCAGCTCGATCTGCTTGATCGTCACCGGGTCCTGATTGATGCCGAGCACACAGGCCGGCTCGCAGGGCGCCGGGCACAGCCGCCCGGTGAAGTCCGGGAAGTTGTTGGTGGCGTGCAGCCGTTCGATGGCGTCACGCCACCGGTCCCTGCGCACCAGGTCGTTCCACTCCGGGATCAGGTTGCCCAGCGGGCAACCGTTGTGGCAGAAGGGGATACCGCAATCCATGCAACGGGTCGCCTGCTCGCGCAGGGTCTCGTTGTCGAATTCCTCGTAGACCTCGTGCCAGTCGCGCAACCGCAGCGGGACAGGCCTACGCTTCGGCAATTCCCGATGCGTGTATTTCAGGAAGCCGCTCGGATCAGCCATGCGCGGCCGCCATGATCGCCTTGTCGACATCCACGCCGTCGCGCTCCGCTTCGGCGATGGCCTGCAGCACCCGCTTGTAGTCCTGCGGCATCACCTTGGTGAAATGCCACCGCTCTTGCTGCCAATCACCCAGAATGCGTTGGCCAACAGCGGAATCGGTGGCATCCACGTGTGCCTGAATCATGCCGTGCAACCACTCGTAATCATCTTCATCCAAGCTTTCGAGCTCGACCATCTCCGCGTTGAGATTGGCGGGGAATTCTTCCTGCGGATCGTAAATGTAGGCCACGCCACCGGACATGCCCGCCGCGAAGTTACGGCCGGTGCGACCGAGGACGACGACCTTGCCGCCGGTCATGTACTCGCAGCCGTGATCCCCGACGCCCTCGACGACGGCGTGCGCCCCAGAGTTACGGACCGCGAATCGTTCGCCGACCACGCCGCGCAGGTACGCCTCGCCGCTGGTCGCGCCGAACAGGATCACGTTGCCGCCGATGATGTTGTCCTCGGCGACGTAGTCCTGGGGTGCGTTGTCCGACGGCCGAACCACGATCCGGCCACCGGACAGGCCTTTGCCGACATAGTCGTTGGCGTCGCCATAGACGCGCAGCGTGATGCCCCGCGGCACAAACGCACCGAAGCTGTTGCCCGCCGACCCGTCGAAGGTGATGTCGATCGTTCCGTCCGGCAATCCTTCAGCGCCATAGGCTTTGGTGACCTCGTGGCCGAGCATGGTGCCCACCGTGCGGTTGACGTTGCCGATCGTCGTGGAGAACCGCACCGGCTTTCCGGAGTCCAGCGCCTCGCGGCTCATCACGATCAACTGCTGGTCCAGCGCCTTGTCCAGACCGTGGTCCTGGCGCGAGCTGCAGTACAGGTCCTGGTTCATGAACGCCGATTCCGGCTCGTGCAGGACCGGGGCCAGATCCAGCCGGTGCGCCTTCCAATGGGCCCGCGCCAGCGTCATATCGAGGGATTTCACCTGACCGACGGCCTCGTTGAGGGTGCGGAATCCCAACTGCGCCATGTATTCGCGGACCTCTTCGGCGATGAACATGAAGAAGTTCTCGACGAACTCGGGCTTGCCGGTGAAGCGTTCGCGCAGCACCGGGTTCTGGGTGGCCACCCCGACCGGGCAGGTGTCCAGGTGGCAGACCCGCATCATGATGCAGCCGGAGACCACCAGCGGCGCAGTGGCGAAGCCGAATTCCTCGGCGCCGAGCAGCGCCGCGATCATCACGTCGCGGCCGGTCTTGAGCTGGCCGTCGACCTGCACCACGATCCGGTCGCGTAATCCGTTGAGCAGCAACGTCTGCTGCGTCTCGGCCAGCCCCAGCTCCCACGGCGCCCCGGCGTGCTTCATCGAGGTCAGCGGGGTCGCGCCGGTGCCGCCGTCGTGCCCGGAGATCAGCACCACGTCGGCGTGGGCCTTGGACACCCCCGCGGCCACCGTGCCGACGCCGTTCTCGGAGACCAGCTTGACGTGCACGCGCGCGGACGGGTTGGCGTTCTTCAGGTCGTGGATCAGCTGTGCCAGGTCCTCGATCGAGTAGATGTCGTGGTGCGGCGGCGGCGAAATCAGACCGACGCCGGGGGTGGAGTACCGCACCTGGGCAACCCACGGGTATACCTTGTGCCCCGGAAGCTGGCCGCCCTCACCGGGTTTCGCGCCCTGGGCCATCTTGATCTGGATGTCGGTGCAGTTCGTCAGGTAGTGCGACGTGACGCCGAACCGTCCGGAGGCGACCTGTTTGATCGAGCTACGGCGCCAGTCCCCGTTGGGATCACGGTCGAACCGCTTGACGTCTTCGCCGCCCTCACCGCTGTTGGACCGGCCGCCCAGCCGGTTCATCGCGATGGCCAGCGTCTCGTGCGCCTCGGCGGAGATCGAGCCGTAGCTCATCGCCCCGGTCGAGAAGCGCTTGACGATTTCACTGGCGGGCTCGACCTCGTCCAGTGGAATCGGCTGGTTGATCCCGGCCCGGAACTTGAGCAGGCCGCGCAGGGACGCCATCCGCTCACTCTGGTCGTCGACCAGCCGGGTGTAGTCCTTGAACACCTTGTACTGGCCGGTGCGCGTCGCGTGCTGCAGCTTGAAGACGGTCTCGGGGTTGAACAGGTGGTACTCGCC
Source organism: Mycobacterium mantenii (assembly GCF_001667865.1). Classification (GTDB taxonomy): domain Bacteria; phylum Actinomycetota; class Actinomycetes; order Mycobacteriales; family Mycobacteriaceae; genus Mycobacterium; species Mycobacterium mantenii_A. The sequence goes on along the minus strand of NZ_LZJP01000116.1, from coordinate 2,881 downwards.
TTCGCGGCGCCACTGGTATTCCCCGCCCACCTCGAGTTCGCGGTGGGCCCGTTCGTCCGGGCGGTCCAGATATGCCAGGGCGTGCCGGGCGGCGACGTCGGCGGCGATATCGTCCAGGGTGATACCGCCGATGGGACAGCTCAGCCCGGTGAAGTACTCGCTGAGCACGTCCTCGGAAATGCCGACCGCCTGGAACAACTGCGCACCGGTGTAGGACGCCAGCGTCGAAATGCCCATCTTGGACATCACTTTCAGCACACCCTTGCCGGCGGCCTTGATGTAGTTGTTCAGCGCAGTCTTGCGATCGATGCCTTCGATGACACCGCGGTCGAGCATGTCCTCGATGGACTCGAACGCCATGTACGGGTTGATCGCCGCGGCACCGAAGCCGACCAGAACGGCCATGTGGTGAACCTCGCGGGCGTCACCGGTTTCCACCACCAGCCCGACGTGGGTCCGGGTCCGGTCGCGCACCAGGTGATGGTGCACGCCCGCGACCGCCAACAGCGACGGAATGGGCGCCATCTGTTCGTCGGATTCGCGGTCCGACAGGATGATCACCCGCGCGCCGTCAGCGATCGCCGCCGACGCCTGCGCGCGCACCTCCTCGAGCGCGGCGGCCAGTCCGGCGCCGCCCTCGGCGACCGGGTACAGGCAGCGAATCACCTTGGACCGCATGCCATGCGGGCGGCCATTGACCTCGGCGTCCGGGTCGAGGTTGATCAGCTTCGCCAGCTCGCGGTTACGCAGAATCGGCTGCGACAGCGCGATCTGGTGACACGAACGCTCGGTCGGCGTGAGCAGGTCGCGCTCACCGCCGGTGGTGCCCTGCAGGCTGGTCACCACCTCCTCGCGGATGGCATCCAGGGGCGGGTTGGTCACCTGCGCGAAAAGCTGCTGGAAGTAGTCGTAGAGCATCCGGGGGCGTTGCGAGAGCACCGCGACCGGAGTGTCGGTACCCATCGACCCGATAGGTTCTGCACCGGTGCGCACCATCGGTGCGACCAAGAGGTTGAGTTCCTCATAGGTGTAGCCAAATGTCTGCTGCCGCTTGACAAGTCGGTCGTGGGGCATCCGCTTGTAGTTGCCCTGCGGCAGGTCGTCGAGCGGGATCAGGTTGGTGTCCAACCACTCCTGGTAGGGGTGCTCGGCGGCCAGCTCGGCCTTGATCTCCTCATCGGAGACGATGCGGCCCTGCGCGGTGTCCACCAGGAACATGCGGCCGGGCTGCAACCGCATCCTGCGGACCACCTTGGCTGGGTCCAGGTCCAGCACGCCGGCCTCGGAGGCCATGACCACCAGACCGTCTTCGGTGACCCAAATTCGCGAGGGGCGCAGGCCATTACGGTCGAGCACCGCGCCGATGATGGTTCCATCGGTGAACGTAATCGACGCGGGGCCGTCCCACGGCTCCATCAACGAGGCGTGGTACTGGTAGAACGCCCGCCGGGCGGGGTCCATCGAGTCGTTGCGCTCCCAGGCCTCGGGGATCATCATCAGCACCGCGTGGGCCAGGCTGCGACCGCCCAGGTGCAGCAGTTCGAGCACCTCGTCGAACCGCGCGGTGTCGGATGCCCCCGGGGTACAGATCGGGAACAACTTCTCGACGTCGGATTCGGCACCGAAAACGTCGGTCTTGATCAGCGCCTCGCGGGCCCGCATCCAGTTCTCGTTTCCGGTGACGGTGTTGATCTCACCGTTGTGCGCGACGCGGCGGAACGGATGAGCCAGCGGCCACGACGGGAAGGTGTTGGTGGAGAACCGGGAGTGCACGATACCCAGCGCGCTGGTCAACCGATCGTCTTGCAGGTCAAGGTAAAACGCCTTGAGCTGGGGCGTGGTCAGCATGCCCTTGTAGACGAATGTCTGACCGGAAAGGCTTGGGAAGTAGACGGTTTCGCGGCCGGGCCCGTCTTGGCCGGGGCCCTTGGTGCCCAGTTCGTGCTCGGCGCGCTTGCGCACCACGTAGGCGCGGCGCTCGAGCGTCATCCCGGATGCGCCCGCCATGAACACCTGCCGGAAGGTGGGCATCGCGTCGCGGGACAAAGCGCCCAGCGACGAGTCGTCGATAGGCACGTTGCGCCAGCCCAGCACCGTCAGGCCCTCGGCTTCGGCGATCTTCTCCACCGCGGCACAGGCCGTCGCGGCATCCTTGGACGACTGCGGCAGGAACGCGATGCCGGTGGCGTAGCTGCCTTCGGGCGGCAATTCGAAATCCACTACCTCACGCAGGAAGGCGTCCGGGACCTGGAGCATGATGCCGGCCCCGTCACCGCTGCGCGGCTCGGCGCCCTGGGCACCCCGGTGTTCGAGGTTCAGCAGCGCAGTGATTGCCTTGTCCACGATGTCGCGGCTACGACGGCCGTGCATATCGACGACCAAAGCAACCCCGCACGCGTCGTGCTCGAACGCGGGGTTGTATAACCCGACGCGCTTGGGCGTCATATGCACCTGACCCTTCACCTGAACGTTCTGCGCGGCCCTTAGCAGCGGCCCCGACGGGGTCGCACCCGCGAGGTTGCGGGCTAAAACCCCTTTCGGTCTTGTCTCGATGGGCTGTGCCCCAGGCGGAGATGATCCTGGTAGGGATGTCCGTGCAGCTCTGAACGGTGGCCTGGAACCGGTCTCGACAAGTCGTAAAACGATATGACAATACCCGCCTGACATGCCAACTTCGTCAAGTCTAACCGCCAGCTGGCAGGGTCGTAAATTTCGCTGCCACCGGTGGTCCCCAATTCCACCAAGCCCCTGCTGGGGGCCGTTGATTCTTGGCATGACCGTGCCCATCACCGACAGTCCCCAGCGACCGCGGTCGGCCACGGAAAGTTTGCTGATATGCGGGCCCGGGCGTGCTGGCGACGTTGCTGCGCGTGTTATGGGC
>NZ_LZJP01000115.1:0-29195 GCF_001667865.1 Mycobacterium mantenii | reverse complement strand
GCGCCGATCATGTTGACCGTATCGGCCGCGGACTCGAGCGCGATGCTGCCCGATCCGAAGCAAATCGGCGGTGTTCCCGAGGCGATCCACGACGCGACGTCCTCATCGGCGTCCGTCGGCAATTCCATCGTCAACGCCCCGACGAACGGGCGCCGGTCGCGCCAGCGAGCCCACTCGGCCGCCAGTCCGGGAAAGAAGATCTCGTCATACGCCTGGATTTCCAGCGATCGGTGTTCGGCGATCCGCCGCTGCGAGCGATGCGTTGCCTTCGGCAGGCCGAGTTCACGGCGCTGCCGGTCCTCGGCCTTCTTGTTCATCCGCCAGCACATCCAGTCGTAAATCGACATTCCGGTGCGGACCAGGGGCGCGGGCACCTTGGGAAGGAGCTCGCCGTTGGGACGCATCGGAATGTAATGCAGCGTGGCCATCGGAATGTCGTAATAGTCCGCGACGTTGATGGCCAGGTCCTGGTAAAGCTGGCCGGTGAACAGCAAATCGGCACCCGCGCCCACCGACATCAGCGCCGCGCTCATTTCCTGCCAATTCCGCAGCACCGGCTCCCAGGCCTCGCGCATCAAGCTGATCGGTCCCTTGAGGAAATTTTTCCAGAAGTCCCGGATGAACTCGTCGCTCCAAAAGTCGTGCATGTCTGGGCCATAGCCGATCGCCGGAAGGCCGGCGGCCTCGGCCAATTCGACGAGATTGGGCGGAACGGCCATGCGCACCGAATGGCCCCGGCGCATCAGTTCACGACCGATGGTGAGGCAAGGTTCGATATCCCCACGCGTTCCATAGCTTGCCACAGCAAATTTCATCGCGAGTGTTACCTTAATCAATCTCCGACGGCATGGACAATTTCGAGTGCGGCGTTTCCGCTCGGTGATCCGCGGCCCGCGGTTTGCCCTGCAATCCGGTCGGAGGCATCGTCTGTAGTTGTTTCGCAACGGATTTGGCAGCCCGAGGCCAAACTTGCCCGTAAGAGTGCACCAGTGTTATCGGCGGCGACAAAGCCAACCCCACCGGCCCTCCCCCCCGACCGTAGAAGTATGACCACCCTGGGTCGGTACGGTTGTACTCCACGGCGTCGTCGCTGATGTTACGTGAGTCTGCCAGACGATCGGGAGCGTGTCTCAGAAAGCGATAACTCCGTCGGCATGCCCAATTCGATAGCTAAATCGGCTGTTTTCCCTGCGCAATGGTTGTGGCGGACCTAGCTGGATCGGGTACGACTCCGCGAGTTGACGAAGTTCTCCACGACATCGGCTGCTTTGACCACGCTGTCGGCCGGTTTAGTCATCCGGGCCGCGATCTCGCGGGCGCGCTGCGCGTAATCCGGGGCCAGGATCCGGCGCAGGTCCGACACCAGCGATTCGCGGTCTGTTGCTGAAAACCGCCGTGTGGTACCGACTTTCAGCCGTTTGAGCTGGGCACCCCAGATTGTCTGATTGGCGTCCATCGACAAGATCAGCGTGGGAACTCCGGCGCGCAGGCTCGCGGCCGTGGTACCCGATCCGCCGTGGTGAACCACCGCGCGACAGACGGGAAATATGGCCGCATAGTTCACCGGGCCCACCACCTTGACGTGATCGGCAAGGGGGACGCCGCTGAAGTCGCTTCGGCCGGCGGCAATCAACGCCCGCTCGCCCAACTGCGCGGACGCCGTGCTGATCATCTCGACGGTATCGGCCGGAGATTCGACCGGCATGCTGCCGAAACCGAAGCAGATCGGCGGTGTACCGCCGCGAATCCACGACATCACCTCGTCGTCGGCCTCCGTGGTCAGCTCCATCGTCAGCGTGCCGACAAAGGGCCGCAAGCCATCCCATTTCGCCCACTCGTCCGCCAGGCCGGGAAAGCAAACCTCGTCATAGGCCTGAATTTCCAGCGAGCCGCGGTCGGCGATCCGCCGCGGTGACGGTCCCGTCGCCTTCGGCAGCCCCAATTCTCGGCGCTGGGCATTGTCGACGTCCTTAGTCGCGCGCCAACAGAACCAGTCGAACCCCGTCATCGCCGAGCGGGCCAACGGCGCCGGCAGGATCGAAACCACCTGGCCGTTGGGCCGCATGGGAACGTGATGCAGGGTGGCCAACGGAAGGTCGTAGTACTCGGCGACGTTGGCGGCCGGCTCTTGGTAGCTCTGCCCGGCGAATACCAGATCGGCTCCATCGGCCAGCGACAGCAGCGTGGTGTTCATCTGCGCCCAGCACTGGTCGCTGAGATCCCACATCTCGCGCCACATGCCGCGCATCTCCTGGATCTTCCAGAACCCGCGGAAGAACGCCGTCCAGAAGTCGCGGTATACGTCGAGCCAGGCCTGCGATTCCAGCCCGTATGGCACCGCCGTCAGCCCGGCGGCCTCGGTGAAGCTGACCGAGTCGGGCGGGACGGCCATGACCATGTCATGTCCCCGGCGTTGCAGTTCGCGCGCGACAACCAGGGAAGGCTCGATATCACCGCGCGTTCCATAGCTGGCCAGCACACATTTCATCGCAAATCCATGCCCTTCGGTTGCGCCTTCCATGGTGGTGAACCACCGACATCACTGTAAATAGCGACGCATCTCCACAGCACCGGTTTGCGCGACTGCATAACTAGCGGCAGGTGCGCGTCACGGCTTGCGCCACAGCACACCGGTGCCGTCGATCTCCTCGATCTCCGCGGTCACCCCATGTTGCGTACGGTAGTCCGCCACCGCCTGACGACATGCATCGATGGCGTGATAGTCGTCGACAATGCAAAAGCCGCCGGACGACAGCCGCGGATAGAGCGCATCGAGCGCCTGAATCGTCGATTCATAGAGATCGCCGTCCAGCCGCAGCACGGAAATGCGTTGGATCGGGGCGTCCTGCAGGGTGTCCTTGAACCAACCGGGCACAAAACGAACCTGATCGTCGAGCAGCCCATACCGCTCGAAATTCGCTTTCACTTGCGCCTGGGGTATTGCCAGAACGCCGGCGGCGCGGTGCAAGTTGATGCCTTTGTCCGCCTCGTAATGTGCGGTATCCGGCGGCGGCACCCCTTCGAAGGAATCGCACAGCCACACGGAACGCTTCTTGTCGCCGTACGCCGACAGCACGGCGCGCATCAAGATCGATGCCCCACCCCGCCACACACCGCACTCGACGAGATCACCCGGAACGTCGTCTTTCAGGATTGTCTCCACGCACCGTTGCAAACTGGTAAGTCGCTGCATGCCGATCATCGTCAACGCATCCGCCGGCCAATCCAGGCCGAGATCGCGCGCCTTTTTGTTGAATGGACGCTTGCGCACGAGCATCAGGTTGCGGGTACTGAAAAGCGGACGGCCCAGGCGGTACAAACCGACCGGTACCAGCTCGTCGCTGCCGTATTGGGTGAGGTTGCGCCGGAGTAATTCGAGGTACGCGGATCGGGTGTCCAGAAATGGTGATCGCATATCACGATCGGTGACGGTCAAAGCTGCCCCTTAGCTCAGAGAAGTACTGGCGGCGACGTCCCCGACAGCGTCGAAGACATCAATGCGTCGCGCATTTGTCCCACTAACTCGCCTCACCGGCCTCCTTGGCGTGCCCCCGTACCTACCGGCTGACCCATCCCTGCCCTACCGAGTAGTAGCAACCATCATAGGCATTACTCGAGTGTTGCCGTTACCACCGCATTTGCGGGGCCACACGCCTCAGCGGCGTCCGGCATGTTCGACGACGGGACGGCCCGATTCGTTCATCGGGTCGGAGGCCTCGGCTTGCCCGCCGATCCACTCGAGTAGGGCGCCCAGACCCTCGTCGAGCGTGGACTTCGGCTGCCAGCCGAGCTCGGTTTGCGCCGGCTCGATGTCGCAACTCGCCGCCCGCACGTCGCCGTCGCGGAATTTCGGGACGACGACGGGTTCGGGCGCGTCACACATGGCGGCGATCTTGTTGGCCAGCTCATGGATGGTGGTGGCGTTTCCGGACCCGATGTCGACGCAGCGCGGCTGGGTTGCGGGCCTCTGGATGGCCGCGAACAGCGCGTCGACGACGGCGTCGATGTAGACGAAGTCGCGCACGATCCGGCCGTCCTCGTAGACCTCCAGCGCAAGCCCCTGACGCGCCAACCGCGCGAACAGCGCGACGATCCCGGTGTACGAGTTGGTCAGGGACTGGCCGGGGCCGTAGACATTCTGTAGACGCAGCACGCTGAGGTTGGTGTCGTGCGCTGCCGTCCAGGCGCCTAGCAGGTGCTCCTGGGCGAGCTTGGTCGCCGCGTAGACGTTGGTGGGCCGGGGCTCTGTCCGGTCGGCGCGGCTGGGCAACGGCACCGCCTGCCCGCCCGCCGGTCCCTGCGGATCCCACACACCCGCCACGAGCTGCGCGTGGCTGCGGGGTTTCGGATAGAAAACCTGCGCGCCGGACTGCCACGCGCCCTCGCCGTACACCGCCCTGGACGACGCCAGGACCAGTTGCTCGGGCACGATTCCCGAGCGGCTCAGGGCGTCGAGAAGCTGGGTGGTTCCCACCACGTTCACCGATCCGTGGCGGGTCGCCTCGGAGAGCGATTGTGCGGTTCCGGTCTCGGCCGCCAGGTGCACGACCTGGGAAGGGCGGAACAACCGCAACACCGCGTCCCAATCGGGCGCGTGGGTGACGTCGCCGGTGAACAGCCGCACGGCCGGCGGCAGCTCGATCGGCCTATTCCCGCCGTGCACCTGGGGATGCAGGACGTCCATCACGGCGACGTCGTAGCCGGCCTCGACGAGACGGTGGGATAGCGCCGACCCGATGAATCCTGCCCCACCACTGATGAGCACGGACGCTGACAAGAATCGACGCCTTTCTTTCGTGTACTCCGGATTTACGCGACCGGCACGCATCGCCGCGCGGTCCGGTCGATCATATCGGGGACTTCCCGCGGCATCAGAGAATCCCGCGAAGCGGCACGAGCGGCACGCCGAACCCGCACGACCTACGCGCCCGCAGCCCGCGGCGAACTAGGCCCAAGTCCCCTTGTGCCGATGCGCCATTGCGATGGCCTCCATCACCGGCCGAGCGATGACGGGTCGGAAGATGCGGAAAAGAACGCTGTTCGATAAACCGTGAAAATCCTCGAACGCCTTGCGGAAATCCCGCTCACTCGCTCGATAGGACGCGAAAACGCGGTCCAGCGTTGAAATGTCGAGCGGGTCGTCCTGGGCGGCCTCGCGTAGCGCTTCGTAGACCATGGAGATCCAATCCGCGCCAAAAAGATCCGTCACCGGCCCGCAGTGCCGCTGCCGATGAAGACCGGGGGTAAGGAACGCTTCGACGGCGTCCTCGCCCTGGGTGTCCAATTCGACGGGCAATTCGGTGGTAATTCGCTTCATTTCGCGACGCCAGTCATCGAGGAGGTTCGCGTAGTCGACGAATACCCGCGGCACGTCGCGAGTGTTTCGTTCTGCGAGGATGTTGCATTTCAACCACAACGCACTCGCGAGCGCGGGAGAGACGCGCCAGGACTTCACGATCGACGAAATGACCTCTTGCGGATGACGTACCGCGATCACCGAAGCGACGTCGAATCCGGCCTGGCGAGCCGCCTTGAACCACAGGTCAGAAAGGGTGGTGATCCTGGGCTCCTTGATCACCGTGAGCGGTGCCGGAGGCAGGCTGGACAGATACGCGGCGATCTTCGCGGTGCACGCCTCGCTCTCCTCGGGAGAAACCGCACCGCTATCCAAAAACCGCAATGACGGGTCGTACCAATTGGTCCCGAGCCGGCGCAGGATCGTTTCGTTGAGCGAGATGGCCGCCCGCGGCTCCCAATAACCGAGCGGATTGTTCGCGTCGGCGCCCAGCAGCCCGGGCGGGAGGGTGCCTCCGGATAGCGAGAGAACGCGGGTGAGCGCCGAGGTCCCGGAGCGTTGCGGCCCCAGCACGAACAGCACGACCGGGCGGGTGCCGATGGAATGTGCGGGGTTTTCGGCTGGTTTGCTTTTACGGGCCAATCTCATCGCGAATCCACACCTTTCACTCGTCGTGCGCCTGGCCGGCTTCCGGAATTCGGTTGTTGTCCATGCCGTTCCGATGTGCTATCGGGCCGCTCGACGTGAGGGCAGCAATCCACCGGAGCCAACGCTTATGCGCGCGCCACGAAGTCCGAGGCCTGAAACTCAGCGCTCTCAACATCTTTGGCGAAAAGAGGAGATACTTGACCCGAACTCCTCAGGCGGAATCAGGTCTGACCTGCGACCGCCAACTTCGCCCCCCGGTTTCATCGGATATTGTGCCCGTGAGAACTATAGCCCGGGCCGATGCACCTGGGCGCCGTTTTTACGAATTTGTTTCGCTTACTTAATGTTTGAATCTCAGCTGCGGCCGTGCATATCTCACTCCCGGCCAACTTTTCGCGCAGAGCGCGGCGCTGACCAGTGCGAAATGGTGTCTAGGCCCAGGCTCCCCTGCGCCTGTGCACCATCGCGGCGATCTCCAGGATCGGCTTCACGATGAACGGCCTGAACACCCGGCGAACCACGCTGTTGGTTCGACTGTGGAATTCCGTGAAGGCCATCCGGAAATCCCGCTCGCTGGCCTGATACGACTCGAACACCCGATCCAGTGTCGATGCGTTCAAAGGGTCGTCCTGGGCGGCCCCGCGCAGAGCTTCGTAGACCGCGGAGATCCAGTCCGTGCCGAAATGATCTGCCACCGGGCCGCAGTATCTCTGGCGACGAAGATCCGGAGTGAGAAACTCCTCGATCGCACCCTCTTCGGCGGTGTCCAGATCGATTTCGAGCGTCGTCGCAATCCGCTTCATCTCGCGGTGCCAGTCGTCGAGGAGGTTTGCGTAGTCGACGAATACCCGGGGCATGCCGCGGGTGTGCCGCTCGGCGAGCAGGTTGTATTTGAGCCATAAGGCGCTCGAGAGCTCTGGCGAGGTCTGCACGTACTTGGCCGCCGAGGCGACCACCTCTTGGGGGTGGCGCACCGCAATCACCGCGGCGACGTCGAAGCCGACCTGGCGCGCCGCCTCGAACCACAGTTCGGACAGCGCGGTGATCCGCGGTTCCTTGATGACCACCAGCGGCGCGGCCGGCAGCGTGCCCAGGTAAGCGGCGATCTCCGCGATGCAGGCGGCCTTTTCCCCTGCGCCGAACGCACACTCTTCCTGCATGCGCATCGTCGGGTCGTACCAGTTGCTGTCGTGGCGTCGCAAAATCGTCTCGTTGAGCATGATCGCCGCGCGCGGCTCCCAATAGCCGCGCGGGTTGTTCCCATCGGCGCCGCACATCCCGGCCGGCAGGGTGCTCCCGCAGAGCGACAGAACGCGGGTGAGCGCCGACGTCCCCGACCGGGCCATGCCCATCACGAACAGCGCGACGGGGCGAGTTTCGCCTCGATAGCGGACGGTAGGCGGCGGAAGATCGCCGCCCGTGGCGGCGCTATCGGCGGACTTGCTCGTGGGGGCAGGCGTCATCGCGAAACCCATACCTTTCAGTTCGCGTCTGGCAGGCCCCCGGGATCTGGTCATTATGCATGACTTTGCAATTTCTCGCGCGGTGTTCAATTACTCCCGTTTGGCCACCTCACGACGGCCACGACACGTCTTCGGGGACGTAAATTGGTTCGCCAGAGTTGTGCGCCGGGATTCCGAATCAGCGGCGAATTAGCTAAGCCGGGCACCGTAGCGCAATCGCAGCCCGAGAACTCGTCAGCGGCTCATTCGGCCGAGACGGCGTCCGCGGCGGGTTGTGCCCCGGCGTCCGAATTACCCCATCCGCGCGCTCTGCGCTTGAAGCGCGATTTGAGCGACAGCGCTCGCTTTTCCACCAGGAACCAGCTGAGTGCGGCCAGCGGTAGGGTCGCGGCGGCGGCGGCGACGGCGAACGCCAGCGGATGCAGGAAGCCGAGCCCGCAGATCACCAGCAACTGCTGCATCGGCCACGCGTAGATGTAGACGCCATAGGAAAGGTCGGTGCGCAGCCGCAAGCGCTCGTTGTGGATCAGCGCGCCCGAGACGACGACGGCGTAGGCCAGCGGAAGCGCTGCGAGTATCCGGTAGTTGGGCACAAATAGGCCGGCCGCCACGACGATGACGGCGCTCAAGGCCACCAGTGACCATCGAGCGGGAATCTTGTCCCGGAACTCGTGCAGGACGGCACCCGCCGCGAACACCAGCGCGAAACGCGTCACCATCTGGGGAAGGGTCGGTATCGCCTCGACCGGGTAGGAAACCAGCAGCGCGGCGACAAGGAACAGTGCGAACACCACGGGAGCGGGCCACCGGCGATTGAAAAGGCCGGCTATGCCGGCCACGGCAACGGCGATGTAGCAGAACATTTCGAAGATGAGCGTCCACAGCACCCCGTCCCACACACCCGGGAAGGGTACGTTCTTGGGCGTTCCGTCGATGCCGGCGTGGTACACGTTCAGCACGGCGTTGTTCAGCACGTAGGTGATCGGCGCGGGAGACAGCAATAGCCTTAAGGCCGAACCTTTTTGGATGAGCACGCTGACCGGGGCGATGACGAACGCGACCACCACCAGGCACACCCAGAGGCCCGGAAAGATACGAAGAGCCCGGGCGACGAAGTACTCACGAAGGCGCGGGTTGCGGACCCAGCTCGAGGTGATGAGGAATCCCGAGATGACGAAGAACCCGTCCACCCACCCCTGAGTAAGCAGTTGGTCGACCGGTGGGTGCAGTTTGCGGCCGGTCAGCGGCCAGGAGTGTCCCAGGATGACGCCCGACGCCAGCACCAGGCGCCAAACGTTCAGCGCGTTATTGCGTGCGTCGAATACCTGCGCGAGCCTCGGACTTGCCGCGCTTCGCCGCCGGGGCCGGCGGCCGGCGATGGCACTGGAGCCGGAAACTTCGGGGTTCGCACTCATGTGGGGGGTCCGATGCGTTCGACCAGGCGACCTGAGTTTGCCGTTCTCCTGGATGCCGATATCGCCGTCCAGCCATCAGCGCGCCCCCAACGCGCCGATCACCGACCGTGCTTTCTCCGGCAATGCCGCGAGAATGCACGGAATTGGACGGGGCAAACATCGGGACAGAGTACATCGCCCGCATAACACCCCCGCGGGGGTGGCGGCCGAGAACGAAGGCGGCTAGCCGGCGACGGCTCCCGGCTCGTAGAACGGTGCCCCGTATTCGGTGACCGGTTGGAAGCCGCGTTTGCGTGCCTTCTCGGCGGCCTTGCGAATCAGCGCGTAAATGCCGACGAACGCCGCGTGATCGGTCATCACGAATGGTGTCAGCAGCCGGTTGTGCACCAACGAGAAGGCGACGCCGCTCGCCGGGTCGGTCCAGCCGAGCGAACCGCCGAGCCCGACATGGCCGAAACCGGGCATCACGTTCCCGATGGGCAGGCTGTGGTAGCCCAGGTGGAATGCCAACGGCACGAACAGGTTTCGGTCCGGGCGCAGGCTTCGTTGGCCGGTCAGGCCGGCGACCAGCTCGCGGGACAGGAACCGGGTGCCGTCGACCTCGCCGCCGTTGGCGATGGCGCCGTACATCCGTGCCAGCCCGCGGGCCGTCGCCACCCCGTTGGCCGCCGGGAGCTCCCCATCCAGCAAAGGGGTGTCACCCTGAACCGCGGCGACCATGCCCGGGAAGTACATGGACCGGAACCCGCCGGACAGCTCGTTGGCCACCTTGCGCGTCACGAAGCTGAGGACCGGGTTCCTCACCAGGTTCTGGGGCGCGACGATCTGGGCGACACGCGTCGGCGCCCCGGCCGGCGGGCGTCCCAAATACAGCCCGTCGGTGCCCAGCGGCTCGGCGAGCTCCTCGCGGATCAGCGTGCCCATGCCTTTGCCGGTCACGGCGCGGCCGAGGCCCGACATCAGCCAGCCGAACGTCAGCGCGTGATACGCCGATTTGCCCAGCAGGCGCCCGGGTGCGGCCGCGGCCAGCTTGTCCTCCATCACTACGTGATCGAGCAGTTCTTCCTTGGTGGCGCCCCGCAGGCCCGACAGGCCGGCAGCATGCCTCATGACGTCGCGCACGGTCATGTCGGCCTTGCCGTTTGCCCCGAACGCCGGCCAGTACTCGGCGACGGGGGCGTCGTAGTCGATCAGCCCCCGATCGGCGAGCCGGTGAATGACGGTGGCGGCCATTCCTTTCGTCGCCGAGAACACCATCGGCGCGCTGTCGGCCGACCACGGCGTATGGCCACCCCGGTCTGACCAACCCGTCCAGACGTCGACGACGGGCTGACCGTCGAGATACACGGCCAGCGCCCCACCACCGAACCGGCGGGCCGGGAACATGCTGGCGAAGCTACGAACGACGCAACCGAAGTGTGAGTCCGCCGCGCCGGACACACGATGACCTGCGTCAGGGTCATCGTGGACACGGACCGCGCGGCGATCGACTCGGGTATCCACCGTCACACTTTGAATTTACTTCGATTTCACAACTAATAGGAGCGGAATTGGGATTATTTACCTATCCGTTAGCCCGACGCGGCCGTCAATATTTCTTGGGCCGCCAGCGCGGGAGTTAGCTCCCCCGCCTTGACCTTTCGCTCCACGTCGGCACGGATCTTGCGCACCGCCGGGCTGGACATCAGCCGGTCCAGCACCGTGTCGCGCACCATCTGCCAAGTCCAGTCGACCAACTGGGCCCGGCGGCGCGCCTCGAACTCGCCCGCCTCGGTGAGCACCTGACGGTGACGTTCGATGGTGTCCCACAATTCTTTGAGCCCGGTCCCCTCGGCCGCGCTCATGGTGAGAACGGGCGGCCGCCACAGCGTTTCGCGGGGATGAATCAGCCTGATCGCCCCGGCGAGCTCGCGCGCGGCCGACCGGGCCTCGGCGAGGTGGTCGCCGTCGGCCTTGTTCACCACGACGATGTCGGCCAGCTCCAGCACACCCTTTTTGATGCCCTGCAATTGGTCGCCGCCACGTGCCAGCGTCAGTAGCACGAAGGTGTCGACCATGTTTGCCACCGTCACCTCGGACTGACCGACGCCCACGGTCTCGATCAGGATCACGTCGAAGCCGGCCGCTTCCAGCAGCACCGCCGTTTCGCGGGTGGCCTTGGCCACCCCGCCCAGGGTGCCCGACGTGGGCGAAGGCCGAATGTATGCATCCGGATGCATTGCCAGGCGCGACATCCGAGTCTTGTCACCGAGGATCGAGCCGCCGGTGCGGGTGGACGACGGGTCGACGGCCAACACCGCCACCCGATGGCCCAGTTCGATCAGGTGCATGCCGAGGGCCTCGATGCTGGTGGACTTGCCCACCCCGGGAATCCCCGTGATGCCCACGCGATGCGCGTTACCCGAGTCCGGTGTCAGCTCCAACAGCAGCCGCTGCGCCTTCTCGTGATGGTCGGCGCGGGTGGACTCCAGCAGCGTGATGGCCCGCGGCAGCGCCGCGCGATCACCGTTGCGGATCGCCTCGGCCAATTTTTCCGGTTTCATCTTTCCCGCACCGCGAGACTGCAACTGGCGACGCATTTCCCGAGTAACACCGTCGGTAGTTGCAGTGTCGCGGCGATCATTACAGGTCGTAACCCAGCCGCTCGGCGAGCTTGTGCAGCAAGCCGATTGCGGCGTCGGCGATCACCGTCCCGGGCGGGAAGATGGCGGCGGCCCCGGCCTCGTACAGCTCGTCGAAGTCGCCCGGCGGGATGACGCCGCCGACCACGATCATGATGTCGGGCCGCCCCACCTCGGCCAGCGCGTCACGCAGCGCGGGCACCAGCGTCAGATGGCCGGCGGCGAGCGAGGACACCCCGACCACGTGCACGTCGTTGTCGGCGGCCTGGCGGGCCACCTCCTCGGGGGTGGAGAACAGCGAACCGACGTCCACGTCGAAACCGATGTCGGCGAACGCCGTAGCGATCACCTTCTGACCGCGGTCGTGGCCGTCCTGGCCCATCTTCGCGACCAGAATTCTGGGGCGGCGACCGTCGGCTTCCGCGAACTTCTCGACGAGTTCGGTCGCGGTTGCCATGTTTCCGGCCTTTCCAGCCTCGTCGCGGTAGACCCCGGCGATAGTACGGATCTCCGCCTGGTGACGGCCATACACCTTTTCCAGCGCGTCCGAGATTTCGCCGACGGTGGCCTTGGCGCGGGCCGCGTCGATGGCCAGCGCCAGCAGGTTGTTGCCCAGCCCGTCCTCACCGGCGCGGCCGTGCGCGGCCGCCGCCCGGGACAGTTCCGCCAGCGCCGCGTCCACCGCCGACTGGTCACGGCTTTCCCGCAGCTCCTTGAGCTTGGCCAGCTGCTCGGCGCGCACCCGGCTGTTCTCGACCTTGAGGACCTCGACCTCTTGGTCCTCTTCGACCTGGTACTTGTTGATCCCGATCACCGGCTGGATCCCGGAGTCGATGCGGGCCTGGGTGCGGGCCGCCGCCTCCTCGATGCGCAGCTTGGGGATGCCGTCGCTGATGGCCTGCGCCATGCCGCCGTGCTCGGCGACCTCGGCGATGTGGGCGCGGGCGCGCTGCGCGAGCTGATGGGTCAGCCATTCGACGTAGTACGAGCCGCCCCACGGGTCGATGGGCCGCGTGGTGCCCGACTCCTGCTGCAACACCAGCTGGGTGTTGCGGGCGATGCGGGCCGAGAAGTCGGTGGGCAGCGCCAGCGCCTCGTCGAGCGCGTTGGTGTGCAGCGACTGCGTGTGACCCTGCGTCGCGGCCATCGCCTCGATGCAGGTGCGGGCGACGTTGTTGAAGGCGTCCTGCGCGGTCAGCGACCAGCCCGAGGTCTGCGAATGTGTGCGCAGCGACAGCGATTTCGGATTCTTCGGGTCGAACTGGGAAACCAGCTCGCTCCACAGCAGCCGGCCCGCCCGCAGCTTGGCGACCTCCATGAAGAAGTTCATCCCGATGCCCCAGAAGAACGACAGCCGCGGCGCGAACTTGTCGATGTCCAGCTCGGCGTCCAGCCCGGCCTTGATGTAGTCGACCCCGTCGGCCAGCGTGTAGGCCAGCTCCAAATCGGCTGTGGCCCCGGCCTCCTGGATGTGGTAGCCGGAGATCGAGATGGAGTTGAACTTCGGCATTTTCGCGCTGCTGTAGGCGAAGATGTCGGAGATGATGCGCATCGACGGCTTGGGCGGATAGATGTAGGTGTTGCGCACCATGAACTCTTTGAGGATGTCGTTCTGAATGGTGCCGGCCAGCTTCTCCGGCGGAACGCCCTGCTCCTCGGCGGCCACCACGTACAGCGCCAGGATCGGCAGCACCGCGCCGTTCATGGTCATCGACACCGACACCGTCGACAGGTCGATGCCGTCGAACAGCTGGCGCATGTCCAGGATGGAATCGATTGCCACACCGGCCATTCCGACGTCACCCTGCACGCGCGGGTGGTCGGAGTCGTACCCGCGGTGGGTGGCCAGGTCGAAGGCCACCGACAGACCCTTCTGGCCCGCGGCCAGGTTGCGCCGGTAGAAGGCGTTGGACTCCGCGGCGGTGGAGAATCCGGCGTATTGCCGAATGGTCCACGGCTGGTTGACATACATCGTCGGGTAGGGCCCGCGCACGAACGGCGGTTCGCCGGGGAAGCTGTGCAGCGGATAGCCGTCGGCTTCCACCGCCACGCGGTCCGCGCCGATGTAAACCGGTTTGACGTCGATGTCTTCCGGTGTCTGCCATTGCAGTTGCTCGGGTGTGTACGAATGCGCGGCCGCGGCCGCGGCCACGTGTTCTTCGACCGCGGCTTCGGTCGCCGGTGCGACAGTCCGCTCGCTGTGCAGCGGCACATCGGCGAAGCTGCCAACAGCAGGTGCAGTGGTCGTCATCAGTTGCTAATCTCCCTCAGGCCCCTAGCCGCGCGAGCAGATCCGACAGAGCTTGGACCGCATCGATTTTCGCGGTCAGGAACTGGTCCGGTTGATGTTCGGCGTCGGCCACGGCCTTTTCCGGCCCGGCCAGATAGACGCGTGATATGCCGGCGGCCTTCGCGGCCTGCACGACGCCCGAGGCCTCGTCCTGGTATCGCTTGTCGGTGCCGCAGATGACCGCCGCCGCCGGCGACCCCGCGTCCGTCACCGCCGACGCGACACCGTCGGCGTCGACCGTCCCGGGGTTGATCGCCTCGATGCCGCCGGAGGCCAGCAGGTTCGAGGCGAAGGTTGCGCGGATGTTGTTCTCGGCCAACGGGCCTAGCGGCAGCAACAGCACCTGCGGGCGCGACCCGGTGCGGGCCAGGTAGGCGTCCGACCGGTCCCGCAACGCTTCGAACTCCGCGGCGTAACGCACCAGGTTTCCCGCCGCGAGCGGCGAATACGTCGAGTCGCTCTGCGGCAGCGGCGCTTCGGTGAGGTTCGGGAATTCGTTGACACCGGTGATCGCGGTCCGGCGGTGCGCGATGTCGTCGCGGCGGCGGGCGGCCACCTCGGCGATCTGGCCGGCGATGAAGTCGCGCGCCTCGGTGAACCCGCCGTGCGCCTCGATGGCCTGGAACTGCTCCCAAGCCTGCTCGGCCAGGCGGCCGGTGAGGTCCTCCACGAACCACGAACCACCGGCCGGGTCCAGGACGCGACCCACATGCGACTCCTCGAGAAGGAGCAGCTGCGTGTTGCGCGCGATGCGGCGGGCGAAACTCGTTGCGATGTCCGGGAATCCGCCGTCGATCGCCACGTCGAACGGGAAGACCACCAGGGAGTCGGCGCCACCGACGCCGGCGCCGAAGGCGGCCAGGGTGCAGCGCAGCATGTTCACCCACGGGTCGCGCTGGGTCATCATCGGCAGGGACGTCTCGGCGTGGATGACGGCAGCACCGGCATCCGGTTCGCCGACAACCTCGGCGACCCGCGCCCACAGGTTGCGCGCCGCGCGGAACTTGGCGATCGTCATGAACTGGTCGTCATCGGCGGCGAACCGGAAGCTGATCTGCCGCAACGCCTCACCGATCGACAACCCCGATTCGGTGAGCACCCGCAGGTAACTCACCGCGGCCGCGACGCTGGCCGCGAGCTCCCACGTCGCGTTGGCGCCGAGGTTGTGGAAGGCGGGTCCGTCGACGGTGATCGCGCGCACGCCGGTGTGACCGGTGGCCCGCTTGGCCACCGCGATCACGTCCTGGATGTTCGGCGCGGGCCGCTCACTCAGCCCCGCGCTCAGCGGGTCGCCGCTCAGGTCGATCGACACGGTGGCGCGCTGGTCGGGTTCCACCCCCTCGGCCATCCTCAGCACCGCGTCGCTGGCCGCCGGGTAGTCGGCGCCGGCTTCGAGGATCAGGGGCGCCATGCTCAGATAGACGCCCTCGAGCGCCTCTTCCAGCTGGTCGGGCGCCACGCCCGATTCCCCGATCCGCAGGACCAGGGCGCTGGCCCCGTTGTTGAGCGCGTCCAGCACCGCGGAGTTGACGTCCTTCGCCGCGACGCCGGGCACCGGGGTGGCCGGGAAGGCCTCGGCGACCTTCCAGCCGGACTGGACGTCGCGCAGCGCGTCGCCGCCGCGCACATAGGGCCACTCGCCCGGCAGCGGCGGTTCCGGCACTTCGTCGAGTGCGGTGTAGAGCGCGCGGATCGCGATCCCGTCATACGTCGGAGTTTCCAGCAGCCGCTCGGGCGCGTCCCCCAACTGCTCGGGGTCCTTCCGGGTGCTTTTAGCCAGCACACCGGCGACCGCACTGCGCCAACGCCCGCGAACCTGTTCTAGGTCTGCGCGTTCGGGTACATCAATGGACACCGATTGCTCCCTTTTCCCAGCATTTGGGCTACAGCTCTGGGGATACCACTTAGCTACTGAGGCTAATTGATGACCGCTGGTCGCTAAAAACCGCCCGGTGCCGGCCGGCGGGTGCGATTCACGATGAAACGCCAGCCTCGGGAAACGCCATATTCATCCGCGCCCCGTACCCTAGGAAGCCGTGACGGGTTCCGCCACCAGCAAAATCACCGAAACGCTTCGCGATCTCGGCTGCGCGATCGGCGTGGCCGCGCGAGGCGTGTCCCGGTCGCGGATCGTCTGGACAGTGGTGGGCATCACAGCGTTGTTGGTGCTGGCATCGTTGCTTCCGCTGCCCTCGCCGATGCAGATGCGCGACTGGGCGCAGTCTGTCGGGCCGTGGTTTCCGTTGGCGTTCCTGATCGCTCACATCGTCGCGACGGTGGTGCCCATTCCGCGCACGGCGTTCACCCTGGCGGCCGGGCTGCTGTTCGGTCCGCTGCTGGGCGTCGCCATCGCGGTGGTGGCCAGCACCGCGAGCGCGATGATCGCCATGCTGCTGGTGCGCGCGGCCGGGTGGCGGCTGAACCGCCTGGTGCGCCACCGGTCGATCGACACGGTGGAAGAGCGCCTGCGGCAACGGGGCTGGCTGGCCGTCGTGTCGCTGCGGCTGATTCCCGCGGTGCCGTTCTCGGTGCTCAACTACGCGGCGGGCGCGTCGAGCGTGCGGGTGCTGCCCTACGCGGTGGCGACGCTGGCCGGGTTGCTGCCCGGCACCACCGCCGTGGTGGTTCTCGGCGACGCGCTGGCCGGTCACGTCAGCGCGCTGCTGTACCTGGTGTCGGGGGTCACCAGCGCGCTGGGGCTGACCGGGCTGATCGTCGAGATTCGCCACTTCCGACGGCACCATCGCCGTGCTCGCCGCCCCCTCGACGAGCCCTCCCCCGAGCCGGCCGCCATCAGCTGATCACCAACTTCGGTCAGACCGCCGCGCGGCGCGCCAAACATCGATCTAATGGTCAGGATGTACGCGGTGGAGGTGGCGAGCTGGGGGGCCTCGTACTCGCCGGCCCGGACCGTCGCGCTGCCGCTGAGCGCCCTGGCGTTGGCCGTGATCGCGGTGATGGGTTTCGTGCCCGGCCGCGGCGAACGGCGCCCTAAGCCCAAGGAGAGCGCCTCCGCCGCAACGGACGCGCCGCCACAACGCGCCAAAATTCACACCTCGTTGCTCGTCGTCGCCGTGGTGTGCAGCATCGCCGCCCTCGTGACGGCCGTCTGCCTGTTTCCCAGGACCGCCCCCGCACCGGCGCAGCAGCCGGCACCGCCGCAGCCCGTCCTGGCGCCGATCGATCTGCCCGCCGCCAGCGCCGTGGGTCCGGGCGCCGGGATTTACGTCGACTATGCCGACGGATCGGGCGGAATGGGTTGCACCGCAGGGTTTTTGGTGCGCACCAGCGCCGGCAAGCCCGCGATCCTCACCGCCGGGCATTGCAACCGCCCCGGGGGACCCAGCAAGGTCACGATGAACCTCGGCGGCGTCCTTCCCTACGCGACGCTGGGCACGTTCAGCCAGACGGTCAGCGAGGGCGTGCACAACGAACAGCACGACATCGGCCTGATCACGCTGGACGGCGACAACATTCCCCAGTCCTCCGCGGTCGCCTCGACGCTGCCGGTCACCGGTGTCGCCGCCAACCTGCAGATTGGCCAGCAGTTGTGCAAGTTCGGCATGGGCTCCGGGGCGGACTCCTGCGGCCAGATCGTCAGCATCACCGGCAGCAAAGTCGTGTTCCTGGCCAGCGGCCAGTGCGGCGATTCGGGCGGCCCGGTGTATCTGTACGAAAAGGACGGCACCGTCAGCGCCGTCGGCATCCTCATCCGCGGCGCTGACCCCGTCATCCCCAAAGCCGGGTGCGCGGCCCGGGCCAAGTTCTCCGTCGCCGAGTTGGTGCGGCCCTGGCTGGACAAGTGGCGCCTGACGGCCGTGACCGCGCCGCCTTCCCCTCGCTGACGCGCGATCGCTGAGCGCCCCCGAGGCGCGACCTTTCTTTCATCTTCAGGTCGGCTTCAGGCTGCCTGTCTACCGTCGCGGCATCGCCCCCGAGTCGGCCGCGAGGGGGCAAGGGCCGGTAAATGCGGTGCGAGAAGGTCGATTTCGCGCCGACCGGATGAAGGAACCGTCAACAGAGAGGATGGATGGCCCAGTGAAGATCAGGCAAATGATCGCTGGTTCGTTGATTGCGGGAACCCTCGGGGTGGCCGCGGCCGGGATCGGTGCCGCGGTGGCGAGCGCGGATCCGCCGCCCCCGCCGCCCGGGCCGGGGCAACCCTGGGGGCCGGGTGGACCAGGCGGGCCAGGCGGGCCAGGCGGGCCGCCCCCACCGCCGGGGGGACCGCTTGCACCGCCGCCGGGCGGTCCGGGTGGACCGTTCCGTCCGCCGCCACCGCCGGGGTTCTGATCCCGGCCGTGCGCTAGCCGTGCCGAGCGGTGGCCGCCTCACCCGGGTGGCCGCCGCTCGGTTTCATGTTCGCGGCAGCGTGAGCCGGAATTGAGCGCCGCCCTGGTGAGGCAGGCACGCCAAGTCGCCGCCGTGGGCACGCGCCAGCGCCCGCGCGATCGCCAGGCCCAACCCGGCGCCGCCGTGGTCGCGGGCGCGGCCGGGGTCCAGCCGCACCAGCCGCTCGAAGATGTTGTCCCGCTGGTCATCCGGGATGCCTGGACCGGTGTCGGTGATAGTGATTTCCGCGAGGTCCTCGGGCGCGCGAAGGTCGACGGTGATGGCTCCCCCGGCCGGCGTGTACCGGCGGGCGTTGTCGAGCAGGTTTGACACGATCTGCGACAGCCGGGTCGCGTCGGCGTTCAGGTGCAGCGCGGTCAAGCCGGTGCGGCTGACGCTGACCTGCGGCGCCAGCATGGCGGCCCGGTCGGCTTCGCCGTCGAGCAGGTCGGCGACGTCGACGTCGTGCAGCTCGAGCGCCAGCCCGGCGTCGATGCGGCTCAGGTCCAGCATGTCGGAGACGAGCCGCCCGGCGCGGCGGGCGTCGGAGAGCAACAGGCTCGCCCGGCGGTATTGCCCGTCGTCTTGGTGCTCGGAGGCGCCGTGCGCGAGCTGCTCGGCGGCGACCTGAATGCCGGCGATCGGGGTGCGCAACTCGTGGGCGGCGTCGACGAGAAATCGCCGGGTTGCCGTCTCCGCGCGCTGCGCGGTGTCGGCGGCGTGGCGCGCCCGCTGCTCGGACAGTTCCAGCGCATCCAGCATGCCGTCGAAAGCGCTTGCGGCGCGGCCGAGTTCGGTGTCGGTGCGGTCCGGGCGCAGTCGCCGCCCGCGGTCACCGGTGGTGATGGCGTTGGCCAGGGCGGTGAGCCGGTCCAGCGGCCGCAGTGCCGCCCGGCTGACCGCGATCAGCAGCAGCGCCGCGAGCAGCAAAGTCACCAGGCCCGCTCCGATCATCAAGGCGCGCAGCTGATGAGCGACCTGTGTGGTTTGCGTGGTGTCAGCGACCAGGATCACCCGGCTGCCATTCGGGAGCGGGTGCACGACGGCCGTCGCGGTGGCGTCCGGCGGAGGACCGGGCGGCGGCGGAAGTGCGTACGGCGGTGGCGGATAGGGCGGCGGCGGCGGGTACGGCGGCGGTGGCGGTGGCGGATAGGGCGGCGGTGGCGGTGGCGGCGGGTACAGCGGCGGCGGATCGACCGCCCCGTCGCTCAGCTCGGGACTGATCCCACGGTCGCCGTAGGCGGTGCCGTCGGCGGTGACGACCAACGCCCGGATCCCGCCGCCGTTGAGTTCGGCGGCGAGCAGATCGGGTGAGGTGTGCGCGGCGCTCAACGCGTCGGCGCGCGATGTCGCGGCCAGCAGCCGGTCGTGCAGATTGCGTTGGGCGAGAACGCCCATGGTGATATCGATGGTGACGCCGAGCACCACCAGCAGGACGGCGAGCAGCGCCAGCACCACCAGCGTCACGCGCCGCTGCAGCGACGGCGTCGGCGTGGACGACGCGGCCGTCATGACCGCTCGGCTTGCAGGCGGTAGCCGATGCCGCGCACGGTGTGCAGGACCCGCGGCCCGTGTGCCTCGAGCTTGCGCCGCAGCCCGCTGACGTGAACCTGCACCAGGTTCGGGTCGTACGCGTCGTAACCCCACACGCCGTTGAGGATCTGGCCCGCGCTGACGATCCGGCCGCGCTGCTCCACCAGAAAAGCCAGCACGCGCAGCTCGGTTGCGGTCAGGTCCAGCCGGTGGCCGCCGCGCGCGGCCACGCCCGCGCCGAGGTCCAGCGTGACGTCGCCCACCTGAATCACCTGGGACAGCCGTCCCCGACGGCGCAGCACCGCGCCGACCCGCGACATCAGTTCGGCCAATTCGAACGGCTTGATGACGTAGTCGTCGGCCCCGCCGTCCAGTCCGCGCAGCCGATCCGGCAGCCCGTCGCGGGCGGTGATCAGGACGATCCCGATGTCACCCCATTCGCGGATGACGTCGATGAGCGCGAACCCGTCGCGTCCGGGCAGCATCACGTCGAGCACCACCAGGTCGGGCCGCATCCCGTCGAGAACCTCTTCCAGGCCGTCGCCGTCGCATCGGGCATCGGTGTGATAGCCGGCATCGGCGAGCGCTTCGCTGACCATCTCACGGATGGTCTCGGAGTCTTCGACGACCAGTACCCGCGGCGTGCCGATGCTGAACTGATCGGACCGGCGCGCGGGCGAACAACCGTCGGCATGCCGCGAATCCGTCATAACCCCATTGTCGGTGCCGGTTCTGAGATCAACCTGAAGCCCGTCGGGGGACCCAGCTTCGGCCGCCACGGGCGCCGAGGGACGTGGCAATTGCCCGCCTTCGAGCGACTCTCACTCTCACGGCCCGACGTCATCGCGTTGTCGCGCGGAGGCGGGCAAAAGGTCGTTGTCCTTCGCTCGTGACGACAGTGACGCATGAGATCCGTTGGGCAGCCATTTCTTCAGATCCATTTCAGACCCGGCTCCTAGCGTCCGTGACATGACCACGAACGACGAAATCAACACCAACCCGCCCGAGCCGGTGACCTACCAGGCACCCGAGCGGCGCCGTCACTCCACCGGCGTGGTGATCGGCGCCGGAGTGGCGGGTGCGCTGCTCGGCGCGGTCGGCACCGTCGCGGCGATCGCCTTCGCCTGGATCGTCAGCGTCGGGCCGCCCCCGCCCCCGCCGCCGGGGCCGCCGCCGATGATGGGCGCGCCGTTCCACGGGCCCCCGCCTCCCCCGATGGCCGGACCCATGCCGGGTGGATTCGGATTCGCGCCGCCGCCCGGGCCGCCGGGACCCCCGCGTGGCTTGGTGCCGCCGCCCCCGGGCGAGGGACTCCCGACACCGCCCTCACCGCCGTCTCCCACGCCGCATCCCTGACACAACCGGACCTGTCGCCGTCACGATGCCCGGAATCGTGACGGCGACAGGGCTTGGCACAGTAGCGTCTTGGCTATCCAGCTCCGACCACCGTGGAGAGCCGCATGACATCGGACAACAGCGGAGCCAGTCGGTTTCCCACCGGCGTCGCCGTCCTCGCCGGGCTGGCGGGCCTGATCCTGGGCGCCCTGGCCACCTTCGCCATCACCGGTCTGGTCTGGACGGTCCGCGTCCAGTTGCCCCCGCCGCCATATCCGCCGCCGCTGTCGGCGCAGAATGCGGGCCCCGGGTGCATTTATTCGCCGCCGCCATCGCCATCACCCGCGGTCAGCATCGTGCCGCCGCTGCCGCCGGCGCCGCACTCCTGAGATCCGAGCGCAGCGGATAGTCATCCCCCGTCGACCTGGACCCTGCCGCCGTTTGTAAACATCTGTTTATAATTGTAAACGTGCATTCACCACCGCCGGACGACCGCACGGCCCGGGCGCGGATCCGCGACGAAGCGCTGCGACTGTTCGCCGAGCGCGGCCCCGACGCGGTCACGCTGCGCGACATCGCGAGCGCGGCCGGCGTTTCGCCGGCCCTGCTCATCAGGCATTACGGCTCGAAGGACGGGCTCGTCGACATCGTCGACAATCACGTCGTCACCACCTTCGAAGCGCTGCTCACGAAGATGACCGAGCAGACCGCCGTGGTCGGACTCGAACCCACCGCAATGCCGAACCTGCTCGACGGCCTGGCCACCTACCTGCCACCCGACTCGCCGATCCCGGCATACCTGAGCCGACTGCTGATCAACGGAGGGAACGCCGGGTCGGCATTGTTCGACAGGCTATTCCGGCTCAGCCAAACGACTCTCGACGCTATGGTCGCGGCCGGCACCGCCAGTCGCGGCGCGGACGCGGCGGTGCGGGCGGCGTTTTTGCTAGTCAACGACCTCGCGGTGCTGACGCTGCGGCCGCGCCTGACCGAGGTGCTCGGCGTGGACCCGCTCTCGGATGCCGGAATGCGGCGGTGGGCCGGCGAGGTGTTCGCGATCTATCGCGACGGGCTTGTCGGCAGGTGAACGAGAAATGGAGGTAAAGGTGTCCAACACAACCCTTTTCGTCAATACCGGCGCACGCATCCTGCGGTCGCGGCGCCTGATGCGAGCGCCGATCTGGATCTACAAAGCCCGCGCCGGCGCGCTGTTCGGCTCGCGGCTCCTGATGCTCGAGCACATCGGCCGCAAATCCGGTGAACCGCGCTATGTGGTGCTAGAAGTTCTCGATCACCCTGCGCCGGGCACCTACATTGTCGCGTCGGGCTTCGGCCGAAAGGCGCAGTGGTTCCGCAACATTCAGGCCCACCCGCGGGTGCGCGTCTACGCGGGCAGCCACGCGCCCCGGCGTGCCACCGCGCGGGTCCTCGACCAACAGGAGGCCGACCGCGCGCTGGCCGCATACCTGAGCCGTCATGGCAAAGCCTGGGACAAGATGAGGCCGGTGCTCGAGGAGACGCTCGGCGTCCCGATCACAGAGACCGATACCCCGCTGCCGCTGGTCGAGTTGCGCCTCGACTAGTTCTCGTCGGGTCCCTTGATCGTCATTCCCGCGACCAGCGCCAGGAACAGCGCCGCCGGAAGGCCATTGACGACCTTGTCGCGCACGCGGACGTGCGCGCCGACCGCCAAGACGAAGTACAGCGTCAGCATCGCCGTCGTCAGCCGGGCCAGGCCGGGAAAACGGTAGACCGACAGCAAGCCGACCGCGGCGGCCGCTTTCACCGCCGGCAGCGCGGGCCGGACGTTCTGCGGCAGCCCCACGTCGTCCAGCACCTTCTTGATGGGAGCCACCTGAACGCCGCACAGCACCGCGTCGACGGCGTGGAAAATGCCGAGCGCCGTGTAGGTCTTCGGGGAAGTCAACACACTCATCCCGCAATCCTATGGAGTCAGCTCCCCCGCCGGTCCATCCGCCGGCTGACGGGCTATCGCCTCCGCCTTGGCCACCGCCTGGGCGATCGCCGGGTCGGTTTCGGTGGAGAACCAGTCGGCGACCTCGGCGTCGTCATCGGCGCTGTGCTTGGGCGCGTCCTCGACGGGTGACGGCTGGAAGCGGAACACCCCGTCCTGGCCCGGGGTTCCCAGCAGTTTGGTGAACCCCTGCAGCGCCGCGCTGAAGTCGCTGGGCACCACCCACACCTTGTTGGCGTCGCCGCGCGCCATCTCCGGCAGCGTCTGCAGATACTGGTAGGCCAGCATTTCCGGGGTGGGCCGGCCCGCCTTGATCGCGGCGAACGTCTTCTCGATCGCCTTGGCCTGGCCCTGCGCCTGCAGGTACGCCGCGGCCCGCTCACCCTGGGCGCGCAGCATCCGGGACTGCCGGTCGGCCTCGGCGCCCAGGATCGCGGCCTGCTTGGCTCCCTCGGCGGCCAGGATCTGCGCCTGCTTCTGGCCTTCGGCCTCCTTGATCGCCGCCTCGCGCATGCCCTCGGCGGTCAGGATCATCGCCCGCTTCTCGCGGTCCGCCTTCATCTGCTTCTCCATCGACGCCTGGATCGACGGCGGCGGATCGATGCTGCGCAGTTCGACCCGGGCGACCCGCAGCCCCCAGCGGCCGGTCGCCTCGTCGAGCACGCCGCGCAGCTGCCCGTTGATCTGGTCGCGCGACGTCAGCGTCTGCTCGAGTGTCATGCCGCCGACGACGTTGCGCAGCGTGGTCGTGGTGAGCTGCTCGACGCCGACGATGTAGTTGCTGATCTCGTAGACGGCCGCCTGGGGAACGGTGACCTGGAAGTAGACCACCGTGTCGATGTTGAGGGTCAGGTTGTCCTCGGTGATCACCGGCTGCGGCGGGAACGACACCACCCGCTCACGCAGATCCACCCGGGCGCGGACGCGATCGATGAACGGCACCAACAACGTCAGTTGCCCGCTGACCGTGCGGCTGTAGCGTCCCAGCCGTTCGATCACCGCGGCCTCTGCCTGAGGAATCAGCGCCACCGACTTCGCCACCACCACGATGGCGAAGATCACCAAGACGGCCAGCAGCACCAAACCAGCAACCGCACCTTGCATCGGACTTCCTTTCCTTCGCAGCGCTTCTCGCCGCTAAAGACTGCTCTTGAAGACCACGGCGGTGGCGCCGTCGATCTGCATGACGGTGACCGGCTCGCCGGGTTCGTAGACATCGACGTCGTTGAGCGGGCGCGCGGACCACACCTGGCCGTCGAGTTTGACCTGACCCTCGTCACGCGCGACCCGTTCGAGCACCAGCGCGGTTTTGCCCTGCAGCGCCTCGATTCCCAGGCGCGGCGCCGTGATCGGCGTCAGCCGGCGCTTCAGCGGCGGGCGAACCAGCACCAGCAGCAGCACCGAGACGACCAGGAACACCGCCCCGTTCGCCCACACCGGAAAGTCGGTCAGCCAACTGGTGAACGCCGCGGCCAGGGCGCCGCCACCGAGCATCACCAAAAACAAATGGCCGGTGAGTGCCTCCGCACCGGCCAACACCAGCGCGAATATTAGCCAAAGCACCGCGGCGTGCATGCGGCAAGAATACGCGTGATCCGCCTTTGCCGGGCAAAACAACTACACTGCGTGATCGTGTGGTGTCCCAGTGTTTCGCTGTCCCTGTGGGCCAATGCCTGGCTCGCCGGAAAGGCCGCGCCCGACGACGTCCTGGACGCGTTATCCGTTTGGGCGCCAAAGCAATCGGTGACCGCGTATGATGCCGTCGCCGCGGGCCACACCGGGCTGCCCTGGCCCGACGTCCATGACGCCGGAACGGTCACGCTGCTGCAGACATTGCGCGCCGCCGTCGGCCGGCCGGCGCCGACGTCCGCCGGTGCCGGGTTGATGCGCGGGACGATCAGCGTGCTTTTGCCGGTGCCCGGCGATGTGCGCGGGCTGGCCCCCGGGACGCAGTTCGGGCAGGACGCCCTGGCCGCCGGCGAGGCGGTCATCATCGCCAATCCCCGCAATCCCGGCACCGCCGTCGGCCTGGTGCCCGAATTCTCCTACGAGGATGACGAGGACGCGCCCGAGGACTACGAGACACGGCTGGCGGAGTTGTGCGCGCTGACGTGGACGGTGTACTCGCTGCCCGGCGCCCCGGTGCTGGACCATTACGAGCTCGGCGACGCCGAATACACGCTGCGGTCGGCGGTGCGCTCGGCCGCCGACGCGCTGGGGGCCATCGGGCTGGGTGCCGCGGCGGCCGACGTCGACGACCCGCGTGGGCTGGTCGAGCAACTGCTGGAATCCGCACGGCAACACCGCATTCCCGACCATGCGCCGACGCGCGCGCTGCGGGTGCTGGAGAACGCCGCGCACGTCGACGCCATCATCGCGGTCAGCGCGGGGCTGAGTCGATCCGACTCGCCGGAGCGTTTCACCGCGCCCGTCGCCGCCGGACTGGAACCGCTCGGCACGCAGTCATCCTCGGAGGCCCGCATCGCCAGCGATGCCCTGCGACCGCTGACCGCCGTGGTGCGTTCGGCGCGGATGGCGGCCGTGACCGCGATCCTGCATTCGGCGTGGGGCGACTAATCCTGGTGGCGGCCGGCCGCGCAGTGCGGCGGGCGGCACGGCGCACCGTTGACGCTGGCCAGGCAGCCGGGCACCGGGTCTGATCCGGCGACCCGCTCGGGCGCCCGGTCGTAGCGCAGTTCGTCGATCAGGTCCGCGGCCATCTGCGCGAACCGCGGGTGGGCGTTGGGCGTCGAGGCCCGCACCATGGTGACGCCGGCCGCCTCGGCCTGGGCCGCCAACTCGTTGTCCAGATCCCACACCACCTCGATGTGGTCGGCGACGAACCCGATCGGGCAGACGATGACGGCCGTGGTGCCGGCCTCCGCCAGGCTGGCGAGGCGGTCGGCGACGTCGGGTTCCAGCCACGGCACCTGGGGCGGCCCCGACCGGGACTGCCACGCCAGGTCGTACTCGGAGTATCCGGCGGCGGACGCCACAAGGCTTGCGGCATAGGCGACTTGGCGGCTGTACAGCCGCGGGCCCAAGCGGTCGTCGGCGGCCACCGGAATGGAATGCGCGGTGAACACCAGGCGCGCACCGGCCTGCTGCTCGGCGGTCAGGGCGCCCGATGCCGCCCCGATGGTGTCGGCGAAGATCTGCACGAACCGCGGGTGGTCGAAATAGGGCCGCAGCTTGACCAATTCGGGCGCATCCGGCCCGGCCGCCGCGCGGGCCCGGGCGATGTCCTCGACGTACTGCGTGCAGCTGGAGTAGCCACTCCAGGCCGACGTGGTGAATACCGCGGCCCGACGAATTCCGTTGTCCCGCATCGTCGCTACGGTGTCTTCGACGTACGGCTCCCAGTTGCGGTTGCCGAAATAGACCGGCAGGCCCAAACCGCGGCCTTCGAGCTCGGCGCGCAGCTGCTCGATGAGCGCCAGGTTGATCCGGTTGATCGGTGACACCCCACCGAAGTGCAGGTAGTGCTCGGCGACGTCGTCGAGACGTTCCGGCGGCACGTTACGGCCCCTGGTGACGTTCTCCAAGAACGGCCGAACCTGCTCGGGCCCCTCCGGCCCGCCGAAGGACAGCAGCAGGACGGCATCGAATTCCATTGCTGTTTATAACAATTGGGTGCTTGCGCCACCGTCGGCGAAGATGATCGTTCCCGTCGTCGCCGGCAGCCAATCCGAGAGCAACGCGCACACCGTCTTGGCGACCGGCGTCGGGTCCTTCATGTTCCAGCCGATGGGAGCGCGCTGGTCCCAGCCCTCTTCGAGCAGCTGCATCTGCGCGCCAGCCTCTTCGCCGAGTGCGCCTCCGACGATCGCGCTCATGGCCAGCGTCCGGATCGGGCCCGCCGCAACGAGATTGGAACGCACGCCGAACTTGCCGGCCTCGCGCGCCACAAACCGGTTGACCGATTCCAGCGCGCTCTTGGCCACCGTCATCCAGTTGTAGGCCGGCATCGCGCGGCTGGGGTCGAAGTCCATACCCACGATGGAGCCGCCGGGGTTCATGATCGGCAGCGTCGCCTTGGCCAGCGAGGCATACGAATACGCCGAGATGTGAATGCCTTTGGAGACATCCTCATACGGGGCGTCGAAGAACGGGTTGATGCCCATCCCCGTCTGCGGCATGAAACCGATCGAGTGCACCACACCGTCGAGCTTGTTGCCCTCGCCGATCTCGGCCGTGACCCGCTCGGCCAGCGAGTCCAGGTGCTCCTGGTTCTGCACGTCGAGTTCGATCAGCGGCGCCTTCTCCGGCAGCCGGTCGGCGATGCGCTGAATCAGACGCAACCGGTCGAACCCGGTCAGCACCAACTGCGCACCCGCCTCCTGGGCAGCCTTGGCGATGTGAAACGCGATCGACGAATCGGTGATGATCCCCGAGATCAGGATCCGTTTGCCGTCGAGCAGTCCTGCCATGTCCGTCCTTACAAGTCGTGGTTGAACTCAGTGACCCATGCCCATGCCGCCGTCGACCGGGATGACCGCGCCGGCAATGTAACTCGCGTCCTCGGACGCCAAGAAGCTGACCGCCCCGGCCACCTCGGCGGCGGTGCCGACCCGTTTGGCCGGGATGAACTCCAGCGCGCCCGCCTGGATCCGCTCGTCCAGCGCGCGGGTCATCTCGGTGTCGATGTAGCCGGGGGCCACCACATTGGCGGTCACCCCGGCCTTGGACAGCTCCCGGGAGATCGAGCGGGCCATGCCGATCAGGCCGGCCTTGGCGGCCGCGTAGTTGGACTGGTTGCCGATGCCCCACATGCCGGACACCGATCCGATGAAGATGATGCGGCCGAACCGCCTTTTCTGCATGCTGCGCGATGCACGCTGGGCCACCCGGAACGCCCCGGTGAGGTTCGCGTTGATGACCTCCTCGAAGCGGTCCTCGGTCATGCGGATGAGGAAGGCGTCTTTGGAGATGCCGGCGTTGGACACCAGCACCTCGACGGGACCCTGGTGCTCCTCGACCTCTTTGAAGGCGCGGTCGACGGCGTCGTTGTCGGTGACGTCGCACTCGACGCCGAACAGCCCCTCGGGCGCCCCGGATCCGCGGTGCGTGACGGCCACCTTGTGGCCGTCTGCGGCCAGTCGCTGCGCGATCGCCAGCCCGATCCCCCGGTTTCCGCCGGTGACCAGGACTGAACGGGATACGAATGCCGGTCTGCCGCTGCTGGTGGCGGGCTCGGTGGCTTGCTCGGTGGCTGTGTCAGTCACCCGGTCAACTTATCGCCTCGGCTCGCAGGCTCGGACACCTCCCCCATTTCGCACCGCGAGCGTAAGCGGGCCGCGATTTTCGGACCGGATTTCCACAGTGGGCTTACGCTCGCGGAGATTTTGTCGGTGTGGCTGAGCACACTTCGCCCATGACAGGCCCTTTTCTGGGCAGCGAGGCCCTGGCTGTCGGCGCACTGACTCCCCACGAGCTGCGCAGCCGGTACACGGCGCTGCACAAAGACGTGTACGTACGTAAAGAGGCTGAGCTGAATGCCGTGCTGCGGGCGAAGGCATGCTGGCTGCGGTCTCGGCGGCGCGGCATACTCGCCGGGCTCTCCGCCTCAGCGCTGCACGGCTCGAAGTGGATCGACCCGGCATTGCCCGCCGCGATCATCGACACCAACCGCTGCCCCGCCCCGGGCGTCCAAGTCTGGGAAGAGCGGATCGAGGCCGACGAGATCACCGTCGTCGACGGCATGCGAGTCACGACGCCGGCCCGCACGGCGCTCGACTTGGCCAGGAGATGCCGGCTGAGTGCCGCGGTCGCTGCGGTCGACGCCCTTGTGCAAGCGACCGGCCTGAAAATGGCCGACGTCGAGTCTTTGGTCGACCGGTACCGCGGACGGCGAGGCATGAAGGCCGCCCGTGCCGCCCCCGAACTGGTCGACGGTGGGGCTCAGTCGCCCAAGGAAACATGGCTGCGCCTGCTACTACTGCGGGCCGGCTTTCCCCGCCCGCAGACGCAGATTGTGGTGCGCAACGAATGGGGTTGGGCCGAGGCTTATTTGGACATGGGCTGGGAGGACATCAAACTTGCCGTCGAGTACGACGGCGATCAGCATCGAGCCAGTCGCTATCAGTACGTCAAGGACATTCGCCGGCTCGAGATGCTGGAGCGCCACGGGTGGATCGTCGTCCGGGTCATCGCGGAAGACCATCCCGACGACATCATCCGTCGGGTTCACGTCGCACGCGCACCGCGAGCGTAAGCGGGCTGCGATTTTCGGACCGGATTTCCACAGTGGGCTTACGCTCGCGGGGAGGTGGGCGCGGCGGGGGAGG
>NZ_LZJP01000114.1:0-43811 GCF_001667865.1 Mycobacterium mantenii | reverse complement strand
AGGCCGTCACCGCCGCGGGCAGCGGCTGCTCGGCCGCCATCGACGCCGAACGCTGGCTCGCCGACCACGAAGAAACCGACGTCGACGCTACCGTCACCTCGGCGGTAGGCCGAGAGCCGTTGCGTAGCTGAGTTTTTCAGGCTACGTCGGCGACGAGAACGCCCATCCGGCGCAAACCCAGCCGCGCGACGAACGGCAGGCCGTTGCCCTCGGCGCCGGTGGGCAGTACCCGCAGGTTGGTGATGTGCACGTCGCGGTTGCGCATTTCTAGATCCGCCTCGCCGGCGGCCAGCAGGTTCTTGACCCAGTCGGCCTTGCCGTGGCCCAACAAGATTGCGACGACATTGCCTTTGCGATAGGCGTTCACCACGGTGCGATAGGGCTTGCCCGACTTGCGGCCGCGATGGTTGACCACCACGAACGTCGGCAGGAAGCGTGCCACCCGCCGCATGACCGGGTTCATGTACTTCATCTGCAGCCGGTCGATCCAGACGGGAAACAGCATCGGCAGGCCGGGGGCGCTGTTGGGATGATCCTTGGGGGACATGGCAACTCCTGAGCTCTAGACGGGCAGGGTGGCGGAAGTCGTTCTGCGGTGACCGAGCTGGGCCGGCAGCCGAGTGTATCCGTGCAAGTTGATCAGCCCGCGCCGCTGCGGGGGAGCGGTGAGGCGCAGATCGGGGAAGCTTTCGAAGAGTGCACGCAGCGCGGTCGCGCCTTCGATGCGGGCCAGGGCGGCACCGAGGCAGGCGTGGATGCCGGACGCGAACGCCAGGTGCTCGCGCGCATTGGGCCGGGTGATGTCGAATTTGATTGGGTCCGTGAAGATTTTCGGGTCACGGTTGGCGCCGCCGAGGAATAGCGCGACCATGTCGCCGGCGGCGATGTGGGCTCCGGCGATGTCGACGTCGCAATGCGGGGTGCGTGCGGTCATCTGCACCGGGCTGGCGAGCCGCAGGATCTCCTCGACGGCGTTGGGCCACAGGTCGGGGTTGTCGTGCAGCATCGCCAACTGCTCGGGATGCTGCAGCAGCAGCACGATCCCGTTGCCGATCAGGTTCACCGTGGTTTCGAAGCCGGCGCCGACGATCAGGGCGGCGTTGGCGGTGAGCTCGTGGTCGGTCATGGAGCCGTCGGCGGCCATGCGGCCGAACGGATTGTCGCTCCGCTCGCCGGCGCGCAGCTTGTGAAAGTGCTCGAGCAGGTAATCGTCGGCGCCGCGCAGGCCGTCGATGGCGTTGCGATAGGTCTTCCAGTCGATGCCGATATCGAGCAGCGGGGCGCCGCAACGGCCCCATTCCAGCATGCGCGGATAGGAATCGGCCGGCAGGCCAAGGATTTCGGCGATGATCGCCACCGGCAGTTGCGTCGCGAAGTCGGCGATCAGGTCGGGCTGCCGTGCTGCGGCGATCCGCTCGATCAACTCCATGGTCACCTCGACGACCCGGGTGTCCAGCGAGTCGATGGCGCGCGGGGTGAAGCTTTGGGCCACCAGTTGCCGGTAGCGGGTGTGATCGGGCGGATTCACGATCACCATGGCGGGTGGTTCCACCGGATTGGCCACGCCCGGATCGGTTTTCGCGATCAGCGCCGTCAGTGGTCGGGGCAACTCCATTTCGGTGGGCGCGGTGACGCCGAAGCGCTTGTCGCGCAGTATTTGTCGGCACACCGCGTGGTCGACGCTGGCCCACACGAACGGCGCCCGCATCAGGGGTCCGCGCTCCCGGATCTCCTCCATCAGCGCGTAGCGGTCCTCGCCGGAGCGGTCGGTGCGCAGCATCCGGGCCAGCGGGTTGCCGCGGCGGGCCTGAACGGCGAAGTAGGCCCGCGGTACGCCGTGCATGGCCGCCCATCGCGCTCTGAGTCCGACACGCATAACGTCCCCTCCCGAACGGCCAACCTAGGCATCGGACGTGCGATACAATGAGACTCTCAATGTCTCACACGCTTCGATCGCTACGCTACGACGACCGCCACGAACGCGCAAGGAGGGATGAATGACCTCGACGCGAACGGCGGAGTTCGTGCGGCGCCTCACCGAACCCGATCCCGTTGTCCTTGCCCAGATCGACAATCCCGACGAGATCACCGCCCGCATTCTGGCCGCCACCATCGAGCAGGCCGAACTCGTGGGGATGCGTCGGATCACCATGGAAGACGTCGCGCGGCGCAGCGGCGTCGGGCGCGCCACCCTGTATCGGCGGTTTCCGACCAAGGCCGCACTCGTCGACGCCGTGGTGCTCGCCGAGGCGCGCCGCTTCCTCGAGGGCGACGCGCAGGCCTGGGCGCGTGGCGCGACGTTCGAAGAGCGCATGGTCAACAGCACCGTGTTCTCGGTGACGTTCATGCGGGAACACGCCCTGCTCAAAAAATTGCTGCGCACCGAGCCCGAGACGATCCTGCCCAGCCTGACCGTCGACGCGGGTGCCATCCTCGACTACGCGACCGAGCACGCCGTGGGGCTGTTGCGCACCGAGCTCTACGGCACTTCGAAAACCACCAAGGCCCAGGAGCGTCACCTGCGCACCGTCGCGGAGCTGCACACCCGACTTACGTTGTCGTTCATCGTGACTCCGCACACCAGCATCAATCTGGCCACCATCGACGACACCCGCACCTACGTGCGCAACTACCTGATGCCGATGGTCACGGGGTCGAGCTAGCCGGTTGTCGTGATGGCCGATCTTCCCCTTGACGCGCAGGAACGCCTGGCGCTCTGCGATCTCTTCGAGGTGCTCGGCCCTGCCGCGCCCACGCTGCTCGACGGCTGGACCGCGCATGATCTCGCTGCCCACCTCGTGTTGCGTGAGCGGGATGTCCTTGCCGGTCCGTGCCTGGTGCTGTCCGGACCGTTCCAACGGTTCGCCGAACGGCGCCGGGCCAGATTGGTTCGGCGCAAGGACTTTCCGTGGCTGGTCGGCCGACTCCGCTGCGGCCCGCCCGTCGGGTTCTTTCGCATCGGCTGGGTTCGCGACATGGCGAATCTCAACGAGTTCTTCGTGCACCACGAGGACGCCCGCAGGGCGAATGGATATGGGCCGCGGTTCTTTTCGCCCGAGATGGATGCGGCGTTGTGGCGCAACGTTCGTCGCGGCGGCCGGTTTTTGAGTCGGCGGCTGCGAGGATGCGGGCTCGAGATCGCGTCGGCCGACGATCGGGTGACGGTCCGGCCGGGTGCACCGGCCGTTCGACTCGCCGGGGCGCCGGGGGAGCTGCTGCTGTATCTGTTCGGGCGTCAGGCTGCCGCGCGGGTCGAGGTGAGCGGGCCGCCCGACGCCGTGGCGGCGCTGGGTCGCACGCACTTCGGGATGTGAGTCTCGCCTTCAAGTCACATTGGCCACACCGGCCTCCGGCGGAGGGAATGTGTTCTGTGCCCGCCTCTGAGCGACAACGGCGGCGTCGCGCAAATGTGTCGCTGGAAGGCGGGCAAAAACGTCCGTCATCGACGGCACCGCGGCGTAGCATCAACTTCCTCAGGGATCGGTGAGCTGGCAAAGGCGCATGAGCGACACCCGCAAAGACCTGACCGACGTCGACAAGTGGGACCGCGGTCTGACCGAACATGTCGTCGGCCTGACCCGGCCGATCGTCAAGCACTATTTCCGTTCCGAGGTTCGCGGTCTGGAGAACATTCCGGAGGGCGCGTCTTTGGTGGTGGGCAATCATTCCGGCGGCATCCTCACGTTCGACCTGTCGGTGTTCGCCGTCGCCTATTACGACGCCTTCGGGTACGACCGCCCGTTGTACGCGCTTGGCTTCGACACACTTTTCTCCGGACCGGCCGCCGAGTTTTTCCGGCGGACTGGGGTGATCCGGGCGACGCGCGAGAACGCCGCCAAAGCGCTGGCCACTGGTGCCGTCGTGTTGGTCTTCCCGGGCGGCGACTACGACGTCTACCGACCGACTCTGCGGGAGAACGTCATCGACTTCGAAGGTCGCACCGGCTACATCACCACGGCCATGGAGGCCGGCGTGCCGATCGTGCCCGCCGTCTCCATCGGCGGCCAGGAAGAACAACTGTTCCTGAGTCGGGGCAAATGGCTATCGCGAGCCCTCGGGCTCACCTGGTTCGAGCGAAAGTTCTTCCGCACCAACATCTTGCCGATAACGATCGGATTCCCGTTCGGGTTGAGCGTCCTCGCGCCGGTCAACCTGCCGCTGCCCACCAAGATCGTCACCGAGGTGCTGGCGCCGATCGACCTCGCCGCCAAAATCGGTGAGGCTGCCGACGTCAAGAAGCTCGATGCCCACGTGCGCGGGGTCATGCAAAAGGGGCTCAAGGCCCTGGCCGCCCAGCGCCGCTTCCCGATTATCGGCTAGGCGTCTGCTGCGGCGAAGAGG
Organism: Mycobacterium mantenii; assembly: GCF_001667865.1. Lineage (GTDB taxonomy): Bacteria > Actinomycetota > Actinomycetes > Mycobacteriales > Mycobacteriaceae > Mycobacterium > Mycobacterium mantenii_A. The sequence continues at coordinate 39,470 of NZ_LZJP01000114.1, read as the reverse complement.
ACGTCGGGGTTGAGGATGCCCGCCGGGTCGAAGCTCGCCTTGATGCGGCGCATCAGGTCGACCTTGACCGGGTCCTCGAGCTCGATGAAATACGGGGCCTTGGCGCGACCGAGGCCGTGCTCGCCGGAGATCGCGCCGCCCAATTCCATTGCCAGCGCGAAGATGTCGGTCAACAGCTTCTTACGGATCGCCGGGTCCGGGCAGAAGATGGCCAGGTGCACATTGCCGTCACCGGCGTGACCGCAGCCCGCCGCGGCAGCGCCGGCCGCCGCGGCCAGAGCCCGTGCGCCGGATAGGAATTTCGGCATCGCGCCGCGCGGCACGACGGTGTCGATGAGGTCGTCGGCGTGCAGCGCCTTGAGCGTCCAAAATGCCTTCTCGCGCGCCTCGATCAGCTTGCGTGCCGAGCCGCCCTCGAGGACGTAGGCGTCCACCGCGCCCAGGTCGGCGAGCAGTTCTCCGGTCTTCTCCACGTCCTCATCTAGCCGGTCTGCGGTCCGATTCTCAAGCGCCACAACCAGATACGCCTGACAGCTGTCGCGGACGGCATCCGGCACGCCGAGCTCGAGGCTCTGGGTGTGGACGAGCGCGGCCATGGTCACGTTGTCGATGTACTCCAGGATGTAGGGCGCCAGGCCGCTGGCCAGGATCTTGGGCACCGCCTCCATCACCTGGTCGAAGTCGGTGAACGGGGCGAGCACGGTGGCGCTGTGGTCCAGGCGCGGATGCAGCTTGACGATCACCTCGGTGGCCAGGGCCAGCGTGCCCTCGGAGCCGACGATGAGCTGGGTCAGGTCGTAACCCGTCGAAACCTTGGCGATCTTGCCGCCGGTGCGGATGAGCTCGCCCGGGGGCAGCGCCGCCTGCAGCCCGAGCACGTTGTTGCGCGCGATGCCGTACTTGACCGCGCGCATGCCGCCGGCGTTGGTGCCGACGTTGCCGCCGACGCTGGAGGACAGCTCGCCCGGATGCACCATGTACCGCAGCCCGGTGCCGACGGTCGCATCGTCGAGTTCGGTGAGCGTCACCCCGGGTTGGACGACGGCGACCTGGTTGGTGACGTCGACCTCTAACACGGCGTTCATCCGCTCGAAGGAGATCAGCAGCCCGTCGGCGCGCGGGATCGCCGCGCCCGACAAGCCGGTTCCCGAGCCGCGGGCCGTCACCGGTACACCGTTGTCCGTGGCGGCCTTGAGCAGTTGCGCGACCTCTTCGGCGGTCGCGGGCTTGGCCAGGTATGCGGGTTTCTGCGGGGGCTTGGTCAGCACCTCGTCGTGCGAATAGTCCTCGGAAATGGCGTCGCCCGTGAGCAGGTTGTGCTCGCCGACGATCTGCGCGAACCGCACGGTCATGTCGGTCATCGAAGGCCTCACCTTCTTACGTGCCAGACAATTACTGTATCGACGGTGCGGCTCAACGCCGAAGAGGCCGACGAACAGCCGAACCGTAACTTGTCCAGCGCGAAGTGTTCAGCCCGTTCGGCGCAACCGTAGAACGTCGTGTACGACGCAACCCACTTGATCGGCGGCCTCGATGGCCGACAACGCCGGGTTGAGCAGGATCTGCATCTCTTCCGCAGTAAATGTCGGTTCGACGTCCCAGGGCGCTTCATCCCACCCGGCGTCGCTGAAGCCGGAAAACAAATCGTCGCGCATAAGCTAGCCTCACGAAAGATGGGGTAAGAGTGAATATTTCGCCGGCTGAGGCGTAAGAGAGGATCCATCACCGGCACTTGGTGGGGCTCCGTCGCCCAGCGAAAACGACTACTGCGTCAATAATACCGGTGCCAGCTTCAGACCGCGCGCCGTCAGACCGTCGGGACTGAGATGGCGCTTTGCCGCTAAGGTGGTAACGGCGCGGTTTCGCGCGGGCCGATGCCCTTAGGTAGCCGGTCGGCGGACAATAGCGGCCATCAGCGGCGTCCCGGTGTAGCGACACGCGTGAGGCTCCGCACGTTACGTCGACGCCCGATTCGGGAACCCGCGAGCTGGACTGTCTTAAGCAAGAAAGGATTGCCCATTGACTTCCTCGTCCCGCAGTTCGCGGCTCGGTACCCGGTTCGGGCCGTACGAGCTGCGATCACTGATCGGCACCGGGGCAATGGGCGAGGTCTACCGCGCGTACGACACGGTTAAGGACCGGATGGTCGCGCTCAAGCTATTACGTGGCGAGACGGCCGCCGACCCTGGCTTCCAGCAACGTCTTTGGCGCGAGTGCCGCAAGGTGACGGGGCTACGCGAGCAGCATGTCATCCCGCTGCATGACTTCGGCGAGATCGACGGGGTGCCGTTCATCGACATGCACCTGGTTGACGACGGGGGCAGCCTCAAGGACCTGCTGCGCGAGCAGGGTGCGCTGGAGCCATCGCGTGCGGCGTCGATCACCGCGCAGGTGGCGCGTGCCCTGGACGCCGCGCACGCCGCCGGGCTGGTCCACCTCGACGTCAAGCCCGAGAACATCCTGCTCACCCAAGACCACTTCACCTATCTGGCCGACTTCGGCATCGCCCAGGCCGCCGGCGACGACAAACTGTCGCGCACCTACATGGCGCCCGAGCGATTCACCACCGGACGCGTCGGGCCGCAGACCGACATCTATTCGCTGACATGCGTGCTCTACGAGTGCCTCACCGGCCAGCCGCCGTTCGACAGCGAGGACGCGGGGGAGCTGAAGCGCGCGCACATGTTGGCGCCGGCGCCCCGGCCCAGCATCATGCGCCGCGGCGTCGGCCGGGAGTATGACGAGATCATCACCCAGGGCATGGCCAAGCAACGTGCCGCGCGGTTCGCTTCCGCGGGCGAACTGGCCCGCGCCGCCAGCGAGGCGGTGTTCGCGGCGTACGAGCCGGTGGGCGTTGCGGCCGGCCGAAGCGGTCCCCCGAAGACACGCCCGCTGCCGGTGCTCGCTGCTCCGGAACTCGACGAGCCCGGTGGCGGGCTTGAGCCGCCTCCCGCGGCCGGGCGCTCGTGGCAGTGGCCGGCGATCGGCCGCACGCCGGTCGTGGTGACCGTCGTGGCGGCGGCGATGTTGATCGCCGGGCTGGTGTTGTCGGTGAATCTCGTTGGCGGCACTCATCACAACGCATCTCCGCCTGCCCAGACGGCACAGGCCGCGGCGCCCCCGGCCCCGACCACCCCGCCGCCACCGCTGACGCCGACGCTGTCGCGTCCGGTGAAGGGCGCCGACGGGTTGGGGTTCGTCGGCGAGACGGCCCGCTGCGACCCGGGCAATCCGCCGGCCGCGGTGTTGCGCACCGCGAAGTCGCTGGCGGTGGTGTGCCAAAACCTCAGCGGGAGTTACTACTACCGCGGTGAGCGGATCCGCGACGGCGCCCACATCGAGCTCTCCAACGCCGAGCGGGCCGACGACGGATTCGACGTCACCAATCCGGTCGACGGCGTGGTTTACGAGGTGCGTCCGTACCGGCTGCGGATCATCAGCTTCGGCCACGTCGATTCGTCCGAACCCGTGTTGCAGTTCGCGACGGCGTCGTAATCACCACGGGCGCAATATCACTCAGTTCGGCCCCATAGCTCACATGAGTAACGGTGTCCGGACATGAAACGACTCACGAACCCGCTAGCGAATGTGATAGCGCTTGTGAAAGTCGCTTATCGGTCCGGCACCGGCGCGTCGCACCCGTAACGCGGTGCTGCAGCGCGCTATTGCATCACCGGACCGGTGCATCGGCGGGCTTCAGCATCCGCCCGCTCATGAGGGCCGAGAGCCAACCGGGTCCGAGCCGTCCGCCCGTGGTCATCACCTTGTTGCGCCATCCGGGGACGACCACCGCGCGGCCCCGGTCCAGGCCGCGCAGCCCCGCGGCGACGACGGGCCCGGGCGCGGCGAGGTGCTTATAGACCGCGGTGTGCGAGACGTCGGACCCGAGCGCGTCCACGAATCCGGTGTGGGTGGGCCCGGGGCAGAGCGCGGTCACGGTGACGCCGGAGCCGCGGGTCTCGGCCCACAAGGCTTGGCTCAGCGACAGCACAAATGCTTTGGACGCGCCATAGGTTGCTTGATACGTGCCGGGCTGAAAGGCGATGGTGGAGGCCACGTTCAGGATGCCGCCGCGACCGCGGGCCAGCATTGCGGGCAGGACCGCGTGGGTCAGGCGGACCAGCGCATCGACGTTGACCGCGACCAGCTCGTGTTCGCGACGCCCGTCGATGTCGGCGAAGGGGCCGTAGGTGCCGAATCCGGCGTTGTTGACCAGCACGTCGATCGTCCGGCCGTTCAGGCGAGCGATCAGTTCCTCGACGCCGGCGTCGGTGCCGAGGTCGCCGACGACCAGTTCGACCTGGGTGCTATTCCCGATCCGCCGCTTGACCTGCTCGAGCCGGGCCTGGTCTCGCCCGGCCAGCACCAACGGGTGGCCGCGCTGCGCCAGTTGCTCGGCGAAGATCGCGCCCAGCCCGGAGCTGGCGCCGGTGACTACTGCCGTGTTCATGGCTGCTCCTGACGAAAAGTGTTGATTGCTAACGGGTTTGCTTGAGTTGCGATATCGACATCGCGTGGCTGATGAGGCCGATTCCCGCGCCGAGGATGGGCCAGATCGGCCAGAAGTAGGTCGCGTCGGTCGTCATGGCGACGGCCGCCCAGACGGTGAGCACGATGACGACCATGGCGAGGTACGCGGCCAGGTGAGCGCGCAGTCCGCGACGGGCCGCGGCGATGCGCGCGGCGCGCCGGCGGGGGTCGTGACGCCGGATGCGATCGAGCGGCAGGTCGGCGACGAGGTCGCGTAGTTCTTGGGCCGTGTGCGTCTGGAAGGCCGCTTGCAGCCGTTGGTCGTACTCGTCCACCTGCAGGTAGCCCTGGGCGAGTGCCTGGCCGAGCAGGTCGGCCGTCTTCTCCCGGTCGCGGGTGCCGGCGAGCGTAGATGTGGTTTCAAGCAGATTCGACATGTCGTCTCCTTGGTCGCCGATGTGAATAGCATTAACATAGACCTTAATGTTAATGTCGTCAACATGTCGGTTAAGCGGTCGACCGTCCGGCGGCGTGAGAGCTATCACCACGGTGATCTCAAGCGCGCGCTGACCACCGCCGCGCTTTCGCTGGTGGCCGAGAAGGGGCCGAAAGGGTTCACCCTCACCGAGGCGGCGCGGCGCGCCGGGGTCAGCGCCGCGGCCCCGTACCGGCATTTCGCCGATAAGGCCGAGCTGCTGGCCGCCGTCGCCGAACAGGGATTCCACGACTTGCACGCCTCCCTCGCCGCGGCCGCCGAGCGCGCCTCGGATCCGAAGGAGCGCGTGATCGAGCTCGGCCGTGCCTATGTGCGCTGGGCCATTGCCCACCCCGATCACTATCAGGTGATGTTCGGGGCGGAATCGCTGAAGGCCGAGCAGCCGAGCATGGCGATGGCCGGCGCGCAGGCGTTCGGGGACCTACTCGACGCGATCACCACATGCCAGGAGGCGGGGATCATCGAGGATCGGGATCCCCGGGAGATGGCCGCGCCGCTGTGGTCGCTGGTGCACGGCATCGCGTCGCTGGCCATCGGGGGCCAATTGGGCGCCGTGGGGATCGATCAAGCTCCCGACGACGTCATCGCGGGCGTTGTGGCGCAATTGTTTTGAGCGATCACCACGGCCGTGACGTTTTCCGGCTGACTCCCGGCGTGAAGGCGACCGGAAGCTGACCCAGGCCGGTCATGCTCGGGTTGCCCAGGTATTGGTGGACGTTGTCGACGTCGACTTGGTAGTCGGGGATGCGGTCGAGGACGGCCTTGACCAGCACGCCGGACATCAGCCGGGCCAGGTGCGAGCCGATGCAGCGGTGCGGTCCCAGCCCGAAAGCGACATGGCGGTTGGGTGCGCGATCGAGAATGACTTCGTCGGGGCGGTCGAACTCGTTCTCGTCGTGGTTGGCCGAGAGCCAGCTGATGACGACTTTGTCGTTCTTGCGCAGGTGCTGCCCGTTGAGCTTGACGTCGTGAGTGACTGTGCGGCTGAGGGTTTGGTTGACCGAGAAGTAGCGCAGGAATTCGTCGGTGGCGGTGCGGTAGAGCTCGGGGTGGTCGATGAGTTGCTGTCTGATGTCGGGGTGGGTGCCCAGGTGTTGGAGCGTGAGCGCGGTTTGGGAGGTGGTGGTGTCGACGCCGCCGCCGATGAGGTTCCACAGGATGTTGAGCAGCTGTTCGTCGGTGAGGCGGTGGCCGTCGAACTCGAATTCAATGAGGAAGCTGGTCAAGTCTTCTCGCGCGTCGGCTCTCCGGGTGGCGGCGAATTCGAGGACCTCTTCCATCATTTTTGGGACTTTGGCGATGGCGTCGAGGTATTCCGGGCTGTCCTGCGGGACGGCCATGACGGAGTGAAATAGGTTGGCGTACAGGTGCCAGTTGTCGTAGGGCAGTCCCATCAGCTTCATGGTCAGGATGGCCGGGACCGGGCTGGCGTAGTCGAGCACCAGGTCCATGTGCCCGTCTTCGATTTTCTGGTCGAGGAACCAGTGCGCGGATTGCTCCATGAAGGGCTTGAGTTTCTCGACGGCGCCGGGGGAGAAGAACGGCGCCAGCGCGTGCCGTAGGGCTTGGTGGTAGGGGCCGTCGACCTCGCCGATTCCCAGGGCCGGCTGACCGTCGGGGCGTGGGACACCCATCTCGCCCTGGTAGTCGACGCCGTCTGCGGCGTTGGGCTCGTATTTGTGGGCGAAAGTTGCGCCGTCGCGGGCGGTTTGGCTCACGGCTTCGTAGCTGCTGAGGAACCAGAACCCGCCGTAGTTCTCGTTCCACGCCACCGGACATCGCTGCCGTAAGTCCGCGTTGACGATCAGCTCGTTGAGGTTGAACGCATCGGAATGATGGTCGAAATCAACGATCGCGTCGGCGCTGACGTTCGGACGTGTGGCCATCGAAAAGCCCTCCAAGCGAAGCGGTCTGCTTATTTGGCGGTGGCGGTCGCTTATTGCGTTATCTTTGCATTATTACGTGTTTGAGCTGCACGGCGGAAGCGGCTTCTAAGTCGGTCGGCATGGCCGCAGTGGCCCGACTTCCTGCGGAAAGGTTGTCATGACGAGCCATCGGACGGTTTTCAATCACGTTGGGTTGTGCATCACGGATCGCGAGCGGTCGCGGCGGTTCTACGAGGGCCTGCTGGGGTTTCAGTTCTGGTGGGAACTCGACCCGCCGGACGGCCCGACCTCCCAGCTGGTGGGGCTGCCCGAGCCGCTCGGCGTGCACGCGACGTATCTGGTGCGGGATGGGTTTGTGCTCGAGCTCATGGACTACTCGAAGCGTCAGGTTCACGCTGGCTCGGAGCGGGTCATGGATCAGATCGGGCTGACGCACATCTCGTTTTCAGTGTCTGACCTTCCCGGCGTGTTGGCTCGGGTTGCGGAATTCGGGGGAGCGGTGGTCGATGCGACCGTGGGTGAGGCGATGGCGATGATCCGGGATCCGGACGGGCAACTTTTGGAGTTGCTTTCGGATGGGTGGCTTTCGGCGTTGCCGCCGCGGGCGTAGTCAGGTTTGCGCTGCAGTTATGATTCGACTATTGCGCCGCGCCGACGTGCGCTTCGCTGCGCCCACCGGCTAGCTCGCGCGGTATGTCGCATAACAAAAGTTTTGCGACAGGTGGCGTGGCAAGATCTACTCGCCACAAGCCACCGTTGCAGGATTCGCACGTTCGCTTAACCGAGCTAATCGATTGGGTCCGAGAAGTATGAGCTTGTGTGCTGGTACTGCTCTGTCGCCGACCACTGAGCGAGTGCGTCGTCGAACTGCTTCCGCAGACGTACGAGCGATGACGCGCCGTCGACTTGATGCGCTTGGTCGATCTGCTCGACGGAACTAAGCAGGTGGCTCCATGCCTCACGCGCGTGCCCGATCAGGTCGCACAAAAGGCTTGCCCTCGCCCGGTCGAGCCGAACGCCGCCCGCAAGGTTGGCCCCTGCCGGGGTTGGGTGTCCAGCGAGTTCGCAGTGGCCGGAGTAGTCCTTCTGTCGGTAGTCGTTCTCGACATCGCGGTAGATGTTGGATGGTTTCCAAAATCGTTCTCTTTCGTCCTTCGTGGACTCCACCCATACAACGATCGAAGCTGGGTCGTTCGCGAATTTCCACAAAATGAACTCGGATTCCACAATCTGCCTCAGCAGGGTCCATGCTGGGTAGAGGTTGTTGTGGTAAACGAGTTGCACCACTCCACCAGCGAGGGTGCCGACAATAACCGATACTCGTGCGATTCCATCGAATGCGACTCGGGCTGGTTCTGGCAGAACTTTATCTTGCGACCGCTCTCTCAGACGGTGCGCCGCTTCCGTAAGCATCCCGGCGAACGTGTCTACGGTTTTCAGCCTCAGTCTTTGCAGCTTTGGGTCGGCTGCATACTCGTCGGCCGCACGTTCAACGCTTTATCGGTCAAACAACTGAACGCTATCTCCTTGCTCTTTCAATTGATTTCGGAGCCGAGCGACGACGGCGTTCCTGTGGATGTTCCGAATGGCTGACAGTTCGGTAGCCGCACCTGTTGCAACTTCCTGCGCAGTAAGCGCCACCAGGATTGAATTGATCGGCAGTTGCGGCGGCATGCGACCTGATACGAACGTGGGTAGAAATTCTTCCATGTAGCCCCAGTAGTCGGAGACGGCTGGGTCTGCGTGAATTGCGGCCTTCTCTAATGCGCTTTCAAGGGTGCCTTCCGTGGCGTCACGGAGCTGCCGGAGCAAGATCGCCGCAACATGGATGAGCGGGTCTGCGCACGCAGCGGCAGCGTCGGCATCCTGGTCAGCGCAGGCCCGGTCGAGACTCTCACCCTGCTGTCTCAGGTGGCCGGTCAAAAGGCGGACGCCCCGCTTTGTTTGTGTGAGCTGGTGCTTGTTCACACGACCAATGGTCGCACCGACGTCCGACGTAGAGCCAACCATTTACTGTGGGACGGTGGTGGAAAATCCACTGTTAACAGTCAATCCGCGCAACTTCCGCGGGGGCGTATGCCCTTAGCTTGAATCGCCAACAACTTCCCTGTGCTGTCCTCAGCAGCCAAGTCCATGCCGGCGTTGCCGCCCCATCGGGCCCTCCACTCGTCCCACAGCCAGACGTGGCGAAGTTCGTGTTTGTAGACCGGGTCGTTGATCCACCATTGGCAGATGTGCTCGAACTGTGAAGGGGAGTGTGCCGGGTTGGGCCGGGCTCGGTTGCGCGTTGTCGACGCCAAACGCTGGCCGCCGACGTCGTGCGGTTCCGGATTGAAGGCGAGACGATCCCGACGGGGCGCTATTGAAAAGCCCGACCAGCATCGCCTGGGGCGGGCAGGATATGCGCGACATCTACGTCGGCTCGATCACGACGCCGTACGTGCTTAAGGGGAGAAGCTCGGTGCCCGGCCTCCCGCTAATCCATCAGCGCTAGCCGCCCGACGGCCCGGGCCTCATGAAGTCCGGCAGCGCGTCTTCCGGGTTGGCCGGGATCTTCGATTCGGACAGTCCCCACAGCTGCCGAATGGTGGCACCGCCGTCGACGACGAGTGTCTGACCGGTGATGCGGGCAGCCAGCTCGGAGGACAGGAACAATGCGGCGTTGGCGACGTCATGCGCGCGGGGCGCCGCCAACGGATTGATGCCATTGACGGCGTACTCATTCGGCGGCTGATCTTCGTTGCCTGAGCCCACGTTGCCCGGCGCGACCGCGTTGGCGCGAATGCCGTAGCGGCCCAATTCATCCGCGAAGGTCTTGACCAACGAGATGACGCCGGCCTTGGCGGCGCCGTAGGCGGCGTGGTAAGTCGCCGAGGCGATGCCGTCGACCGACGCGATCGCCACCAGCGATCCACCGCTGCCCTGGGCGATCATGTACCTGGCCGCGGCCTGAAAGAGGTAGAACACCTGAGTGAGGTTGTAATGAATTGTCGCATCCCACAATTCGGTGGTGAAGTCCTCGACCTTCGACCAAGTCGCGCCGCCGATGATGTCGACGCACACGTCGATACCGCCCAGCGCCGCCTCGACATCGTCGATCGCCCGACCGACCTGCTCGGGGTCGGTCATGTCGGCGACGATCGGGATGGCAGTGCCGCCCCGGCCGACTATCTCGCCGGCAATCTGCTCCGCGCGTTGCTCGTCGATATCGATGCAGGCCACCGAGGCACCCGCCTCGGCAAGAGCCAACGAAGTGAACCAGCCGTGACCCGCACGCTCCGGGATGTAGCCGGCGCCAGACACCACCGCACGCTTGCCCGACAGTCCCAAATCGATCACGCCGACCTCCGTTGCGCCCCAACCAGTCCGCGGCGCCACCACGCAGTCAGCACGCCGACTGTTGCTCCTCGAGTCCAGAGCTGCTCGCCTGAGAGCCATCATCGTCATGTCCGCCCCGGAACGGCCCGGCCACCTGCCCGCCCAAGAAAACGAGCCCCCTGCCCACCGCGACGAGCACCTGGCCCGTAATGCTTCCGACAGCCTCGACCGTGGCCAACGCAGCGTCCAACACGCTCGGAATGTGGAAGTCCTCCCACGTCTCCACCTGGTGCTGGCGGGCTTTCGCAAAGTGGTCGAGCTCGTCGCGCAGCGCGCCGCGCTGTTTGGCGAGCTCTCGCACCGCCCAGAACCGGAAGCCGTCAATGGCCTCCGTCTTGCCGAACCGGTCGAGGACTTCCTTTGCGCTCCGGTAAATCTCGAGGTCTTCGCGCAGATGGTGGTCGACGAGCTCGCGAGCTTCGTCGATCGCCCGCAGCAAGTGCTCGGGTTGCGTGGACTCGATGCGGGCGAGGTTCAGACGCTGCCATTGGTGCAGCGCTTCCTCGGCGATCACCAGCAGACTCAGGGTGTCGCCAAGCCTGTTCTCGCTGATGGCATTTCGCAGCTTCCCGGCGCGCTGCTGCACGGCCTGCGTGTGATCGAAGGACGCCAGAATGCGCTGGACGTGGTTGCGTAGCTGCTCGACGGTCACGTTGAGCGCCGGCCCCAGGGCGGCCACCGAATCCCAGTACGCCTCGGGCAGCGACCCGTATTTGTCCAAGGAGTCGACCATCCGCGAGATCGTCAGGCTGGTGCCCAGGACGTCACCGGCGCGCTGCGCCCGGGCGACTTCGAGCACCGATTCGACTTTGTCCTCCACCCGCCGGACGGCGTCTTCCACCTCGGCGACCGCGGACTTCAACGCCATCTGCACCGCGATCATCTGCGCCGACAGCATCACCTCCGGGCCGAGCAGTTCCGGTCGCCAGTGCAGTTGCGCCAAGAGCTGGCCGGCGTCGGCGCCCGTCGTCAGCCGAAAGAAACCGTCGGCGACGGGCACCAGATTGCCGTCCTTCAACGCGTCCAGGCTGTCGCGCTGCAACTTGACGTACGTGCCGGAATCGGCCAGTAGCGCCGCCAGCCCGGCGATCGCCGCGTTCGCGAGCGAGGCGCTGTCGATGCCAGCGACTCGGATGGCGTGGCCGGCTACCGCGCGCAGCCGGATCAGATAGGACTCGACGGCGGCGGGATCACCACCCAGCAGCAGGGACTCATCCTGGCGCGACACCACGACCTCGTCGGCATCGGTTGTCGCCGACACGTCGGACATCTCGGATGTGCTCACGACGCCCCTAATGATCCGTCGGCATGGCGGCATACCGAGAATGAGCAGGTCTTTGTCGGCTAGTGAGCCGAACGTTACACCGACGTTTCGCGCAAGCCTTTCAGTTCGCCGCGTGTTCGGGAGGAATTCACCCTCGTCGGGGAGGCGGAGCGCACCGAGACTTCACCGGATCAGTTGTATGCCGTACTTCCCGGTTCGCGATGGGTCGTGCTGACAAGCTTGGCGGCGCAGTGGTCGCGGTCGAATCCTTGGTAGCGGCACCACGCCAGCGCCCCCGCGGAGTCGGGGAATCTGATCCCGGCGATGGTGACCCAGAAGTCCGTCGCCGAGAACGTCGACCAGTCACCCGACCAGAGCAGTCGCACGTCGGGGTAGCGCTGCCGCAGCTGCAGGTGTTCCTGCAGCGTCGAGGCGTTGTCCCACACGATCCCGTTGTCGCGGACACCGGGGCGCTTCGAGCTGAGCTGGGGGACCCACCAGTCGGAGAGCTGGGCGTACACGAAGGACCGGTCGTCGTTGGCGATCTGGCGCAGTTGGAGCACCGGGTCCAGCGTGGAGGGCGTTACGGGCGCCGGCGGCGCGGCGGTCACGGTCGTGGGCACCTGAAGCGTCACGGTGGAGGGAACCGGGACCGACTGCGTCGGGTACTGCTGCGGCGCCGGAAACGACGGTTCCGGATAGTTCGTCGGGGCGGCCACCGTGGGCGGCGAGGGCTGCGGGCCGGAACTTTGCGTGGCGACAAGGCCGACGCCGACGCCCACACCGACCACCAGCACCGCCACGGCGATCGCGATCGCGGCCACAATCGCCAACTGGCGTGAGCCGCGGCCCTGCGTTTCGGCCGCAGGGGTGGGAGTTGCTGGGGGAGGGGCGTTTTGGGCTTCGAAGGCCTCGTTGCTGAGCACGGGCGGAGGCTCGTTCAAGAGGTTGAACCGTGTCGTGGCCGCCGCATCGGCGGCAGGGGCGGCCGCGGGCGCCGGGGCAGGCGGTGCAGGAGCGGGCGCCGCGGGCGGCTGGGCGAGTGCGCGCTTGGCGGCGCGGCCCAGCGCCCCGGCGCTGCCGTACCGGTCGTCGGGATGCTTGGCCATCCCGCGCGCGATGACCTCGTCAAACGACGTGGGAACCGTGGCATTGACGTCGCTGGGCCGGGGCGGGGGTGTCAGCGTGTGCGCCTTGACGGCTTGTTGCGCAGTGCGGACCGGAAACGGTAAGGCGCCCGTCAGCATCTCGTAGAGCACACAGGCCAGCGAGTAGACATCGGCGGCCGGCGTGGCATCGTCCTCGTCGAATCGTTCCGGGGCCATGTATTCGAAACTGCCGATGTGGTAGCCCACCATCGTCAGTTGTGTCTCCCCGGCGGCTGCGGCGATGCCGAAGTCCAGCAGATAGGCGAAATCATTCGGCGTGATGACGATGTTCTGCGGCTTGACGTCGCGATGTACCAGCCCCGATGCATGGGCGGCGTCCAACGCCGACGCGATCTGCCCGACGATATCCGCGGCGCGCTGCGGGTCGAGGGCACCCTGCTGGAGCAGGTCGTGCAGCGTCTCGCCCTTGACCAGCCGCATGTCGATGTAGAGGTTGCCGTCGATCTCGCCCCAGTCGTGGATCGGGACAACGTGAGGTTCCTCGAGCGTGGCTGCGACCCGGCACTCGCGGAGGAACCGCATACGAAACTCTTCATCGTGGGCGTACCGGTCGGTGAGGACCTTCAACGCGACGGTCCGGCCTTTCTCGGAGTCGTAGGCCGCATAGACCTCCCCCATGCCGCCCTCGCCGAGCAACTGCCTGATTTCGTATTTGCCGAACTTGCTGCCGACGAGCGACACGGCATCCCTCCCTGCCTTGCATTGCCGCGGTCAGTATCTGTTGAGGGGGTGCGGCTGCGCAGGGGTTTTCCCGAGAAAACGTGGGCCTAGGCCCGAAATCGGGTGGTGGTGTCTGGACCGGTGAAGGCCGGGCGGGACCGGCGTGCCTTACCGTCCCTTGTGACGAGAAAGGAGTCGGCGATGACGCGCATGCCCTTGATCAGCACCGACCGGCAACCCGAGCGGATCCAGCAATTCATCGCACGTCCGGACACGCTCAACGTGCTGCGGCTGCTCGCCAACGCCCCCAACATCTTTGACGGATGGGCCCAGATGGCCGGCCAGTTGTTCGAAAGCCCCACCTTCACTCCGCGGATGCGCGAAGTGATCATCCTGCGGGTGGGCCACCTGCAGGACTCGCCCTATGAACTCGCCCAGCACGTGATCTTCGGCCGCGCCGCCGGGCTTAACGATCACGAGATCGACGCCCTGCTCGACAAGGGGGATCTGGACGCGGCCGGCTTCAGTAGCGACGAGCGCACCGTGATCGACACCGTCAGCGAGTTGTGCACCACCCGCCGGCTCGGCGACGACTCCTTCGCCGCGGCCCAAACCCTGCTCGGCGACGAGGCGCTCACCGAACTGCTGATGATCGTCAGCTGCTATTACGGCCTGGCGCTGGTGCTCAACGCCGTCGACCTGGACATCGAGGCGAAGTGACCCGCATCCCGTATCGCCGGCCCGAGGAGATGACCGACCTCGCCCGCGAATTGACCGCGCGGCGGGGCAATCTCAACGTCTACCGTGCACTGGCCAACGCCGAGAAGGTGTTCACCGACTGGATGGTGGCCGGTGACGCCGCCCTGAGCAGCCCGGTGCTGCCGAGACGGCTTCGCGAACTGATCGTGCTGCGCACCGCCTACCTGATGGACTGCGCCTACGAACTCGGGCAACACAGAGACGTCGCACAGACGGTCGGCGTCGGCACCGCCAGCATCGACGCCATCACCTCCGAGTCCGATTGGCAAAGAGGACAATTCGATGCCATCGAACTGGCGGTGCTGCAGCTGACGACCGAGCTGGTGACGACACGGCGGGTTGCGGCAACGCTTTTCGGCCAGGTGCACACGGCTCTCGGTTCGGAAGCCACGGTCGAAGCGTTGATGGTCATCGGCCGATATGCCGGGCTGGCGTTGATGCTCAACGCGCTCGACGTGGACCTCGATGACACCGCGAGACTTCCCATTCCGCCAACGAATTGAGAACGCTCCCGTATTCTCGACGGTGTGGTGCGAAAGCCGCCGTCGACCCGCCTATCAGCCGAGGACTGGCTCGAGGTGGGCTACACCGTTCTTGCCAACGAGGGAGTGCGCGCCCTCAAAGTCGAACGCCTCTGCCAGCAGGCGGGTGTCACCCGCGGCAGCTTCTACTGGCACTTCGAGGACATCGAAAAGTACCGGGCCGCACTCATCGACTCGTGGAACAAATTCCTCGAACGCGACCGCCAAGCGCTGTCCGAGCTCGACGCGCTGCCACCGCGGGAACGCCTGTTGGCCCTGACCGGCACCCTGGTCAGCCCCAAGTACTGGATGCTGGAGCGGGCGATGCGCGAATGGGCCCGCCTGGACCCGGTGGCCGCCGAGAACGTCCGCGCCGCCGACCGGCTGCTACTGCGCACCGTGATAAAGGCCTACAGCGATTACGGTTTCAGCCCCGAGGACGCTAGGTTGCGTGCCGAATTGACCTTTGCCGCGGGCATCGGGCTGCTGCACCTCACCACCTCGGCCGAGCAGGCCCAGTCGGTGGCACAACGCGAACGATTCCTGGCCCTGATGCTCGGGGAGGCGGGTACGGCCCGCTCAGACCATGGCGATGGGTGAGATCTTCGCGCCAATCGCCAACGCCCCGGCCAACTCTCGGCTCGTGTCGTAATCGAACACGACATGCCCCGCGGCGATGTCCACATCGCGCTTGGCGCGCTGCATGGGGTTGGACAAGAAGTGGGCGCTGGCGCCCGACGCCTCCATGAGATCGGCGATGATCGAACGGCTTTCGTGCACGACGCGTGCCGCGGCCAGTCGCGCATCGGCCCGCACCGATCGGCCCACCCGCTCTCCGCTGACCACGATCGCCTCGATGTCATCGGCGGTCGTGGCCACCAACGCCCGCAGTGAGCTCAGCCGCACCCGGGCCTCGCCCAGCCTGATCTGCGCGGCGGGCTGATCCTTTTGCGCCACCCCGCTGTAGGCCAGCACGCGCCCGGTGAGCCGTTCGGCGAACAGTTCGGTCACCCGTTCCGCGCTCCCGAGCACGGGCATCGACGCCGTCAGCGCCAGCGCCGGCACCATCGGCCACCGGTACGTCGCAACCCCGTGCTCCCGCGCGCCCGGTGCCGTCCCGCTGTAAATGTCGGCCACGGCGACCAATCGATGGTCCGGCACGAAGGCGTCGGTGACGACGAGATCGTGCGAACCGGTGCCGCGCATGCCGGCCGTGTGCCAGGTGTCGATGACCTCGACCTGCTCGGCGGGCAGCAGGGCCAGCGCGGGATCGATCCGGTCCGGACGCTCGATGAGCGCGCCCACCATTACCCAGTCGGCATCCATCGCACCCGTCGCCCACGCCCACCGGCCGGTCAGGCGCACCCCGCCGTCGGCGGGTACGCCGCGTCCGGTGGGGGCCAGGGGAGCCGGGGCCAGCACGGGACCCGACGCGAAGACCTCGTCCTGGACGCGCGGATCGAAAAGCGACAGGAACCAGTTGTGCAGCGCGTAGAAGCCCAGCGTCCAGGCGCTCGATGCGCAGCCATGCGCCATGCGCCGAATCGGTTGCAGCAGCTCGGGAAACGATGCTTGGATGCCGCCGTACCGGGCCGGCAGCAGCAACCGGAACAGGTCGGTCTGCCGGAAATCGCTGATCGTCTCCGCGGGCAGCCGCCGCAACCGTTCGGCCTCCTCGGCGCGTTCGGCCAGCCGCGCAACGAATTCGTCGGTGACGCCGTGCAGCGGGCGGCTTTCAACCACGTCGGACATGCCCCCGACCGTAACATACCTTTTAGTATGGCGAGAGGGCGGTTGCTACCATCGCGCCGATGAGTGCTCGCGCTGGTGGGCTGCGATCCGTTGCACGTCGCGACGTCCTGAAGATCGCCGGTGTCATGCCGGCGCTCTGGGGAGCCGCGGCGTTGCTGCCCGCCCCGCGCGCGGCGGCCGGGGTGGCCGGGATGTCGGTCTTCCTCGACCCGGGCCACAACGCCGTCAACGACGCGTCCATCAACCAGCAGGTCCCCAACGGCCGCGGCGGCACCAAGCCGTGCCAGACCTCAGGCGCGGCCGCCGACGACGGCTATCCCGAGCACGCGTTCACCTGGGCAGTGGTCGGATTGATCAATGATTCACTGAGCCGGCTGGGCGTTCGCACCCAGCTGTCGCGCGACAGCGACGGCGGCGTCGGCCCGTGCATCGACCAACGCGCGGCGTCGGCCAACGCCATGCACCCGGACGCGATCGTGAGCATCCATGCCGACGGCGGGCCACCATCCGGCAGCGGATTCCACGTCAACTACTCCAGCCCGCCGCTGAACGACGTTCAGGCCGGACCCGCCGTGCAGCTGGCGCATGCGATGCGGGATGCGTTGGTCCAGAACGGTTTCCAGCCGGCCAACTACATCGGCTCGGACGGCCTGTACGGCCGCGACGACCTGGCCGGGCTGAACCTGGCCCAGTACCCCGCGGTTCTGGTCGAACTCGGCAACATGAAAAACGCCGGCGACTTGGCGCAAATGGAAAGTCCGGACGGTCGGGCGAAATACGCCGCCGCCGTGACCCAGGGGATAGTCGCCTTTCTGAACTCCAAAGCCGCGACCGGCTAAGCCGCGAGCGGATGAGCTAACTGACCGGGACACCTCGAGCGCTGGCCAGCTAACGTTTGCATCCGGTTCAAGCTGGCTATCCGACATCGCAGTTAACACCGAGACAGACCGGATGGCGAATGCTGGGCCGCGACCTAAATTGCGCGCGTGCGCGGCGCAGCACTATATGTAGCAGTACCGAGAGGTGCTTCTGGTGGAAAAAGAGTGCGTCGTGGCTGCACCGACTATCTTGATTTGTTGCGGTTGGACGTCACAAGTTTCTGGGCATGTGGTGATGGTGCACGCCGCCGACTGGCGTTGATGGGGAATGGGATGGCGGTTGATGAGGGGGATGGGTGACCAGCTCCGGCCCTGCATCGAGGGGCACCGATGACATATAGCGGTGGTTATCAGGATCCGTTCGGTGCCGACCCTTTCGGGGGACAGCCCGGTGGCCAGGGGCCGGCATTCGGCCAGAACCAGCCTGGCCATTCACCCGCCGGAGGGTTTCCGTCGGGGCCGAAAACCAACACGTTGGCCACGCTGTCGGCCATCTTCGCGTTCGTCTTCGCGCCGGCCGGCGCCGCGCTGGGCCACGTGGCGCTGTCCCAGATCCGCCAGCGCCACCAGCGCGGCCGTGACCGCGCCATCTTTGGGCTGACGGCCTCGTACCTGATCATCGTGCTGGCGGTCGGCGGGCTGGCGGTGTGGTTGGCGACCAGCGGCGGATCGGATTCGAACCCGGTCAAGACGGCGGCTCCCAGCCCGTACGTGCCGCCGACGCCGCCGCGCACCACGGTGATCACCCCCCCGCCCGCGCAGCGCCCGAGCGTCTCGGTCAGCGACCTTCGGGTGGGCGACTGCATCGAGGTCCAGCAGAACAAGCCGGACCCGTCGGAGAAGGCGGATTTCATCACCATCTACCCGGTCAGGTGCGAGGTGCGCGAGGGCGTGCTGCAAGTGACCCAGCTGCTGTCGAACGACTCCTGCAAGACCCCCACGACGCTGTGGAACCACAACAAGACCGTGTACGCCTGCATCGTCGACTTCAAGGGTTGAGATGGGGCCGCACAGAGACGTCTGTCGTCGCACAACACAGCGGTTCGCCGCTATGGCCCAAGGGGTGAACTGATGTATCCCAGCGACGATCCGTTCGCGCCGCAGTCCGGCGACCCGTTCGGCGGACCGCCGCCGACCGTGTCGTACGGGGGTGCGCCGACGGCCCCGGTCGGCTACCCGGGTGCGCCGTTCGGCGGTCAGCCGCCGCGCGCGGACTACAACACGCTCGCGGTGCTCTCGCCCGTCTTCGGGGTGATCGTTCCGCCCGCCGGCATCGTGATGGGCCATCTCGCGTTGCCGCAAATCAATCGCAGCGGCGAGCGGGGACGCCCGGCTGCCATCGCCGGCCTGGTGATCGGCTACCTGATGTGTGTCCTGCTGATCCTCGGCGGCGTCTATTGGGGCACCCGCCCCAGCACTTCGACGCCGGCGACCGCGTCCAGTTCCGCTCTGCCCCGGCCACTGCCGCCCCGAACCATCACGTCGGTCGCGCCGCCGACCACGGTGCCGCGCGGCCCCAAGCTCGACCTGGCGACCGTGCCGATCGGCACCTGCGTGGAGCTTCAGCTGCGCAACAGCACGGGCAATGACGCGCTGGACCTGTTCGGCGTCGACTGCGAACACCGCGACGGGGTGTACACGGTTGCCGCGCGGGTGGGCTCGAGCAACCAATGCAACTCGGTATACGTGGCCGCGCCGCCCGACCGTTCCTTTGCCCTCTGCCTGAACCCGTATTGAGATACGAAAAATGAACGCACCCAACCCCTTTGACTTCAGCGACTTCGGCCCGGGCAGGCAGGCCCCGGCCGGTGGCGCTCAGCCGCCGGTGCAGGGGCAGCCGGGCGGGGGTCATTCGGGGGGATTCGATCCGTGGGCCAACCAGGGACCGGCGCGGCAGGGAGCTCCCGATGCTTTTGGCGGTCCCGGCGCGACACCGGCGTTCGACCCGACGGGTGGGCGTGACGCGTTCGGGCAACTCACCGCGAGCCCGGCGGGCGCCGGCGCGCTGACGACCGCGGGCCCGCCGCTGGTGTGGTTCGCGGTGGCGCTGGCGCTGGCGCTCGTCGGCGTGGCCCTGGCCGGCGCGAGCGCGGTGGGCGGCCCGATGATTGCGGCCGCGGTCGCGGGGTGGCTGTTGGCCGGGCCGCTGGCGATCGGTGCGCTGGCGGTGTTCAGCCGGGTCGACACCAGGCGTCGCACCGAGGCCATCTACTCGGCGCCCACCTGGACGTCGACGCTGTACTGGGTCGTGCTGGTCGTCTGCGTGATCGGGATCGCCGTGGGGGCCTGGCAGATCGCGCTGTGGGCGGGAACGCTGTAGTGGCCCACTCTTCCCGAATATCTCGCGGCCGCAACGGCATTGCGATGCTGGCGCGCGTGCTCGCGGCCGCTTCCCTGGTCGTGGTGCTGAACCTGGTCGGCTGGGCGCCGGTGGCGTCGGCGACCGGCTCGCCGGGCGCGAGCCGATTCGGAGCGTGCCTGGCCTCGCAGAAGGCCGGCGATCTGCTGCTGTTGTTCGACGAGTCGAGCAGCCTACAACAGACCGACCCGCAGGCCGCGCGCGTGCAGGCCGCCCGCTACCTGGTGCAAACGTTGGGCAAGTACGCCGACCGGGTGAGCGCCAAGCTCGACGTCGCGGTCGCGGGCTTCTCCGACACCTATGTCCCCGAACATGATTGGACCCAGCTCACCGGCTCGACCGCCGACCGCGTCGGCGCGTCGCTGGATCCCATCGCCAAGAAGAACACCGGCATCGATACCGACTACTGGCTGGCCCTCGACGGCGCCCGGCAGGCGCTGACCACGCACGGCGGCGCGGCCGACAAGGGTCAGCGCTGTCAGGCCATCGCCTGGTTCTCCGACGGCATGATCGACTTCACCGCCCGCCCGGTCGCCAAGCCCTACGCCGACGGGGTCAAGCTGGACTCACCGGGCGGCATCCCCGACACCACCCAGAAGGCCGTGCAGTCCATCTGCCGCCCCAGCGGCCTGGCCGACCAGCTGCGGTCGAGCAACATCATCATGCTGGGAATCGGGCTGGGCGCCAAGCAGACTCCCGGCGACTTCAACGTCATGTCGGCGATCAGCACCGGCAAGGGGCTGGAGGGCATGGCGTGCGGCGCCATCACCGATCCGGTGCCCGGCGACTTCTTTCCCGTCGCCAACATCGACGACATGCTGTTCGCGTTCGACGCGCTCAACCCCGATCCCGGCGTGACCGACCAGGGCGGGGTGTGCCCGATCAAGGTGTGCCCCGAGGCGCGGCACAACTTCGTGCTGGACCGGTCAATCAAAGAGGTCAACATCCTGGGCTCCGGCGGCGTGCCCGGCGTCGAGCCCTACCTCGTCTCACCGACCGGGCAGATCCTGCCGCTGCCCAAGAAGGACGGCGCCCAAAACGTCAACGTCGACGGCGTCTCGGTGAACTACCAATGGCAATCCGAATCGGCACAGACGATCTCGCTGCAGAACGCCGCCGCCCCGCACTGGAGCGGGCAGTGGGCCATCGTCTACGTCGACACCACCGGCCAGCACCCGGACGCGGTGTCCAAGGTCAGCATCCACATCACCACCGACATCTTCCCGGCCCTGACGGGCGCCGACAAAGTCGCCTGGCACAGCGGCCAGACCCTCAAGGGCTTGGTGTTCGGTTTGGTTGACGGCCACGGCAAGCCGATGGTCCCGGCCGACCTGGCCGGTTCGGCCACCATGTCGGCCTCCCTGGGTCCCGACGGCGCCGCGCCGATTCCGCTGCTGACGGCCGCGGGCAAGGACGACATCGCCAAACCCGTCGACGCCGACCTGACCAAGGTCGCCCCGGGACACGCGACGCTGCGGATGTCGCTGGTGATCACCACCGCGTCCACCACCGATCTGAACGGCGGGCCCATCGCCGGCACGCAATTGTCGCCGCAGGAAGTCGATGTGCCGGTGCAGATTCTGCCCAAGGTCGGCCTGCCCACCCCGGGTGAGCGCATCGACTTCGGCACCGTCGAGGGCGCCAAGGGCGCGACCGCGACGCTGAACGTCACCGGCCCGGGCTGCGCCTGGATCAGCGACGCCGACGCCGTGACGGTGTCGGGAGCTCCGGACGGGATCGGCACGCCGCATGTGGGCTCACCGACGAATTCGGGCCAGCACTGCCTGAAGGTGCAGGCCGGGGAGACCGCGCAGCTGTCGGCCACCCTGCGCACCGACCACAACGGGCATGGCGGCCTCAACGGCACTGTGCCCGTGCATGTTTCGACGCTGGACAACCCCGACGACGCCCAGACCGTGCCGGTGGCCTTCACGGCGTCGATGATCAACCCGCTCAACACCATCAACTTCGTCCTGGTGCTCATCGCCGCGCTGCTGCTGGGCCCCGGGATTCCGCTGGCGCTGCTGTACGCGTCCAAGTGGTGGGTGAGCAAGATCCCCGACAATCCGCTGCTCGCCGAACGCATCCCGGTGCAGGTCGAGCACGACGCGGTGCTGCGCGGCGGCGAACCGTTGGCGATGGCCGACACCGATCTGGTGCAACCGGTGACCGGGCTGCCGCCGGGGGGCACCCGCAAGCTGTCCGTGACCGGCGTGACCCTCTCGGTTGTGATGGGGCGCGGCCCATTCGGTTCCGGCCATGTCGTCGTCGACGCCGAGGGCCTGGTCAGCGTCGGGTCGAAGCTGCCCGGATCGGACAAGACCGGCCTGCGCGCGGTGCTGCCGCTGGCGGTGCACAACACCTGGGTGCTGCTGCACAACCCGTACGGACCGGAGAACGCCGCCGAGGTGGTGCTGCTGGTGGCCGGCACCACCGACACCACCGCGCGTGAACGGCTTTACGAGGACATCGCCCAACGACTGCCCGACCTGCTCACCGGGTTGCGGTTGCGCGCCGTGCAGGCGGGCGTGTCCGCACCGTTCGCGGCGCCGGGCGAGACGGCCTCACCGTTCGGTGATACGCCCGCCGGCGTCGTGGTCGCCCCGGTCGGAGACGACCCCTTCGGTGGCGGCGATTCGCCGTTCGGGGCAGCGCCGACCCCTGCGCCGGCTTCGGCCCCTGTAGCGCCGCCGGCTCCGAAACCCTTTGCGCCGCCGCCCGCGACCGGGCCGGTGCCGCCCGGCTTCAACGAGGCGGAGACACAAGAGCGGCCGATCCCCGAACCGATACCCCGCCAAGACGACACGATGGCCGCGGGCTACCGCTACGACGAAGAGGGCGAGAGGCGCGAAGGAAGCGGGCCGCCTAGCCTCCCGCCGACCGAGGCGACGCAGCCCTCCTATCGATTTGACCCAGAACCATTCGACCCGTTCGGAGAGGGCACCTGATGCGACGATTCCTGGTAGTGGGCTGCGGCGGTTCCGGCGGCGCCACGCTGTCCCTGATGATGGACCAGCTGCGCTCCGAACTGCACACCGCTGGGATCGAAAAGCTGTTGGCCGGTTGGCAATTCGTCCACATCGACGTGCCCAGCGCGGCGGAGTCGGGCCCGGAAGGGCTGGCGAACGTCCCCGCCCAGGGCGGCAGCTACGTCGGGTGCGGACCGCAGGGCAGCAGCTACGCCGTTCTCGATGGTGCGCTGTCGCAGCGGTTGGCGGCCGAATCGGCGCTGGACACCATCGCCACCTGGGCGCCGCGCAGCCCGCAAGAGGTGTCGATCCCGATCTCGGCCGGCGCGGGGCAGTACCGGGCGATCGGGCGCATGATCACCCTGAGCAAGGCCGCCGAAATCCACGCCCGCCTGCAGGCCGCGTGGGACACGCTGTTTCGCGTCGAGACCGTGTCGGAGATGTCGACCGTCGACGTGCCGGGCATGGGTCGCTTCGACCCCAACGAGCCGCCGCTGGTGCTGGTGGTGTCGTCGATGGCCGGCGGTGCGGGCGCGTCGATGGCGCTGGACGTGTGCCGGCTGCTGACCCTGGTCACCGGTCTGGACCCCCGGTTGATGGGCGTATTCATGGTGACCCCCGACATTTTCGACTCGCTGCCGCAGAGCGCCATCATCGGCGTGCGCGCCAACGCGCTGGCGATGCTCGGCGAGATCGTGGCCAGCCAGTCCGGCGCGGCCCGCGAACACGACGTTCGCATCCTGCGCGCGCTGGGGCACCATCACGGTGAGGGGGAACCGATTCCGTTCGCCCGGGTGTTCCCGGTGGGCCGCTACATCGGCGCCGACCGCACCCTGTTTGGCGACGGGTCGCAGTACGCGGTGTACCGGGGACTGGCGCGCGGGCTGGCCGGGCTGATGATGAGCGGGCGGGCCAGCGACCAGTTCGTCGCCTACGACCTGGGCAACACCGCGTCGCCGGTGGGCGACCGCGACCTGCTGGGCTGGGGCATCTCGTCGTGGGATGTATTGCCCTGGGGCACTTACGGTTTCTCCAGCCTGAGCATGGGCCGCGACCGCTACGCCGAATACGCCGCCCAGCGGCTGGCCCGCAGCTGCGTGGACAAGCTGCTCGACGGGCACATGCAAAAGGGCAACCCGGCGTCGAGCACCGAGCAACTGGACTCGCTGCTGTCCAGCCAATGGGGCGCGCTCTGCGGCGAACTGGGGCTGCCGGCCAGCGCCGGCGACGAGCAGACCCGGGTGGGCCAGCTGGGCCGCTGGATCGGCACCGAGGCCTTCACGGCCGACACCGTCGCCGCCACGGTCAACGGCCTCATCGACCGGCAACTGCGCAACCACCTGCCCAACCCGGAAGGCGTTGCGGCCGAACAGTGGGTGCCGACCATGCGGCAGGCCGTGCACAACCGCCGCGCCGAGCTGACCCGGGCGTGCGCTGATGCGGCCTACGCCATGGCCTTTCAGTGGCACCAGGATTTCGCCAACAAGCTCGAAAAGGTGGTCGGCGCGGCCATCGCCTCGCTGGGACTGCCGTTCGCGCGCGAGGTCGTCGACCAGCTGCGCCGCCACATCGATGACCAACTCACCGCCGGGGTCGCCCAGCTGGGCAACATGGGCCCGCCCGACATCGTGGCGATCTCGCCGCAGGTGGACGCCGGGCTGAAATCACTGCACGGCGTGATGACCAACACCGACCAGGTGGTGGCCGCCGTGGTGGACGGATTCCGCGCCACCGTGCGCCGTCAGCTGTTCGCCGACGCCGCCGCGCGCATCGCCGACGTGATGCGGGTGCTGGGCGTGGAATTGCTGGTGCCGCTGCGGGATCGCCTCAGCGAGGCGATGATTCAGCTGGAGATCGCCCGCTCGGAGCCGCCGACCGATGTCGGGCTGGCCCGGCTGGCCACCGATCAGTATGCGGCCTGGCCCGCCGACGCCGACGAACTGGTGCCCAGCCGGTTCGCGGAGGCGAACAACGAAGTGCTGCTGATCAATTCGACGGCCTTCAAGGGACGCTACGAGGCCGATCTGCCCAAGGCGGTGGCCGGTGCCAACGCGATGATCCCGTTGCAGTCGGCCATCGAGGAGGCCACCACGCGGGTGATCCTGGGGGAGTGGCAGACTACCGGCGGCGTGGCCGCACCCGGCGGGTTGATCGAACGCACCGCCACCTGGGTCACCCGGGCGCTGGGCACCGACCCGGAAACCGGCCGCGCGCGGGTGCCCTCGATCGCGCAGTTCGACATCCACACCCGCCCAGTGGAATTGCTGCGCCGGGCACGCCTCTACGTCGAGCGGCCCGGGGAGTCGTTCGCGGAGTTCTGCAAGGTGTCGCTGCGCGACTACGTGCAGGGTGCGGGAGCCTCGGAGTCGGAGCTGGTGGCGCGCCGCCGCGACATCGCCACTAAGTTCGCCGAAGCGTTGTCGCTGGCGCGACCGCTGGCCAGCGTCAACGACCAGGCGCTGCAGCGGGTTCACCCCGGTCAGCAGACCGAGTATCGCTACAAGTTCTCCGAGATTCCGTTCGCCGGTCAACCGGTTGACCGCGAACTGTTCGAGGTCATCCGCAACAATCCGCGCATCGACCAGGCGACGAAGGACAACTACGGGCGGTCGCTGTCCGACGAGGACAGCGTGACGCGCATCGACATCTTCGGGTCGTATCCCAACTATTCGCCGCTGGCGTTCGACTCGGTGCTCAAGCCCGCCGCCCAGCAGTGGGCGCAGACCGCGGGGCCCGGGCGCGGCTCCTTCTGGCGGTTCCGCCGCTCGCGCCCGTTGCCGGCGTCGCTGCCGATGACCGACGAGGAGCGGCGCGCCATGACGGCCGGCTGGTTCGTCGGTCAGTTGTTGGGCCGCATCCAGATCCCCGCGTCACCGTTCACCGAGCCGGTGCGGATCTACGACGCCGACAGCGGACAGTGGCTGAACTTCCCGAACCCGCTGCTGACGCCACCGTCGGCGTTCACGGCGTCCTACGACTGGTTGCCCGCGGTGCTGGAATCGATCCTGCTGGCCATCGCGCAATCACACGAGCCGCCAGTGATGCGCTCGCTGCGGCCCTACAGCGTGCTGCGTGAGCTTTACGACGCGCACTCCCAAGACCCGCGCAGCGGCATCGTCGCGTTGTCCGCGCAGGAACTGCTGCGCGAATTCCTGCGGGTGGGCACCACCACGCCGGGCGTGCAATCCCGGGTGCCGGGGATCACCGAGGCCCAGACCGCCGACGACCGGGCCGGGGCGGCGGTCGAGTGGCTGACCACCATCCGTGATGTTGCGGCCCAATATCTTCCGGCGGACATGGCCGGAGCTGCCCCGGGCGGGGCGTTCACGACGGTGCCGACCCGCACCACTGCGTCGAATACGCCGATCTTCCGCGACCTGGCGCCCGACGTGTACGCGGCCACCGGAGCGCTGATCGACCTGATCCAGCGCGAGGCCGAGGCGCTGGCGGCCGGCGCGGCAGGTGGACCGGTGCTCGATGGCGGTGCACCCGTAGTGATTCCCGAGGGCGGGACGTTCTGACCATGGCTCGATCTCTTGCGCCGACCGATGCGCCCCCTGCCCTCACCGTGGTCGTGGCGCCCCACCTGCATACCGACGAACTCCTGGGTGTGCTGTGCGACTACTCCGCCGCGGGGCTGCTGGGCGTCTTCGCCTGGGTGGATGCCGGCGATGCGCGGGGACCTTCCACGCCGGCGACGATGGTCGGCGAGGGCAGGTCGGAAAGTGTTGTGCTGCAACAGGTGCTGACGGCCAAGCACTATGACCGGGTCCGGGTGGCGGTGCTGGTCCCGCTCGATGCTCCGGCCGACGAACGGGCGCCGCTGGCCGCCGAACAGTTCGTCGAACAGGTGGTGCGCAGCACCGCCAGGGGAGCGGGGATCACGCTGCTGCGGATGTTGCTCACCAGTGGGCGGGCCGGCGCCAGTCAGCTCAACTCGTCGGCCGTGGTGGAGGGCTGGCACAACCTTCTTGTCGCACCGGAGGATTCGCCGGCACCCGGGTTGGGTGCGGTGCCGTGGGGACATCTGGCCGAGCCGCTGGATCTGGCCCAGCGCGCAGCGCCGGTGGTGGCCGCCGTTGCGGGTCTGTGGGCCGACGTGCAGCAGACCCCGTTCGACAGCTTGGAGATCCTGCCCGGCCAGACGCTGCGCGCGGTGCGCGCGTTCTACCGCAGCCTTGACACCGCCGAGGTGGAACGACGGCTGCGGGCGCGACTGTTCGATCCGGCCGGACGTCTGCCGCTGCCGCATGGCGGCCAGGTGCCGGTGCTCTATGTCGAGGACGTGTCGGCCGCCACCCAGACGATGGCCCGGGCGCTGTGGACCAAACATCGCGATGTGTTGCGCGGCCCGCGCCTGGGCGCAGACGATGTTGCCACGCAGGCTATTTCGATCTGGGCCGCCCTGAAGATGTTCCTGCGGTTCATGGGCGGGGCGCTGCGCAACGCGCCGTCGGCATGGTTGTCGGCGGTCAAGGGATCCGTATCGGCGGTGCTGGCCTCGACCGTGCAGGGCACCGTGTTCGGCGGCCGCGAATCGGCGTTCTCGGTGGTCACCAGCAGTCAGCTCGCCGACTGGCAGGACCTCGGCCGCAGCGCCGACACCCTCAACGCGGCCATCGGCGGATCGGCGGCAAACGGGCAGCTGGCCCAGCAAGATCTCAGCCCGCTGTGGACCGACTTCGTCAACGGCGCACTCACCCTCGCCGACGGCGGACGCCGCGCCAAGGGGCTCGACCCGATCCAAGTAGGCGCGGGCGTCGGGGTGGTGGCCACTGCCGCCGACGTCGTCCCCAGCCGGGCGGACCGGTTCACGGCCATCCCGACGTCACTGGCCGCGGTGATCGGGGTCAGCGACCTGGAGCCGGCCGACGTGTTGGGCGCGGCCGACCTGCGCCAGCGGCTGCAACGCGCCTACTCCGATCCCGCGGCCGGCGTCGAGGCGCGCGGGGCGTCGACCGAACTGGAGCGCTGGCAGCAGCACGCGTCGAAAAGCTATGCCTGGCAGGCGGGGTCGATCCTGGCCGACTTCCTGGGCCGCGCCCGCACCGAGGTGGCCCAGATCGCCGAACAGATTCAGCGGGCGGCCAGCGAGATCTCGATCGACGAGCGGGTGCGCGCACGTCAACAAGCCATCGGCACCATCCTGGCCACAATGACCTGGGCGACGCTGGGCATCCTCGTCGTGCTGGCCGGCCTCGCGGTGGCCGGCTTCACCGGCTGGAAATACACGTTGGTCACCGGCGGCGTGCTGCTCGGTCTCTACGTTGTGGTGTCGCTGACGCTGTTCCTGTTCGCCCAGCGTGACATGTTCACCCTGATGAATCTGCGCAAATCGCAACAGAATCAGCTCGAGATGATGCAGGCCAATCTGCAGACAGCGCTGCAGGACGTCAGCCGCCTGTCCACCGCGTACGGTCAGTACCTGTCGTGGTGTCGCGTGCTGGGGCCGGTGCTGCGCGCCCCCTTCGGGCCGGCTCCGGCGGGGCGTTCGGCGGCGCCGCTGATCTCCGACGGGCTACCGCGCTGCGCCCAGGTCGGGGTCGCCGATCCCGGGGCCGAGCGTGCCGACGATGCGGCGCACGCCATTCAGCGCCGCCTGTATGCGCTCGGCTGGCTGACCAAGCCGTGGCAGGAGATGGTCGCCCACGCCGCGGGCCGGCTCCGGGAGGAGCCCGAAATGCTCTATCGCATGCCGGGTTTCCGGACCGGCTCGGGTCTGGATCAGTGGTCGGCCGCGGTGGCGTCCGGGCAGGTGCACTCCACCGGCGCCGAGGCGCTGTGGCAACGTGTCGAGCAGATGTTCGCCGAGGACGACCGGGTGGGCACCGCGCTGACCGGTTCGGTGCTGGCGCCGGCGATGGGACAGCATGTCGCCTCCGAGCAATTCGCCGCCGGTGTCGTCGACCATCGGCCCGGACACGCCGCCCCCTTCGACGGCTCGGTGTTCACCGACGCGGCGATGACCGCGGGCCGCAGCGCGGTGGCCATCGACACGGCCGCACTCGCGCGGCCCGGTCTGGGATTTCGGGCCGCGGTCGTGCAGGCCAGTGACGGCCTGGCGCCCTACGACTTCACCCTGTTCGAGGTGCCGTTGGCGGCCGCGTCGGGATTGGAAATGGAGAAGACCGCGGTGATCACCCACACCGAGCACCGCGACAGGCCGCCCGGTGGGGATTTGGTGTTCTAGCCATGCCCGATCCGCAACACACCGGCGACGCCGACGACCCCCGCCTGAACGCCCTGATCGCCTGGCGCCAGCGCCTGATCGATTCCGGGGCGGTGTCCAAGGCGGGCTTCAAGGAAACGCACCTGCGACTGATACTGCGGTCCGGGCGCACCGACGTGGAGCAGATCCGCGCGATGCTGCCCGGTTCGGTCGCCGAGCACGCCGAAGAGCTGGCGGCCGTTCTGGCCGAGGTGGATTCGGAGCCATCGCCGGGCCGGCATCACCGCTCGGCGCCCCTGTCGGCGGTGGGAACCGACGGCGAACCGACCGCGGCCGTCGACCAATCACCGCTCAGCGCAAGCGATTTCGCCGCATACACATTCGGCGAACAGGCCGGCCCGCCGGCCGCCGTCACCGTCAGACCGTCCCGCGACGGCGGTGGTTGCGAGCTGACCTGGACCCCGTACCTGCCGGGCGGCGACGCCGTGGTGATCTACCGGCTGGTCGCTGCGGAGGACAACGCACCGTACTCGCCGGATCGGGCCCGGTTGGTGGCGGCCACCACCGCGACCACCGCGGCCGACGACACGCCCGCGGCCTCGGCGGTGCGCTACTACCAGGTGTGGGCCAACGTCGGCGCCACCCGCGCCGAAGCGCTTGCCGCACAACCGATCAAACACGCCGAGGGCGTGGCGGTCAGCCCGGTGCGCGATTGCGTGGTCCGGCAGGACAACGGCAAGGTCATCGGCAGCTGGACGGTGCCGTCGGCGGTCAGCACCGTGTTCGTGTCCCGGATGCCGGCCGAGGAAGCCGGGCGTGAGGGGCCCCAGCACCGGATCTTGCTGGATCGCGACAACCGCGCCGGATTCGTGGACTCCGACCCGGCGCCCGGGCGGCGCTACGTGTACCGGATTCGGGCCGCGGTCCCGGTCGACGGCGTGCTGCGGCTGGCGGCCCCCGTCGACGCCGAAGTCGAAATCGCCGCCGTCCTCACGCCGGTCACCGACTTGATGGTGACGTCGGCACCGGGCGCCGCCGAGGGCTTCGAGCTCACGTGGAAGGCGCCGCCCGCCGGCGAGGTGGTGATCTATCGAAGCCAGACCGGCCCGGCCGCCGGCGCCGAGGCCACCGAGTTGCCCGAGGCCGCGCTCGAGCAGGTCGGACTCACCCCGGATTTGCGCTTGACGCAACCGATTACCGAGCAGCCCGGCCCCGACGGACGACCGCGCTCGATGATGTCGGGGGTGTCCTGGCCGACGGACTGGAGCCGCGCCTACTTCACGCCGGTCACGCTGCTGGCGGGTCGTGCCTTGCTGGGCAAGACTTTCTGCTCGGTGCGCACCGGGCTCATCCGGGATGTCGAGCTGGCCGAATACTGCAACAAGCAGGTCCTCACGTTCGACTGGCCGCAGGGCGCCGCCGTCGTCGTGGTGTACCTCGCACCCAAGGGATACGACCCGCGCAACGGTTTGACCGGTACCTCCTACGAAATCACCGTCGAGCAGTACGAGAAGTACGGCGGCCTGCAGCTGCCCAACGGCAAACTGCCGGTGAGCGGTTGCTCCCTGCACCTGGCGCCGGTGGCGTTCTCCGCCGGCCGCCGCGCGATCGGAACCGTGCGCAGCATCGAGTACGCGGGCCTGCTGCGCTTGCAATACGCCGTGCAGTTGAGCCGCGACCCGCAGGGACAGCCCTCGCACGCCACCATCTACCTACGGTCCGAATACGAAGTGCCGGGATCGCCGGCGTTCGTCCTGGTCAACCATCCCGATCGAATTCCGTTGTCGCCCACCGATGGTGAAGCGCTCGACGCCGCCCCGCTGGACGCGCAGGGCGGGTTGGCGGCCACCCCGTCCAAGGAACTGCGGTGGTCGGCCTTGACCACCGCCGGCACCGCCGAACCGTGGGCCGTCGACCTGCGGGGCCGGCGCGGATGGATCAGGCTGTTCGTCAACACCCCCTCGGCCGCACGGCTGCGCACCATCGCACTACTGGACCCGCCGGTGCACAACCTGCGCTTGAGCGTGGGCGCGCCATGACCCCCCGCTACGGACAACTCGCCTACACGAGCTTCGACCAGCCGGGCGGCAGGGGAGGCTGGCAGGTCAAGCAGACCACCGGGGACCTGTCACCCGAGGAGACGCAGCGGTTGGCGTCCGGTGTCCGCACCGCGTTTCGCCCGGTCGCACCGCTGCCCGACTATCCCACCCCCGAACAGTTGGATGCGGCGCCACGACGCCTCGAATACCGCCGATGGGCCGCCGACGCCGCGGGCTACTGGCACACCGTCGCCGCCGGTGCCGACAGCACCGGCCGGCCGGGCAACGTGTTCGCCCACGTATTGCTGGACCGCGCACCGGATTCCGCACCGCGCATCCGCCCCATCCAGCGGTGGGGCTCGCCGGCCTGGTTGCGTCCGTTCGGTGCCGCCGCCGTCGCGCACGCCGCCCTGCCGGCCGACCCGCCAGGCGCGGCACAGGTCGTCACCCGGGAAAGCGCGATCGCGTTCGCACTGGACACCAGCACCTGGCGGGTGGGCACCCTGCTCGGACTGCTGGACGCCGTCGCGGCCGCGCTCAATGGTGGCGCACCCGTCGCCCTGGGCGTCGTCTCCGTCGACTCGGCCGCGCAGTGGATCGGCCTGGTGAGCTTTCTGATGTCGCCGGGAACCGCGGCGACCCTGAACTTCAGCACCTTCGACCGCGCCGACCAGCTCGGCCCCGCGCAGCACGCCATCCAGCACCTGGCCGCCGTGCCCGTCGGTGACTTAGGCACGGTCCCACCCGGTTTCGTCGTCATCGACGAGACCGCGACGCTGTCGCTGGGTGAGCTGGGTGGCGAACCGCATCGCACGGCGGCCGGCCAGGCGATCGACGTCACCGCCTGGTCGGTGATGGCCCAGGAGGCCCTGCTCGACCCGCAGTCGGCGCTCGCGGTGCTCGACGAACTCGACCACCGTGCCGCGCAGACCCAGGACCGGGACCTGCACCCCGCCTGGCCGCTGGCGGTCACGATCGCCGCCGACGCGGCCTTCGCCGCCGCCCACCCCGAAGCGAACGCGATCATCACCGCACACTCACCGGCCCGCATCATCCCCGGCTCGCCGACCGAACGCCTTGTCGACGAGGCGCTTTCGGCCCTGGTCGGCCATACCACGCCCGACGCCTGGAAGGCGGCCGAACAAAACCTGCCCGGCTTCGCCGGCGAGCACGCCGCGCTGACCTACCTGTGCCGCGCGATCGGCGACGACACCTGGCTGGATCAGCTCGGCCCGATCCCGTTGGGCGGCAACACCTATCACGGCCGACCGGTGCCCGAAGCGCTGGCGGACGCGCTCGGGCCGGCGCTGCAGCGGGCCAGTGCCAGCGGTGATCCGCAACGGCTGCTCAAGCTGGTCGACCTGCTGCTGCGCGCCGGCATCGACGATGACCGCCTGACTCAGGCGCTCACCGACCAGGTGGCAGCCCAGCTGGCCGATCCGCACACCGGGCCCACGCTGGCCCGACGGCTGACGCACCGGCTTGCCCCCGAAACACGCATCGCCGCGGCCGCCGCGACACTGCGTCTGAGTTGCGAAGGCGCCACGGCGATTAGCGACGCCGTGCTGGAGTGGTTCGCCGACGGGTCCACCATGCCCTCGCCGGGCGAACTGTTGGGCGCGCAACCGTGGGATGCAACGTGGACCCGCGCGGCGGTGTGCGGCATGCGCGCCGAGCGCAACCCGAGCGAGGCGGACTGCTTCGCCGAGCTGTGGTGGCTGGCGGCCACTGGATCGCCGCGCCGCGACGAACTGGCGGCCCGCCACCTCTGGGATCCCGCACAACTGGCGGCGGCCGGCGGTGCCGCGTTGAGCACCCCGGCGCTGTTGCCGACCCTGCTGGGCGCACCCGACAGCGAATCGCTGACCCGGCTCGCCGACGAGATCACCGCCGCCAACCACGATGACCTCGCGGTGGCATGCGCCGCGCTGCGCATGGTCAGCCCGGCGTCGTGGGTGCAGCGCGGCTACATCAACACCCATCAAAGGGCCTACGTCCGACTCTGGGACATGGCACTGGGCGAAACCGCCAGCGGCGCAGTGCACGCCGACTGCGCGGTGCGGGTGACGGTGCTGGCGGTCCTGGGCCTGATCGCGGGACAGCCGCGACCGGTCCTGGCGGGGCAACTGGCTGCCGATCCGGCGGTGGCCGGCGCCGCCACCGAGCAGGTGCTGGCCCTGGTCGACAACGACATCGTCACGGCCGCTGAGGTTTTAGCGGCCAGCCTGCTACGCATCGACGCCGCCGAATCCGGCGATGCCGTCGATGGTGTGCTGGCCGCGGCCGCCACCGGGCTTGCCGCGAGCCGGCACTTCGGCGACGACGACCAGGAGGGGGTGCTCGCGGTGATGATGCGCATGGCCGGCAGCAACGAGGGATCGCCGCCACGGCGATACCGGAAGTTGATGGCCACGATGCTGGCCCGCCGCGGCGACGGGCGAGCGCCGTTGACGGCCCCGCCGGCTCAGATGTGGAGGAACCACTGATGCCGATCTATGCCCTGACCGCGCGCAATCAGCGCGCGCACATACCCGTTGCGCCGCTTTCTGTTTCCATCACCGGCGCGGTGCACGACGCCGCGCTCGACATACAGGGCGCGCCGGGTCAGCCCGTGGTGCGGTCCAGCCCGCAGCACGTCGTGTTGCCCTCGCTGACAGGCCCCGTCACCATCGCCGTGCGGCCCGCGTTCACGACGCAATTCGGTGCGGGCACCGTCGTGCACCTGGCGATCGCGCACGACGTGCCCGACGAGGCCGACCCGGTGCAGGTGCTGTTCGATCCGGTCGACGTCAGCGGCGACGCCGCGGTGGCGTTCGCCGAGTTGCGTCCGGCCGGCCACCACATCGAAGTCAACGTCACCGCGGCCGCCGACACGGCGCTGAGCCCGCTTGCGGCCGCGGCGCGCACCTCGGCGCGGCGTCTGATCGGCCGGGACCGCAAACAGGGCCACGCCGAACTCGTCGTCGCGCTGAACAGTTCGGCGTCGATGCGACCCTGGTTTGCCGACGGCAGCGCGGCCGCGGCCACCGACGTGGCGGTCGGGGTGGCCGACGCCCTCGGAATTCGCGACGTCGCCGCGGTTCTCGTCGGCGCCGACGTCACCAAGGTCTCGGCGGACGGCCACGGCTCCGGGCCGGGCATGGATCTGGCCGACGCGGTGCGCAAGGTGCAGCCGCGATGGTCGGCGGGCGCGCGCTGGTCGCGGCTGCGGACCGACATCGCCACCGTGGCCTGTTCGGACTTCCCGGCCAGCGGTGTGCACCGCGGATTCGCGTTGATCACCTTGTCCGACGACCGCCGCGTCGCCGGGCCCCGGCTGCCGGCGCCGCGCTCGGGGCAGGACGCCGCCGCGGAACTGCTGGCCCATCCGCAGGTGCTGGACGAGATCACCGCCGGGCTGGTTCGGGCCCTGACATGAGCGCTCCGGCTGCCCAGGCGATCTTGACGAAATGTCCACGCTGCTTTGCCCTTCTGGATCCCGACCATCACCTGTGGACGTTGGCGCCCACCAGTGGCGCCCCCCGCTACCTCGACGAGGTCGGCTCGGCGTTCCTGGGCGCCAAAGCCGACATCGGGCCGATGTTCCGGTGGGATCGCCCGCCCGGATACAACGGTCCACCGCCGCCGAACATCGCCGCCCAGGCCTTGCGCGGGCCCGTCCTGGAGATCTGCCCGGTCTGCCACTTCACGTTGCCCGACCGGTGGCGCGAGGGTCAGGCCTATTGCATCGCGATGGCGGGCGCCCGCGCCACCGGCAAGAGCCTCTACATCGCCGTGCTGGTCCGGCAACTGCAACTGCTGTGCGAGCACCTCGGATTCGCGATGGCGCCCGCGACGCGCTCGACGGCCGTCGCGTACACCACCCATTACGAGACACCGCTGTACGTGCAACGCGGACTGATCCCGCCGACGCCCACGATGATGACCCAGACGTCCACCCAGCGCGAGCCGCTGATCTTCAGCCTGGGCACCTGGCATGGGGTGCAGCGTTACCTGGTGCTGCGCGACGTCGCCGGTGAGGACATGGAATCGGGGAACCTGCATTCCGCGCCGTTTCGGTTCTTCAGCAATGCCGAGGCCGTCTTCTTCATGTTCGATCCGCTTCGGGTGCAATCGATTCGGGACCAGTTGCAGGACCTGCTGCCCCCGCAGATGGTCAGCGGGGGAGACCCGCGCGGCGTGCTCAACAACGTGATGATGGCCATCGGCTCCGGC
Organism: Mycobacterium mantenii; assembly: GCF_001667865.1. Classification (GTDB taxonomy): domain Bacteria; phylum Actinomycetota; class Actinomycetes; order Mycobacteriales; family Mycobacteriaceae; genus Mycobacterium; species Mycobacterium mantenii_A. The sequence goes on along the minus strand of NZ_LZJP01000114.1, from coordinate 4,486 downwards.
GAACCGCGCCTGGCGGTCATCCTGTCGAAGTTCGACGCCCTGCGGGCGCTGCGCGACGTCGACGGCTCCGAGTGGAGCATGGTGATGTCCAACACCGGCGCCGCCTACCTGCGCGATCCGTCCGACTCCGTGCTCTACGACGACAACGACGGTCAACTGCTGCACGAAGAGGTTCGCAGCCTGCTCACCCGTCTCAACGCCGGCTCGATCATCGCCGGGGTGGAAAACCCCTCCACGCCAAGGAGGTTGCGGCACCGGTTCTTCGTGGTGTCTGCGCTCGGGCAGCCACCCAGCGGCCAGCGGCTCCACGCCCGCGGCATCGCCCCGTTCCGCTGTGTTGACCCGGTCCGCTGGGTCACCTCGAGCTTCGGCGTGCTCTAGGTTTTGGTACGACGACCATGACCGAACCCACCCACAATCCCCCCCAGCACAACCCTTTTGGTGATACCCCGTTCGGCAGCGCCCCGCCCGGGCCGCCGGTGTATTCGGCGCCGCCTACGCCGCCTCCGGATCGGCGGCCGGTCAACGCATTGGCGACGTTGTCGGTGGTGTTCGCGTTCGTGTTCGCCCCCGTCGGGGCGGTTCTGGGGCACCTGGGTCTTCGGCAGGTCCGGCGCACCGGGGAGCGCGGCCGAGACCGCGCCCTGGTCGGCATCCTGCTGTCGTATGCGGTAATCGTCGTCGCAGTGGGCGGTTTGGTGGTTTTGCTCACCCGGCCCGATAGCCCTGGCGCCCGCACCGCCGCGCCCACCACCACGGCGCGCCAGCCCACCGTGGCGGCCGCCGATCTGGCGAACTTGGAGCCCACCCTCGACGATGTCAAAACCATTACCGGCGACCAGCTCCTGATAGCGGGCACCACCTTGCATCGGCCCAACATCGGCAATGCCATGGGTCAGACCCTCGACCGCCCGGAGTGCAAAGTCGCGATCGACGCAGGGATTCCGGACTCCTACGACGCCGGAGTGATGCTTGGGTTCTACATGCCGGCGTTCATCGACCGGGGCGACCCCTACAACACCGTCGCGGTCGGCTCGGCGGTCACGGCGTTCCTTGATTCGGCCACCGCGCAAGCCCAACAGGCGAAGATGCTCTCGACATGGAGCAAATGCGGCGCGAGCCCGTCGGTGCAAGTCACCTTTCCGGACGGGCGCCCGTTCACGTTTCAAGTGAAGGGCCCGAATTCGACTGGCAACGGGGTTACCACGATGGAATTCGTGACCGAAACCGAGATGTCCGTGCATGCCGTCGCGACCAAGGCGAACGTCGTCATTGACTTGTTGGTGTCCTACACCGGAAAAGGTGTGGACCGCGCCCGGCAAGCCGCGGTGGACGTCGCCAACCAGATACTCAACAAGATCCCGGGCTGAACCATGACCAATCCGCAGAATCCATTCGGGCCCAATGCCTTCGGTGGCAACCCCTATGGTGGGGCTCCGTATGGCGGAATGCCGCCGGGGCCGCCGGTGTACACATCCCCGCCTCCGCAACACCCGCGCGCCAACATCTTCGCAACGTTGTCGGTGGTGTTCGCGTTCGTCTTCGCGCCCGCCGGGGCGGTGCTGGGGCATCTCGGCCTGGCGCAGATACGCCGCTCCGGCGAGCGCGGCCGTGACCGCGCGATCGTGGGATTGATGCTGTCGTATGCGGTTATCACGCTTACGGTGGTGGCCGTGGTGGCGTGGGCGACCCAGTCCGACGGCAGTTCGTCGCGGACCGCGTCACGGACCAGTGCGGCGGTCTCGACCGGTGCGAGTTCGGCACCGCCGTCGTCCATGGTCACGCCGACGGGCCTACCCAGGTTGCTCCCGACCCTCGAGGACGTCAAGCGGTTCATGGGAGACCCCAGTCTGGTTGCCCTGCCGCCGACATTCAAGCCCGGCCCGGACTCCGACAGCGCGTCCGTGGATCGGCCCGAATGCTGGCCGGTCATGGGCGGCGGCGCCCCGAACACCGATACGCAAGCCCTCGTCGGTTACTACGGGTTGGTGTTGATCGACGACCACGACATACCCGCCCTCAAGGAAGCCGGCCAGGTACTGATGGCATTTCGGGACCCGCCTGCCGCGCAGCGACAGTTGGCGAACCTGGTGTCGATTTGGCGTAAATGTGGAGGATCGACGATGAACATCCTGCCGCCCGCAGGCAAGCAGTCGCCGCCGGTCGCGGTGTCGATGGGGGTCCCCTCCGACGCGGGAAACGGCATCACCGCAATGGTTTTGACAGCCCAGGGCCCTATGCTGCGGTCGCGCAACGATCGAGCGATCGTCGCCAAAAACAATGTGGTCGTCGACATCAACGTCGTGCTGGTGGACACCGACCGGGGCCAACAGGCGGCTCTGGACATCGCCAACTACGTCCTTAACAAGATCCCGGGTTGAGCCGATGACGAATCCATTTGGTTCGAGTCCGTTTCAGCCGAATCCGTTCGGTTCGGGTCCGCCGGGAGTGCACCAGCCGCCGCAGCCGCCACCGGTCCCGCCGCGTGATGAGGCCAATGTGTTGGCGACGTTGTCGGTGGTGTTCGCGTTCGTCTTCGCTCCGGCGGGTTTGATTCTGGGGCACTTGGGTTTAGCGCAGATCCGCCGCACCGGGCAGCGCGGACGCGACCGCTCGCTCGTCGGGGTGACGCTGTCGTATGTGTTCATCACCGCGGTGGTGGTCGCGCTGATCGTCGGGGCGGTCATGCCTGATTCAAGTCCGACTCGGGCCGCGGCACCCGCTACGACCACCCTGAGGCCGCCGCCGCCCACCGTGGCGCCCGCCGATCTGGACAGGCTGCTGCCGACCCTCGACGACGTCAAGAACATGACCGGCGACACCGCGCTGACCGTGTACACGACATACCACCGACCCACCCTCGATCCACAGGCGAGCACCATCGACCGACCGGACTGCCTGGGCGCGTTCGGTTTCGGCGAGCCCTCTGTCTACGACATGTCAGAGGTCGGCGGCTACTCCGAGTCGAATTTTCTCGACACCAACGAGCCCTTCGATCAGTGGAGCATCGGTGGAGCCGTCGCGGCGTACCACGCTGCGGCGGCGGCGCAGGCACAGCTTGCCAAGCTGCAATCCATCTGGCGTCGATGCGGCGGGTCAACGTTCAACGAGACCCGTAAGGACGGCAAGACGTACCCGGTGTCCATGACGCCGCCGGCCGACGCAGGAAACGGCATCACCACCCTGGAAACCACGTCGGACACGCCGATCCGCATTTTTGGTGTCCGTGCCGTCGCCGCGAAGACGAATGTGGTGATCGACGTCGGTGTATGGGCCACCAGCAGCGCCGACCGCAGCCGCCAAACCGCACTCGCCATCGCCAACTTCATCCTCAGCAAGATCCCGGGCTAGGCACATGACAAACCCCTTCGGCCCGTTTCAGCCGAATCCTTTCGGTGCCGGCCCGCCGGGGCTGCACCAGCAGCCGCCGCAACCGCCTCCGGCCCCGCCGCGTGATGAGGCCAATGTGCTGGCGACGTTGTCGGTGGTGTTCGCGTTCGTCTTCGCACCGGCGGGATTGATCCTGGGGCACTTGGGTTTAGCGCAGATCCGCCGCACCGGGCAGCGCGGCCGCGATCGCGCCTTAGTGGGGGTGACGCTGTCGTATGTGTTCATCACCGCGGCGGTGGTCGCACTGATCGTCGGCGCAACGGTGAAGACCGACCCATCTCGGGCGGCCGCACCCACGACCACCACGACCGCAGCGCGCACCGCCACCACGACCACCACGACGCCTCCTCCACCACCGCCGCCTACCGTGGCGCCGGCCGATGTGGACGGGTTGTTGCCCAGCCTCGAGGACGCCGAGAGCATCACCGGCGACCACGCGATGACCGCGCAGCGAGCGTTACACCAACCCACGCCCGACCCTGAGCGGGGCAGCAGCGACCGCCCGGATTGCTGGCCCGTCATGGAGGCCGGCGCCCCGGAGGGCTACGACGTCCCGGCCATCCTCGGGTTCTCCGCGTCGGAATTCGCCGACACCCGCGACCCCTACAACCAGTGGGTCACCGCCCAGGCCGTCGCGGCATTCCACGACTCGACGACCGCGCAGGCGCAATTCACCAGGCTGCAGGCAGTCATGCGTCAATGTGGCGGCTCCACCCTGCACGCGACCTGGCCCAACGGGAAAACCTACCCGGTCGTGATGAACCCGCCCGTCGATGCCGGCAACGGCGTCAGCACCTTGGAGTTGGTGCCGCAGACGCCGATCCACATCTTCTGCGTGCATGCGTCCGCCGCCAAGGCCAACGTGACCATCGACCTGGAAGCGTGCTCCACCAAGACCGCCGACCGCAGCCAGCAAGCCGCACTGGCCGTCGCTAACCTGATTCTCGGCCGGATCCCCGGCTAGCCGAGCGGCTGCTCAGCTGCCGAAGCCGGCCGCCGGCGCCGCGACCGGAGCCGCCCCGCCGGTGCCCAGGTGGCTGGAGGCGAAGGCGACGCCCTTGTCGATCATGGCGCCGTCGTCGGCGTAGGTGTCGTG
>NZ_LZJP01000113.1:0-34967 GCF_001667865.1 Mycobacterium mantenii | reverse complement strand
GGTGGCCGCCGAGCGGGCCGATTTCGGCTGGGACGTCATCGATGCCACCGACTGGCCGGAAAGCCGGCTGGGTGAGGACGTCGGCGCGGCGGCGTGCTACCGGTTTGATTTGGCCACCGAGATCCCTTTGCGGGCAAGGCTTTTCCGGGTCGCCGCGGACGAACACGTGCTGGTGGCCGTGGCGCACGAGGTCGCCGCCGATGGCTGGTCGATGACCCGACTGGTGCGTGATCTGGGGGTGGCGTATGCCAGCCGGTGCGCGGGGCGGGCCCCGTGCTGGGCGCCACTACCGGTGCAATATGTCGATTTCACGCTGTGGCAGCGTGCGCAGTTTGGGGATCTGGCCGATAGTGGCAGTCCCATCGCCGCCCAGTTCGCCTATTGGGAGCAGGCGCTGGCCGGGCTGCCCGAGCGGGTGGCGTTGCCCACCGATCGGCCTTACCCGCCGGTGGCTGATCAGCGCGGCGCCAGGCTGACCGTGGATTGGCCGGCGGGGCTGCAGCAGCAAGCCGCTCGGGTGGCCCGTGAGCACAACGTGACCAGTTTCATGGTGATGCAGGCCGCGCTGGCGGTGTTGCTGGGCAAGTTGAGCGCGAGTTCCGATGTGGCGGTGGGATTCCCGATCGCCGGCCGGCGCGATCCGGCGCTCGATGAGCTGGTGGGATTTTTCGTCAACACCCTGGTGCTGCGGGTCGATCTGGCCCGGGATCCCACCGTGGCCGAGCTGCTGGCCCAGGTGCGGGCGCGTAGCCTGGCCGCCTACGAGCACCAGGACGTGCCCTTTGAAGTGCTGGTGGAGCGGCTCAACCCCACCCGAAGCCTGGCCCATTCTCCCTTGGTGCAGGTGGTGTTGGCCTGGCAGAACCTTCCCTGGCAGCAATCCGGCCCGGCCGCCGGGCTGAGTTTGGGTGATCTGCAGGTCACACCGCTGCTCGCGGATACTCAGGCCGCGAAAATGGATCTGGTGTTCTTCCTGAAAGAACGTTTCACCGAAGCCGGTGAGCCCGCCGGGATTGGCGGGACGGTGGAGTTTCGCACCGATGTGTTCGACGCGGCCAGCATCGAGGCGCTGATCGAGCGGTGGCGGCGGGTGTTGGGGGCCATGACCGCCGATCCCACCCGGCGGTTCTCGTCGGTGGATGTGCTCGATGCGGCTGAGCATGCCCGGTTGGATGAGATCGGTAATCGGGCGGTGCTGACCGAGCCGGCGACCACGCCGGTATCGGTCCCGGTGTTGTTCGCCGCGCAGGTGGCCCAGACACCGGATGCGGTGGCGATCAGTTGCGGTGAGCATTCGTTGACTTATCGCGAGCTGGATGAGGCGGCTAACCGGTGGGCGCACCTGGTGGCCGGCCAGGGGGCGGGCCCGGGTGAGTGTGTGGCACTGATGTTGGAGCGCTCGGCTGAGGCGGTCGTGGCGATGTTGGGGGTGCTCAAGGCCGGGGCGGCGTATCTGGCCATCGACCCGGCGGTGCCCGAGGCGCGGGTGCAATTCATGATGGCCGATGCCGCGCCGGTGGCCGTGGTGACTACCGCCGATTGGGCGGAACGGTTCGACGGGTACGACCTGGCGATCATTGATGTGGAGGACCCCCGGATCCCCAGCTACTCGTGCACCGGGTTGCCGGTGCCCACGGCCGATGACCTGGCTTATTTGATTTACACCTCGGGCACCACGGGGGTGCCTAAAGGCGTTGCGGTCACGCATCGCAACGTGACCCAGTTGTTGGGGTCGCGGGATGCGGGCCTGCCGGCGGCGGGAGTGTGGTCGCAATGTCATTCGCTGGCATTCGATGTCTCGGTGTGGGAGATCTTCGGCGCGCTGTTGCGCGGGGGGCGGCTGGTGGTGGTGCCCGAGTCGGTGGCGCGCTCGCCCAAGAACTTCCACGCTCTACTGATCGACCAAGAGGTCAGCGTGTTGACCCAGACCCCATCGGCAGTCGCGATGTTGTCACCGCAGGGGTTGGAGTCGACGGCGTTGGTGATGGCCGGAGAGGCCTGCCCGGCCGAGGTGGTGGACCGGTGGGCGCCCGGACGGGTGATGGTCAACGCCTACGGCCCGAGCGAGACCACCATGTGCGTTGCGGTCAGTGCGCCGTTGGCGGCGGGGTCGGGTGCGCCGCCGATCGGCTCGCCGGTGCCCGGCGCGGCGTTGTTCGTGCTCGACGAATCGTTGCGGCGGGTTCCTCCCGGCGTCGTCGGCGAACTCTATGTCGCAGGATCCGGTGTGGCCGCGGGGTATCTCGGTCGGTCCGGGTTGACGGCGTCGCGGTTTGTGGCCTGCCCGTTCGCCGGGCCAGGAATGCGCATGTATCGCACCGGGGATCTCGTGCGCTGGGGTGCCGATGGGCAACTGGCGTATGTGGGGCGCGCCGATGAGCAGGTCAAGATCCGCGGGTATCGCATCGAGTGCGGTGAAATCCAAACAGCCCTAGCGGGTTTGGACGGCGTCGAGCAGGCGGTCGTGCTGGCCCGCGAGGACCGGCCCGGCGATAAGCGTCTGGTGGGTTATGTCACCGGGACCGCAGAGCCGGCCGCGATCCGCGCCGCGTTGGCCGAGCGGCTCCCGGAGTATATGGTCCCGGCCGCGCTGGTGGTGCTCGACGTACTTCCGTTGACGCCCAACGGCAAACTTGACACCCGCGCCCTGTCGGCACCCGAATATCAAAGTGCCGGTGGTGGTTATCGCGCTCCGGCCAGCCCGGTCGAGGAGATCCTGGTCGGCATCTACGCCCAGGTGCTGGGTGTGGAGCGGGTCGGGGTCGACGACTCATTCTTCGACCTGGGCGGGGACTCGTTGTTGGCCACGCGCCTTATCGCCGCGATCGAGACCGCACTGGATGCCGGCCTTTCGGTGCGCACCGTGTTCGAGGCGCCCACGGTTGCCGAGTTGGCGCCGCGTATCTGTGCGGGTGCGGGTCGGCTTGAACCGTTGGTGGCCGGTGAGCGGCCCGCGGTGGTGCCGTTGTCGTTTGCCCAGCAGCGATTGTGGTTCCTTGACCAGTTGCAGGGGCCTTCACCGGTTTACAACATGCCGGCGGCGTTGCGGTTAAGTGGGCGGCTTGATGCCGAGGCGTTGGGTGCGGCGCTGGCCGACGTGGTGGCCCGCCATGAAAGCCTGCGCACCCTGTTTGTGGCGCCCGAGGGAACGCCCCAACAGGTGGTTATCCCTGGCGAGCGGGCCGATTTCGGCTGGGACGTCATCGATGCCACCGACTGGCCGGAAAGCCGGCTGGGTGAGGCCGTCGGCGCGGTGGCATGCTACCGGTTTGATTTGGCCACCGAGATCCCTTTGCGGGCAACACTTTTCCGCGTCGGCGACGACGAACACGTGCTGGTAGCGGTGGTGCACCATGTCGGCGCGGATGGCTGGTCGATCACCGCGTTGGTGCGTGACCTGGGTATAGCTTATGCGAGCCGGTGCGCGGGGCAGGCCCCTGGCTGGGCGCCGTTAGCGGTGCAGTATGTCGATTACACGCTGTGGCAGCGCGCGCAGTTTGGTGATTTGGCCGATAGCAGCAGTCCCATCGCCGCGCAGTTGGCCTACTGGGAGCAGGCGCTGGCCGGGCTGCCCGAGCGGCTGGTGCTGCCCACGGATCGGCCTTACCCGCCGGTGGCCAACCAGCGCGGCGCCCGGTTGGGGGTGGAGTGGCCGGCGGGGCTGCAGCAGCGGGTGCGCGAGGTGGCCCGTGAGCACAACGCGACCAGCTTCATGGTGTTGCAGGCCGCGCTGGCGGTGCTGCTGGGCAAGTTGAGCGCGAATTCCGATGTGGCGGTGGGGTTCCCGATCGCCGGGCGGCGCGATCCCGCGCTGGATGAGCTGGTGGGATTTTTCGTCAACACCCTGGTGCTGCGGGTCGATCTGGCCGGGGATCCCACCGTGGCCGAGCTGCTGGCGCAGGTGCGGGCGCGCAGTCTGGGCGCCTACGAGCATCAGGATGTGCCGTTTGAGGTGCTCGTGGAGCGGCTCAACCCGACGCGATCGTTGGCCCATCACCCGCTGGTGCAGGTGGTACTGGCCTGGCAGAACTTCCCCGGGCAAATCAACCCCGCGACCGGGCGGAGTTTGGGTGATCTGCAGGTCACGCCGCTACTCACGGATACCCAGTCGGCGCGCATGGATCTGACATTTACGCTGGCCGAACGTTTCACCGAGGCCGGTGAGCCCGCCGGGCTCTACGGGGACGTGGAGTTTCGCACCGACGTGTTCGACGCGGCCAGCATCGAGGCACTGATCGAGCGGTGGCGGCGGGTGTTGCTGGCGATGACCGCCGACCCGACCCGGCGGTTCTCGTCGGTGGACGTGCTCGATGAGGCTGAGCATGCCTGCCTGGAAGAGCTTGGTAATAAGGCTGTTTTGGACGGGCCGGCAGGCATATCGGTGTCGATTCCGGAGTTGTTCGCGACTCAGGTGGCCCAGACGCCCGAGGCGGTCGCGATCAGTTGCGGTGAGCGCTCTTGGACCTACCGGGAGCTGGACGAGGCCGCTAATCGGCTGGCGCACCTGTTGGTCGACCGCGGAGCCGGTCCGGGACAGACTGTGGCGCTGCTGTTTTCGCGGTCGGCCGACGCGGTCGTGGCGATTTTGGCGGTGCTCAGGACCGGGGCGGCCTACCTGCCGATCGATCCCACATCGCCAACGGCTCGGATCGGGTTCATGGTTGCCGATGCCACGCCGGTTGCCGCGGTGACTACCGCCGATTGGGCGGAACGGTTGGACGGGTACGACCTGGCGATCATTGATGTGGAGGACCCCCGCATTCCCAGCTACCCGTGCACCGCCTTGCCAGTGCCCGGCCCGGAGGATATCGCGTACCTGATTTACACCTCGGGCACCACGGGGGTGCCCAAAGGCGTTGCGGTCATGCATCGCAACGTGACCCAGTTGTTGGGGTCGCTGGATGCGGGCCTGCCGGCGGCGGGGGTGTGGAGCCAGTGCCATTCGTATGCGTTCGATGTCTCGGTGTGGGAGATCTTCGGCGCGCTGTTGCGCGGGGGGCGGCTGGTGGTGGTGTCCGAGTCGGTGGTGGGCTCTCCGGAAGACTTGCATCGGGTGCTGGCTGCGGAACAGGTCAGCGTGTTGACCCAGACCCCGTCGGCGGTCGCGATGCTCTCGCCCGAGGGGTTGGAGTCGGTGTCGCTGGTGATGGCCGGGGAGGCCTGCCCGGGCGAGGTGGTGGATCAGTGGGCGCCCGGACGGGTGATGATCAACGCCTATGGCCCGACCGAGACCACCATGTGCGTGACCATCAGTGCGCCCCTGAGGCCGGGATCGGGCATACCGCCGATCGGCTCGCCGGTGCCCGGCGCGGCGTTGTTTGTGTTGGACGGGTGGTTGCGTCCGGTTCCTCCCGGCGTCGTCGGTGAGCTCTATGTCGCCGGATCCGGTGTCTCCGAAGGATATATCGGTCGGGCCGGGTTGACGGCGTCGCGGTTTGTGGCCTGCCCGTTCGCCGGCGCGGGAGTACCAGGAATGCGCATGTATCGCACCGGGGACCTGGTCCGCTGGGATGCCGATGGGCAACTGGCGTATGTGGGGCGCGCTGATGAGCAGGTCAAGATCCGCGGACATCGCATCGAGCTCGGCGAAATCCAAACGGCCCTAGCGGGTTTGGACGGGGTGGACCAGGCCGCGGTGATCGCCCGCGAGGACCGCCCCGGCGACAAACGTCTGGTGGGTTATGTCACCGGCACCGCCGACCTCGTCGAAATCCGCGCCGTGCTGGCCGAGCGGCTCCCGGAGTATATGGTCCCGGCCGCGGTCGTCACGCTCGATGCACTTCCGTTGACGCCCAACGGCAAACTCGACACCCGCGCGCTGCCCGCACCCGAATACATCGCCGATGAATACCGCGCCCCGGGCAGCGCGGTCGAGGAGATCCTGGCCGGCATCTACGCCGAGGTGCTGGGTGTGGAGCGGGTCGGGGTCGACGACTCCTTCTTCGACCTGGGCGGCGACAGCATTTTGTCGATGCAGGTGGTGGCCCGGGCGCGCGCGGCCGGCCTGGTGTGTCGGCCGCGCGACATCTTCGTCGAGCAGACCGTGGCCCGGCTGGCACGGGCGGCCGAGGTGGCCGACAACGCCGATAGCCCGGTGGATGAGGGCCTTGGTCCTGTTGTGGCCACCCCGATCATGCGCTGGCTGCAGCGATTGGACGGCGCGGTCGACCAGTTCAACCAGACGGTGTTGGTGCAGGCTCCGGCAGGGGCCACCGAAGCCGACGTGGTGGTGCTGTTGCAGGCCTTGCTGGATCGGCATGCCATGCTGCGGGCGCGGGTCGAGGACGACCGCTCAGGGGGCCTGTCATTGACCGTGCCCGAGGCGGGGTCGGTGGACGCCGGCGCTCGCCTGCGCACCGTGGACGCGTTGTCCGACGAGGCTGTGATAGCGGCCCGGGAGCGGTTGAACCCGGCAGTCGGGGCTATGCTCAGCGCGCTGTGGGCCCCCGCCACCGGTCAGCTGGTGGTGATCATCCATCACCTGGCCGTCGACGCGGTGTCGTGGCGGATATTGCTGGAAGACCTCAACATTGCCTGGGTCCAGCACCGTGCGGGACGGCCGATAGAGCTGGCGGCGACCGGGACCTCGTTTGCCCGGTGGTCATCGCTGCTCGCCGAACACTCGCACAACCCGGAGATCATCGGCCTGGCCGACGTGTGGCAGCAGGTGTCGGCAACACCGGCCGCGTTGCCGGCGGTGCAACCTGCGGTGGATACCTTCGCCACCGCTGGCCACCTATCGCTGGAACTGAATGTCGAGACCACCGGCATGCTGCTCGGTGAGGTGCCGGCGGCGTTTCATGCCACGGTGCAGGACATTTTGTTGATTGCGTTCGGGTTGGCGGTGGCAGAGTTTTTGGGCAACGGCGGTGCGCCGATCGGCATCGACGTCGAGGGCCACGGGCGTCACGACGAGCTGGCCGCAGATGTGGACCTGTCGCGCACCGTGGGATGGTTCACGACCATCTATCCGGTGTCACTGGCAATAGGTGGGTTGTCGTGGGCACAGGTGGTGGCCGGTGAGGCCGCACTGGGAGCAGTGATCAAAGACGCCAAAGAACAACTGCGCGCCCTTCCCGCGCCGCTGAGCTACGGGGTGCTGCGCTACCTGAACACCGATGTTGACCTGGACGGGTCTGACCCGCAGATCGGGTTCAACTACCTGGGACGGCTGCACGGCGCCACGGCCGGGCTCCCCGCTGATCTGTGGCGGATCAGCCCGGACGGCCTGGCTTTGACCGCGGCGGCCGCGGCGGTGCCGATTGCGTTGCCGCACACCGTGGAGCTCAACGCCGCCACCGAGGACACCGACACCGGCCCGCGCCTGCATGCCAGTTGGACGTGGGCGACCTCGGCGCTGGATCACGACCAGGTCAGCCGACTGAGCCGGTTGTGGTTCGATGCCCTGGCCGGTATCTGCGCCCACGTGAGCCACGGCGGGGGCGGGTTGACCCCTTCGGATATCGCGCCGGCGCGGCTGAGTCAGCACCAGATCGACGAGCTGCACCGGCACTATGAGATCGCTGATGTGCTGGCGTTGACCCCGCTGCAGCAGGGGCTGCTCTTCCATGCCAGAGCTGCGCAAAGCAGCGATGACGATGCGTATGCGGTGCAGCTGGACTTCACCGTGACCGGCCCGCTCGACTGCGACCGGTTGCGTAATGCGGTGCAAACGGTGGTCAACCGCCATCCCAACCTGGTGGCCCGGTTCTGTGACCAGTTCGACGAGCCGGTGCAGATCATCCCGGCTGATCCGGTGGCGCCCTGGCGGTATGTGGAGACTGACGCCGATGGCGTCGACGTCGAGGAGCAGGTCCAGCAGGTGTGCGCTGCTGAGCGCGCCACGGTCTGCGACCTGGCCGACCAGCCGGCCTTCCGGGCGGCGTTGATCCGCACCGCACCAGGTCGGCACCGGTTTGTGCTGACCAATCACCACATCGTGCTCGATGGCTGGTCAATGTCGATGCTGTTAGGGGAGGTATTCGCCAGCTATCGAGGAGACCGGTTGCCCGCGCCTGTCCCGTACCGCAGGTTTGTGACCTGGCTGGCCGATCGGGACTGTGCTGCCGCCCAGGCGGCCTGGCGTGAGGTGCTCGCCGGTTTTGAGACACCCACATTGGTGGGTCCGCCAGACCGGCTAGGGCTGGGACCGCGAAGCACGGCATCGTTCCGGGTGCCTGAGCAGATCACCCGCGCCCTTAACCAGCTGGCGCGCTCGCATCACACCACCGTCGGCACGCTGCTGCACGGCGCCTGGGCGCAGCTGCTGATGTGGCTGACCGGCCAGCACGATGTCGCATTCGGGACGGTGGTCTCAAGTAGGCCAGCTGAAGTGTCTGGGGCGGAGTCGATAGTGGGCTTATTGATCAACACGGTGCCGGTGCGAGCGAACATCACCCCGGTAACCACGACCGCGGACCTAGTGGACCAGCTGCAGAGCGCCCACAACAACACGCTCGAACACCAGCATCTGGCGCTGCGGGACCTTCACCGCATCGCCGGTCACGACCAGCTCTTCGACACCGTTTTTGTGTACGAGAACTACCCGGTCGATACTGCCGCGTCGTCGAGTCCCGGCGAGCTGGCTATCACCGCCTCCAACATCCGCGACTACTACCACTACCCGCTTGCGGTGCAGGCCGTGCCGGGCCGCGAACTGGGCCTTCGCGTTCAATTTCGCACGGATGTTTTCGACCTGGCCAGCATCGAGGCAGTGATCGAGCGGTTGCAGTGGGTGTTGCGGACGATGACAGCTGATCCGGGGCGGCGGTTGACGTCGATGGATCTGCTCGACAAGCCCGAGCATGCCCAGCTGAATGGGTTCGGTAACCGCGCGGCGTTGACCCAACCAGCGGCGACCACACCGGTGTCGGCACCCGAGTGCCAAGGCACCGGCGGTGATTATCGCGCCCCGGCTACTCAGGTCGAGCAGATCCTGGCCGACATCTACGCCCAGTTACTCGGAGTAGACCGTGTCGGAATCGATGAGTCGTTTTTCGACCTGGGCGGGGATTCGCTTTCCGCGATGCGGCTGGTCGCCACGATCAACACCGCCCTTCATATCCACCTTGTAGTGCCCACCGTATTCGACGCGCCGTCCGTTAAAAGACTGAGTCAGCAGTCGGCCAGACTTGCCGGCTCGACGCAAGACATTCCGTCGTGAGCCCGGCCAGCGAGCTGTAAGAGCACGCGACGACATCGAGGCCGAGCGAAAGCCCTGGGCAAAGAGGCCCCACTTTGCGTCCGTGCACGGCCGCGACGGCACGAGGTGCACGTCGGCGGACTCACACTGGACAGGTTCGTCGACGCCGCGACGCTGACCGCCGCCCCGACACTGCCACCGCCCGCGGCGCCACCTATGTCGCCGGGGTTCGTCAGGCTCGCGCCCTGAGGCCGCGCCCACCCGACGCCGCGAGCGTAAGCGCACCGCGAAAAATCACGGCGAATCCCGCAGTGCGCATACGCTCGCGAGCGGGAGGTGGGGTGCGCGGGACGAGCGGGAGGTGGGGTGCGCGGGACCGCCGCGCTGGGGTGTGTACCGAGGGCTTTGCGCCCGGGGGCACTATGAACCCGTGAAACCGTTCCGCATCGACGTTCCCGACGACGTTCTTGACGATCTGCGATCGCGGCTGGCCCGTACGCGTTGGCCAGAGGCCGAATGCGTGGACGACTGGAGCCAGGGCATGCCGTTGGCCTACACCCGCGAACTGGCCGACTATTGGGCCAACGACTACGACTGGCGGTCGCGGGAGGCCGCGCTCAATCGCTTCGATCAGTTCATCACCGAGATCGACGGCCTGGACATCCATTTCATCCACCAGCGGTCGCCACACGCCGATGCCTTCCCGCTGGTGATCACCCACGGCTGGCCGGGCTCGATCGTGGAGTTTCACAAGGTGATCGAGCCGTTGACCAACCCCGTCTCTGGGCGCGCCGAGGACGCCTTCCACGTCGTCTGCCCGTCGCTGCCGGGGTACGGGTTCTCCGGGAAGCCCACCCACACGGGCTGGGGTGTGGAGAAGATCGCGCAGGCATGGGAAACGCTGATGCTGCGCCTGGGTTATGACCGCTACGGCGCTCAGGGCGGTGACTGGGGCGCCGCGGTCACGACGCAGATCGGCCGCAATGTCGGCCACTGCGTGGCCATCCACCTGAACATGCCGGTCGGCCGGCCCACCAAGGACTCGCTGACGAATCCCACCGAGGAAGAGCAGCGGGCGCTCGCCGGGCTGGCCAACCATCGCAAGTGGGGCACCGGCTATTCGAAGCAACAGTCCACCCGGCCGCAGACGCTGGGCTACGGCCTGGCCGATTCGCCCGTGGGGCAGCTGGCCTGGATCGTCGAAAAGTTCTGGGACTGGGCCGATTGCGACGGGCACCCCGAGAACGCGGTCAGCCGCGAGGAGCTGCTCGACAACGTGATGGTCTATTGGGTGACCGACACCGCCGCGTCCTCGGCCCGCCTGTACTGGGAGAGCTTTGCGGTGTGGGGGGGCGGCGATCGCGTCGAATTGCCCACGGGCGTAGCGGCTTTCCCCGGGGAGCTGCTCAAGGCGCCGCGCAGCTGGTGCGAGCCGGTCTACAACATCACCCACTGGACGGACATGCCGCGCGGCGGGCATTTCGCGGCGTTCGAGCAGCCGGAGCTGTTCGTCGAGGATCTCCGCGCGTTCTTCGCGACGGTGCGCTGAGCCGATCAGCCCGGAAGTGCGAAGAACTCCAACGCAACACCGTCGGGGCCGCGAGGGGACAGGCTAGTCCGCTTTGCGGGGCCTTCCGGCCATCGGGCCGCTCGCCGAGTACCCACCGTCGACGGCCAGCGCGGCACCCGTGACAAACGAGGCTTCATCGCTGGCGAGAAACAATGCGGCGGCGGCCAATTCGGCGGGCTCGCCCCACCGGGCCATCGGCGTCGGCAAGTAGTCACCGGGCGGCACGTCGTCGTCGGGTTTGGCCCCGGCCAGGCCGGTGTAGGTCATGCCGGGGCAGATCGCGTTGATGCGCACGTTCGTCTTCGCGTAATCCAGCGCGGCGGACTTGGTCATCTGCACCACCGCGGCTTTGGCGGCGGCGTAGCAGGACAAGCCTTTCCAGCCGACTAGCCCGGACGCCGACGCGGTGTTGACGATGGCCCCGCCACCCGCATGCAGCATCGCGGGGATCGCGTATTTCATGCCGAGGAACACGCCTTTGAGGTTGATCGCCAGGATCTTGTCGAACAATTCTTCCTCGGTGTCGGCTAGGGCCGCGTGGGGGCCACCGAATCCGGCGTTGTTCAGCAGAACATCCACTCGGCCGAAGCGGTCGACGGTGGTGGCGATCATGCGTCGGACATCGGCGGCGTTGGTGACCTCGACGTGCACCGCCATCGCGACATCGCCGAGCCGGTCGGCGATGTCGCGCTCGTGACCGCTGATGTCCGCGCAGACGACGCGGGCTCCTTCGTCGACGAAGCGGCTCGCGGCGGCCCACCCGATACCGGAACCCGCGCCGGTGATGATGGCGACCCTGCCCGCGAGTCGATCCATCTAGACGATCCGCCGGCCCTGGCGCGCGCGAGATCGCATGTCCCACAGGTAGAGCCGGTAGCCGAAGATCCAGGCCGAGTGCGGGATCAGCCGGTCGGCCAGCCGCAGTGCGGTCAGCAACCAGCCGAAGCGGCGCTGCTGGCCCGGCGACCAGTCCAGCTGCATCAACGCCCGAAACTCGGGGGCCAGGAACCCCGTCGTCGCGAACAGGTTGAACGGCCCGGCCAGCACGCGCAACGGCCACGGCAAAAACGCCAACGACGCCACGCCGTGCAGGTGTTCGCGCACCGGGGGATCGATGCGCAGCTCGTCCAGGGAGCGTTTCCAGTACTCGTCGAACGCGTGCCGATCCGGGGGCCACATCCGCTCGGGCACCTGCAGCGTGGTGCCCAGCCGGCTGGCGTCGCGATAGACGGCGTCGGCCGTCGCGTCGTCCAGCGGCCCGTGCAAAAACTCGTGCTGGTCGACGAAGTACCGGTACAGGCACGCCGCCACCCACAGTTGCAACTTGGGGTCAAAAGCGTTGTAGGACACCGGGCTCGAGGATGTCGACCGCACCTGCCGGTGGACGACGTCGACGGCCGCGCAGATCAGCGCCCGGTCGTAGTCGGTCCCGATGGTCGCGGCCGCCAAATACGTGCCGGTGGTGCGGGCACGCTTGAACGGATGCTTGTAGACGTTGCCGCTGTCCACCGGGCTTTCCAGCACGCCATGGCCGACGCCGGGCAGCGACAATTGCATGATCACGTTCGCGGCGGGCAGCAACGCCGCCGCCGGGTTCAGCAGGTCGGCGATCCGGGTTGCGGGCCGCTTCATCGCGCGCCTTGCCTCATGGGCCTCATGCCATCGAGTAGACCATCGCCTGATCGGCACGATCAATGATCTGGTGACGTTATATCCGCCCGAGAACGGGCACGCCTGGGCGGATGAGCACTGAACCTGGCAATTCAAGTCCTCCGCCGCCCGACCCGCCCAACCTCTCGCCGGGCGGAAAATGGGGGGTCGCGCCGTCGACGAGCCCGCAGATGACACGCGGCGACGGCAAGTTCAAATATGGCTTCGGGCTGTGGTGGACAGTGGCCATCCTGGTCGTGCTGGTCATCGTCGTCGTGATCGTGGCGCTTGCCTAGACGGCCCTGGACGGCGGGGCGGCGGCACCCAGGTGTGAGACGCTGCCGAAGTGGTTGCGACGCAGACCCGGGTCGCGGGCGTGGTGCTCGGCTACCTGGCCGACCGCGCGCTGGGCGACCCGCGACGGGGTCATCCGGTCGCGCTGTTCGGCCGAGCCGCCGCCGCGCTGGAGAAAGCGACCTATCGCGACAGCCGGATCGCCGGCGCGGTCCATGCCGGCGCGCTGATTTCGGCGGTGGGCCTGCTCGGCCTGGCGGTGCAGCGGGCCGCCGGGCGTCGCGGCGAATCGTGGGCGATCGCGGCCGGCGCCGCGGCCACCTGGGTCGCGCTGGGCGGAACCTCGCTCGCGCGCACCGGCCTGGAGATGTCGGAGCTGCTGGGACGCGGCGACCTCGAGGGCGCGCGCGGGCTGCTGCCGTCGCTGTGTGGGCGTGATCCGGCGTCGCTGGACGGCGCGGGCCTGACCCGCGCCTCGCTGGAATCGATCGCCGAGAACACCTCCGACGCCCAGGTGGCGCCGCTGCTGTGCGCGGCGGCCGGTGGCGTGCCCGCGGTGCTGGTGTACCGAGCCATCAACACCCTGGACTCGATGGTGGGCTACCGCTCGCCGCGTTATCTCCGATTCGGTTGGGCCGCAGCGAGATTGGATGACGCCGCCAACTATGCCGCCGCGCGGGTGACCGCGTCGCTGGCGGTGCTGCTGGCCCCTCTGGTCGGCGGATCACCGGCGGATGCGGCGCGGGCCTGGCGCCGGGACGCCGCCCGTCATCCCAGCCCCAACGCCGGCGTCGTCGAGGCGGCCTTCGCCGGGGCGCTGGGCGTGCGCCTCGGCGGCCCCACGCAATACCGCCACGAGCTGCAGATCCGGCCCACGCTCGGCGATGGCCGCGAGCCCGCGGTGGCCGACCTGCGGCGCGCGGTGGCGCTGTCGTCGCTGGTGCAGGCGGGCGCCGCGGTGCTGGCCGCGCTCTCGATCTACCTGTCGGGTTATCGCCGGCGGCCGTAGCGGTCGGCGAGTTTGGCCTCCACGGTCTGCGGCGCCTCGGGCGTGGGCGCCGTCTCGGCGGCGGGTGACGGCCGCTGTTGCCTCTCCTGGCGGCGGGCGCGGATCTCGGAGTAAGCGAAGTAGCCCAGCCCGATCGGGGCCAGGATGCCGAACGCGATCCACTGGATGCCATAGGACAGGAACGGGCCGGCGTCCAGCTGGGGTACGCCGACCACGCCGAGCCCACCGGGCTGACCGTCGATCAACTGGAGATACGACCCGGCCAGCGGGACCTTCGTCAGCACCGCGACCTGTTCGGTGTCGATCGAATACACCTGCTGCACACCGTCTCCCACGAACGGGTCCTTGTTCGGCGCGGCGGTCTCGGAGTTGCGTAGCCGCGCCGTGATGGTCACCGGCTGGGCCGGCGGGCGGGGGATGGGCGGGACATGGGACCCCTGAAGGGGCCGCACGTAGCCGCGGTCGACCAGGACGGTGGGTCCGCCGTCGACGACGAACGGCACCAGCACCTCGAACGCCGGCTTCGAATCGATGACCCGCAACCGGGCCAGCACCTGCACGTCGGGCAGGTAATGCCCGGTGGCGGTGACCTGGCGCCACTGCGCGCCGGGGGCCGTCGAGTTCTGCTGCGGCAGTAGCGTTTTCAGCGGGACCGGCGCGGTGTTCAGCGAGGATTCGATCTGCCGGTTCTCCTCGGAGGTCCTGCTGTGCTTCCCGAGCTGCCAGGGCGCGAGCACCGTGAAGCACAGGTAGGCGAAGGCGATGACCACCAGGGCCAGCACTATCCAGCCCGGGCGCAGCAGAAAGGGCAAACGGCGCATCAGGGCGATCCGTTCTGCGCGAGTCGCTCATCCACCCAGTCGTGCAGCCCCGGCAGCGCGGCCTCGATGACGGTGTAGACGCGTTCGAAGTCCGCGGTGTCGCCGTAGTAGGGATCGTCGACGTCGGGCGTGTGGGCGCCGGTGCGCGGATCGAAGGACCGCAGCATCCGGACGCGGTCCTCGTCGGCGCCCAGGTGCCGCAGCATCCGGGCGTGGTTGCGGTCCAGGGCCACCACCAGGTCGGCGCCCAGGTGGTCGGCGTCGACCTGGGTGGCGCGGTGCTCGGTCGGGTAGCCGTGGGCACGCAGGACGCCGGCGGCCCGCTCGTCTGCGCGCTCGCCGACATGCCAGTTGCCGGTGCCGGCACTGCTCACCCGCACCGCGCCCGACAGACCCCGCCGGCGCAGCTGGTCGGCGAACATCTTTTCGGCCATCACCGAACGGCAGATGTTGCCGGTGCACACGAACGTGACATGCAGCGCTTCGGAGTCAGACACCCAGCGCCCTCCGTAATTCGTCGATGGTTGCGGCGTGCGTCACGCCGGAGGCGGCCGCGCTTCCGGCGGCGCGGTCGGGAAAGTCGGCCTTGCCGTAGCCCCACCCGACCACCACGGTGTCGATGCCGTGTGCGGCCGCGCCGTGCACGTCGTGGCTGCGGTCACCGACCATCAGCACCCGCCCGGGCAGCGGTTCCAGCTGCGCCAGCGCGTGCGCCAGCACCTCGACCTTGGTCTTGCGCGACCCGTCGGGACTCGCGCCGGCGATGACCTCGAAATGCTGGTCAAGCCCGAAATGGGCGAGGATGCGCCGCGCCGTCGGCTCCAGTTTGGAGGTGGCCACCGCCAGCCGGACACCGGCGGCGCGCAGGTCCACCAGCAGCGCCTCGATCCCGTCGAAGAGCGCGTTCATCGCCCAGCCCCGGGCGCCGTACTCGGCGCGAAAGGCCATGATCGCCTCCTCGGCGTTGTCGCCGAGTTCCATGGCCCGGAAGGTGTCGTCCATCGGCGGGCCGACGATCTGCGCGACGAGATCGCCGGGTGGCACCGGGGCGCCGATCTGGTCGAGCGCATGCAGGAAGCTGGCGACGATGCCCTCCGCGGAGTCGGTCAGTGTGCCGTCCAGATCGAAGATCACCAGCTCCACTCCGGCCGGGGAGGTGGCGGCGCCGGGGGCCTGGCAATCGGCTGACGTTGTGCCTGTCACCTCACCATTGTCCTCGATGGGTGCGACCGGGTGTGACGGTGTTGCTTCGGGCGGCCCCCACGGCCCACTAGTGTTTCTCGGATGGCGAGTCTGAACCTGAGCCCGCCTGCGGCGCGCTATCACGGTGATCAGGCCGTCGCGCCCGGGATGCTGGATTTCGCCGTCAACGTCCGGCACGGCCAACCGCCCGAGTGGCTGCTGCGCCGGCTGGCTGAGCGGCTGCCCGACCTGGCGCGCTACCCGAGCCCCGACGACGTCGACCGGGCGCAGGACGCGGCCGCCGAGCGACACGGCCGGGCCCGCGACGAGGTGCTGCCGCTGGCCGGGGCGGCCGAGGCGTTCGCCCTGCTGAGCAACCTGCGCCCGAGGCGGGCCGCGATCATCGCCCCGGCGTTCACCGAACCCGCCGACGCGTTGAGCGCGGCCGGGGTGCCGGTGCACCACGTCGTGCTGGAGCCGCCGTTCGGCCTGGCCGGTGCGGCCGTCCCCGACGATGCCGACCTGGTGGTGGTGGGTAATCCGACCAACCCAACCTCGGTGCTGCACAGCCGCGAGCAACTGCTGGCGTTGCGCCGGCCCGGACGGATCCTGGTGGTCGACGAGGCGTTCGCCGACTCGATTCCCGGCGAGCCGCAGTCGCTGGCCGGTGACGCGCTACCCGACGTGCTGGTGCTGCGCAGCTTGACGAAGACCTGGGCGCTGGCCGGGTTGCGGGTGGGCTACGCGCTGGGTTCCCCGGAAATGCTGGCGCGGCTGACCGCTCAGCGGGCGCACTGGCCGGTGGGGACGCTGCAACTGACGGCCATCGCGGATTGCTGCGGGCGGCGGGCCGTCGCCGAGGCGGCGGCCGACGCGGCCCGCCTAACCCGGCTACGTGCCGAGATGGTGGCCGGTCTGGCCTCGGCGGGCGCCGAAGTGGTCGACGGCCGGGCCCCGTTCGTGCTGTTCCGGACACCCGACGCCGTCCAGCTACGAAAAAGTCTGCACGACTGGGGAATTGCCATTCGCCGCTGTGATACGTTCGTCGGCTTGGGCGAGGAGTACCTGCGGGCCGCGGTGCGACGCGAGTGGCCGCAGCTGGTGCAGGCGATTGCGGAGGCGGTCACGCCGGAGAGAGTCGGGGGGCGGCGGTGAGCGTGCGGCTGGCCGATGTCATCGCGGTGCTCGACGAGGCCTACCCGCCCCGGCTCGCCGAGTCCTGGGACTCGGTGGGCCTGGTATGCGGTGACCCCGGCGACGAGCTCGAGTCGGTGACCGTCGCGGTCGACGCGACGCCGGCGGTCGTCGACGAGGTTCCCCCGGCGGGGCTGCTGCTGGCCCACCATCCGCTGCTGTTGCGCGGCGTGGACACCGTGGCGGCCAGCACCCCCAAGGGCGCACTGGTGCACCGGTTGATCCAGACCGGGCGCTCGCTGTTCACCGCGCACACCAATGCCGACTCGGCCCGCCCGGGAGTCTCCGACGCGCTGGCCGCGACGCTTGGGCTCACGGTCGAGGCCGTACTCGAACCGGCAACGAACGCGCCCGACATCGACAAGTGGGTCGTCTACGTGCCCGGCGAGAACGCGGAAGCTGTGCGGGCGGCAGTATTTGCCGCCGGGGCCGGCCATATCGGCGATTATTCGCACTGCAGCTGGAGCGTCAGCGGCATCGGGCAGTTTCTGCCACACGAAGGCGCCTCGCCCGCGGTGGGCAGCGTGGGCAGTGTCGAGCGGGTGGCCGAGGACCGGTTCGAGGTCGTCGCGCCCGCGCGGATCCGCGCCGCGGTGCTGGCGGCCATGCGCGCCGCCCATCCCTACGAGGAGCCCGCCTTCGACATCTTCGCGCTGGTGCCCCCACCCAGCGACGCCGGATTGGGCCGCATCGCGACGCTGGCGCGCCCGGAACCGTTGCGCGACTTCGTCTCCCGGGTGAGCGCCGCGTTACCGCGGACCTCCTGGGGAGTGCGCGCGGCGGGGGACCCCGACATGGAAGTGTCGCGCGTCGCCGTCTGCGGCGGCGCCGGGGACTCGTTGCTGGCCGCCGCGGCCGGGGCCGGGGTGCAGGCCTACGTCACGGCCGATCTGCGGCACCATCCGGCCGACGAGCATCGCCGTGCCTCCCAGGTGGCTTTGATCGATGTGGCACATTGGGCAAGTGAATTCCCGTGGTGTCAACAGGCGGCCGACCTACTGCGGTCGCTTTTCGGTGCGGAGCTCTCGGTGCGGGTGAGCTCGATTCGCACCGACCCGTGGAACGTCGAGCACGCCGGGGGTGACGGGCCGTGAAAGCCGAGGTAGCACAGCAGCGTTCGTTACTCGAACTGTCGAAACTCGACGCCGAGCTGTCCCGCATCACGCACCGCGCGGCGCATCTGCCGGAACAAGAGGCCTGCGTGCGGTTGCAGGCGGAGTTCGAGGCGGCCGGCGACCGGCTGGCCGCGGTGCGCATCGCCCTGGAAGACGTCGACGCCCACGTGTCGCGGCACGAGGCAGAGATCGAGGCGGTGCGCCAGCGCGAAGACCGCGACCGCTCGCTGCTGCAGTCGGGCACCATCGACGCCAAGCAACTGTCGGACCTTCAGCACGAGCTGGAGACCCTGCAGCGCCGTCAAACCAGTCTGGAGGACGCGCTGCTGGAGGTGATGGAACGTCGCGAGGAGCTGCAATCCCAGCTGGACGGTGAGCAGCAGACGCTCACGTCACTGGAGGCCGAGATGACCGGCGCGCGGCAGGCTCTCGACGCCGCGGTCGCCGAGATCAGTGAGGCCCGCGAGCTGCAGTCCTCGCGACGTGAATCGCTGAGCGCCGCACTGGATCCGGCGCTGTCCGCCCTGTACGAACGGCAGCGCGCCGGCGGAGGCCCGGGCGCCGCGCAGCTGCTGGGACGCCGGTGCGGGGCCTGCCGGCTCGAAATCGACCGCGGCGAGCTGTCCCGCATCTCGGCGGCCGCCGACGACGACGTGGTGCGCTGCCCGGAGTGTGGCGCGATCCTGTTGCGGGTCAAGGGGTTTGATCAGTGAAGGTCGTCATTGAAGCCGACGGCGGATCACGCGGTAACCCCGGGCCGGCCGGGTACGGCGCGGTGGTGTGGACCGAGGACCGCGCGACCGTGCTGGCCGAGGCCAAGCAAGCCATCGGCCGGGCCACCAACAACGTCGCCGAATACCGGGGTCTGATAGCCGGTT
This sequence comes from Mycobacterium mantenii, assembly GCF_001667865.1. GTDB lineage: Bacteria > Actinomycetota > Actinomycetes > Mycobacteriales > Mycobacteriaceae > Mycobacterium > Mycobacterium mantenii_A. The sequence goes on along the minus strand of NZ_LZJP01000113.1, from coordinate 16,112 downwards.
TGGACGACGCCCTGAACCTGGGCGCCACCGAGGCCAAGGTGTATCTGGATTCCAAGCTGTTGGTGGAACAGATGTCGGGGCGGTGGAAGGTCAAGCACCCCGACCTGATTGAACTGCACGCCCAGGCGCGAAGCCGGGCGGCGCGATTCGCGAGGATCAGCTACACGTGGATTCCGCGGGACCGCAACACCCACGCCGATCGGTTGGCCAACGAGGCGATGGACGCCGCGGCCGAGGCCGCCGGCGCCACGGAAGAGTCCACGCCGGTGACGCGATCCGAGCCGGCGGAAAAACCCGAATCTCCCGAGCCCGCAACGGCGCCGGCCCCGTCGGCACCCGGTTGGACCGGCGCGCGCGGCGCCCCGACGCGGCTGCTGTTGCTGCGGCACGGCCAGACGGAGTTGTCGGTGCAGCGGCGGTATTCGGGCCGGGGCAACCCGGCGCTCACCGAGATGGGGCGCAGGCAGGCCGATGCCGCGGCACGCTATCTGGCTCAGCGGGGCGGGATTTCGGCGGTCTTCGCCTCGCCGCTGCAACGCGCCTACGACACGGCGGCGGCGGCCGCCAAGGCGCTGGGCCTGGACGTGACCGTCGACGACGACTTGATCGAGACCGATTTCGGCACCTGGGAGGGGCTGACGTTCGCCGAGGCCGCCGAGCGCGACCCCGAACTGCACGGTCGCTGGCTGCGAGACACCAGTACCGACCCGCCGGGTGGTGAGAGCTTCGACACGGTGGCCGAACGGGTGTCGAGGGTTCGCGACCGGATCGTCGCCGCCCACCGAGGCACGACGGTGCTGTTGGTGTCACACGTGACACCCATCAAGATGCTGCTGCGCGAGGCGCTGGACGCCGGGCCCGGCATCTTGTACCGGCTGCACCTCGACCTGGCATCGTTGAGCATCGCCGAGTTCTATTCCGACGGAGCGTCTTCGGTGCGATTGGTCAACCAGACGGCGTATCTGTAGCTTCACTCCCGCTCTTGGTTGAGTCGTGGAATCAAGCCGCCGGCCAACACATCCTTGACTTGTCGTGGCGAGAGTCGATGCCGCACCGCGAATGACGATTCCTTGCCGACATTGTCGACGTGCAGGACATTCTCATCGTCGATCGCGTTCAGATGCTGGATGCGGAGGGTGTCGTCCTGGTCGATCGAGTCGTAGTCGTCGGGATCCTCGAACTCGAGCGCCAAAATCCCGTAGTTGGCCAGGTTTTGCCAGTGGATGCGTGCGAAGGACTTCGCGATGACGACGCGCAACCCGAGGTAGCGCGGTGCGATCGCGGCGTGCTCACGCGAGGAGCCCTGGCCGTAGTTGTCCCCGGCGACAATGATGTGCCCGCCGTCGCCGGCCTGTTGAGCCCGCTCGGGGTAGGAGTCGTCGACCCGGGTGAAGCTGAACATCGCGAGCTTGGGGATGTTGGACCGAAGCGGAAGAGCCTGCACGCCCGCCGGTGAGATTTCGTCGGTGGAGATGTTGTCGCCGACCTTGAGCAGCACCGGCGCCTCGAGTTCGTCTGGCAGCGGCGATAACTCGGGCAGGCTGGAGATGTTGGGTCCCTTCACGGGTTCGACGCGTTGTGCCTCCTCCGCGTCCAGCGGAGGGACGAGCATCGCCGTGTTGACGGAGTTGCGCTCGGGCAGATCGAGTTTCGGATAGTCCATCCGCTCCTGTTTGGCCCAGTCCCTCGGATCGGTGATCACTCCCGTCAGCGCCGATGCCGCAGCGGTTTCGGGCGAGCACAGCCAGACCGCATCCTCCTTGGTGCCGGACCGGCCGGGGAAATTACGCGGCATCGTGCGCAGCGAGTTGCGACCGACCGCGGGCGCCTGGCCCATGCCGATGCACCCCATGCAGCCCGCCTGGTGGATACGCGCGCCGGCCACCACCAGATCCAGCGTCGCGCCCATCTTGGTCAGGTCGGCCAGGATCTCGCGCGATGTCGGATTGATGTCGAAGCTGACCTGCGGCGCCGTCTGGCGTCCCGCCACCATCGCGGCCGCGATCGCGAAATCCCGCAGCCCGGGGTTGGCGCTGGAACCGATCACCGCCTGGGCGATCTCCTCGCCGACCACCTCGCTAACCGGTACCACGTTGCCCGGTGACGACGGTTTGGCGATCAGCGGCTCGATCTGCGACAGGTCGATAGTGTCCTCGACGTCATACGCGGCGTCTTCGTCGGCCAGCAACTCCATCCAGTCGTCCTCGCGCTCTTCGGCGCGGAGGAATTCGCGCACGGCTTCGTCACTGGGAAACACCGTCGTGGTGGCGCCGAGTTCGGCTCCCATGTTGGCGATGACGTGGCGGTCCATCGCCGTCAGCGTGGCCACGCCCGGACCGTGGTACTCGATGATCCGATTCACTCCGCCCTGGACGTCGTGGCGCCGCAACATCTCCAGGATCACGTCTTTGGCCGAACACCACGGGGGCAGCTCACCCTCGAGCCGCACGCCCCATACCTCGGGCATGCGGATGTGCAGCGGCCGCCCGGTTATCGCGAGCGCCACCTCGAGGCCGCCGACGCCGATCGCGAGCATGCCCAGCGATCCCGCCGCCGGAGTGTGCGAGTCGGAGCCCACCATCGTCTTGCCGGGGATGCCGAAGCGCTGCATGTGGGTGGGGTGCGAGACTCCGTTGCCCGGTTTGGAGAACCACAGGCCGAAGCGTTGCGCCGCGGTGCGCAGGTACTCGTGATCCTCGGCGTTCTTCTCGTCGCCCTGCAACAGGTTGTGGTCGACGTACTGCACGCTCACCTCGGTGCGGGCGCGATCGAGCCCGAGCGCCTCGAGTTCCTGCATCACCAGCGTGCCGGTCGCATCCTGGGTCAGCGTCTGATCGATGCGGAGCGCGATCTCTTCTCCCGGGGACATCTCCCCGGACTCCAGATGCGAGCTGATCAGCTTGTGAGCGACGTTCATGGCCATACCAGGGGGACTACCCCGGTACGGCGTGTTCTAGCACGGTTCGATGGCCGGCGTTTGTCGCCGGCCCGGTGTTCAACGGGCCAAAGTGATGGCGCTCTCCGGGCAATTGCGTTCTGCGGTCACGGCCTGCGCTTCGAGTTCACCGGACACCTCGCCGGCCAGCACCAGGCAATAGCCGGCCTCGTCGGCGTCGAAGACGTCGGGTGCCAGGGAGTAGCAGCGCCCGTGCCCGGTGCACCGGTCGGGGTCGACCGTTATGCGGGTCATGACACCGGGAATACCAGCGGCAGCGACTCGACCGACCGCAGCGCGGCGGTGTAGGACAGCTCGGTGCCGGGCTTGATCTCGTAATCCGGTATGCGCCGGTGGAATTCACGCAAGGCCACCCGCAGCTCCATGCGGGCCAGGTGCGACCCGAGGCAGCGGTGCGGGCCACCGCCGAAAGCTCGGTGCCGGTTGGGGTTACGGGTGAAGTCCACCAGCTCCGGGTCGGGGAACTCGGCCGGGTCGGTATTGGCCGCGCCCAGTAGCGGGCTGACCCGTTCGCCCTTGCTGATCGGGCACCCGCCCACCTCGACGTCCTGGATGGCGACCCGGGCGACGCCGGGAACCGGTGTCTCCCAGCGCAACAACTCCTCGACAGCGCTGGGTAGGACGTCGGGCTGCTCGACGAGTTGATGACGGTGATCGGGGTGACGCGCCAGGTATACGAAAAAACAGTCGAGCGAGTCGGTGACCGTGTCCAGCCCGGCGATCAGAAACAGGAAGCAGATGTCGAGTAGCTCCTCCCGCGATAGTGGTTGGCCCGCTTCGTCTTTGAAATTCGCCGCGATCATCGCCGACAGCACGTCGTCGCGTGGGTTCGCAATATGGTCGTCGATGGCGCGGTCGAAATAGTCGTAAATCTGCTGCGCCACGTCCGCGGAACTCTCGTGGCGGCGGTCGAAACCGGAGTCGCCCTCGGGGCGGATCACGCCGTCCTTCCAGACCAGGAACTGGTCGAGGTCGTCCAGCGGCAGGCCGAGCAGCTGCAGAAAGACCGTGCAGGGCAGCGGCACCGCGAACTCGGCGTGGAAGTCGCACTCGCCCCGGCCGGCGAAACGATCGATCATCTCGTTGACCAGCTCGGTGACGAGAGGTTCGCGCCGTGCCATCTCCCGTGGAGTGAACAGCGGGTCGAGGATGCGCCGGTACTTCGCATGCTCGGGCGGGTCGATCTGCAGCGGTATCAGCGGCCGCACATTACCCAGGTCGACCGCATCCATGTTCGACGAGAACAGCTCGGTGTGTTTGAGCGCCATCTCGATGTCGGCCAGGCGGCTGAGAACGACCGCCTGCGGCGACCGGAACACGGGGCTGGTCTCGCGCAGCGCCTTGTACATCGGTTGCGGCTCCGCGAGCCCCGTGACCGTCTGGTCGACGAAACTTTCGGCTTCTGTCATTTGGTCAGCCTGACACCGACGTGCCTATCCGGCAATGGTCTAATTCCGATCAACTATGCAGGTGGAGCCGCTCCCCGTGCGGTCCGAAGATCACGATGGCCTCCACCGGCCCGTCCACCACGCCGAACCAGTGCGGCGTCCAGGTGGAGAACTCGACGGCTTGGCCAGGGTCGATGGTGAAGTCGCGATCGCCCAGGATGAGCCGCATCCGCCCGGAAAGCACGTACATCCAGTCCTGCCCCTCGTGCACCGGCAGGTCGGCGGGCGGGGTGCGGCGCCGCGGGCTGACCCGAATTTTGAACGCGTGCAGGCCGCCGGCGGGGCCCTGACGGGTCAGCGGCCAATAGGTGACGCCGTGGTGGGTGTGCGCGGTGCCGCGCACCCGCGGGTCGGGCGTCGGCGGCGTCTGCAGCAGCTCGTCGGTGCTGACCGATAGTGCCCGGGCCAGCCGCGGCAGGTGATCCAAAGCCAGCCGGCGCTTCCCGGATTCGAGCCGGCTGAGCGTCGAGACGTCGATCCCGGCGCGCTCGCCGACCTCCTGCAGCGTCAAGCCGCGCTGCACGCGCAGTTCGCGAAGTCGCCGGCGCACCAGGAGGTCGATATCGGAAGTGGTTTTTGCCTGCATGGCAAATCAGCTTGGCAAATGATGTACGGGGTAGGCAAGCTCGCGGTATGGAGAATTCGTGCAAACCTGATGACGCCCAGCGGTTCTGGGAGGAGCGCTACGGCTCGGCGGAGCGGGTCTGGAGCGGGCGGGTCAATCCCCGCCTGGCCGACGTGGCCGCCGAGCTGCCGGCGGGCCGGGCGCTCGACCTGGGCTGCGGGGAAGGGGCCGACGCGCTGTGGCTGGCCGAGCGCGGCTGGGAGGTGGTGGCCGTCGACATCTCGGCCACCGCGCTGCGGCGCGCCACCGACGCGGCCTCGGCGCGGAACCTGCTCGCACGCATCGACTTTCAGCGCCACGACCTCAACGAGAGCTTCCCCGAGGGGACATTCGACCTGGTGTCCGCCCAGTATCTGCACTCGCCGGCGCGACTGGAACGCGACGGGGTGCTGCGGCGGGCGGCCGAGCGGGTAGATCGTGGTGGGGTGCTGTTGATCGTCGACCATGGCTCCGCCCCGCCCTGGGCGGAGCATCACGATCACAGCTTCGCCGGCATCGACGAGGTTCTCGAAGCGGTGCAATTGGACGCGCCGCACTGGACTCGGCTGCGGACCGAGGCCGTCGACCGCGAAATGGTCGGCCCGAACGGGGAAGTCGGAACGATCGCCGACAACATCATGGTGTTGCGACGGATCGGATAGCCCCGCCTATGCCGCGTCGTGGAAGATCAGCCCCATCGCGTAGCGCTCACCGGAGCGAACGACCGAGACACCGTGCCGCACCGGCGCCGCGGACCAGCCCCGGGCCGAGCGCATCGGTCGCTCCCGGGTGGTGAAGACGTACCCGTGGCCCTGCGGCAGTTGCGTTGCCATGCCCCGGGATTGGGCCCGCAGCCGTTGCTCGACGAGCAGGAATTCGCCGCCGGTGTAGTCGGTGTCCGGGTCGCTCAGGTTGATGACGACCTGTAGGGGGAAGATCAACTCGCCATAGAGATCCCGGTGCAACGCATTCCAGTCGCCCGCGCCGTATTTGAGCATCAGGGCGGTGGATCGGGTCTGGCCGGCGGCGTGGCAGGCCGCCAGCCAATCGTCGAGGCGGTCCGGCCAGGGTGCGTTCCGGCCGAGCTTGCCCCACCAATCGCGGGCTATCGGCAGCAGCCGGGGATAGAGCGCCTGCTTGAGCTCTTCGACCGGTTCGGGGTAGGGCGCATGGAAATAGCGGTATTGCCCCGCGCCATAGCGTTTGGGCGCCATGTCGATGGTCGACCGGAACAGGTCGTCGTCGGCGTAGAGCTTGCGCAGCCGGGCGGCTTCACCCGATGTGACCAGCCGCGGCAGTGGCGCGCCGCCGTACTCGTCGACCGCGGCGGCAATGGCGTCCCAATCGCCGGTGTCGACACGCTTTTCCCATCGGTCCATCAGGTCCACGATAGAGCCGCGCGAGCCATAGTTGCTGGCCCCAGCATGCCGCAGGTAGTACCGTTGATCGTCGCGGACGAGTTGGCCGGGCGGCCGCGGACCGTCGCGAGGCGGTTCGAGGAAAGTCCGGACTTCACAGAGCAGGGTGATTGCTAACGGCAATCCGAGGTGACTCGCGGGAAAGTGCCACAGAAAACAGACCGCCACCCTCGCGGTGGTAAGGGTGAAACGGTGCGGTAAGAGCGCACCAGCATCCCGGGTGACCGGGGTGGCTCGGCAAACCCCACCCGAAGCAAGGCCAAGAAGGCCGCACCCCCGGGTGCGGCCGCGCAGGCGTTCGAGGGCTGCTCGCCCGAGCCTGCGGGTAGGCCGCTCGAGGCACCCGGTGACGGTGTGCCCAGATGGATGGTCGCCGCCGCGCCGCCGTTGCTTATGCGCGGCGGCGGGGAACAGAATCCGGCTTACAGGCCAACTCGTCCGCCTTCAGCTTCTAATGCCCCGCCTTGTGCACCGCTTTGGCGAGTTCGCGCAGGGCGTCGTCGAGGTCGTCACGGCACCGGTCGGCCAGGTCGGCCTCTCGCTGATACAACAGCCCGTAGGTGAAGGTGTCCTCGCCGGCCGCGTGCGCCGTTTCGGCCTCCTGGCGCAGATGCTCGCGGCTGACCACACTGTCTTGGTGGTCACCGAGCAGCGACTGGACGGCCTTGGCCCGTTCGGATACCTTGGCCGCGCCGGTAGCGGAGGCGGTGTAGCGAAGTCGCTTGGTGCGCTTGCGGATCCGATGGATGGCTTCGTCGCGCAGGTGTTCGTCGTCCGGGTGCTCGCGGTCGACCTGGGCGGCGGCCTTCTGGGCCTTGCGGACCTTCTTGTAGGCGGCATCGATGGTCACCGGCGCCTGTTCCTCGGCGGTTGCGGCGCCGGGGGTTTGAGCCGCGATCAGGTCGAGGGAATCCAGCAGGCGGAAGTATCGTTGCGAGCGCATCGCGATCAACGACCGGCGCAGCCCGGTCTGGTAGCGCCGCTGCGCGCCGCCGACCAGGCGTTCGCGCACCGGCCCGCGCACCAATTCCGGTGCGAGCCCGTCCAAGTCACGCTCGTATCGCTCGGCGAGCACCTCGGCGTCGCGCGCCACGCCCAGGATTCCGGCGAGCTCACGCAACTCGTCGAGGACCCACCCCTCCTCGGGCAACCCGAACGAATCCTGGTAATCCCGCAGCAGGCTGCGCAGCTTGCGGGTGGTCACCCGCATCTGGTGAATGGAGTCGTAGGCGTCGGCGCGCACCGCGCGATCCCACACCAGCAGCTCGCGAACCTGCTCAACGATGGCGCGCTGCAACGGATCCTCGGCCGGCTGGCCACCGTCGGGCGGCGGCGCGGTACCGAGCACCCGCGCGAGCTTGGAACCGTGACCGGCCGGTGCGGCGCCGGCGTCCAGCAGCCGATTGCTCAGCCGGTTCAGCAGCTCGACACCGGCCGTCCCGTTGGACAGCCCGCTCGCCTCGAGGAGCTCCAATTCCCACTCGCGCCATTCCTGCTCGGTCGGCGCCGAGTCGGTGTCCTCGGAGCCTCGAGTCGACCACGCGGTGACGTGGTCGTTGCTGAACTCGGCCAGCGCCGTGCCCGCGGCGTCGTACAGCACCTGGCTGTCGCGCCGGGTGGTGATGCGCGCGACGGGCTGCAGCGGGCGATCGCGAACGATCGCGAGCACCACGTCCGTCAACTCGCTGGGCACGATGTCGTTTCCGCTTGATGCGTCCAGCGGCAAGCGGACCTCGGTCCGCGCGTCCGGTCCGGCCGGAAGCTTCAGATGCCATCCCGCGTCGGAGCCACCGGTGCGGCGGCGCAGGGTGATCTTGTTGCGCGCCAAATCGTGTATGGGCGTGTCGAAGTACGTCGCATCCAGGGTTTGCGTCGGCGACGTCTCGACGTGGGCAACCGCGGCGATGCCCTCGAACGAGGGCGACACGGTGGATTCGACCACGTCGAACTTGCGCTCGACCTCGAGATGACGCGAGGTCTGCGGCGCTTTTGCAGGCATCTTCGGCTCCACTGAAGGGGCGGGGCGGGCGCGTAGGGCGCGTCGCCGCGGCCGTGAACATGGTGGACGGTGGGAAATGAGCACCCATAGCCTGCCATACCGAAACGACGGGGCCGCCACCGATCGGCCGGTGGGTGAAGCGCCGTCGCGGCCGTCTTAAGGGGGCGGGGGAGGAGGCGGCGCGTCGTCTTCCGGCAGCGGCGCATAGGCGGCCGGCGGCGGGACATAGCGTTCGATGTTGTCGGCGATGTTGGTGCACCCGCTGACCGAGATGCGGCGGCCCGCACCCACACACACGGTCGCCTCCGACCGATCGGCGGAATGGACGGCAACAAGAATTCCGGGCGTTGCGACCAAGCCCCAGAACGCCAGCACTGCCACAAACCAGCGGCGCCGATTCATCTGCGGTCTCCTTCCTGCCACCCTTAATGCATTGTGCCGTCGCGTCCGGGTGGACGGGCCGGGATTGACGAATGACTCCGCATTTCTCGACTCCTCCAATGGCGCATGCGTGGCGAGAAAACCCCTTATCGTTTGCGATACGAATAGCGGACGGGTTGGTGATACCCGACGAAGGAGCGTTTCCATGGTGTCTTTTGTTCGACCGGCGGCCCGAGCCGTTGGCGGCGCAATGGCCGCCGGCGCGGTCGGTGTGGCAATGCTTTTCTCGACGACGGTGCTTTTCTCGACGGCGGGTTCGGCTGCCGCGGATCCGCCGATGGACGATCCGGAACCGGCGCCCTCGTCGCAACCGAATTGCACGGCGGCCGATCTTGCCCAGGTGTCCTCGGGCGTTGCCGCGGCGACGTCGGCGTATCTGTTCACCCATCCGGACGTCAACGCCTACTTCACCAGTCTGAAGGGGCAGCCACGCGACGACATGCGCGCACAGCTGAAGCAGTACATGGATGCCAACCCGCAGACCCACGCCGACCTCGAGGGCATTCGCCAGCCGTTGACCGACTTCCAGAACCGGTGCCGCTGACCGTTCGCCGTCAGCCGGCCGGTGGCGGCGGCTGCAGATGCATCGCCAGATCGCTCAACTGAAGGATCGCCTGAATCTCGGTGTCCCTGAATGGCCGTCCATCGGGACCCAGCAGGTCGTGAAACCACTCCCGGGGCATGGCGGGATCCGGATTCGGGTGGTCCCAGGAGTCCCAGGGGAAATACGTCTGCGTCTTTCCGGCGACCAACCCCCAGTTGAACGCGCCTACGCCGGCGCGCTTGGCGATCGGCAGGATGCCCTGCACCGTGCTGCCCAGCGGCCGGGCCATGTACTCGGTGCACAGGATCGGGCGGCCCTGCGGGACGAGCTCGGCGATGCGCCTCTCGAACTCCGCCGGCTCGGCATAGGAGTGAAACGTGATGACGTCGGAGTTGTCGAGCTGGATGCCGCTGATGACGCTGCGCCGACCCGGGTCGGCCCACTCGCCGTGCCAGACGGCACTGGTCAACGGCTGGCAGGGGTCGACCAGCCGTGCCCATTCGAACACCTGGGGCAGCAGCTGGGCGACAAGGTCCACCTTGTCTTTCCGCTCCACCGCGGCGTAGGCGTCGGCGGGGTTGTCCGGCTCGTTCCACACGTCCCAGCCCAGGATGCGATCGTCATTGCGGAATTGCGTCAGGACTCCGGTGACGTAACCGCGCAGGGTGCGCAGGTAGCCACGATCGTCCAGGCGCGCCGCCCCGGGGCTTTGCACCCAGCCGGAGTTGTGGATGCCCGGCCGCGGCGCGCGCTGGGGGCCCGGCTGGGGAAACGGATCCCAACACGAATCGAACAGGACGAACAGCGGTTTGATGCCGTGGCGTGCCGCGATGTCGACGAATTGGGCGAGGCGGCCCTGAAACCCGCGGTGGTCCTGCGCCCACAGCTGATCGTGCAGGAAGACCCGGATCGCAGTGAACCCGTTGGATTGCGCCCAGCTCAGTTCGGTATCGATACGCCGGGGGTCGAAGGTCTCGCGCTGGAACATCTCCAGCTGATTGATGGCGCTGGAGGTGACGTAGTTCGCGCCGACCGGCCAGCCTTGCGCCTGATACCAGCGGTTGGCGCGCTCGGGTGACCATCGGCTTGCTTGCGGGGAGGTGCGAGGCGGTGCCGCGGACCCGCGCGGTGTCCGTGCCAAAGCCATGCCTCCTGCCACCAGCAGCGGCACCGCCAACACCGTTCGACGGCGCACGAAGTCACCGCGATTCCCCCGGTCGATGTGGTCCACCCCTGCTCGTCAGAGTTCGGATCTTCTCTTTCAGAGCAATCGTACATCCCTGTACCGCAACACTTTTCAATGGTTTGGCGGTGGCAGCGATAACGTCGTCGACCAGGGGTGAAGCTCGGATCGGCGGGCTGGACGCGCCACCGGGCGGTACCGATCGGGTGACTCAGCCGGCGCGGCGGGTCAGAAGCAGTGCTCGTCGGCGGGAAATACCCCGCCGGCCACCTCTTCCGCGTATTGGCTAGCGGCCCGGCGCAATTCGTCGCCGACGTTGGCGAATCGCTTGACGAAGCGCGCCGCCTTGCCGCCGCTCATTCCGGCCATGTCCTGCCAGACCAGGACCTGGCCGTCACAGTTGGGTCCGGCGCCGATCCCGACGGTCGGGATGGTCAGCTTGCCGGTGATCTGGGTGGCCAATTCGGCCGGCACCATCTCCATGACGACGGCGAATGCACCGGCTTCGGCGACGGCGATCGCGTCGTGCACCGTCTGCTCCGCCGCGTCACCGCGGCCCTGCACCCGGAAGCCGCCCAGGCTGTTCACGCTTTGCGGGGTGAACCCGATGTGCGCCATCACCGGAATACCGGCGGCGGTCAGGCAGGCGATCTGCTCGGCAACCCGTTCGCCGCCCTCGAGCTTGACCGCGTGTGCGCCGCCCTCCTTCATGAACCGGGTGGCGGCGGCCAACGCGGCGGCCGGTCCGGCCTCGTAGCTGCCGAACGGTAGGTCGGCGACGACCAGGGCGGGCGGGGCGCCCCGCACCACGCCACGCACCAGCGGGATCAGTTCGTCGATCGAGACGGGCACGGTGGTGTCGTAGCCGTACACCACGTTGGCCGCCGAATCGCCGACGAGCAGGACCGGGATGCCGGCCTCGTCGAAAATGCGGGCCGTCGAATAGTCGTAGGCCGTGAGCATGGCCCACTTGTGGCCTTCGGCCTTCATCTTCTGCAGGTGGTGGGTGCGGATCTTGGGCCGCGGCTTTTCGGGCTGCGCGAGCGAGTTGGCACCGTAAACGTTGTGCTCAGACATCATTGTCCCTAATGGTGGTCGGTTCGATCCTCGTGGCCCTCAGTCTTTAAAAAATCCTGAGCGGGTCCCCGGGTTCGACGGACTACTCGATTCTGCCATTTCTTTTGCGCAGTTGCACCGGCGTGACGGTGTGAGACATACCATGCGCGCATGCAGCGGCTGGGTGGACTCGACGCCAGCTTCCTGTATCTGGAGACCTCGTCACGGTGCGCCGCGCGCGCGAGGGCCTGGCCATGGCCCGTCCGTTCGCGGCCCCGGGAACCGTGTTCAACGCCAAGATCACCGATCGGCGCAACATCGCTTACGCCGAATTGGACCTCGACGACATCAAAGCGGTGAAAAACCATTTCGGTGTCAAAGTCAACGATGTCGTCATGGCGTTGGTTTCCGGGGTGCTTCGCCAATACCTGGCCGACCGCAACGAATTGCCGGATTCGTCGCTGGTGGCGTCGGTCCCGGTTTCGGTGCACGGCAAATCCGACCGGCCCGGCCGCAATCAGGTGTCGGCGATGTTTTCCAATTTGCACACCGAAATGATCGACCCGGTGGAACGGCTGGAAGCCATCGCTGAGGCGAATTCGGTTGCCAAAGAACATAGTTCAGCTATCGGCGCGTCACTGCTGCAGGATTGGACGCAATTCGCCGCCCCGGCGGTGTTCGGCATTGCGATGCGGCTCTATTCCCGCACCCGGTTTACCGACAGCATGCCGGTGCACAATTTGGTCGTCTCCAACGTGCCCGGTCCGCAGGTACCGCTGTACATGCTGGGCTGCGAGGTCAAATCGATGTATCCGCTGGGGCCGATTTTTCACGGCTCGGGTCTCAACATCACCGCCATGTCGCTGCACGGCAAACTCGACATCGGCCTGGTTGCCTGCCCGGATCTGCTGCCCGACTTGTGGGAGATGGCCGACGAGTTCGCGGTGGGCATGGAGGAGTTGCTCGCGCTCGCGCGGTGACCGGGCGGCGGTGCCGCTAATCATGATCTCAGGTTTCCTCTGGCAGCATAGGTTGGCATGAGCCTGTCTCGCCGCGGCAAGATCGCGCGCACGCTGCTGATCTGGACGTCGATGGCTGCCGTCGCGCTGCTGCTGTCGGGCTGTGTCCGCGTCGTGGTGGGGCGCGCCGTCATGTCCGGGCCGAAGCTGGGCCAGGCGGTGGAGTGGACGCCGTGCCGGGCGGCCAACCCGAAGGTCAAACTCCCAGCCGGCGCGCTGTGCGGCAAACTGGCCGTGCCGGTCGACTACGACCACCTCGACGGCGACGTGGCAACGCTGGCGATGATCCGTTTCCCCGCGACCGGAGACAAGATCGGCTCGCTGGTGATCAACCCGGGCGGGCCGGGGGAGTCCGGCATCGAAGCTGCGCTGGGTGTCGTCCAGTCGTTGCCCAAGAAGGTCCGCGAACGGTTCGACCTCGTCGGCTTCGACCCCCGCGGGGTGGGAGCGTCGCGCCCGGCGGTCTGGTGTAACTCCGATGCCGACAATGATCGGCTGCGCACCGAACCCAATGTCGACTACAGCCCGGCCGGTGTGGCCCACATGGAGGACGAGACCAAGCAGTTCGTCGGCCGCTGCATCGACAAGATGGGCAAGAACTTCCTGGCCAATATCGGAACCGTCAACGTCGCACGGGATCTCGATGCCATCCGCGCGGCCCTCGGCGACGACAAGCTGACCTACCTCGGCTACTCCTATGGCACCCGGATCGGCTCGGCGTACGCCGAGGCCTTCCCGCACAACGTGCGGGCGATGATCCTCGACGGCGCCGTCGACCCCAACGCCGATCAAATCGAGGCCGACCTTCGTCAGGCCAAGGGATTCCAGGACGCGTTCAACGGCTACGCCGCCGATTGCGCGAAGCAACCGAACTGCCCGCTGGGCACCGATCCGGCCAAAGCCGTCGACGTCTACCACAGCCTCGTCGACCCGTTGGTCGACCCGAACAACCCGATGGTGGGCCGGACGGTCCCGACGAACGATCCACGCGGACTGGGCTACAGCGACGCGATCATCGGCACCATCATGGCGCTGTATTCGCCGAACCTGTGGCACCACCTGACCGACGGCCTGTCCGAACTCGTCGACCATCACGGCGACACCCTGCTCGCGCTGGCCGACATGTACATGCGCCGCGACTCGCACGGCCACTACACCAACGCCACCGATGCGCGGGTGGCGGTCAACTGCGTGGACCAGCCGCCGATCACCGACCGCGCCAAGGTGGTTGACGAAGACCGCCGCTCCCGCGAGGTCGCACCGTTCATGAGCTACGGGCAGTTCACCGGTAACGCCCCACTGGGCACCTGCGCGTTCTGGCCGGTGCCGCCAACCAGCAAGCCGCACACCATTTCCGCGCCGGGGCTGGCGCCCACGGTGGTGGTGTCGACGACCCATGATCCGGCCACTCCGTACAAGGCGGGCGTCGACCTGGCCAACGAGCTGCGCAGCTCTCTACTCACCTATGACGGCACCCAGCACACCGTGGTCTTCCAGGGCGACGGCTGCATCGACAACTACGTGACGGCGTATCTGGTCGGCGGCTCCATCCCGCCCGACGGCGCCAAGTGCTAGCCGGGTAAGTCGAGCTGACACCGAACGTGAACTCACGGCGAGGTTTTCGCCGATTCCCCGCCGTCGTCGCACGCGCGGCGGGGACGGCAGCCGAGACCAAGGCGTAACCGTTTCGCGCTGTCACGGGTACCCGGGCCTGCAACGATGACAGCCATGTCGCGCCTGAGATCCCTGAGCTCGGCGCTGTTTTCATTCGGGCTGCTGCTCAGCGGTCCCTGCGCCGTCACGCTGCCCACGGCCGCCGCCACACCGGAACCTGGCGCCGGGCAGACGCCGGGCCCGAATCCGCCGTCGGCCGCGGTACCGCAAGGCTGGGGAAGCTGCGGCCAATTCGTCAGTGACACAAGCGATATCCCCACCGCACAGTGCACCACCGTGTCGGTACCGATCGACTACAACAACCCCGCCGGCGCGCAGGCCAAGCTGGCGGTGATCCGGGTACCCGCCACGGGGCAACGGATCGGATCGCTGCTGGTCAATCCCGGCGGCCCCGGCGGCTCGGCGGTCGACATGGTGGCCTCGATGGCCCCCGACCTACAGGACTCGCCGGTCCGGCGCAACTTCGACCTGGTCGGCTTCGACCCCCGGGGCGTCGGTCACTCGACACCTGCGCTGCGCTGCCGCACCGACGCCGAATTCGACGCGTACCGCCGCGAGCCGATGGTCGACTACAGCCCGGGCGGGGTCGCGCACATCGAGCAGCTCTACCGGCAGCTGGCCCAGCAGTGCGTCAACCGGATGGGCACGGCGTTTTTGGCCAACGCGGGCACGGCGTCGGTGGCGCGGGACATGGATGCCGTCCGCCAGACTTTGGGCGACGACCAGATCAGCTACCTGGGCTACAGCTACGGCACCGAGCTGGGCACCGCCTATCTGGAGAAGTTCAGCAGCCACGTGCGCACGATGGTGCTCGACGGCGCCATCGACCCGACCGTCGGGCCGATCGACGAGAACGTCAACCAAATGGCGGGATTCCAAACGGCTTTCAACGACTACGCCACCGACTGTGCCCGCTCGGCCGGCTGCCCGCTGGGCACCGACCCGGCCCAGTTCGTCAACCGGTACCACGCACTGGTCAACCCCCTGGTGACCAAACCGGGCCGCACCGCAGACCCGCGCGGCCTGAGCTACGCCGACGCCACCACCGGCACCATCAACGCGCTCTACACACCGGCGCACTGGAAATACCTGACGAGCGGCCTGCTCGGCCTGGCGCGCGGCGCCGACGCGGGCGACCTGCTGGCGCTCGCCGACGACTACGACGGGCGCGATCGCAGCGGGCGCTACTCCAACGACCAGGACGCGTTCAACGCGATCCGCTGCGTCGACGCGCCGAATCCGACGGACCAAGCCAGCTGGGTCAGTGCCGATCAGCGCATCCGCCAGGCCGCACCGTTCCTCAGCTACGGGCAGTTCACCGGAAATGCTCCCCGCGATTTGTGCGCGCTGTGGCCGGTGCCGGCGACGTCGGCGCCCCACCCCGCACCGCCCATGGCTCCCGGCAAGGTCGTTGTCGTCTCCACCACGCACGACCCGGCCACGCCGTATCAGGCCGGGGTGAACCTGGCCCGCCAGCTCGGCGGCCCGCTGATCACCTACGACGGGACGCAGCACACCGCGGTGTTCAACGGTCACCAATGCGTGGACACCGCCGTCGTGCGCTATCTGGTCGCCGGCACGCCGCCGCCGGCCGCCTACCGCTGCCAGTCCTGACCCGCGCGGGGACATGTCCAGCTCTCACCGTGAGCGAAAACCCGTGCGTGCCTTGTGCTACCGGGCGGCAGACCGGGCGCCCCGCGCGGGTCAGGACTGGCAGCGGTAGGCGGCCGGCGGCGGCGTGCCGGCGACCAGATAGCGCACGACGGCGGT
>NZ_LZJP01000112.1:0-1092 GCF_001667865.1 Mycobacterium mantenii | reverse complement strand
TGTACTGACCACGGACGTTGGTGACGGCGTGGCGTGGTGACATGACGAAGACCTCCGAGTGAAGTGCGAGCTGTCTAGGAACGCACTAACTCACCCCGGAGGTCTTCGTGTCCCACCGTAATGCTCCCTTGTCCGAAACCGGACGTCTGCGCCTGGCCCAATGTGTTGTCGATGATGGTTGGCCGTTGCGGCGAGCTGCCGAACGGTTCCAGGTTTCAGCAACGACGGCGTGGCGGTGGGCCACCCGATACCGCGCTCTGGGGGCTGCGGGCATGGCCGACCGCAGTTCGCGGCCGCATCGCAGTCCCCGGCGCATTCCGACACGTACCGAGCGACGGATCATCAACGTCCGGATCCTGCGGCGCTGGGGACCCGCACGGATCGGGTATCTGCTCGGCGTTCATCCCTCCACGGTGCACCGGGTGCTGACCCGCTACGGCCTGGCCAAACTGCGCTGGCTGGACCGTGCGACCGGGAAAGTCGTGCGCCGGATGGAATCAGCGCACTGTGGCGATCTGGTCCACGTCGACGTCAAGAAACTGGGCAAGATCCCCGCCGGCGGCGGCTGGCGAATGCTGGGCCGATCGGCGGGCAAGCACAACGCACAGGCCGATCGCAGCAGCGGCGTCCTCGACAAGTACTACCGGCCGGTGCGCGGATATCACTTCCTGCACACCGCCATCGACGCGCACTCACGGCTGGCCTACAGCGAGTTGTTGACCGATGAACGCAAGGACACCGCGGCAGCGTTTTGGATCCGGGCCAACACATGGTTCACCGAATGCGGGATCACTGTTCGAAAAGTGTTGACCGACAACGGATCTTGCTACCGATCCCACGCATTCGGCGACGCACTCGGCGACATTGAGCATCGCCGCACCCGGCCCTACCGACCCCAGACCAACGGCAAAGTCGAACGATTCCACCGCACCCTGGCCGACGAATGGGCCTACGCCCAGCTCTACACCAGCGACACCGAACGCTGCGAGGCCTTTCCCAAGTGGTTACACACCTACAATCACCACCGCGGCCACACCGCACTCGGCGGCCAACCACCCGCCACGCGCGTACCTAACCTCTCAGGTCAGTACA
>NZ_LZJP01000111.1:0-31570 GCF_001667865.1 Mycobacterium mantenii | reverse complement strand
GGCGGCCGCGGCGAGTTGGCCATATAGCACCGCACTCGGGTGGCGGCGTCGTCCGGCTTGACCCCCACCGCCCCCGCCGCCGCAGCCGTGAGCCGCGCTGCGCTGGCGACAACCGGCGAAGGCGTCACGACTTCACGCTCGCCGCGAACTCTCCCGATGCGCTATCTTCGCGCAGTGACCAGATCCTTTGGCATGAGCGTTCTCGCAACGACGCTGGCGCTGACAGCGTGCTTGACCGCACCCCACGGAGCCGCCGACCCGACACCCCAACAGTCGTCGCCTTTCCCGACCGGGAAATCCGGCACCAGCATCCATGTCACGGAGTACAGCACCGCGACCGCCGACGTCACACTCAACGGCGCGACCTGGGTCTCCTCGGGTTGCTCCGGCGGCCGGGGTTGCAACGTCATCGAACTCACCATCGCCGGCAAATCCAATGCGCCGTTCACCTACAGCCAGACCTCCGTTACGGCCGCGTCATCCCCGTGGCGGCAAGACCCGAACCGGGATGTTCAGGGCGGCTCGTCCATGGTCGACTACCAGCAGATCAACAAGCTGCCGCCCCTGCGCGCGGGCAGCGTCACCAACGGCCAAACCGCCCACGGGTTCATCGCCTACGACGCCAACATCAACCAGGGCGACGTGTACATCGAGTTCAACGATCCCGACGCCCCGGCGGCGCCCACCCCGTTAGCGGGCTGGAAAGTCCACACCTGAGCGCGACCACGGTCCCGAGCAGATCTCTTGCGGGGCAATCGGTTTCGAAAACCGGCACATTCACACGCGCTGGGCCGACATATCCATGTCGATGGTGCCTTGGCACGGGCCGCTCAGAATGTTGGTGTGCATGACGCCGGCGAGCGTCCCGTCGGGTTGGGGCGTGTAGTGCACCTCGGCGTGAGCCGGGCTCCATTGGATCGTGGTGTCGGGCATCATGCAGTCCCACTGAAAGTCGCTGACCTGCGACCAGGACTTGCCATCCCAGGTGAACTGCACCGGCTGCGGAACCGTCGGATTGCTGGGCGGAGGGCCGCTGACGATGGTGGCGACGCACTTCCCGTTCGTACAGCTTGAGCGGATCCCGTAGGTGTCGGTGTGCTGCGTCTCGGGATCCCCGACCGCCATGCTGGTCCCGGCCTTGGGGCCGACCATGAACGTGATCGCGTACTGGCCGTTCCAGGACGGATCGTCGGCGACGGCAATCGGGGGAAACGACAGGGCAATCGCGAGCGACGCGGCGGATAAACCGGCGATGCTCGTCAGACGGTCTGGAGCCATCGTTCCTCCTGCGGGTCCGTACTCGTTCAATAGTCGTATGCTCAGACCCTTGCCGACAAGATCCCGGCCGGCGCAGTAGGTGCGGAAGCACCGCCTCACCAACCCCACTCGTCATCGTCGAGGACATCCACGGTCAACGCGTTGTCGGCGGCGCCCTTGGTTCCGTAGGTGAAGGTGAGCAGGGTGCGGTCGTCCTCCAGGGGTTCAGTCGCTACGACGGTGGCGTGTCCGATCTTCATGCGGATCCTGTCTCCGGGCTTCAATTCGTCAACACGTTTAAGCGTCACGCTCAACCCGTCGTCGCCGATGATGCTGCGGAGGCTTCGGTCATTCGCCCTCCTTCACAACCGGAATGTGCCCCCCGGGTCCTAACAGCACGAGCCGCACACGCAATCGCCTGGACCTGGATCTGCAATCGTCACACGAAAGCGGGGGTGCGCGGAACCTTCACGGTGTGTCGATCGGCGCGCTCTGTGGTCCCCGACCGGACCGTTGAAGCGCTTCTGGCACCTCACGTGCCTGCCGGCCCACGGCAATCAGATGCCGTGTGCCACAGCCTTGTTCCCTCAGTTCTGCACCAGGTCGGGGATGGGCTCGGAGTCCGTCAGCCAGTGGCGTCCGGCCCGGCGGGCCGCCTCCCACTTGGGGACGCTCACCGCGTCGTCCTGACCCAGGTCCGCAGGGGTCGGGCCGATGCGCTGGGCCAGAACGGCGAGGGCGCCCAGGTCAAAGTTGTATATCTCGGCCGCGCTGAGCCCGAGGATCTGCCGCGTCTCGTCAATCGGAATGTCCCAGAACGAGCGGCGCAGCCAATCGCGGGTGTGCGGCCATGTTCCTTCCGGGTGAGGATAATCGTTGCCCCACAGCATGTTTGGAACACCGATCTCGTAGCGCCGGGCCAGTTCCCGGCGCTCGGTGGTGGTGGCACCGATGAAGCAGTTCCGGTCGAAGTACGCCGAGGGCGGCATCGTCAGATCACCCTCCAGCAGACGGCTCATCTTCTTGGCCGAGTGCTCACGCATGAACCGGGTATCCATCAGCCACAGCAGGTCGTTGGCCCAGTAGGCGCCGCACTCGGTGGCCCCCCAGCGGAGGTTCGGGAATCGCTCGAATACGCCGGCCCACAAGGCGAACCACAGGGGCCGGACTCCCCACCAGCGCACCTCGGTCGTGTAGATGCCCAGATGCGGGCCGTACTGTTCACTGGGGGCGGGACCGACGTGGGTGTGCACCGGCATCTGCAGGTCCTGGCAGGCGGCCCAGACCTTGTCGTAGCGGCGGTCATGGTAGGGCGGATAGTCACCCCAGAGCACCGGGATCATGATGCCGCCGCGCAGCCCGGCCTCGGCCGCTCGAGAGATCTCGGCCACCGCCGCGTCGACGTCCGCCAGTATCGGGACCACCGCAACCCCGGCCCGTCGCTCCGGGCTGTGGCTGCACAACTCGGCCAGCCAGCGGTTGTGGGCCCGCGCACCGGCCATGGCGCGTCCCGGGTCCAAATCGCCGGACTGCCCCAGGCCCGCGCCGAACGGAGCCCCGGCGACACCGGTGACGGCGTCGGCGTCGGGAAAGATGACCTCGCCGGCGACGCCGTCGCCGTCGAGTTCGCGGTCGCGCTTGGCGACGTCCCAGCCGCCCGCGATGCCGTCGCCATGTTCGTCGAACCACTCTTGCGCGAACTGTTCGTCGATGAAGCCACTGGCCTGCGCCGCGGCGGCAATCTTCTCGGCCAGGAAGGCTTCGAAGTCCTCCCGATATTCCGGGTCGATGTACTCGCGGTACTGCTCGGTGGGCAGCTCGGCGTGGGTGTCAGCGGAGATGATGAGGTAGGGCTCCACGGTGGACCTTTCGCTACCAGGTACGGATGGGGTCGGGTTCGAAGACGGTGCTGCGCGCGTCGGCGGGCACCGCCGCCAGCGGCTCGGCAACCTCGGCCACGGTCGGGCCGATTCGGTCGACCAGGGGGGCCAGGGCGTCGAGGTCGAATCCGTACACGGCCGCCGCGTTCCCGCCCACCATGGCCGCCACCTCGTCGGGCGGGACGCAGGAGAAGGTGTGGCGCAAGGCCTCTCGGGTGTAGGGAGCGGTCCCCTCGAAATGCGGGTAGTCGCTTCCCCACATGATCCGGTCGACCCCGATTCCGTGGCGCTCGGCGCATTCCACGGGCCGCATGAAGCTGGCACCCACATAACACTGGCGAGCCCAGTACTCGCTGGGCCGCAGCGGCAGCGAGCCGGCGGTGGGCCCGGCGAACCGGGCGATCGCCGAGTTCGCTCGTCCGTACCGGGCCGCCGCCACGTCAAGCGAGTCCAGCGTCGCCGGTATCCACCCGGCACCCTGCTCGGTGAAGACCACGGTGAGGTCCGGATGGCGATCCAAGACGCCGCTGAAGATCAGATGCCACAGGGCCCGGTGCGCAAACCAGTGCGTCTCGTACACCCACACCGCGAACGAACTGCCCCACCCGTCCGTCGGGGTCGGTCCGGCGTTGCCGCCGTGATGGTTGACCACCAGGCCGGCCTCGTCGCACGCCGCCCAGAGCGGCTCCCAGTGCTCGGCGTAAAGCGCGGGAATGCCGGTGCCGGGGGCGACTCCGGGCAGCAGCACGCCGCCGCGCAGCCCTAACTTGGCGATCTGTGCCACCTCGGCGACGGCTTCGTCGAGATCTGAAAGCAGGATCTGCCCCACCCCCGCGCGCCGCTCGGGCGACAAGGAGCAGAAGTCAGACAGCCAGCGATTGTGCGCGCGAAGGCCCGCCCAGCGCAGCTCGAGCTCTCTGGCGGTCTCGGGCGGGGGCGCGGCCAGGCTGGCCTGAGGAAAGAACGGCGGCACGGTATTGGGGAAGATGACCTCCGCTGCGGTGCCCTCGCGATCCAGATCGGCGTTGCGCCGCTTGCTGTTCCAGTTGCGCTCGGCTTCGGGCTCGGTGAGGTCACCGAACGGGTTGACGAATGTCTTTGCCCAGCCGTCGAATTCGTCTCTGTACTGCGGATCGAGGTACTCGCGGTAGCCGAACAGATCCGCACCGGCGTGGCAGTCGGCCGAAATGACCGTGTACCGGTCCATGCGCTATGTCCGCGCCGGCTCGGGCCTGGGGGCGGCGAGCAGGGCCACGTCGTCGTAGCGCTGGTGCACGTAGGGCAGCAACCACTCCTGCGGCACCCGCGCCACGATCCGCCCCACCTGAACGGTGCGCCGGCGACACCAGGTGATCGACGTGATTTGGCGAACGACGATGTCGGCCACCGGATCCAACGGTGACTCCCCCAGCTCGAGGGTCCCGTCGATGTTCTCCAGCAGCTCGTAGTGCCGGTGATACTCGCCGTACACCAAATGGGGGTCGGTGATGCCGCCGCCGTCGGGGGCGCGCAGGAACTTGAAGTAGAACTCGGTGTTCATCTGATCGGGCGGCAACTCCGCCGGGCCCGTGACCTGACCGTTCACCGTGATGAGCCGATGGCCCAGCCGGTCGACCGTGGCGCTGACCCGGTCCGCGTCGCGGTCCACCTCGATGTGGGCCAGTTTCTTTGGCTCACCGAATGTTTCGCGCCCACCCGTGACGGACTGTTCGGTGGACTGGGGCATGAACAGGGGATAGTCGCCCTCGCGGTCGCCGTGCCGGGCGGTCACCGAAAACACCGCCGAACCGAACGGCGCCATGCCCTCTATCCGGACCCGCTGCAGCTGGACGCGCACCAGTGGTTCGGCCGCGGGCTCCAGCGGCTTGGGCAGCACGGCCGCGACGATCTCCGGATCGGTGAGATACGTGACGGTCACCGCCTCGGTGGCGATGGGCGCCTTGGTGGCGTCGATCTCGTGGTCGACCTGCGCCTCGGGTGGGCGGGGACCGTAGCGAACTGCGTTGGTAGTCAACGCTTTCCTCCTTCGGTTTCGGGCGCGTTCTCGGCATGCCGGCCGAGGACGTCGACGAGGTAGTCGGGCTCGCCGCGATTGAGGATCGATGCCGCCTTGCTGCGCACGACCTCATCGGCCGGCGTGGGCGGACCCATCACCCAGAAGCGGTCAGACCGAATTCCGTCCACCGCCTGGTCGGCGACCGTCTCGAGCGGGGTGAATTCGACATGCGCGCCGGCCGCTTCGAAGCGGGCCACCACGTCCGCCAGGGTCGCCTCGGGTGTGTGGCGTTCCTGGGTCGCGGCGTAGCGCTCCGGACGGTGCCGCCACGATTCCCAGATGCCGGTGTTCAGAAAGCCGCCCGGGAAAAGCACGTGCGCCCGTACCCGCGTCCCCGTCATCGCCAGGTGGGTGTAGAGGCTCTCGGTCAGGCAGAGCACCGCGGCCTTGGTCATCGGATACACCGCCATGGCCGGTCCGCCCATGGCCCCCCGGGCAATCGGTGCGAACCCGCCGTTGCCCGAGCAGGTATTGACCACGTGCCCTTCGCCCTGCTCGAGCAGGATGGGCACGAAGGCCTTGATGCCGTGAATGACGCCCAGCACGTTGACGTCGATCCCCCAGCGCCAGTCGGCCAGGTCGTGCTCCCACATGTAACCCTCGGAGACACCGCCGGTGCCGGCGTTGTTGCACACCACATGCACCGCGCCGAAGCGCGAGAGCGTCTCCTTGGCCAGCGACTCGACCGAGGAATAGTCGGTGACGTCGGTGACCAGCCCGGCCACCTCGATGCCCTCATCCGCGAGCGCCCGGGTCGCCTCGTCCAGCGGCTCGGCGAGGACGTCGGCCAGCACCACCTTCATGCCCTCTTGGCCGAAACGCCTGCCCAGGGCCCGGCCGATGCCCCCGGCCCCGCCCGTTACGACCGCCACCTTGCCCGGAAGGTCCTTCATTGTGGCCATCGTCACATGGTCGCGCATAGCACCGCAAGAAGTCGCATTATGCGACCATTAGCGGTATGGCTCCGCGTCCCTCCCCGCAGACCGAACGGGTGGTGAACCTGTTCGAGCAGTTGGCCGGTGATGGGACTCGGGGGATGACGCTGGCCGAGGTGTCGCGCCAGTTGAGCGTGCACAAGGCCAGCTGCCACTCGATGCTGTCCGAATTGCTCCGCGCCGGCTGGCTGCTGCGCGACCCGGTTCGCAAGACCTACCACCTGGGCCCCGCGCTGGTCCGACTCGGCCGCGAGGCGGCGGCCCGCTATCCGGCTCTGGTGTTGGCCCGTTCCGCGATGGCCGAACTGTCGGCCGCGACGGGCGCCCACTGCGTGGCCTTCGCGGTGAGCGACGACTACTCCACCGTCGTCGATCAGGTGCGAAGCCGGCACGGCGGCGGTCACCCGATGCCCATCGGCACCCAGTTCCCCCACCGCCCCCCGTATGGGGCGTCGACCGTGGCCTGGGCCGGGCCGGAGGCCCGTGAGCGCTGGCTGGCCGCGCTGCCCGAAGACGTGCGCGATCGCTACCGCCAGGCCATCACCACCGCCCGGCAGCGCGGCTACGCGGTCGGTCTGCACCTGCTGCCCGATGTGCGGCTGCAGGAACTGGCGCTGATCGTGCGCAGTGCCGAGGTGCGTTCCACGCGGCTCAGCCAGCTGGCGCAGGCCTTGACCGACGAACTTATCCACCAGGAGGACTGGTTCCCGATCAGCCTGGAACCGGAGCGCACCTACGAGGTGAGCCACATCGACTCCCCGATCCTGGAGAACGGCTCCCGCATCGCCTTGATGCTCAGCCTGGTCCCCAGCGCCGAACCGATGACCGGCGCGGCGGTCGCCCGACTGGGGCTCCAACTCGCTTCCGCGACAAGCCGACTCAGCGCCGCGTTGACCGAAGAGTCCGGTTAGCGCCGCTCCGGAGCCAGCCGCTTGAGGGCCAGCCCTCCTTCGAAGGGCCGGTAGCCGAAAGCGGCCGGGGCGCAATAGCCCGTGTCCTCCAACGGTGTATGCACCTCTGCGACGGTGGGCCCGATCTTGGCAGCCACCGGCACCAAGGCATCGAGGTCGAAACGGTACAGGCGACCCGCGTTGCCGCCCAGGATTTTTCGGCAGGCGTCTTCCGGCCTGTCGTGCAGGGCCCACCGAATGGCCAGCTTGGAGTGTGGCGTGAAGCCTTCCTCGTGCGGATAGTCGCTGCCCCACATGATGTGCTCCGGACCCATGAAATCGATCATCGCGCCGTCGAAAGGCATCAGCTCACTGGCCAAATAGCAGTTCCGCTGGACGTATTCGCTCGGGGTCAGCGTCAGCTCGTCGACCGACGATCCGCCGAACATTCCGTAGGTGCGGTTGCCGGCGTCCGACTTCATGGTCGGCACCATCGCGTCGAGGATGCCGAGTTGTCCGGGCACCCAGAGCGTGCCCTGCTCGGTCGGCACGAATCGCAGCGTCGGGTATCGCTCGAACACCCCGGCCAGGATCAGGTGACCCAGTGTGCGTTGGGCCCAGATCGCCATCTCGGTGATCAACACCGCATTGGAGGCGGGCTGGTCCATCGGCATCTCGGGGCTCCCGGCCCCCGCGTGCTGCACCACCGTCAGATCCAACTCCGCGCACAGCGCCCAGATCGGCTCGTAGCGGGTGTGAAAAAGCGGGGCCACCTGCGGGTCACCGGGCGAGACCGCCGGGATGAGCACGCCACCGAAGCAGCCCTGCTCGGCGCCCCAGCGGATCTCCTCCAGCGCCAGCTCGACATCGTTGGGAAAGATTTGAATCAACCCGCGGCGCCGCGCCGGGGCCAGCGAACAGAAGTCGATCTGCCACCGGTTGTGGGCTTGCACTCCGGCCCAACGCTTCTCGAAGTCCTCGCGCGTGCGGGGCAAGCTGATGGTGATGTTCGGGGTGGTCGGGAAAAACGGTGGAATGGTGTTGGGCAGCAGCACCTCGGCCGCCACCCCGTCGGCGTCCATCTCCGCGATACGAAGATCGTGGTCCCAGTTGCGGGCGGCGGTCGCGACGATCAGATCGTCGAACGGGCTGGCGTACGTCTTGGCCCACTCATCGAAGTCATCGTGCAGACGCGCCGGCAGATACGGTTTGTAGTCGTAGAGATCCGCCCCGGCGTGGGTATCCGTCGAGACCACGACATAGCGATCCAATGTGTCCCAGGTTGTAGCCATCGCACCTCCACCAGAGTGAGTCGAGTATAGGAGTCTTGCCTTGCCCGCGGACAGGCCTCGATGATTTCGTGCGGCGCGGCGGCCGGAGCAAGATGTGAGGCGTGAGTTGGACGAGGTACACAGACAGGGCACTCGCGGCCCCCACCCTGGACGGCGATGCGCTGCACGCCGAGCTGGAAGACTATATCCGCGTTGATAATCCGCATCTGACCGACGTGCGGCTCGAGCGGGCGACGGCGACCGAGGAGTACGACACCGATGTCCAGGCGCGCCGGCGGTGGTATGAGGTCACGTACCTGGCCGAGGACCCGGAGGGCAACTCGTAGCGCGGCGGCGCCGCGGCCGTTTTCCCGCGCGAACGCCGGCCTCGGCGCTAAATTCCTCTCCTGGGAGTTGCAGAAGGAGCGGGCGGGTGCGGTCAATCATTGCAGTCGTCGTTGCAGTCGGCTGCGCGAGCGTCGCGCTGCCCGCGCCGAAAGCGGCCGCCGACGATGATTTCGTCGCCCTGGCGGTGTCCGCCGGAACCGGCCGAGCCGCCGGGTGGGGCACCGCCGGCAGTCAGGATCAGGCAAACCAAGTCGCGCTGGCCCACTGCACCGCCGAAGCCGGTGATGCCTGCGTCGTGGTGGCGGGCACGCGCAACGGCTGCGCATCGGTGGCGTTCGACCGCGTTTCCGGACGGTTTCAGGGTGGGTCCGGCCCGGACACAACGGCATCCACCGCGGACGCCCTGGCCAGGTTGGGCTCGCCCAACGGGCGGATCAAGGCCACGCACTGCTCGTCCTGACGCCGTCGGCGACGCCCGAACGCTCCGCGAGAAGGGCATCGCGATTTCGACTATCGTTCATACAAGTCGTCCTTGACCGCACGCCGATCGGCCCGCTCACAGAGGGGAGGCCACGACTCCGATGAGGGTTGGTTCTGGGAAGTGGCCGGCCGCCTGCGCGATGTTGCTGTGCACCGCCGCGCTGGCCTTCGCCACGCCGGCCTTCGCGGATAGGTCAGACGACGCTTTCATCGCGGGCCTGTCCAAGGGCGGAATCACCATGCCCGACAACAACGATGCGATTGCAAAGGCCCGCGCGGTGTGCACCAGCATCGCGGTCAACCCGAACGCATCGGTGCTGGCCATCCAGTTGGCGAGACAAACGCCGCTCTCCGTCAAGCAGTCGGCCTACTTCGTCGGCCTGTCGATAGCCACCTATTGTCCGCAATACAAGGACGACATCGACCCCTCGGTGATCTGGCTGCTGCCGGGTCCGCCCCTCATGTGAGCGGAGCTGGTGCAGCACAGCGGGTTTCGCTGCGATCAGCAGTGCGTCGACCAGCACTGCTGAAGCGGGCAGTAGGTCGAATGCGCAAGGCTCACCATCGATCCGATCTCTCCGAACGTCACGTTCCGCGGATCCAACGTTTGGTGGATGCTTTGGGCGATCTGGTCATACGTCCAACCCCAGCCGATGTCGTCGCAGATCAGCCGACCCATGCCGGTGAGGGCGGAATCGTGTTCGGGCGGCCAGCTGAAGCCGACGGCACGCAATTGGGCCAGGTAGGTGTCATCGAGGGGATCGGCAATCGCGACGGCGCTGGTGATAAGGGCAGCGCCCGCCATAACGGGGACGGCCAATGCGGCAAGCCAACGACGTGAGGGCATGTGAGGCGGTTCCTTTCCTGTTCGCGGTCACGATGCCGTCGACCCATAGCGGCATGACGACGAACAATAGGGATCGCCGGGAACGAGCAGCTTATAAAGAGCTGAATAATCGGGTTTTTGGGCGACGAGGCGCCCGCTTCGACTCAGCCTTGCGCCAGGCGGGCGGGCCCAGTCTCATACGCCGCCGTCAGCCAGAACACCGTGCGCTCGATACCCGGCACGATGTCGGTGACCTCGATCTCCCCTTGGGAGAACCGGGTGAGGAGCCCGTAGACGACGCCCGTGAGGATGAGCTCGAGGTCCTTGGCGAATCCCGGCTCCGCTTGCGCCAGAACGGCTTTGGCGACGGGGACGACGGCGTCGACGCCGCGCTGGATGAGGCGCTTGCCGCCTGGCCCCGATCGCGCCTGGAAATAGGAGCGCAGCATCAACGGATGCCGTTCCCACGGCTCGAAGATGGTCCTCATCACGTGCATCAGGTCCACATACATCGACTCGCCGGGCAAGTCGCCGATCAGCGAGGGCAGCCCCGCATAGCGATTGGCGTCCATCCACTCGTCGAGGGCCGCGACGATGAGTTCGTCGCGCGTGCGATACCGCTTGTAGATCGTCGCCAGGGATACGCGAGCCCGTCGGGCCACCTCGCGCAGCTGGACGGCCTCATAGCCCTCGCGATCGAGCATCTCGACCACGATCGCCAGGATCGGATCGGCCCGCCGCCCGGACGCGCCGTCCACCGCCACCGGCCCGGCCTCTGTCGCCTTCACGGTAACCATGTTACTGTGCGGACGTGAGTAACGGCGTTACTCCGCCCTGATCTGGGCTGATCAACGAGAAACGAGGAAGTGCACGGTGGGTTCACTAGAGGGCAGGGTCGCCTTCATCAGCGGGGTGGCCCGCGGCCAGGGCCGCAGCCACGCGGTGCGACTCGCGCGCGAGGGCGCCAACATCATCGGCATCGACGTCTGTGCCGACATTCCCGCCAACGGTTATCCGATGGCCACCCACGAGGAGCTGGATCGGACCGTCGATCTGGTCGAATCAGCCGGCGGCAAGATGCTGGGCACGGTCGCCGACGTGCGCGACTTCGGGCAGGTCAAGGCCGCGGTGGATGCCGGCGTCGAGCATTTCGGCCGCCTCGACATCGTGCTGGCCAACGCCGGGATCGCGCCCCTGGCGTTTCGCCAGCTGAGCATCGAGGAGGAGCTGGCGCAATGGCGCGCGGTCACCGGCGTCAACCTCGACGGGGCCTATCACACGGCGTGGGCGGCGATCCCGCATCTGCTGGCCGGTAACCGCGGCGGGGTGATCATCTTCACCAGCTCGACCGCCGGCATCAAGGGCTTCGGCGGCCTGCAGGGCGGCGGCCTCGGCTACGCGGCGTCCAAGCACGGCATCGTCGGACTGATGCGCACCCTGGCGAATGCTCTTGCGCCGCTCAGCATTCGGGTGAACACGGTGCACCCGACCGCGGTGAACACGATGATGGCGACCAACCCCGACATGACCGAGTTCCTGGAGAAGAATCCCGGCGCGGGTCCCCATCTGCAAAACCCGATGCCCGTCGCAATGATGGAACCCGAGGACGTCAGCGCCGCCATCGCCTACCTGGTCTCCGACGAGGCGAAGTACGTCACCGGCGTGACCTTCCCCGTCGACGCGGGCTTCTGCAACAAGGTTTGATACGCCGATGACAACGAACAACGCCACGGGCCGGGTCGCGGGCAAACGGGTCTTGATCACCGGGGCCGCGCGCGGCATGGGACGCTCGCACGCGGTGCGGCTGGCCGAAGAAGGCGCCGACTGCATCCTGGTGGATATCTGCTCCACGCCAGCGGGTTTGGAGTACCCGCTGGCCACCGAGGACGACCTGAACGAAACCGCACAGCTGGTGGAGAAGCAGGGCCGCCGCGCGGTCACCAAAGTCGTCGACGTGCGCGACGAGGCGGCCATGAAGTCCGCGGTCGACGCGGCCGTCGACGAACTCGGTGGACTCGACGGCGCGGTCGCCAACGCCGGCGTGCTCACCGTCGGCACCTGGGACACCACCACCGCCGAGCAGTGGCGGCTGGTCCTGGACGTCAACCTCATCGGCGCCTGGAACACCTGCGCGGCCGCACTCCCCCATCTGGTCGCCCGGGGCGGCGGGAGCCTGGTGAACATCAGCTCGTCGGCCGGCATCAAGGGCACTCCGCTGCACGTGCCCTACACGGCCTCCAAGCACGGCATCGTGGGAATGACCCTGGCGCTGGCCAACGAGCTTGCCGCGCAGAACATTCGCGTGAACACCGTGCATCCCACCGGGGTGGCCACCGGAATGGTACCGCCGAGCATGCACACGTTGATCGCCGAGCAGCGGCCCGACCTGGTGCCCATCTTCCTCAACGCGCTGCCCGCGCCGCTGATCGAGGCGTCCGACGTGAGCAACGCGGTGCTCTACCTCATCTCCGATGAATCCCGTTACGTCACAGGGCTTGAACTGAAAGTCGACGCCGGTGTCACCATCCGCTGAGAATCCGATGGGCGACGGCGCGCGACATGACCGCGGGATGCGCACGTTCGCAGAAGTGATGACCATCGACCCGCCCGACGGCGACAGCCCGTACGCGGGCGGGCTGATCGACTTCGTCTTCGCCGAGGTGTGGTCACGGCCCGGGCTCAGCCGCCGCGACCGACGGTTCGTCACCCTGGCCTGCGTCGCGGCCGCCGACGCGCAGGCCCCACTCGAGCAGCACGTCTACGCCGCGCTCAACAGCGGTGACCTCACCATCGCCGAAATGCGGGAAACCGTACTGCATTTCGCCGTCTACGCGGGCTGGCCGAAGGCGTCCCGGTTCAACATCGCGGTGGACCTGGAATGGGCCAAGATCGCCGCGGCGCGTGGCGAGGCGCCCCCTGCGCCGGAACCATTGCTGCCACTGGTCACCGCCAGCGACCCCGAGCGACGGTTGCAAGGCGGCGAGGAATCGTTCAAGGAGATCAACTGCCTGCCGTTCGCGCCGATGCGTGACAACCCGTATTCGGGTGCCGGCATTCTGAACTTCGTGTTCGGCGAGATGTGGTTACGCCCCGGCTTGGGGATGAAGGAACGCCGGCTGATCACCGTCGCCTGCGTGGCCTTCCAGGATGCCGAAATCCCGATCATGTCGCACGTGTACGCGGCGCTGAAAAGTGGCGACGTCTCCTTCGAGGAGATGGACGAACTCGCGCTACAGTTCGCGGCATACTACGGCTGCGCCAAGGCCGACTACCTCAACCAGGTGATCGCGGAACAGAAACGGCGAGTGACAGCCGAAAACCAGGCCGATCAGCCGCACGTCGCCGTGAAACATTGTGCAGACCAAGTATTTCCGCTGAAGGGGTAGAGTCGCGGTCATGAATTTGGTCGAGTGGCTGAGGACCCCCCGCTACTTGCGGACGCGCTTCATGATGGAAACGCGGCCTCTGAACCGCCTGGAGATGGAGATCGTGTTCCTCGAGGTCGCCGCCCGCGACGCATTGGTACGCCTTCCCGTGGCGTTCATGATCCTGCCGAAGAGCCCCCGCCCGTGGCGCGATGGCCCGTCCGACCAGCAACAGGACAAGTAGAGAGACGTCAGCCGCGGCGGAACCGCTCCCGCAGCTGCGGGTCGTTCTCCCACCACAGGGACGTTTGGCCCTCGGCGCCTTCGCTCTCGGTGCTGCGTGCCTTGGCCGCCGACTCGGCCTCGTCCAACTCGGCATCGACGGCGACCGCGTGCGCCTTCTCGTCGCGGGACAGCGCGCGCATCAGCAGCAGCACAAACGGCCACCCGACCAGATCACCGAGGATCCATAGGACGCCGGCGCCGATCGTCTGGTCGAGCCGCGGATCGGGACCCCAAGACCTCTGCAGCGCAGCGTAATACGCCGTACCGATCAACGGGCCCTGCCAGATGACCAGTCCCAGGACACCGTCGCCGAGCGCCTCGGCGACGGTGATCAGCAACGAGATCGACTGCGGATACCTGCGGGGAACGGGATCTTCTTGTAATCGAGCGTAAAAGTATGCGAAGCCCAAGGCCACCAACAGGATTCGAGTCGGCGCGCCGATCCATTCGCTCTGCAGCGCCGCGGTATACCAGGGGGTCAGATAGAGCAGCCATGGCGTGGCAAGCATTGCCACCGACGTGGTCGCCGGATGAACGAGCACGCGGGCGAACCGGGTCGCCAACATCCGGTCGACACGGTCGCGGCCCACCGGTCCGACGGCGTCACGAAAGACGGTGACCGGCTTGGCCTGCGCGATGAAGAACGGCACCACGTAGAGCAGCAGCAAGACCTGCAGCGCCCGCACCCAGAACAGGACGTAGGCGTAGGCACCGATCGCGCTGATCGTGGCCAGCATCCACACCAGCAGGCCCGCGCCGAAGCAGGCGGCGTTCGTTGCGCGGATGGCGCCGGTGGCACGGGCGCGCCGGTAGCCCCAGGCATATCCGGTGGTGAGCAGCGCGACGACGGCCGCGGAGACCAGGTCGAGATGCCAGGTCTGAACTGCCGCGTCCCATGTCGGCGGTCCGGGATCGACGGGCACGGCCACCAGCCTATTGCGGCCCGAGTCGGCTCAGTTGCCGGTGGCACCGTCCGGCTTGGGACCGCGGTCCTCGCCGGTGATGTACTTCGGGCAGTAATGGGCGGCAGAGAGGTAGGTGAACTTGGCCGCGGCGGCGCCCTGGAAGGCCGGATTCTGGTTGCGCAGGTCGGTCACGATCTTCGCGTCGGACTGGCCGTCGTCGAGCAGTTCGCACACCGACTTGCCGATGGTGATCGCGTTGCCACCGTCCTGATAGGTGAGGCCGGCGTCGCGGAGGTCTTTGAGGAAGTCCTGGTCGTTGTCGATGTCCGCGTGGGCGGGCGCGGCCAGGACGATTGTGGCGGCGAGGCTGATCAGCCCCAGAAGAAATCGCATAACGCAGTGATTGTCGCAAAAATGTCCGCGAATGGCATCTCGTCGAGCGAACGGGGCATGAACTTACCGCCCCGCGCGCTGGGTTCACTCGGTCAGCGGCTAGGCCGCCGACGGTCGCATCGCGGGTCGGCTCAACGTCACAGACTCGGGCAGCGCACCGACTTGGCTGCGGTTCCCGGGTTCCCAGATGTCACCGTCCAGAACACCGGGCAGACCCGCCGCGCTCGCGACGAATACCGGCGCCTCTCCGTGTGCGAGCTGGCGGTGGTAGTCCCGCAGCACCGCGAACGCCCACTTTCCGAGCATGCAGATGGTCAGGAGGTTGACGATGGCCATCACCGCCATCGTCAGATCGGCCAGCGCCCATACCAGCGTCAGCTTGGCCATCGCCCCGAACACGATCGACAGCAGCGTGACGACCTTGAGCACATTGGCCGCGAAGCGCCGCCCGCCCAAGAAGAACAGGTTGGCCTCCGCAACGACATAGTTGCTCAGCACCGAGGCGAACGCGAAGACGAACACCACGGCGGTCATCAACACGGTGGTCCACGACCCGAGGTCGGCGGCGACCGCGGACTCCGTCAGGCTCGCCCCCGAGACCGCTCCCACGCGGGCCGGGTTGTAGGTCTCGGGGCCGGACAGCAGGACGATGAACGCCGTCGCGGTGCAGATCACCATCGCGTCGACGAACACCGCGAGCGACTGAATCAGGCCCTGCTCCACGGGATGTGACACCGTCGCGGTGCCCGCGATGTTGGGCGAGCTGCCCATCCCGGCCTCGCAGGCGAACAGGCCTCGTTTGACGCCGGTGAACATCGCGGCCAGCACACCGCCCGCGAAACCGCTTGCCATCTGGCGGATTCCGAACGCCCCGCCGATGATCTCCTTGATCACCATGGGCAGCTCGGTGATGTTGACGGCCACGATCCCCAGCGCCAGCAACGTGTACACCAGCGCCACCACCGGAAGGACCGAGCCGGCGAACTGAGCGACCCGCCGCACGCCTCCGAACAGCACTGGCGCCGCCAGCGCGGCCAAAACCACTGTGGTCCAGCCGACGTCGACACCGTGTGATGACTTCAAGACTCCGCTAACCGCGTTGGTCTCGACCATGTTGAATGCGGTGGAGAAGGTGAGCACCAACAGCATGGCAAAGACGACACCACCCGCCCGCGAGCGCAGCCCGCGCTGGATGTAGTACGCCGGACCCCCGCGGTAGGCGCCGTCAGGCGAGCGGACTTTGAAGATCTGGGCCAGGGTGGCCTCGATCACGGCGGTGGCCATGCCGACCGCGGCCACCACCCACATCCAGAAAATGGCGCCGGGTCCGCCGACGGTCAGCGCGATCGCGACGCCGGCGATGTTTCCGGTGCCCACGCGCGACGCGAGACCGACGCAGAATGCCTGAAATGACGAGATCCCGCCGTCCTGGTGATGGGATCTGCGGAGCTGACGCAACATTCGCCCGAAGTAGCGGATCTGAATGCATCGGGTGCGCGCCGTGAAATAGAGACCGCCACCGATCAGTAAATAGACCAAGATGTGCGTATTCAGTACGTTGCTAACGGGATCGACCAACTGGCTTTGAAAAAAGTCCAATCCCGTTACCCCTCAACGCCGGCCGTCATGATCTTTGCCGGAACGTTAAGGGCGAAATGTTGACTGCAGGTTTCGTTCAACCACCGCGGGCGTGCGGAATTGTAAAGACCGGATCACAAACACCGCACACCGAACGCCCGCGGCCGGGCTACGAGGAAGAGCTGGTGGTGGTCGCGCTCGGGCTGGGCGAGGTGGTGCTGAAAGCCATGTACGGGCAGTACGTGCTGACGGCGATGGCCGCGAATTTGTTGGCTTTGTCATCAGTCAGGTCGGAGTTCTTGGACTCCAGCGTTGAGACGACATCCGACATCGCGGTGGGGCCCTGAAGCGTCTTGCACACCCATTTGCCCGCTCCGGCTGCCAGATCGCTATCGGAATACGTGATGCCGGCCTTATCCAGTGACGCGACGAATGCGTCGTCAGTGTCATCGGCGTGCGCGGGCACCGCCATTCCGACTACGGCGGCAAAGCCTGCCGCAACGAGAAGAAGTTTCATTATTTCAGATTGACAGAGAAGCGAACGCCGCGCATCTCGTGGAGCAAACCTTGACGGACGTTATATGGCCGGCCCTTCCCACGCGGGCCAGTCCCCGCGGAATCGTCAACCCAAGGTTGACAGTCCGGCGGCGTCAACCTAACGTTGACGGCATGTCCGAACCCGTCCGCATCGCCTACCCGATCCGGCTCGACGAGCTGATCGACGCCATCAAGGCGACCCGCCCCGACGTCCTGGATCAACTGGCCGACGCCGTCCTGGCCGCCGAACACCTGGGCGAGATCGCCGACCACTTGATCGGCCACTTCGTGGACCAGGCCCGCCGCTCCGGGGCGTCCTGGACTGACATCGGCAAGAGCATGGGCGTCACCAAGCAGGCCGCCCAGAAGCGCTTCGTCCCGCGCGCCGAGCCCGCCACCCTCGATCTTGACCAGGGGTTCGCGCGCTTCACCCCCCGGGCGCGGGGCGCGGTGGTGGCGGCCCAGAACGCCGCGCACGAAGCGGGCAACGGCGAGATCACCCCGGACCACCTGTTGCTCGGCGTGCTCAGCGATGCGGCCGCCCTGGCGACGGTGTTGCTGCGGCTGCAGAAGGTCGACACCGAGGCGGTGCGCGCCGCCGCGACCGAGGCGATCGCCGCCCTGCGCGTGGAAGCCGAACCGCCGCAGCTCATTCCGTTCAGCGGGCCGGCGCGCAAGGCGCTCGAACTGAGCGTGCGCGAGGCACTTCGGCTCGGCCACAACTATGTCGGCACCGAGCACCAGCTGCTGGCCCTGCTCGAGCTGGAGGGCGGCTCGTCCGACCAGGGGCCGCTCCGCCGCTGCGGCGTCGACAAAGACCGCGTCGAGGCGGATCTGATCACCGCGCTGCAATCCCTCGCCGGCGGCAAAAGCGCGGCCCCGGGTCCCGACGCGGGCGGCTGACCGGTGTCGCCGACCCCTCCCTCCGGCGTCACCGCGTGTGCGATCATGCGAGGGTCCCCTGCAACGGCGCCAAGGAGGCACCACATGGCGAAGATGCACCGCTGGCTGATGGTCGCGTCCGCCTTTCTGGTTGCCGTTGCCGGCGTCACCGCCGTCGGCGTCGCCGCGGTTCCGATGCCAAGCGCGTGGGCCGGGGACGCGCCGATCGGCCACATCGGTGACACGTTGCGGGTGGACAACGGCACGTTCATCGCCGACGTCACCGTGAGCGGCGTGGCGGCCTGCGACCCGCCGCCGGGATTCGGCTACACGCGCGAAGGCACTTACAAGGGCTTTCCGGGCAGCACCGTCGAGCGCGCCGACGTGACCATTCGGGCGATCCGGGTGCCCAATCCCTACGTCATGGCGACCGTGATGGATTTCAACGGCGTGACCCCCAACGCCGACGCCTACAAGCCGCGGGCCTCCGATGCACCCGACGCGCTGGACAACGTCCTCGTCAACGCCCCGAACGGAGCGATCGTGCGCGGCGAGGTGTACTGGGACGCCTACCGCGATCCGGTCTCCACCGTCGTCCTGCTGGACAAGAAGACGGGCTATCACCTCGCGCAGTGGAACCTCTGACCGCAACGTTGCATATCGCGCCGGCCGATTCCGGTGACGCACCGGAGCTGGCTGCCGTTGCGGCACAGACCTTTCCGTTGGCGTGTCCGGCCTCGGCGACCGAGGAGAACATCGCGGCCTTCGTCGAGGCCAATCTGTCGGCCACCCGCTTCGCCGAGTATCTCGGCGATCCGGGCCGGGCGATTGTCACCGCGCGCCAGGACGGCCGGATCGTCGGGTACGCCATGCTGGTTCGCGGCGTGTCCGACCACGACGGTGTCCAGCAAGCCGTGCAGACTCGCCCCGCGGCCGAGCTGTCGAAGATGTATGTCCTGCCCGACCGCCACTCCACCGGAGCCGCGGCGGGGCTGATGGAACGCATCCTGGCCGTCGCGGCCGACTGGGGCGTCCGCTGCGTGTGGCTGGGCGTGAACCGGGAAAACCAACGCGCACAACGCTTTTACCTCAAGAGTGGGTTCACCGTCAGCGGCACCAGGACGTTCCAGCTCGGTGCCGACGTCGAGAGCGACTACGTCATGATCCGCGAGCTGGGTTAGCAGCGGCGGTCAGTGTCAACAGCCGGGAAGTGGCCCGCAGATACTTCTTTCGGTATCCCCCGGCCAGCATCTCCTCGCTGAAGATGGTGTCCAGCTCGGCACCCGAGGCCACCACGGGAATGCCCGCGTCGTAGAGCCGATCGGTCAGCGACACCAGCCGCAGCGCGACGTTCTGATCATCGATGCCGTGCACGCCGGTCAAGAACACCGCCTTCACCCCCTCGATCAGGGTCAGGTACCGGGAGGGGTGCATGGTGGCCAGGTGCGCGCACAGCGCATCGAAATCGTCCAGCGTCGCGCCGTCGACCCGCGCGGCGCGCGCGGCCACCTCGTCGTCGGACAGCGGCCGCGGCGCCGGCGCCAGACCGCGGTGCCGGTAGTCGGGCCCCTCGATCCGAACCGTCGTGAAAATACTTGCCAGCGTGTTGATTTCGCGTAGGAAATCCTGCGCTGCGAAACGGCCCTCGCCGAGCTGCTCGGGCAGCGTGTTGGAGGTGGCGGCCACCGAGACCCCGCGCTCGACCAGCGACGAGAGCAGCCGCGAGATCAGCGTGGTGTTGCCCGGGTCGTCGAGCTCGAACTCGTCGATGCACACCGCCGTGTAGTGGGCCAGCAGGTCCACGCATTCCACGAACCCGAACACCCCGGCCAGCTGGGTCAGCTCCCCGAACGTCGCGAATGCCTTGCGCGCCGGGCCATCCGGTGGCCCACCCGGACCGTCACCGGGCAGCTCGTAATAGGCCGAGGCCAACAGGTGGGTCTTGCCCACCCCGAACCCGCCGTCCAGGTACAACCCGACGCCGGGCACAATCTCCCTTCGCCCCAACAGTTTTCGCCGCCCGGCGCGGCGCTCGACCGCCTGGCGGCAGAAGTCCCGACATGCCGCGACCGCGGCGCTTTGCGTCGGCTCAGACGGATCGGGCTGGTAGGTCGCGAAGCTCACGTCGGCGAACGTCGGCGGCGGTCTCAATTGGGCGATCAGCCGTTCCGGCGACGCTGTGGGGTGCCGATCCACCAGGTGAGCCACCCCGGCCGAAGCACCCGCGGAGGTGGACCCGTGCATGCAGGAACTGTAGCGGCGTGCTGCAATCAGACTCATGGCCGACTCTGGCGTCCCCGGAAGCTCCGCGAGTTCCGCGGCTTCGGAGACGCCGCTGTCGCTGCTCGGATCGGTGCGCGGACTCGACGACGGCGACCTCCCCCGGCTGTACGGCTATCCCGAACACGACGGCACCTGGGTGCGGGCCAACTTCATCACCAGCGTCGACGGCGGGGCGACCTCCGGTGGCAGCAGCAGCGCCATGGGCGGCCCGGGCGACCGGTTCGTCTTCAACCTGCTGCGCGAGCTCGCCGACGTCATCGTGGTGGGCGCGGGCACCGTGCGAATCGAGGGTTACTCCGGCGCGCAGCTCAGCGTCCCGGAGCGTCAGCAGCGGCAGGCCCGCGGACAAAGCGAGGTGCCGCAACTGGCGATCGTGACCGGATCGGGCCACCTCAACCGTGACATGCCGGTGTTCACCCGCACCGAGGTGCAGCCGCTGGTGCTCACCAGCACCGCGGCGGCCGAGCAGACGCGCCGGGCGCTCAGCGGCCTGTGCGAGGTCCTCGACTGCTCCGGCGCTGACCCCGAGCGGGTCGACGAGGCCGCGCTGCTGGCGGCCCTCGGCGCGCGCGGCATGCACCGCGTCCTCACCGAGGGCGGCCCGACCCTGCTGGACTCGCTGATCCAACGCGACATGCTCGACGAGCTGTGCCTGACCATCGCGCCCTACATCGTCGGCGGCCAGGCGCGACGCATTGCGACCGGTGCGGGCCAGCTGCTCACCCGGATGCGGTGTGCCCACGTCCTGACCGACGACGCCGGCTACCTTTACACCCGCTACGTCAAGGCCTAGCTACTGTGGTCGGCATGAGTCGGCCGTACACGTGCGCCACGATCCTGGTTGCGGTGACCGCGTTGCTGGCCGGCTGCGTCCCGGGCCTGGCCGCCGATCCGCGCTTCGCCACCAATTCCGGTGCGCGCCCACAGGGGGCGGCCACCTCGAAGCCGGCGCCCAGCGGCCCACCGCCGATCGCCGCACCCAAGAACGACCTCGCGTGGCACGACTGCACCTCACGGGTGTTCGCCGATGCGGCGGTCCCCGCCGCCGCCGGTGTCAAGCTGGATTGCGCGAACTACGACGCCGACCTGGACCCGGTCAACGGCGGGGGCGGCAGCCTGAGCATCGGGGTGGTGCGCGCGCGTTCGAGCCAGACGCCCCAGGATGCCGGGCCGCTGGTCTTCACCACCGGCTCCGATCTGCCGTCCTCGGCGCAATTGCCGGTCTGGTTGTCGCGGGCGGGCGCCGACGTGCTCGCCACCCACCCCATCGTCTCGGTCGACCGCCGCGGCATCGGCATGTCGAGCCCCATCGACTGCCGGGACAAGTTCGACCGCCAGCAGATGCGCGACCAGTCGCAATTCCAGACCGGCGACGACCCGGTGGCCAATCTGTCCGACGTCTCCAACACCGCCACCACCAACTGCGGCGACGCCGTCGGGATCGGCCCGAACGCGTCCTCCTACGACGACGCGCACGCCGCCTCCGACATCGAGCGGTTGCGCAGCCTGTGGGACGTGCCCGCCCTGGCGCTGGTCGGCATCGGCAACGGCGCGCAGGTGGCGCTGGCCTACGCCGGATCGCGGCCGGACAAGGTGGCCCGACTGATTCTCGACTCACCGGTTGCGTTGGGCACCAACGCAGAAGCCGCCGCCGAGCAACAGGTCAAGGGGCAGCAGGCCGCGCTCGACGCCTTCGCCGGCCAGTGCATCGCGGTGAACTGCGCGCTGGGCGCGGACCCGAAGGGTGCCGTCAGCGCCCTGCTGGCCGACGCCCGTGCCGGCAGGGGCCCCGGCGGCGCCTCGGTGGCGCAGGTGGCCAACGCCATCATCGTCGCGCTCGGCTATCCCGTCGGCGGCCGCGTCGACGCCACCACCAACCTGGCCAACGCGCTGGCGGGCGCCCGCTCCGGCGACACCAACGCGCTGAACAACCTGATCAACCACGCCAACGCCGTCCAGGACTCCGACGGCCAGTTCGTCAACGTGTGCAGCGACGCGGTCAACCGCCCGACGCCGGACCGGGTGCGTGAACTCGTCGTCGCCTGGGGCAAGCTCTATCCCGAATTCGGTACCGTCGCCGCGCTCAACATGGTCAAGTGCGTGCACTGGCCCACCGGCTCGCCGCCGCCCACACCCAAGACCCTCAAAGTCGACGTGCTGCTGCTGGGTGTGCAGAACGACCCGATCGTCGGCACCGACGGCGTGGCGGCGACGGCGGCCAGCATCATCAACGCCAACGCGGCCAGCAAGCGGGTGATGTGGCAGGGCATCGGCCACGGCGCCAGCATCTTCTCGGGCTGCGCCGTCCCGCCGCTGATCGGCTACCTCAAGAGCGGCAAATTGCCCAACACCGACACCTACTGCCCGGCCTGACGTGCTTTCGGGCTTGCACGGGCGCCGGTGTACGGTGCGCTGGTGATGGCAGCTGAATCGACCCGCACCGGGCTGCGCGATTGGGCCCTGGCCGCCTTTCGTCCCCGCACCGGAGCACCGGGCGTCGCGACCGTGCTGCGGATGGCGTTGTGGCCGTTGGCCATCTTCTCGGTCCTGCACCGCAGCATCATCCTGACGCTCAACGGCAACATCACCGACGACTTCAAACCGGTGTACCGGGCGGCCCTCAACTTCCGGCACGGCTGGGACATCTACAACGAGCACTTCGACTACGTCGACCCGCACTACCTGTACCCGCCGGGCGGCACCCTGCTGATGGCCCCGTTCGGGTACCTGCCCTTCACGCCGTCGCGGTTCCTGTTCATCGGAATCAACACCGTCGCGATCCTGATCGCCTGGTACCTGCTGTTGCGGATGTTCAAATTCACGCTGTCCTCGGTCGCCGCGCCCGCCCTGCTGCTGGCCATGTTCTGCACCGAAAGCGTGAGCAGCACGCTGGTGTTCACCAACATCAACGGCTGCGTCCTGCTGGCCGAGATGCTGTTCCTGCGCTGGCTTTTGGACGGGCGAGTCAGCCGGCAGTGGTGGGCGGGCCTGGCGATCGGGCTGACGCTCACGCTCAAACCCGTGCTGGGCCCGCTGCTGTTGCTGCCGCTGCTGAACCGCCAGTGGCGAACGCTGATACCGGCGTTCGTCGTGCCCGTGGTGATCAACGTCGTCGCCTGGCCCCTGGTCAGCGATCCGATGGACTTCGTCACCAAGACGCTGCCGTACATCGGGGGAACCCGGGACTACTTCAACAGCTCAATCGAGGGCAACGGCGTGTACTTCGGCCTGCCCACCTGGCTGATCGTGTTCCTGCGAATCCTGTTCGTTCTCATCACGATCGGCGCGCTGTGGTTGCTGTACCGCTACTACCGCACCCGCGACCCGCTGTTCTGGTTCACCAGCTCGTCGGGTGTGCTGCTGCTGTGTTCCTGGCTGGTGCTGCCGCTGGCGCAGGGCTACTACTCGATGATGCTGTTCCCGTTCCTGATGACGGTGGTGCTGCGAAATTCGCTGATCCGCAACTGGCCGGCCTGGCTGGGGATCTATGGCTTCATGACGCTGGACGACTGGCTGATTTACCGGGCGATGAGGTACGGCCGCGCGCTGCACTACCTCAAGATCACCTACGGCTGGTCGCTGCTGCTGATCGTTGCCTTCACCGTGCTGCTCTTCCGCTACCTGGACGCCAGGGCCGAGAACCGGCTGGACGACGGCATCGATCCGGCGTGGCTGACGGCCGAGCGTGAGCTCGCGCGGTGATCGCAAGCGCG
Organism: Mycobacterium mantenii; assembly: GCF_001667865.1. GTDB lineage: Bacteria > Actinomycetota > Actinomycetes > Mycobacteriales > Mycobacteriaceae > Mycobacterium > Mycobacterium mantenii_A. Next base: position 7,686 of record NZ_LZJP01000111.1, on the reverse strand, counting down.
GCGAAGTCGGGCGCAGCGGGTCACCGCCATTGAGCCTCGCGGTGATCGCAAGCGCGGCGAAGCCGGGCGCAGCGGGTCGCCGCCATTAGCGCTAGCGTGGATGCATGAATCCCAAGCTGCAGCTGACTGACGACGAGTGGCGCCAGAAGCTCACGCCCGAAGAGTTTCATGTATTGCGCCAGGCCGGCACCGAGCGTCCCTTCACCGGTGAATACACCGACACCAAAACCGAAGGCGTATACCTGTGCCGGGCCTGCGGTGCCGAATTGTTCCGCAGCACAGAGAAATTCGAGTCACATTGCGGCTGGCCGTCGTTCTTCGACCCGGCGAAGTCCGACGCGGTGATTCTGCGGCCCGACCATTCCATGGGCACGACGCGCACCGAGGTGCTGTGCGCGAACTGCCACAGCCACCTGGGGCACGTGTTCGCCGGTGAGGGCTACCCGACGCCGACGGATCAGCGCTACTGCATCAACTCGATCTCGCTGCGGCTGGTGCCGGCGGGCGGATAACCCGCGGATCGTTTTCCCGGGAGTCTCAGGAGCCCCATTCGGACGGGGCATGCCGATTGCCCGCCTCTGAGCGACAATTCAGCGACAAAACCGGTGCCGACCACAGGTCTGCCCAAGGTCGGATCACAGGCTGCACGTGTTGTCGCTGAAAGGCGGGCAAAAATCCACATCACCCGCCGGTGGCAACGGTCCGGGGCCGGCAACGGTGGGGGCGACTCAGTCCAGGGCGGGCCGCTCAGTCCACCCGGGTGGCGTGCACTTCCCAGAAGGGGGCGTGTGCCCGATCGCCCTCCAGCCACGGCTCGATCACCCGGAAGCGCTCCAGCAACTCCTCCGCCTGATCGGCCATGTCCGGATTGCGCTTGGCCATCATCTCGATGGACTCGACGCTGACGTTGACCTGGTAGGTGGTCGTGCCCAGATAGGTGATCTCCCAGCCGCCATCCGGAAGCACGTCGCGAAAGTCGTTCTCGGACAATGACCGCAGCATCTTGAAACCGTTGATGTTGTGTTCGCCGAACTCGAACATGTACAGCCGCGCGCCCGGCCGGGTGGCACGGTGTAGCGCGCGCACGTAGGAGCTGCGCAGCTCGGGTTCGGTGCTGAAGGTGTGGTAGAAGGCGCAGTCGACCACCGTGTCGAACCGGCCGTCGAACCCGTCCAGCTTCGTCGCGTCGGCCAGCTCGAAATTCACCGACACACCGGCCTTTTGGGCGTTCTGCCGGGCGCGCTCGATGGCTCCCGCCGAACCGTCGATGCCCGTCGCCGAATATCCCTTGGACGCGTAGTAGATGGCGTGATGACCCGGGCCGGTGCCCGGGTCGAGCACCTCGCCCCTGATGGCGCCCACCGCCACGAGCTGCTGGACCACCGGCTGCGGGCCGCCGATGTCCCACGGTGTGGCGGTCGGCAGGCCGTGCGAGGTCCGCTGGTCGCGGTACATCTCTTCGAAGCGGGTGGGATCGGTCGGGTCAAACGGCGCGGTCGTCATGGCAGGGCGTTCACCAGCTGCTCGACGGGCACCCGGGGGCCGGTGAAGAACGGCGTCTCCTCCCGGGTGTGCCGGCGGGCGTCGGTGGCGCGCAGCTCGCGCATCAGGTCGACGATGCGGTGCAGTTCGGGGGCTTCGAACGCGAGCAGCCATTCGTAGTCGCCGAGCGCGAACGCCGGGACCGTGTTGGCCCGGACATCCTTGTATTCGCGCGCGGCCATGCCGTGCTCGGCGAGCATGCGGCGCCGTTCCTCGTCGGGCAGCAGGTACCACTCGTAGGACCGCACAAAGGGATACACGCAGATGTAGGCGCCGGGTTCCTCGCCGGCCAGGAACGCCGGGATGTGGCTCTTGTTGAACTCGGCCGGGCGATGCAGCGCGACGCTGCTCCAGACCGGCGAACTGGCCCGCCCCAGCGCGGTGGTGCGCCGGAAGTCGGCGTAGGTGGCCTGCAGCGCTTCGACGCGTTCGGCGTGGGTCCAGATCATGAAGTCGGCGTCGGCCCGCAGACCCGCGACGTCGTAGAGGCCGCGAACCACGACGCCGCGCTCCTCCTGCTGCTTGAAGAACGTCGACGCCTCGTCGATGACGTCGTCGCGCTGGTCGCCGAGCTCACCCGGCTCCACGGAGAACACCGAGAACATCAGGTAGCGGATCGTGGAGTTGAGCGAGTCGTAGTCGAGCTTGGCCATGGAACCTATCGTGCCACTTGCGCGTCCAAGCCTCCGATGGCCCTGATCACACTCTCGACTGCGCGCCCGGCCGCGCCGACGCAGGCCGGCACGCCGATGCCGTCGAGGTAGCTGCCGGCCACCGCGAGCGTCGGCGGCAGGCCCGCCCGCACCTCGGCGACCACGTCTGCATGGCCGGGCCCGTACTGCGGCATCGCATCGATCCAGCGCTGAATGCAGACGTCGACGGGTTCGACGCTCAGCCCGAACACGGTCGCCAGGTCACCCAACGCCCAGGTCAGCAGCTCGTCGTCGGACGTGTCGGCCGCCACGCGATCGCCGAACCGCCCGAACGACAGCCGCAGCAGCTGCGCGTCACCCCGAGCACCCCACTTGCGCGAGGACAGCGTGATGGCCTTAGCCCGCAGCCGCTCGCCGGTGGCCACCAGCACGCCCGAACAATCCGGAAACGCGGTATCGCCCGGCACGGCGAGCGCCAGTACCACCGACGACGCGCTGGCGATGCGCCCGGCGGCGGCGACGCTGCGGGGAGCGATCTCGGCCAGCAGACGGCCACACTCGCCGGCCGGCACGGCCAAAATCACCGCGTCGGCGGCCCAGCGAGCGCCGGTGTCGTCGAACACCGTCCAGCCCGCGCCGGCCGGCTCGAGCCGCGACACCGCCGCGGGCACCCAGCGCGGGCGGCCGCGCGCAACCAGCTCGTCTATCAGCACCTGGTAGCCGCCCTCGAGCGCCCCGAACACCGGCGCGCCGGTGGCCGGCGGCAAGGCCTGCCCCACCGCGTCGGTCAGGCTGGTGGCGCCGCGGTCCAGCGCCGCCGCGACCGTCGGGGCGGCCGCGCGCAGGCCGATGGTGGCCGCCGAACCCGCATAGACCCCGCTCAGCAGCGGATCCACCGACCGGGTCACCACCTGGTCGCCGAACCGCTCGCCCACCAGGTCGGCCACCGGCGGATCGTCGCCGGCCCGCCACACCAGCGGGCGGGTGGGTTCGGCCTCGATGCGGGCGACCGTGGCCTCGTCGACCAGTCCGGCCACCGACGCCGCCGTCGACGGGATCCCGACGACGGTGCCCGCCGGCAGTGCCCGCAACTGTCGCCCGCTGTAGATCAGCGGGCGAGCACCGGTCGAAACCCGCTGGCGCTCAGACAGATTCAGCTCGGCCAGCAACGCAGGCATCTCGGGGCGACGCAGCACAAAAGCCTCGGCACCCAGGTCCATCGGCACCCCGCCGACCAGCTCGGTGCGCAGCACGCCGCCGAGTCTGTCCCCCGGTTCGAACAGCGTGATCGCCGCGTCGTCGCCGACGGCCATGCGCAGCCGGTAGGCCGCCGTCAGCCCCGAAATACCGCCCCCCACAACACAATACGAAGGGGAACTCATAGGGAGTGGACCAGCGACACCAGGTCGGTCAGCACTCCGGGGTCGGTCTCGGGCAGCACGCCGTGGCCGAGGTTGAAGACGTGACCGGCGGCCCCGGCGTCGATGGCGCGCCGGCCGTCGTCGACGACGGCGCGCGCCGCGCGTTCCACCACCGGCCAGCCCGCCAGCACCACCACCGGATCGAGGTTGCCCTGCAGCGCCGTGCCGGGTTGCACGCGGGCGGCCGCATCGGCCAGGGAGGTTCGCCAATCGACGCCCACCACGTTCGCGCCGACCGACGACATCGCGCCCAGCAGTTCGGCGGTGCCGACCCCGAAGTGGGTCATCGGCACGCCGTAGTCGGCGAGCGCGGCGAAAACCCGGGCGCTGTGCGGCTGCACGTGGCTGCGGTAATTCGCCAGGGACAGCGTCCCGGCCCACGAGTCGAACACCTGAACGGCGTCCACCCCGGCCTCCAGCTGCACCCGCAGGAAGCCCACGGTGATGTCGGTCAGCTTCTCCATCAGCGCGTGCCAGGTGTCCGGCTCGGCCAGCATCATCGCCTTGGTGCGCGCGTGGTGGCGGCTGGGGCCGCCCTCGATCAGATAGGACGCCAGGGTGAACGGGGCGCCCGCGAAGCCGATCAGCGGCACGTTGCCCAGGGCGGACACCAGCAGCGACACCGCGTCGGATATCGGTTGAACCCGTTGCTGCTCAAGGGTTTTGATCGCCGCCACGTCTGCGGCGGCGCGCACCGGCGACGCGATGACCGGCCCGACACCCGCGACGATGTCCAGGTCGATGTCGGCGCCGAGCAGCGGCACCACGATGTCGGAGAACAAGATCGCCGCGTCGACGTCGTGGCGGCGCACCGGCTGCAGGGTGATTTCGCAGACCAACTCGGCGTCGAAGCAGGCCGACAGCATGTCGGTGTGGGCTCGCAGCGCCCGGTATTCGGGCAGCGAGCGACCGGCCTGCCGCATGAACCACACCGGCACCCGGTTGGGCTTGCGGCCGCTCACGGCCGCCAGGTACGGCGACTCGGGAAGATCGCGGCGAGTACTCATCAGCCCTAATGCTGCCATGACCGCGGCACACCGAACTCCGCTGCGTACTATCAACGACCGTGCCCGTCAGCCATCCCCCGGTGAATTACGACGACTTCCCCAGCCTGCGCTGCGAGCTCGGCGAGAACGGGGTGCTGACGCTGGTCCTCGACTCCCCCGGGCTGAATTCGGTCGGGCCGCAGATGCACCGCGACCTCGCCGACATCTGGCCGGTGATCGACCGCGATCCGGCCGTGCGCGCCGTCCTGGTCCGCGGTGAGGGCAAGGCCTTCTCCTCCGGCGGCAGCTTCGACCTGATCGACGAGACCATCAACGACTACGACGGCCGGCTCCGCATCATGCGCGAAGCCCGCGACCTGGTGCACAACATGGTCGACTGCGACACCCCTGTCGTGTCGGCGATCCGCGGGCCGGCGGTGGGCGCGGGCCTGGTGGTGGCCCTGCTCGCCGACATCTCGGTGGCGGGCCGGACCGCGAAGCTCATCGACGGACACACCAAGCTGGGCGTGGCGGCCGGCGACCACGCCGCGATCTGCTGGCCGCTGCTGGTCGGCATGGCCAAGGCCAAGTACTACCTGCTGACCTGCGAGACGCTGCTGGGTGAAGAAGCCGAGCGGATCGGGCTGGTGTCCATTTGCGTCGACGATGACGACGTGCTGTCCGCCGCCGCCCGCATCGCCGAGAACCTGGCGCAGGGCGCGCAGAACGCGATCCGGTGGACCAAGCGCAGCCTCAACCACTGGTATCGCATGATGGGCCCCACCTTCGAGACCTCGGTGGGCCTGGAATTTCTCAGTTTCACCGGCCCCGACGTGCAGGAAGGCCTGGCCGCGCACCGCGAGAAACGCCAGGCGCGTTTCACCCGCTGACCGCCGCCTGAGCTGCATATATAGCTTAGGTGGAGGCCTGGTAACGGCTTGGTCGCGGCCGGTTTGAAACCCGGCGCGCCTGTCGCGGCGTGTCGGGCTGTAGGTCTACCGTCGATCCCTGTGACCCGTGCCGTGACGACGCAGAACGGTCGGGATGAACAGGAGCGGCGCCAAGTGACCTCATCCGAACCGGCCCCATTCCGCGAGGCGGTAGCGGCGATGAACGCCGTCGTCGTGCGGCCGGAGATCGAGTTGGGTCCCATCCGGCCGCCGCAACGCTTGGCTCCCCATAGCTACGCCCTGGGCGCCGAGGTCAAACATCCCGATCGCGACATCATTCCGGAACGGTCCGACGGCGACGCCTTCGGACGGTTGATCCTGCTGTACGACCCCGAAGGGGCCGACGCGTGGGATGGCACCATTCGCATGGTCGCCTACATCCAGGCCGACCTTGACCCCAGTGAGGCGGTTGACCCGCTGCTGCCCGAAGTAGCGTGGAGCTGGTTAGTCGAGGCACTGGAGTCACGTATGGAGCAAGTTGTCGCCCTGGGCGGCACCGTCACCGCCACCACATCGGTCCGCTACGGAGACATCTCCGGGCCGCCGCGCGCCCACCAACTCGAGCTGCGCGCGTCATGGACCGCGACGTCGCCCGCGGTCGGCGGTCATGTCGAGGCGTTCTGTGAGGTACTGGAGCACGCCGCGGGCCTACCCCCCGCCGGAGTCACCGACCTGAGCTCGCGGTCACGCGCCTAGCATGGGCGCACCGTCGGCCGACGGGCCGGGCAGCAGCACGCCCGGCGACACCGGCACCGACCCCGCGCCCATGCCGCTGCCGCGTCCGGCCGAGGGCGTCCCGCGGATCTCGGTGAGCGTCCGCGACATCGAGGCCGCCGCGCAGCGCCTGGACCGTGGGCGCGGGCCCTTCGCGGTGGACGCCGAGCGGGCATCGGGTTTCCGCTACTCCAACCGGGCCTACCTGATTCAGATCCGGCGGGCCGGTTCGGGCACCGTGCTCATCGACCCGGTGAGCCACGGCGCCGACCCGCTCGAGGCGCTGCGGCCGGTGGCCGAGGTGCTGGGCAACGACGAATGGATCTTGCACTCCGCCGACCAGGACCTGCCCTGTCTGGCGGAGGTGGGCATGCGGCCGCCGGCGCTGTATGACACCGAACTCGCCGGACGGCTGGCCGGGTTCGACCGGGTGAACCTGGCGACCATGGTCGAGCGGCTGCTGGGTTTCGGGCTGGCCAAGGGACACGGCGCGGCCGACTGGTCCAAGCGGCCCCTGCCCGACGAATGGCTCAACTACGCCGCCCTGGACGTCGAGCTGCTCATCGAGCTGCGCGCGGCGATCTCCGACGTCCTGGCGGAACAGGGCAAAACCGATTGGGCCGCACAGGAATTCGACTACCTGCGGGACACGGGTTCGAAAGATCCGGGTGCCGCCGCGCGCCGGGACCGGTGGCGGCGGACGTCGGGGATCCATCGGGTGCGCGATCAGCGCGGTCTGGCCGCGGTCCGCGAGTTGTGGTTGACGCGCGACCAGATCGCGCAGCGCCGCGACATCGCGCCGCGCCGCATCCTGCCCGACTCGGCGATCATCGACGCCGCCCTGTCCAACCCGACGACCGTGGAGGAACTCGTCGCCCTACCCGTGTTCGGCGGGCGCAATCAGCGGCGCAGCGCGCCCACGTGGCTGGCGGCGCTGGACGCGGCGCGGCGGACCAAGAATCCGCCCGCGGACAGCGAACCGCCAAATGGGCCGCCGCCGCCGGCGCGGTGGAGCCGGCGCAAACCGGAGGCCGCCGCCCGGCTAGAGGCCGCGCGCTCGGCGCTGTCCGAGGTCTCCGAGCGGGTCCACGTCCCCACCGAGAACCTGGTCTCGCCGGACCTGGTGCGACGGCTGTGCTGGGACTGGGCGGCCGCGCCTGATCCGCTCGACGCCGTCGACGCGTTCCTGCGCGCCGGCCAGGCCCGGCCGTGGCAGCGGGAATTGGTGGATCCGGTCCTGGCCCGGGCGCTGCAGGCACCCGACACGGCCGAGGACAGCAACGCCGAAATCGACGGCAGCACGCGAAAGTTCGAGTAGGGGTCGCGCCCGCGCGACGGCTAGTTGTACTGACCACGGACGTTGGTGACGGCGTGGCGTGGTGACATGACGAAGACCTCCGAGTGAAGTGCGAGCTGTCTA